>JAKATL010000066.1 GCA_021827985.1 bacterium
GTCACGGCCGCGGTCGGTTTCCGGGCCCGGGCGGTGCGCGAATTCGGATTGGCCGAGCCATCCACCGTCTGAGCCAGCGCACCCGGCAACGTTGCATGCCCGACGCTGCTCGGTGGGATCATGAGGGTGCGCGCCGCTTGGAGGGATGGCAGAGTGGTTGATTGCGGCGGTCTTGAAAACCGCTGAGGCGGCAACGCTTCCGGGGGTTCGAATCCCTCTCCCTCCGCCATCAAGGAGCTTGTTAGAACCGCGCCACCTGAACTCACTGACCTCTGACAACCCCTTGCTGGGGAGTGTGCTGGGGCGCGCCTAGTGCCAGCACCGCGACCTTGTCTCATTGGGGAGTGTCGGTGATCGGGTGGTCACCGTTCGGAATTGACGGCCAGTGTCACTGTGGGGACCCCGGAAGTCGGTCACCTGGCTCACTTCTCGGGGGTCATGACAGATCCATCGCCATTCTGGGTGCCCCCTCCAGTATTGGCATAGCGACCCCCACGATGTGGAAGAGGCGGCTGAGCTGGCGGTAGGGATCCAGGCTTCAGGGGCACCTGCCCAGAAGTGTTCGCACCCGGGCCCGTCCAACAGCGAGCAGCAACGTGGGCAGCCGGGGTCCCGTATCACGTCCGACCAACAGCTTGTAGAGCAGGGCAAAGAAGGCCCGCTGTAGGGTCTTAAGTTCAGCCGTCGGTGGGGCATCCGGTGGCAAGCCGGCTTGGACCTTCGGCACGGCGTATACAAGGGTGGTCAGCCCGTCTAGCGACCAGTGATCGTCCAGCCCGTCGAGCAGCAGCCGCAGGGACTCGGACTCCGCCTTGGTGAGCGAGGCGATCAGCTGGACGTCAGGCTCGTCTCGAACGCGGGTGCGCTGGTCCGCCGGCATCTGGGTCTCGACCCAGGTCTGCGCGCGGTCAAGGCGCGGCCGAACCTCATCGAGGGCGCCAAGAGCGCTGTCCGGGTCCAGGTCGCCCAGGATGCGGAGGATCTGCTCCGGGTCGCCTGCGCTCATGTCGACGACCGACGCGAGCGCGCGGTAGGGCAGTGGATGCGGAGTGGCCGGCAGCCTACCCGCAGCCGTACCGATGGCGCGGTCGTAGGCTGCGGCGGTAGCGCCTGTCGCCGTCCCGTCGGCGACCTTTCTCCCAACCGCGTCCCACTCGTCGTAGAGGCGGTGGATCTCGTGATCGAAGGTGATCGTGAAGGACTGCTGCGGCCGACGACGCGCGTAGAGCCAGCGCAGTACCTGTGGCTCCATGATCTCGAGTGCGTCCGCCGGGGTCGGCACCTCGCCCTTGGAGCTCGACATCTTTGCCATCCCGGCGGAACCGACGAAGGCGTACATCGGGCCGATCGGCGGCTCAGCACCGAAGACGTCCCTGACTAGCTGGGTGCCGACGACATAGGACGAACCGGGGGACTGGTGGTCCACCCCAGACGGTTCAAACAGCACGCCTTCGTAGGCCCAGCGCATGGGCCAGTCCACCTTCCACACGAGCTTGCCGCAGCTGTGCTCGGAGAGCTTTGCCGTCTCGGCATGCCCGCACATACAGGTGTAGGCGATCGCCGTGGTCTCGTCGTCGTAGGCCGTGACTGTAGTGAGGTCACGCTCGCAGGCTGAGCAGTAAGGCTTGTATGGGAAGTAGCCGGCGGCGGCTAGGCCATCGCTCTCGTCCGTGGGGCCCGATCCACGGTCGTCCTCGCCAGTGCCAGGGTCCGTTCGGAAAGCCGCATCCGACGGGCTCTCAGTCCTTGCACCCGCCGTGACCGTGGTGCGGTAGCGCTGGAGGACCTGTCTGATCCGGTTCCGCTCGTGCATCGCGAGAAGAATCTGGGTGCGGTAGGCCCCGGAGGTGTATTGCTCAGTCTGACTGACCCCCTGGAACTCGACGCCAAGCTGGGCGAGTGCCCCCAACATCGGAGCCTTGTAGTGGTCGGCCCAGCTGGCGTACCGACTGCCCGGCGGCGGTGGCACTGAGGTCAGGGGCTTGCCTATGTGAGTGGACCACGACGGATCTACACCGGCGGGGACCTTGCGGAAGCGGTCGTAGTCGTCCCACGACAAGATGTGGACGCACTCGAGGCCGCGGCGCCTGATCTCCTCGGCTACGAGGTGCGGGGTCATGACCTCGCGTAGGTTGCCGAGGTGGATCGGGCCCGACGGGCTCAGGCCCGATGCGACGACGATGGGTCTGCCCAGGGCGCGACGCTCCGCTGCGGCGATCACCTCATCAGCGAAACGGGAGACCCAGTCAGCTTCACTGCGGTGCTGCGCGATGATCGGCACCTCCTTGGGGAGATCGATTCACCTCGGTGCTCTCTGACGGCGTCCCGCTAAGAGTATCGGTCAGTCAGCGAGTCGTCGATGCCCAAACAACTACTCGAACCTACCAGTGCGGCCAGCCTGGCATCCCATCGGTTGGCGGCGGCGCTCACGATGGCCGCGGGGCCGCAGGGGACCGGCTCCACCAGAGACGAAAATTCGATCTCGGAGGGGTGGCGCAAGCACGTGTGACGTTCCCCACATGCGCCCAGGGTTGCCAGGGACATCCCGAGTGAACTCAAGATGTGCAGCATGTGGCTGGGTGTGGTCGCTATCGGCGTGGTCAGAGTCCTAGCCAAGGAAGCCAACGAGGAGGAGGCGCCAACACCGGTTCGCCTGATCACTGTCGTGGAAGTGGTCCGACGCCTGGGGCGGACTCAGGACCGACCTGCGGCCCTGGCCATGTCATGGCCAGGGGCCTCCTCATGGTCCGGACCGCATGTTGGCTCAAGCGGTGGCCAAAGGAGCCTCTCCCGGCTCCGAGGTGGACGACCAGCAGGTGCCGTGGGGGATCCATCGCCAGGGTGGCTTCCGCGATCCCTTCGGACATAACTGGTCGGTCGGAGACCGCTCTCCGCCTCGCCACTGGCCGCCTGATCGGCGAACCGCCTCCTCGTTCAGTTCCGTTGGCGGTGCAACGTCGGTTGTGCTAGCACCCTGTTAGCGCGCCCGGGAGTCTGCGGCCAGCGCCGGCTCCTCGAGGAGGAGGGAGCCCGGGTCCGGCAGCAAGACCACCTGGCAGCTCTGCCGGGGTAGGGGCCTGTGCTTCTTCACGGCCGCGGCGGCGGCACAGTCCCCTCGGGTACCCGGCCCCCGACGAGTTCGAGGGGCTACCGTCGTCTGAGAAGCCGGCCAGGGCGCTCACTTATGTGGGTCAATGGCCGGGGCTCAGGTCACCTGGCCGCCGCGTCCGTCACGCCGGGCAGTGGCGGGCCATCCCCAGTCAGCCGCCTCCGGCATCCCGCGCGTCGGTTCCTCGCCCCCCAGGAGGCCGGCCCCTAGGGCGGTCCCTGGGTGCCAGCCCGCGGTCAGCTTCGCTATTCGGCGTCCGTACCGTCCTCCGCAAGAATCCGGTAGAGTCCGCGCCGGGTCTCCCGCATAAGCTGGGCCGCCTTGGCCACCTGAGCCCGGTCCCCAGCCCGCACCACCTGGAACAGCGCAGCAGCCGACTGCCGCATCAGCGACACTAGCTCGTGGATCTCGCTCCCGACCGCTCCGGACGCCGCGTCCCAGGGCAGCCCGTACTCAGCCCTGTGGGCCTCGACATGGGCCACCCCGGCCTCGGTCAGGCGGTAGAGCTTTTGCCCGTCCGCCTCCTGGACGGCCACCAAGGCCTCGTCCTCCAGCTGCTGGAGGGCCGGGTAGACCGACCCTGGGCTGGGTTGCCAGACGCCGTTGCTGCGCGCCGCGATCTCCTGCATGATCTGGTACCCGTTCCGGGGCTGCTCCTCGAGCAGCAGCAGGATCGCGGCTCGCACGTTGCCTCGGGGCGCGCGTCCCATCCCCAACGGACCCCTCATGCCGCCGCCCCAGCCACCACGAAAGCCTCGGGCGAAACCCTCCGGGTCAAGGCGCCCGAACCGCCCCCGATGGCGTCCGCCGGGGCCCCCGGCGCACGGCCCTTCCATGTGTCCTTCTCGATGCATCCCAAGCTCCTCCAGCATGTCGCGTGATCCGTCTGACCGGACCTTCCGACGCGTCGAGGATAGATCAAAGATATATCGTTGTCAAGACGGACGAAGCCCGGACTCGCGGTGATGGTGGGCCCCCCTTCCAGGTCTGCTTACGTGCAGCGAATCTGCTCCGCCCGTTCTCGATCGGCGCGGGCTGGTAACTTTGACTGGCTGTGTTGGTTTGGGTGGCCGTCCCGTTGGCTGCGGGACCGGGGTCACCTGTGCATCGCACGATTTCTGAGGAGGGCTGCGGCGTAACCAACCGGCCGACCGGCGGAGTGCCTGGCCGCTGTCTTCGGGCCTCCGGCCTCCAGCCGCCTGCTGCCCGGGGCTGGTCCCGGGCATGAGCTGGCGTAGCCCAGGCGGTGTCCCCGAAGGGGCCGGCAGCCGGCGCTCCCACCCCGCCTCTGAGCCGATGGGTTGAGCCCAGGGCGCGGCTGGGTCCCGATCGGGCCCCGACTGCAGCGCTGGGTGGGCCGCCCGGTGAATGTCAACTGCGTATTGGTCACGGGCGACCACCGCGCCCTTCTGGTCGACACCGGCAGCACCCGGGAGGAGGGGCTGGAGCTCCGCCAGGCGGTGGAGACGCAGCTCGAGGGTCGGGCGCTGGTGGTGGTCAACACCCATGCCCACTACGACCACTGCTTTGGCAACTCCGCCTTCGAGGACGTGGACAGCTTCGCCTCCCGGGGGTGCGTCAGTGACCTGCTGGGGAGCGGCTCTGCCCAGCGCCGGCTGGCGGCAGAGTCCTTCCAGGCCAACGACCCGGGCTTCGCCGATCGGCTGGGTTCGGCGCCGATCTCTGTCGCCCACCGGCTGGTGGACAACAGCGAAACCCTGGACCTCGGTGGAGTGCGAGCGGAGCTCCGGGTCGTGGGCAGGGGGCACACCGACCACGACCTGATGGTGGTCCTGCCTGAGCTTGGCGCCGTGCTGGCTGGCGACTTGGTGGAGGAGGGGGGGCTCCCGGCCCTCGAGGACGCCTATCCCCTCAGCTGGCCCCTGGCTCTGGCCGGCCTCCTGGAGCTGGGGACCGAGCTGGTGGTGCCCGGCCATGGCCGCCCGGTGAGCCCGCAGTTCGTGGCGCAGCAGCTCGAGCAGCTGCACCGGCTGGCGGAGTGGTGCCGCCAACAGCTGGAAGGTGGAGGTAGCCTTGCCGAGTATGAGGGCCCATTCACCTCAGAGCATCTGAAGACGGCATTGGAGCGTGCACGGATTGAGCTCCAGGCCGGCTCCGCTAGGGGCGAGGGCGCAGGACCTAGAAGCGGCCCTCTCCCCTAGCGCTCCTCAGGAACCATGGATTCCGGGATCCCGGTCACCTGGTAGGGCAGCTCACTTATGTCGAAGTAACGCACCGGCTTGTGCATCCGCTTGGCGATCCCCACCTGAACCTTTAGGCCCAGGGAGAGCTCGCCGAAGACCCAGACCTCGTCGCACCGGGCGATGAGGTTGTTCAGCGCCTCTCGCACCAGGTCCTTGGGGACGGTGTGCATCAGGTAGTAGTCGAAGAGCATGAAGGGAGCCACCGGCACCCGGTTCTCGTCCAACACGAACTTGGTGA
>JAKATL010000003.1 GCA_021827985.1 bacterium
TAGGCCGTGTGGTAGTGCACCCCCTGTACTTCGGCCCACTGCTTCAGGTTCACGCTCACCATGATAGCAGACTAGAACATACATATGGGGCACAGAAGGCTACTGATCGGAGGCAGCTCCCAACCCCACCCGGCTGGCTCTGCTGGATTTCTGCGCCGGTGGGGAACGACAGGGAACCGAGTGCGTGCGCCACGTCCAGCTGTCCCAGGGACGGGTGGCCGCCCACCTCGCCTGCCTGGTCACCTGCGGGCTGCTGACCCTCCGCCGTGACGGTCGCTCCGCCCGCTACTCAGTGCGTGACCCGAGGGTGCTGGAGCTGCTTGGGTGAGTCAGGCGCTGGTTGCCGAGCAGGCGGAGGAGATCGCCTCCTGCACCCGGGTGGACCGGGCCTGAGCTCCTAGACCATCCCACAGGAGTGGAGAGCGCTGCCTGGTGCGCTGGACGCAAGACCGTGGCGAGGCCGGAGAGTGCGAATCTCCCAGCGCCGGAGGATCCCTTCGCTTGACCGCACCAGCCTCACGGTGGGGCCAGTCGGGCAGCATCGGCCGAGCTGGGCGCCGGACAGCTCACCTCTGCGCGCCAACCTGGGCCTCCGGCCCCGACTTGGAGGCGTTCCGGCCCCCTCCTGAGGCTGTCCTCGTGTCTCCGACACCCCCCGACGGCACCGGCCTCGGCCGCGAAGCGAGCAGCCGGTCAGAATGTGCGTTCAAGATCTCGCGGTGGCGGCCGAGGAAGTCGTGGATCGCGGCCAGGTCCTGATCCGAGAAGCTCGCGGCGAGTTCACGCACGGCGCCCATCAGGCCACCGAACACCGCCTCTCGAGCCTTGCCGGTCCTGGGAGCCGCCACGACCACACGGCGGCGCCGGTCGCGGCCGTCAGGGTGACGGTGTGCGTAGCCGGCTGCTTCCAGGCGATCGATGACCGTGGTGACTCCTCCGGTCGTCAGTCCGAGCGCCTTCGCGAGGTTGGTCGGGGAGGCACCGCCCTGACGGTCAATGATGTCCAGGGCGCGCAGGTCCGTGTTGTTCAGGCCGAACCGCTGGGCCGCCGCCTCATCGAGGCGGTCGACGTCGGTGCTCAGTGCCCGGAGCTCGAGGAGCACCGCCTCCACCAAAGGGCGCTCAGTTCGCTTACTTGACAATCTAGTCACTCGATGACCATGCTACATGGCAAGACTAACTCAGATCCCCGCCCGGGGGCTGAATGAGGAGGAGCATGGCGGCCGCCATCGAGGTTAGCGGGCTGCGCAAGGCCTACGGCTCGCGTACGGCCCTGGTCGGCCTGGACTTCCAGGTGGAGGAGGGGGAGGTGTTCGCCCTGCTCGGCCCCAATGGCGCCGGCAAGACTTCGACTGTGGAGATCCTTGAGGGATTCCGAAGCCGGGACGGCGGCACTGTCGGAGTGCTGGGCTTCGACCCTAGGGACCGTGAGCGTGGCCTTCGTGAGCGCATCGGGATCGTGCTTCAGGAGACGGCTCTGGACCCCTTCCTGACCGTCGCAGAAACGGTCGAGCTCCTCGGGCAATGCTACCCGCGCCGGCGCGAGGCAGGTGACGTCCTTGCGCTGGTCGGCCTGACCGAGCAACGCGACGTCCGCGTCCGGAGTCTCTCGGGGGGGCAGCGCCGCCGCGTCGATGTCGCCGTGGCCCTGGTCGGCGACCCGGACCTGATCTTCCTCGACGAACCGACGGCCGGCCTCGATCCCGCCGCGCGAATCGGCGCCTGGGAGGCGATCCGCGGCCTGGCCCGCAGCGGTACCACCGTCCTGCTCACCTCCCACTACCTGGAGGAGGTCCAGCAGCTCGCCGATCGCGTGGCCGTGATTTGCGGTGGCAGGGTGATCGCAGAGGGCAGCCCGGCGACCATCGGCGGGCGGGCGGGACGCCCCGCCACCATCCGGTTCCGGGTGGCGCCGGGCCTCACCCCTCCGCTGGGCGAGCCCGTGGGCGAGGGCATCATCGAGCTGGTTACGCACGACCCCACCTCCTCGCTGCACCGGCTGACCAGCTGGGCGCTGGAGCGGGGCGGCTCGCTGGACGATCTCGAGGTTACCCGCCCGAGCCTGGAGGAGGTCTATCTGGAACTCACCAGGGAGCCATCGCCGTGATCGCCGAGCTCTCCCTCGTCCGTCACTTCACCCGCTACGCGAACCGGGTCCTCCTCCGCAACCCGGGGGCGGCCTTCTCCACCTTGTTCCTCCCCCTCTTCTTCCTCGTGGTGTTCACCCTGTCCTTCGGCCATGAGACGCTGAGCATCAACGGCCAGCAGGTCAAGGACACCACCTTCACACTCGCCGCCATTCTCGTCTACTCGATCGCCCAGGCCTGCTACACCAATCTCGCCGTCACCTCCACCATCGCCCGCGAAAGCGGCCTGCTGAAGCGCATTCGTGGGACCCCGATCCCGCCGCGCAGCTATCTCCTGGGCCAGGCCGTGAACGCCGTCCAGGTGTCCCTTCTCCTGGTGGCTGTCTCCCTCGCCGTCGCCTGCCTGGCGTTCGGCGTCCGCTTTCCCGCCGCGACGCTCCCGGCGCTGACCATCACCCTGGTCGTCGGGGCTCTCGCCTTCTCCCTGCTGGGGCTGGCGATCAGCGCCGCCATCCCCAATGCTGATGCCGCCACGGCCGTCGTCAACCTCTCCATCTTCCCGCTCTTCTTCGCCTCCAACGTCTTCATCCCGTTCGGCAGACTCCCCCAATGGTTCGATGCCCTCACCCAGGTCTTCCCGGTCAGGCCCTTCAGCGAGGCGATCAAGCTGGCGCTGGTGCCGACTCCGGGCAGCCACGGGTTCGACGTTGCCGATCCTCTCGAGCTCACGGGTTGGGCCATCATCGGTCTCGTCGCCTCGGTGCGCTGGTTCCGCTGGGAGCCGCGCCGGTGAGATCGACACCGCGGGCGCACCCGGTCCCGCTGGCCTGCCGGTCGGCCAGCTCCAGCTGTCCGCTGCCAGCTCGCGCGGTCCTTCGACGCTACGGCTGGGATGAGCCCAATGGCGTGCCTGCGATAGATGCGGTCCGAGCGGATGAGCCGGTTCCTGGTGTACTGCCGCTGAACTAGCTGCACTAGAGCCGGCGACGGTGGCGCCGGAGTCGGCTGCCTGATGGCGATCGCCGCATTCGACGCACCCCATTTGTCCAGGAAACCCGGGCCGGTACAAGGCGCAGCGGCCGGCAGCGGCCGTGGCGGGCGAGATCCTCCACCGGGCTTGCTCGGGAGCGCGTGAACGCTGCACAGGAGCGCGCCAAATGCGGTCCTCTTGGCCGATGAGTAGCTTGTTTGATGAGCTACCCAGACATGATGCTGAGTAGTTGGCTACTTGCGCAACTAACTGATCTTCGCTATCCTGGGAGTGTGCAGTTGTCTTCTACCGGCAGCCTTGCAGACACTCCGCAGGCACGACAGGACACCTACCGCCGCCACGCGGAGATCTGCAAGGTCCTCACCGATCCCAAGCGCCTGATGCTCCTGGATGCGCTGAGGGCCCAGGAGCTCTCCGTGGGTCAGCTGGCTGAGCGGCTGGGGATCACCCTGGCCAATTGCAGCCAGCATCTCTCGGTGCTCCGGTCAGCCCTCCTGGTTGACAGTCGCCGCCAGGGCACCACCGTCCTCTACCGGCTAACCGAGCCTCGTATCGCCGAGGCCTGCGACATCATCGAGGCCATCGTGGGAAGCCGCCGGACCTCCAAAGACGCGCTCCCGCTGGCCGCCGGATCAACCCTAGGAGGTGCCTAGATGCCCCAGACCGCGACCAGACCCCATCGGGTCCTGGTCTTCACCACTCCGACCTGCCCCTGGTGCCAGCGAGCCAAGCAGTACCTGCGGCAGCAGCGGGTCCCCTACCGCGAGGTCGACGTCTCTCGCGACGCCGCCGCGGCCCGCGACCTGGTGCGCCGCACCGGACAGATGGGCGTCCCGGTGGTGGAGATCGACGGCAGGCCGGTGGTGGGCTTCGACCAGCGGGCCATCGATCGGCTCCTGGGGCTCAACTGAGCTGCGGGCCGGCCGGCCCCAATAGGAAAGAGGCGGGGAAGATAGCCCCAAAGGAGGTATGACGATGACCGAGGAGCCGGAGGTGACCCCACTGGGCAGCCGTGTGCTGCTGAAGCTGGTCGAGGAGGAGAGCGTGACCGCCAGCGGGCTGGTCCTGCCCGACACGGCCAAGGAGAAGCCCCAGAGGGGCGAGGTGGTGGCGGTGGGAGACGACGAGGAGACGATCAAGGTCCACCCCGGTGACCTGGTCCTGTTCCCCAAGTACTCCGGGACTGAGCTCAAGCTGCAGGGTCAGGATCACCTGATTCTGGAGGCTGGAGACCTCCTGGCGGTGCTCCGCCCCAGAAGCGGACGCGCCGCCTGAGAGAGGCGGGGGCTGGGGGGTGCCCAGCCCCCACCCTCGGGAGCCCGGGAGGAGGTGGACCGGGCTGCCCAGCTACTGCATCTCGACCGTGATGGTGTCCCCGGCGGTGGGGTTCGGGCCAACCCCGTACCAGAGGCTCCAGTAGCCAGGGTGGTGCCCGTGCCCACCGCCGGGTAATCGGACGGTACCTGGATGTTGAACTGGACCCACTGGCCGTTGTAGATGGCACTTCCGCCCTTGCTGGCCTCGATCACGGCGGAGTCCGAACCGTAGGGGAAGCTCCTGCCGTTGACGGCGATCGGGGTGATGCCTCCCGCTCCCAGGCTGGTCCCGAGGCTGTTCGCCTCCGGCCCGTTGGTGCCGACCAGCAGGGAGGCGAACTGCACCGGTTGCCCGAGCTGCTGCTGGTGTACCCCGGCTGCTGGATCCCGAGGTAGGCGTCTCCCCCCGCGCCCCCGGGTCGAAGACCCTAACCGAGATCACCACGGCGGCGCGCGCGGTGGCGAGGTGGACGAGTGGACGTCCACTCGGGACCAAGAGATGGTGCGCCGGCGGGAACTTAGAGGTCACCAGAGCGACCCAAAACGCAGCGCGCTAGCAGAACTAGCAGAATGCAAGCTACACTACAAAGGTGCCACCTCGTGTCCCCGCCGTGACCGCCGCCGTTGGGCTCGCAGTCCTGCTTGCAGCCTGTGGGTCCGCGCCGACGCGCGTTTCGGGGACTGCCAACGTCGCCTATGCCGGCTCACTGGAGCTGGTGATGCAGCGAGACTTGGGGCCGGCCTTCACCCACCACACCGGCTACCCGTACGAAGGGCGGGGGGCGGGTGCCCTGGGGCTAGCCCAGGAGATCCGGGCCGCAGAGATCACCCCCAACGTGTTCCTCTCGGTCGGCTCTGGGCCAGTCGCCTTGCTAGAGCCCAAGTTCACCTCATGGGCGGTGGAATTCGCCAGCAGCCCGCTGGTTCTGGCCTATTACCCCCACGGACCCCATGCCAGCGAACTCGCGAAGATAGCCGCTGGCAAGGTGCCGCTCACAGACCTCTTCCAGCTGCTCGCGGAGCCGGGGTTCCGGCTGGGACGCACCGACCCCGCCACCGACCCCCAGGGCCAGGACTTCGCCATGATGTTCCAGCTCGCGGAGCTTGAGCTGGGCGTGCCGGCGGCCGCCGTGTCCGCCGACCTGGCCGGCGGGTCCTCTCAGATCTACCCCGAGACGGCGCTCGAGGCCCAGCTACAGGCGGGGCAGCTGGACGCCGCCAGTGCCTTCCGCTCCCAGGCGCAGCAGCTCCACCTGCCCTACGTTCCCCTGCCGCCCGCCCTCGACTTCGGTGATCCGGCGATGGCCGCTGCCTATGCCCGAGCCAGCCTCAGACTTTCGACCGGTGCCCTGGTCCACGGGTTTCCCCTGGTTCTGGAGGCCACCACCGTGGGCGACCACGACCACGCCGCGGCTGTGGCTTTCATCCAATATCTGATCTCGTCCCCGGGACGGCAGATCCTGGCCCAGGACGGGTATTCGACGGTGCCCCTGAAGATCCTCGGACACTCCTCAGCCGCCCCGGACCAGGTGCGTAAGCTGGCCGGGTGAGCGTCCTGGCCGGCGTGCGGCCGGCTCGGAGAGGTACTTCCCTGGCCGTCCTGGCGGCCCTGTTGGTCTGGGTAGCCGTGCTCGGCCCCACCATCACCCTGCTGGCCCACGTCTCCCCGGGCCAGCTGGTCGCCGCGCTGCGGGCACCGGGAGCGCTGGACCCCCTGGTCACCTCGGTGGAGGCCTCGGCGCTGGCGCTTCTGGTGATCTTGGTGGGGGGGACCCCTCTGGCCTATCTCCTGGCGCGCCGGCGGATGCCCCTCAACCGGGTGGTGGAGGGAGCGGTGCTGCTGCCGCTGCTCATGCCCCCTCTGGTGATCGGGCTCCTGCTGGTCTTCATGGTCGGGCCGGCGACTCCTATCGGAGGCGCCCTCGCCCACCTCCACCTCACCGCCGCCGACACCTTCTTCGCCCTGCTGGTGGCCGAGGTGTACGAGGCGGTCCCCTATTACATCCTGGGAGCCGAGGCGGCCTTCTCGGCCGTGGACCCGCAGCTGGAGAGCGCCGCCTCCCTCCTGGGTGACGGCCGCTGGCGCACCCTGCGCCGCGTCACCCTCCCCCTCGCGGCCCCCCAGCTGGCGTCGGCGCTGGCGGTCACCTGGGCACGGGCCATGGGGGCCTTTGGAGCGGTCCTGATCATCGCCTACCATCCCTTCGGCCTTCCTCTGCAGATCTGGACTACGCTCCAGGAGACCGGTCTCAGCTCGGCGCTTCCCTTCGCCCTGGTGCTGGTGCTGGTCGCCCTGCCGCTGCCCCTCCTTGCCTACTTCTGGAGCGCCCGTGCTGGCCGCAGACTTTGAGGTGCGCCGGCGGTTGTTCCCGGTCCGGGTGCAGCTCCGGCTCGAGAGCGGGCAGCGCCTGGCCCTGGTGGGGCCTTCCGGTGCCGGCAAGACCACCGTGCTCTCCGCCCTGGCCGGCCTCCTCCCGCCCGACACCGGCTCGATCATCCTGGACGGGGAGCGCCTCGCTCCCTCGCACCCGGGTGCCGGCGGCATACGGCTGGTCACCCAGGAGCCGGCCCTCTTCCCCCACCTCACGGTCCGCGAGAATCTCCTGTACTCCAAAGGCGCCGACGGGGCAGCCGCGGAGGGACTCGCGGGTCGGCTCCACCTGACCCCCTTGCTATCGGCCCGGCCCCGGGCGCTGTCCCAGGGGGAGAGGCACCGGGTGGCCCTGGCGAGGGCGCTGCTCTCGGGCTGCCGTCTGCTCCTGCTCGACGAGCCATTCGCCGCCCTGGACCGTCCACTCGCCGAGCAGCTGCTGGAGCTGGTGGTCGAGGAGGTGGACCGGCTGCCGGGAGGGGCGATCCTGGTCACCCACCAGCTGGAGGATGCCCAGGCCTTCGCCGATCGGGTGGGGGTGATGGTCCGGGGCGAGCTCGCCCAGGTGGGCTCCGCCGCGGAACTCGCGCTCCACCCGGCCAGCCCGGAGGTGGCCGCTCTCACCGGCTACCGTGGCTGGCTGCGAGGGGAGGCAGGTGTCCTCGCGGTGCATCCTGAACGGCTGGCGGACCGTGGTCCCGGAGAACGGATCTCGGCCCGGGTGGTGAGCTGCCGCCCCTTCGGGACCCGGTTCAGCTTGGACCTCGAAGCCGAGGGGAGATGGAGGGGGCGGTTCCGCCAGCACCGCAGCGAGCCGGCCCAGCCGGGGGAGCCGCTGGAGCTGTACGCTCCCGATCCGGTCGTCTACCGGGAGGAGGCCAGGTATGGCTGAGCCGCGCGAGCCGGTCACCGGGCGCCGGCTGCGGCTGGCCCGACTCGGGCGCGGCCTGTCGCAGTCCGAGCTCGCGGAGGCCTGCGGCATCAGCCGGCAGGCGGTTGCCGGGATCGAGCGCGGGGCGTGGGCTCCGTCCCTACTCGTGGCCCTCAAGCTGGCGCGGGTCCTTGGGCGTACGGTGGAGGAGCTCTTCCAGGATCCCCCGGCGACCGAGGAGGTGGAGGTCGTGCGGCTGGCGGAGCCCCCACCCCAGGACCAGCGCGCCCAGACGGTGCAAACCTTGCGGGGCATGGTCGCCGTCCCCCGGGACGGGCTGGCGGGCACGGTGCCCGGATTCGGCCCTGCAACCTCCGTCCTGCTGGCGCCCACCACGGCGCGGGTACCCACCCCACACCCGCGCTTTCTCCTGGTGGCCGGCTGCGATCCCGCCCTACCCCTCATTGCCGAGGGATTGCGGGAGGCGGGCACCGGGTACAGCTTCGCCTGGTGGCCGTGCGGCAACCGTGAGGCACTTCGCCTGCTGCAGCTGGGCCTGGTCCACGCCGCCGGTGTCCATCGCGCCTCCGGCTCCGCCCCGGAGCCGCCCGAGGGGGTGATCTCGGTCGGCTTCGCCCGCTGGCGCGAGGGGATCATCTCGGCGGCGGATCAGCCCGTCGACCGGCTGGAGGAGGCGCTCGAGCGGAGGCTCCGCCTCGCCAACCGGGAGCCGGGGGCGGAGGCGCGGTCTGTCCTCGATAGGGAGCTGGAGAGGCTGGCAGGGCCCCCCCCTCCCGGGTACTCCAGCTCATTTCCCGGCCACTTGGCGGTCGCCGGAGCGGTGGCCGCGGGAGCGGCAGACCTGGCGGTGGCGACCGAGCCGGCGGCGCTGGCCCTGGGGCTCCACTTCGCCCCCCTGTCTGATGAGGAATCGTCGCTGCTCCTGGCGGAGAACGAGGTCGACTCTCCGCCGCTGTCCGCGCTCCTGGCGGCGCTGGGCCATCCGGGGGTCTCCTCCCAGCTGGAACTGCTGCCTGGATACGACCCATCCTCACTCGGAGTGACCGGCTGAGGGAGCTGCCTGGTTTCGCAATCGGCGATCATGGTGGGATGAAGAAGTCAGCAGCGGACGAGGAGGTCTTCCCCGCCGAGCAGGAGCGCGCCCGCCGGCGCGACCGCAAGCGGGTCACCGCCATGGTGGTGGATGGTGCCGGGATCCGCCGCCAGGCGATGGCTCTGGCGGCGAGGTCGCGGCGGCGCTCAGCGCCGCCGGAACACCCGTGAGCTCGCCCATTTTCGCGGAGCCCTTCGGCCCCCGGACCCACCGGGCCGGGACCCTGTAGCCTGTCCCGCATGGACGAGCCAGTCCTCTCCGGGCCCGCGGGGGCAGCCCCTCCAGCCGCCGAGGCGGCGGTCCGCCGGATCCTCTGCATCCCCCAGGGGGCCGCGCGGCCGACCGAGGCCGAGACCTCGCGGATCTTCACGGTGTCCATGGCCATGACCGGGGTGCGCTGCGTTTTTACCTACGGCATCGTGCCGGTCATGACCCCGGCCCTGGGTGCCGTGGCGGCGCCCTGGATCGGCATCCCCCTGTCCCTTCTGGCCCTGGTCTTCGACGTCCGGGGGATCCGCAGCTTCTGGAGGGCCTACCATCCGCAGCGCTGGCTGATGACCGTCCTCTATCTGGTGGTGATGGGGTTCGTCACCTACCTGCTGGTCCGCGATCTGGTCCACCTGATCCACTAGGCAGAGGCGGCCGAGTTCGTGCCAGGGGCTAGGGGCGCCAGACGGTTTGGATGTTGGTGAACTCCCGGATCCCGAAGCTGGCCAACTCCCGCCCGAAGCCGCTCCGGCGCACCCCACCGAAGGGGATGCGGGCGTCGGAGTGAGTCATCCCATTGACGAAGACCCCGCCGGTGTCGAACCGGCGGGCCAACTCCACCCCCCGGTCGGGGTCCTTCGTCCAGAGGTTGCCACCCAGGCCGTAGCGGGGGTGGTTGGCCAGCCGGATCCCCTCCTCGAGCTCCCGGAAGGTGGTCACGGCGGCCACCGGGCCGAAGGTCTCCTCCTGGAAGGCGGCCATCTCCGGGGTCACCCCGGTGAGGACGGTCGGCGGGTAGAAGTAGCCCGGTCCAGAGTCCGCCTCTCCTCCCAGCAGGACGGCCGCGCCCTGCTGCCGGGAGCGCTCCACCTGGTCGGCGATCCGCTCTCTGAGGTCGGCACGGGCCAGGGGGCCGATTCGGGTGGCGCGGTCCAGAGGTGGCCCCACGGTGAGCGCCTGGCAGTGGGCCAGGAAGCGCTCCAGGAACGCTCCGGCGATGGACTCCTGGAGCAGGAACCGCTTGGCGGCGATGCAGCTCTGGCCGCCGTTCTGGAACCTCGCGCGCACCCCCACCTCGGCGGCCTGGTCCAGGTCGGCATCCTCCAGCACCAGGAAGAAGTCGGATCCCCCCAGCTCCAGGACCGCCTTCTTGAGCTCCCGACCGGCCACCTCGGCCACCCGGCTGCCGGCGACGTCACTCCCGGTGAGGGTCACCGCCCTGACCCTCTCGTCGGCGATCAGGCCCGGGACCGGCTCGGTGCCGCACACCACTGCCGCCAGCGATCCCTCGGGGAACCCCGCCCTGGTCACCAGCTCCTCCAGCGCGAGGGCGCAGCCGAAGGTGGTGGGGGCGTGCTTCAAAAGGCCGGTGTTGCCGGCCATGAGCGCCGGGGCCAGGAAGCGGATCACCTGCCACAGGGGGTAGTTCCAGGGCATGATCGCCAGAACCACCCCGAGCGGCCGGAAGGCCACCAGGCTGCGGGGGGAGTCGGATGGTGCTTCCTGGACCTCCAGGAACCTCCCTGCCTCATGGGCGAAGTACTCGCAGGAGGTGGCGCACTTGTCCACCTCGGCCTCGGCCTCGGCGATGGGCTTGCCCATCTCCCCGGTCATGAGCCGGGAGAGGCTCTCCCGGTCCCGCCGCAGCAGCTGGGCCAGCTCCAGCATGCGCTGAGACCTCCAGGCCAGGGTCTCCGAGGAGATTTGCTCGAACGCCAGCTGCGCCCCGGCGAGTTTGGCCTCGATCTCCCCGGGGCGCATCTCCGGGAACTCTGAGACCACCTCTTCGGTCGCCGGGTTGACCGAGTTGAAGACTCGCTGCGCTGTGGTCGCCATGCCAAGACCCCCTGAAGCCGCGCCCTAGGGAAGGGCGTACCTAATGGATGAGTTTGCCAGATCGCGGCGCAGCCGGCCCCTCTCCGCCAGCAGCTGCAGGTGGAGCTCGGACTCGAACACCGCCAGCATCTGGTTGAAAGGGTCGAGGTCCTGGAAGCGGCGCCGGCGCCGTGTCCAGGGCAGCCGATCGGCCACCTCCCGGGCGTTTCGGGCGCCGGCCTCGACCTGCTGGTAGCACTCGTCGAGCCGCAGCCGGTGGTGCTCGAGCAACTCCATCACTCTCCCTCTGAGGTCTCTGAACACCGGACCGTGGGCCGGCAGCACCAGCCGGCAGGAGAGGTCGGCCACCTTCTCCAGGGACTCCAGGAAATCGGCCAGCGGCGAGCCCGGCAGGTGGAGCTCCACTCCGATCGAGGGGGTGATCTGGGGGAGGACGTGGTCTCCGGCGAAGAGCAGCTGGTTGGTGCGGTCGTGCAGGCAGAGGTGACCTCTGGTGTGTCCCGGGGTCGACACCACCTCCAGCTCCCGGTCGCCGAGGAGGAGCGTCTCGCCGCCGCCCAGGTACAGGTCGGGGTCCGCTGGGGGCCGGCGCTCGGAGGGTCCGGCCGCCTCCAGCCGGCGGGCCACGTCCGCGGCGGCCAGCTGGTCCAGCCGGGCCGCCGTCCTGCGCCGGGCCTCGCCGGGGTGATCGCGAAAGGCGGTCAGCGAGTCGCGCTCCCTGCTCCCCAGCAGCACCTTTGCCCGGGAGCGCTGGCGCACCCGGCCCGCCAGGCCGTAGTGATCGTCGTGGACATGGGTGGCGAAGACCCACCGAACCCGGTGGAGGCCGGAGCCCAGCCGGCGGAGCGCCTCCTCCAGCCGCTCCCAGCTCTCCCGCCGGTTCCAGCCGCAGTCCACCATGAGGAAGCCCCCCTGGTCCCGGACCAGGTAGGCGTTCACTGCCCGCAGGGCGTCCCCGGGGAGGGGCAGGGGGACGCGCCAGACCCCCTCCGTAACCTCGTCCAGGGTCGGCCGCTCCCAGGCGTGACGGTCCTCCTCGCTCAACTCACCTCCGGCTGGGCGTCGGCGGGTCCCGGATCCGCGCCGGCGGCGGAGATCACCTCCATCACGTCGGCCACCTCCACCGGACGCCGGCAGCGCACCTGCAGGTGGCAGAGGAGCTGGGACTGGTCGGAGACCTGGAGCTGGACGGGGCGCAGCTGCACCGACTCCCGGGAGCTCAGCCTGAGGGCCTTGGAGATCGCCAGGGACAGCTCCGCGAGCCGGGCGCGGGCGGGAAGCTGGACCTCGATGTCCAGTTGGAGCGGCAGATTGGTGACCGTGAGAGCAGCCATCAGAACCCCGCTGTTGGGGATCCGCACCAGCCGGCCCCCCAGGTCGACAGTGGTGTAGACCACCCCCACGTGGGTCACCACCCCCTGGTACTCGATCCCCCCGAATAGGTAGGTGCGGATGTGGACGAAGTTGCCCACCACGAAGGGGCGGGCCATGAGCAGGACGATCCCGGCGAACACGCTGCCTAGGGAGGTCTGGGCCGCCACCCCCACCACCACCCCGACCACCGCGCCCGCGGCCAGAAGTCCCGTGAGGTTGATCTGGAGGGCGGAGAGAACCCCCAGGATCAGGAGGAGGTAGAGGCACCAGGTCACCACCGGCCGCCAGGCGTACAGAGAGCTCCCCTGGAGGTGGGCGAAGACCCGGGAGTTGAAGGCGCGGATCGCCACCCCTCCCAGGATCACGGCCAGGACGAAGACCCCCAGCTGGATGGCCAGCCCCTCCCCCCTGGGAGCCAGGCTGAGCAGCTGGGTGCGGGCGGCCAGGAGGAGGGCCACGGCGGCCGTGGCGGTGGCCGCTGTGATCCAGCCCCGGGGACCGGGTGGCGGGGAGGGGCGGGTTCTGGTGCTCAGCATCGGCCCATCCTGCCAGAGCGCGCCCGATCAGCGCTCAGATCAGCCCTCGGCGGTCAGGGTGGGGTCGAGGTTGAGCCCGGTCCGGCCCCGGAGGGCGGCCAGGACCCCGGCTGCCACGGCGATGGCGGCGAGGAAGAAGGCGGAGGCGATCAGGCCCTGGGTCACCGCGTGGACCGAGGCGCTGTGTCCCGCGCCAGCCCCCACGAAGAGACCGTAGACCAAGCCGGTGAGGGCCACCCCCATGGAGGTCCCGGTGCCCCTGGTCATGTTGAGGATCCCGCTGGCCATCCCCGAGTGCTCGCGGGGAGCCGACCCCATGATGGCGGCGTTGTTGGGTGGGGTGAACATCCCCAGCCCGATCCCGGCCACTGCCAGCTCCACCAGCAGTAGGCCACCGGTCTCCGGATGGATCCCCATGCCCACCATGGCCAGCGCCAGAACCGCCATCCCTCCGACGGTGAGCGGCTGGGCGCCGATTCGGTCCGCCAGCGCCCCCGCGATGGGTGCGGTGATTCCCAGGAACACCGGCAGCACCACCAGCTCCAGGCCGGCAGAGGCGGGGTTCAGGTGCCCGGCATCCTTGAGGTAGAAGGGAAGGACGAAGAGGGCTCCGAAGAGGGCGAGGTAGGAGAGCAGACCCGAGGAGATGCCTGCGGAGAAGGGAACCACCTTGAACATCGAGAGCTGCATCATGGGGGCCCGGCAGCGCAGCTCGCGGCGGATGAACACCGTTCCGAAGATCAGGGTGGCAGCCACGAAACCCAGGATCTCGGGGGAGAGCCAGCCCGTCTCGTTCCCGTAGGAGAGGGCCAGCATGAGGGCGGTGATGGCGGCCACGAAGCTGCCGATCCCCCACCAGTCCATCGGCTGGCGCTCGGCGAGGTGGCGGCTGCGGGGGAGGAGGAACCACCCCAGCCCCATGCCCAGCAATCCGGCCGGCACGTTCACGAAGAAGATCAGCCGCCAGCCCCCCAGGACGAGGAGCAGGCCTCCCACCGCCGGGCCGAGAGAGAGTCCCAGCGCCTGGGCGGCTCCCTGGACCCCGATCCCCTTGCCCAGCTTGTCCGGCGGCATCGCCTGCACGATGAGGGCGACGCTGTTGGCCTGGAGCATGGCCGCGCCAAAGCCCTGAAGGACCCGGAAGACGTCGAGGAAGGTGAGGCTGGGGGCCAGCCCGCAGAGGGCCGTCCCGACGATGAAGATGGCGAAGCCGTAGATGTAGAGGAGCTTGCGTCCCACCATGTCGGCGAAGCGCCCCACCGCGGTCACCATGGCCACCAGGACTAGGAGGTAGGCCAGCGAGACCCACTCGACCGATCCCAGCGAGGCGTTGAAGTCGGTCTTGAGCCGGGGGAGGGCCAGGACCACGATGCTGGCGTCCAGCTGGCCCATGAACGCCCCGACGCAGACGGTGCCCACCACCAGCCAGTGGCTGTTGGGGTTCTTGGCCACCGAGGCGGGCCGCCGCGGCTCGACCAGAAGGCGCCGCCAGCCGTGGACGGCGTGCTCGGACCCGGACACCGATCCCATCACTCGAATATAGCCGGGCCGCCGAGGCCGGGGGAAAAGAGAGGGCCCGCCCGGATCTCCCGGGCGGGCCCCTGGCTGCCTCCTAGGTGGCTGCCATCGATCCGAGGTCGGTCAGCTCCCGGTGCCGGGGCTGGGGCTCGCGGCAGGCCCCACCTGAGGTGGCATGTAGCCGCCGGGCTGGGCGATCGGGCCCTCCCCCACAACTCCGGTCCCGCTGAGGACGATGGCGGCGATCTCCTCGGTCTCGTACCCGCTGTGGACCGCCCAGCCGAAGGCGAGCAGGCCGACCATGATCACCAGGAGGATGTCGGACGGGAAGGGAATCCCCACCGTCGCCGGTGCCCCCGGGGTCCCGGCCGCACCATAGGATCCGTAATAGGAGATCCCGAGCATCGCCAGGAGGAAGAAGATCAACCACCAGGTGCTGCTGACCGCTTTCCGCCCCTCCTCGTTGGAGAGGTACCAGAGGGCGGCGGTGAAGCCTCCGATCAGCACGATGGTGGTGAAGTAGAAGACCCCGAAGGCGGGATGCGAGATCTTGGCCGGAACAGCGGTCAGGGCATAGGCACCCCAGCGCTGGACGATGATCCAGAGCACCAGGAAGACCAGTCCCAGGATGCCGCCGGTCCCCGCGCTGATCCACCCCTTCATGGGGGCGTAGAACCAGGTGAAGAGGGGCAGGGCGACGAAGACCGCGGCGAAGACGATGGCCAGGGTGAAGAACCCGGCCCAGTAGACGATCAGGACCGCGCCGATGAAGCCCACGGGGGCCAGGATCTCCGCCCCCCAGAGGCGGAAGGGCCTGCTCAGCGAGCCCGCGGTGCGGCGCAGGATGGGAAGCCCGATGCCGCCCATGATGTAGGTGAGCACCGTGGCCGAGGTGATGATCCCCACCAGGGTGTACCAGCTGGGCAGCGGCAGGAAGAAGAGGCAGCCCACCACTGTGGAGGCCACCAGCGCCAGCCAGGGGATCTTGGTCGAGGCCAGGACCTCCTGGAACTGCTTGGGCAGGTACCCCACCACCGAGAGCCCGTACACCGTCCGGGAGGAGGTCCCGAGGTAGATGTAGCCGGTCCCGGTGGGGGAGATGAAGGCGTCGATCAGAAGGATGGTGGCGAACCCGCCCAGGAGAGCGGTTCCGGCACCCTTCATGAGGACGTAGAAGGGCGCGTCGGCGGCGGCGCTGCCAGAGGCCGCCAGCTTGGCCCAGTCACCCACCTGGACGTGGAAGAAGCCCCAGTTGATGCCACCGGTGAAGGCCACCTGGAGCAGGACGTAGATGACCATCCCGGCGAGGACCGAGAGGATGGTGGCGGTGGGCACGTCCCGCTGGGGGTTCTTGGCCTCACCGCCGAAGTCCAGCGCCTGCCGGAAGCCGAGGTAGGAGAAGACGATCCCGGTGCTGGCCACCGCCCCCAGAACCGGCTGGGTGCCCAGCGGGAAGAATCCGCCATAACCCGAGAAGTTCTTGGTGTGAAGGTCCAGGATCAGGAGAAAGATGATGGTCAGGCCGGGGATCAGGAACTTCCAGCCGGTGACGAAGGCGTTGAACTGGCTGAGGAAGCGGATCCCCACGTAGTTGATGATGAAGAAGAGGATCATCAGCGCGATCCCGAAGAGGATCCCGGACGGCCAGGTCAGCTCGGAGCTGCTGTTGACGATCCCGTGGATGTAGGAGCTGGCATAGGTGACCACCGCCTCGGCCTCGATGGCCGGCACGGAGACCGCGGAGAGCAGATATGTCCAGCCCAGGATGAAGCCGGTGTAGCCGCCGTGGGTCAGGTGCGGGTAGCGCACGATCGCGCCGCTGCGGGGCAGCATCCCCGAGACCTCGGCGTAGTTGAGGGCAACGAAGAGGACCAGCACGCCACCCACGATCCAGGAGACGATCGCGCCCGGCCCGGCCATGGCGGCCGAGGCGATGGCCGCGAACAGCCACCCGGAGCCGATGATCCCTCCCATGGAGAGGAAGAAGAGCTGCCAGACCGACATGGTCCGGGCTAGCTTTCGATCCGACGCGTCGTAGTCGGGTTTCACCGCCGTCGCCATCTTTGGCCACCTCCCTACAAGTTGCTCACCGGGGAGGAGTCCCTAGGACACTGGCCCCTCCCCGTTCCCTGTTGCCCGCAAGATTAGGGACTGGAGGGTCGTTTGGGAAGGGGCTTGACAAATTCCCCCGAATCTGGTTACTGGCGAGGGGGCGGTATATTGCCCTGGCAGATGGAAGAGCTGAGCTTCGCGCCGGACTCCCAACCCGACTTCGAGCAGCTGGCTGCGGGGCTGCGGGCGGACTCCCGCGACCTCTCCACCTTCCTCGAGGTGATGGCCGGCAAGTTCACCGGGGCGCTTCCCGGCCGGGTCAAGGTCGAGTACCAGGGGGGGGTGCTGCGCCGCAACAAGCAGGTGCGGCGGATCCTGATCCAGCTGGGGGAGGACCGCTTCGAGGTGGCCCGGGAGCAGGGGGCGGTGGCGGCCCGCCGGGTCCAGGTGGTGCGGGGGATCGCCCTCAAGACCGAGGAGATGGCCGTCGATGCCTGGCTTGCCGAGCTCAGCCGGGCGCTGGTGCGCGAGGGCCAGTCCACCTCCGAGGGGCGGATCGCGCTAGAGCGGCTGCTGGGCTGAGAGTGCGGTTCTTCCGCGGCGGTCAGCCCGGACCATCCCCGGAGGAGCTGCAGCGCGCTGAGCGCAGCCGCCAGCTGGTGGAGGCAGGCGGCATCCCACTCGAGGCCGAGGAGAGGATCGCTCGCCAGCGCCAGTCCGGGGCCGCCTTCACCTCTGACCTCTCCGTCGACGAGCTGGCGGCGCTGCGCCAGCTGGGCTATCGCCCGCTGGCCCTGGTGATGGGCAGCTCCATGTACCAGATCGGGTGGGTCCAGGGGGGCTACTCTCGCTTTGGAATGGGGATGGGCTGGACGCCGCCCGAGCCTCAGGAGAACCTCCCACTCACTCGCGCCCTGACCGACGCTCGCCACCTCGCCCTGGGCCGACTGATGCGCGAGGCCGAGGGGCTGGGGGCGGAGGGGGTGGTGGGGGTGCGGCTGGTGATCCGCAGCTGGGAGTGGGCTCAGGGGATGGCCGAGTTCACTGTGCTGGGCACCGCGGTCCGCCGCGATGGCCCAGCCCCCGCCGTGGGCCCCTTCACCTCGACGCTGAGCGGACAGGACATGGCCAAGCTGGCCACGACCGGGCAGCGTCCCCTGGGGGTGGCCCTGGGGGCCAGTGCCTGGACCGCGATGGCCTTCTTCGGTGGCCTCATGGGCGGAATGGGGAGCTGGTCCAACCAGGAGGTGTCCAGCTTCACCCGGGCGCTGCACCTGGCCCAGCACCAGAGCCGGGCCCGGATGGCGGCGGAGGCCGCCGCTCTGGGAGGTGAGGGGGTGGTCGGGGTGGAGCTGGAGTCCCACATCCTGGAGTACCAGACCGGCTCGGAGCAGGTCCAGGGACGGATCGTGCAGTGGGTGGCGCTGGGCACTGTGGTGGGGGAGGGGGAGCGCGTCGCCGCGTCGCCCGCCCCGCGACTGGTGGTCCCGCTTAGTTGATGGAGGAGATGCCTTGAGCGAGCAGCAGCCCCTGATCCCCGAGGACGCCGTCAACCGGCTCAAGGAGATGCGTGGCACCGAGGGCCACCGCAAGCTCTTCACCAGCGACCTCTCGATCTCCGAGTTCCTGCTGGTGAAGGAGGCCGGGTTCGAGCCGGTGGGGCTGGTGGTGGGTAGCTCCATCTACCACATAGGCATGCAGATGGCCAACTACGGGCAGAACCAGGAGCTCCAGGTGCTGAGCCAGGCGATGTACCAGGCCCGGGAGCTGGCCATGAGCCGGATGGAGGAGGAGGCCGACGTCCTCGGCGCGGACGGGATCGTGGGCGTCCGCCTGGACATCAACCGGTATGAGTGGGGTCAGGGGCTGGCCGAGTTCATGGCGGTGGGAACCGCCGTGCGCAGTGCCCAGGGGACCATGCGCACTCCCAAGGGCAAGCCGTTCACCTCCGACCTCTCCGGGCAGGACTTCTGGACCCTGCTCCAGGCCGGGTACGCCCCGCTGGCCCTGGTGATGGGGTCCTGCGTCTACCACGTGGCCCACCAGGGGCTCGGTCAGTGGATGCGCCGGGTCGGGCAGAACCAGGAGATGCCCAACTTCACCCAGGCCCTCTATGACGCCCGGGAGCTGGCCATGGAGCGGATGCAGCGGGAGGCCGAGGAGGTATCCGCCGAGGGGATCGTGGGCGCCCAGATCAAGGAGAACAACCACGGCTGGGGAAGCCACGTGATCGAGTTCTTCGCCGTCGGGACCGCGGTCAAGCCCACCCGGGAGGACCACCGCATCGCAGCGCCCCAGATGGTGCTCTCCCTGGACCAGTAGGGTGGCGGGGGAGGGGGAGGCCGGGCTGGCCCTGCTCTACGACGAGATCTTCCTCGACCACGAGAGCCCGGGACATCCGGAGTCCCCAGACCGGCTCCGTGCCATCGTGGCGGGGCTGCGTGCGGAGCCGCTCATCTCCCCCGCGAGCTGGCGCTCCGCCCGCCGGGCGGACCCGGACGACCTGCTGCTGGTGCACCTGCCCCGCCACGTCGACCGGATCCAGGCCCTCTCCCTCGAGGGTGGCGGCTGGATCGACCCCGACACCTACTGCACCCCCTTCTCCTTCGACATCGCCCTGGACGCCGTCGGCGCGTCCCTGGTGGCCGCCGAACTGGCCTGCGCCCCATCTCCCACTCCCTCCCTGGCCTTGGTGCGGCCCCCGGGGCACCACGCCACCCCGGACCGGGCCATGGGCTTCTGCCTCTTCAACAACCTGGCTCTGGCGGCAAGGCACGCCCAAAGGCGGCTGGGGGTGGAGCGGGTGGCGATCTTCGATCTGGACGTCCACCATGGGAACGGCACCCAGGAGGTGTTCTGGGAGGACCCCCGGGTGCTCTACACCTCGCTCCACCAGTGGCCGCTGTACCCCGGCACCGGCGCGGCGTCGGAGCGCGGCGGGGGCGACGGCTTCGGAACCACCGTCAACGTTCCCCTTCCGGCGGGCACCGAGGGCCCGATCTGGCTCGCGGAGCTGGAGTCCCGGGTCCTTCCGGCGGTCCGACGCCATCAACCCGAGCTGATCCTGGTCAGTCTCGGCTTCGACGCCCTCATCGGAGACCCCCTGGCCGGACTCAGGCTGCGGTGGTCCTCATATGGGCTGGCCATGGCCAGGGTTGCCGAGGTGGCTGCCGAGAGCTGCCCGGGAAGGGTCGCCGCCTTCCTTGAGGGGGGATACGACCTCCAGGAGATGCCGGTCGCAGCCGTGTCCTGCGCCCTCGCCCTGGCCGGGTTGGAGCCGGTCCCCAGTCAGGAGCGTGCTTCGGCCTGACCTCTCAGCTGCGGGCCGAGCTGCCGATCAGCAGAGGCAAGGCTTCGGAGGTCCCCATTCGCACCACTGCCGCCGCCCTCCGGTCCAGACGGGTGGGCTCCCGGTTGACGATCAGCAGGTCGGCCCCGTGGCTCAGGGCCAGGAGGGGGAGGGTGGCCGCTGGCCGGACCTCGAGCCGGCTCCTCACGGCCAGGAAGAGATCGCAGTCCTGGGCCGCCGCCTCGGCCCTTCGGACCGCCTCGCCGTCCAGCGGCTGGCCGAAAGAGATGGCCGCCGACTTGAGGATTCCACCACAGGCGGGGCAGGACGGGTCCACCTCCCCTTGCCGCACCCGCTCCAGCACCTCCTCCATCTGCCCCTCCCGGCCGCAGCCCAGGCAGCGGTATCCCCGAAGGTGTCCATGGATCTCGACCAGAAGGCCCGGCGCGGTCCCGGCGGCCAGGTGTAGGCCATCCACGTTCTGGGTGACCAGGCAGCGCAGCCGGCCCTGCCGCTCCAGCTCCACCAGGGCCAGATGCCCTCGATTGGGCTGGGGGGCCGGCCCCGGGGCGAAGGCCCGCCGTCGCCAGGTTTCGGCCCGGACTGTGGGGCTGGAGAGGTAGTGCCGAAGGGTCGCCCGGCTGGCAGCGCCCGGATCCCGGGTCCAGATCCCCTCGGGGCCGCGGAAGTCGGGAATGCCGGAGTCGGTGGAGATCCCGGCCCCGGTCAGGACGCACACCCGGCGGGCGGCCGCCAGCAGTTCCCCGCCCCGCTCCAGCTGACGGCGCCGGCACTCGGCGGCGGTGTCCTCTGGGAGGGGATCCGGGCTCAGCGGGCCCGCACCTCGATCATCTCTCCGGCGCCTGGGCGCACCTCGTAGGTGGGGATGGGGGTCGTGGCCGGGCCCCAGAGCACCCTTCCGGTCCTAAGGTCGAACTTCGAACCGTGCCAGGGGCAGGTCACCACCTCCCCTTCCAGGCGGCCTTCAGAGAGGGGGCCACCGGCGTGGGGGCAGACGTTGCCCGCGGCGCAAACCTGGCCGGCAACCCTGGTCAAAACGACCTTCGCACCCCCGATCTGGCAGGTGGTCATGACGCCCTCCTGGACCTCCGACTGGAGGACTGCGGGAGTCCAGTCGGAGGGGCCCTCGGTGAAGGCGTTGCGGTTGACCTGGGTCCCCTGGCGGAAGACCAGCTCCCCCCCAAAATAGGCCGCTCCCAGGGCCAGCCCCAGGCCCAGCCGCCCGAGCGGCCGCCCGGCATCACGCCTCCCGGAGGCGCGCAGTGCCACCGCTCCGGTGAGCATGGCCAGCGCGGAGAGGTTGAGGATGCCGTGCAGCGCCCCCATCCGGCGCTCATGGCCATAGCTGTCCTGCCAGTCCGCGATCCCGGAAGCGGCCGCCGCGACCCCAGCGGCGCAGCCGGCGGCCATGAGCAGGTCGGCCGCCCGTTGCTCGCCGGCGAGGTCGAGCAGAGCCGCCCCGGTCCAGGCTCCTAGGGGTATGTCGGTGAGAGCGGGATGCAGCGGGTGCCCGAGCCACGGGCCATTGAGAAGGTTCTTCGCCGAGGACGCCGGGGCACCGCCGCGCCTGATCCCGGCTCCCACCAGACGCTGGCCCAGGTCGGCCAGGGGATCGAGGAACCCCATCGCCCTCACCCAGCCGTCAGGATCCAAGTTCTTCATGGGCCACCTCCTGAACCCGGTCCGTGCGCTCTCGGAGACCCACAATAACCCCAATGGTCGTCCTGATCCTGGAGGCCGAGCCGGAGTACGCGGCCGTGGCCGCCCACCTGGTGGGCCAGGTCCCCGGCCTCACCTCGCGCGTGGCCGCCTCGCTGGAGGCGCTGGAGCTGGCCCTGCGCGAGGAGGCGCCGGCCGCCATCCTGGCAGATCTCGGCCTGCTCCAGGGGCTGCGCGGGGTCGAGGCGGTCCGGGCGATGTCCACCTCTCCCCTGGTGGTCCTGGGGGAGACTTACCAGGCTCCCTCGCTGATGGAGGCGGGTGCTGACTACGTGCTGCCCAAGCCCTACCCGCCGGCGCTCCTCACCGCCACCCTCCGGGCGGTCCTCCGCCGTCGGCAGGTGGAGAGGCGCTCCGCCGGCCGGGTGGTCGAGGTTGGCCCGCTCATCGTCGAGCCCGCCCGGCGCAGCGCCCGGATCGAGGGCCGGCGCCATCTGCTCAGTCCCCGAGAGGCCGACCTCCTGGAATACCTGGCGCTCAACGCCGGGACCGTGCTGTCCCGTCAGCAGATCATCGAGGGGGCGTGGGGCGGCGATCCGCGCGCCACCCCGGCCGCAGTCACCATGTGCGTCCACCGGCTCCGCCGCAAGCTGGAGCCCGATCCCGAGCACCCCCGTCTGCTGCGCTCCAGCCGCGGAGGCGGTTACCTCCTGCAGCCACTGCCCCAGGGCGCGCGGTGAGTGCCGGGGGGAGGACGGTCCTGGTCACCGGAGCCTCGGGCTTCGTCGGACGCTGGGTGGCGGCTGCGCTGGGGCTGGCCGGCTACCAACCCCGGCTGCTGATGCGGCCGCTGGCCCGAGTCCCGCCTCAACTGGGGGGGATGGAGGTGGCCCAGGGTGACCTCACCGCCCCGGAGACCCTTCCCCCGGCGCTGGAGGGGTGCTGGGGGGTGGTGCACTGTGCGGCGGACTACCGCCTCGCCCTCGGCCCCGGGGATCTCCACAGGATGCTGGAGGTCAACGTCGGCGGGACCGCAGCCCTGCTCCAGGCAGCCTCTCGGGCCGGAGTGGCGCGGTTCGTCCACTGCAGCACCGTGGGCACCTTGCATTTCAGCCGCACGGGCGAGGTTCGCTCCGAGCTGGATCTGGCTCGGGATGCGTCGGACCTGCCCGGTGCCTACAAGCGCAGCAAGTGGGCGGCCCAGAAGCTGGCCCAGGGGTTCTCGGGAACGATGCAGGTGGTGGTGGTCCAGCCGAGCACCCCCGTGGGGGCGGGCGACAGCCGTCCGACCCCCACCGGGGCCATCATCCGGGACTTCCTCTTGGGCAGGATTCCAGCAGCCACCGACACCGGACTCAACCTCGTCGATGTCAGGGGGGTGGGGACCGGACATGTGCTGGCGCTGGAGCGGGGCAAGCCCGGGCGCAGCTACATCCTGGGGGACGAGAACTGGACCATGAGCCGGCTGCTCAACGAGCTGGCCCGGCTGGCCGGGCGCCCCGCGCCCCGGTTCCGGATCCCGATCTGGGCGGGCTTCGCTGCAGCCGCGATCAGCGAGGGATCGGCGGCGGCCCGTCGGAGGGCGCCGGGGATCCCTCTGACCGCCGTCCGGATGGCGGCCAGGCCCATGTACGTGACGGCGGAGCGGGCGCGGTCGGAGCTCGGCTGGAGGCCCGGCGACCTCAACGAGGCGCTCCGCCAGGCGGTTGCCGAACTGGCGACCCGCGGAGACGGCTGAGCTGCCCGCCTGGATCCCGGCCCTGGCTGGCCGGTGGTATGCCATCCTCCCCTGGCTGCTCATGGCGGCGGTCCTGATCCGCACCTTCGGCTGGCGCCGGGCCCTGCCACTCCTGGCCGGGGGATATCTGATCGCCTGGCTGGCGGAGTGGGGCTCCACCGCCGGACCGGGGATTCCCTTCGGGGTCTACCACTACCGGCCCACGGGCCTCCACTCCGACCTGCGGGTTTCGGGGGTCCCGCTCTTCGACAGCCTCAGCTTCACCTGGCTGGCCGTCTCCGCCTTCACCGTTCTCGGCCGGGTGGGCTCCCGAGGGGCGGTTCGGGTGGGGCTCACGGGCCTCGCCATGGTCGCCATCGACCTGGTGGTGGATCCGGTGGCCCTCCGAGGTGGCCGCTGGTGGCTGGGTTCGATCTACAGCTACCCGCCGGGGAGTGGGGTCTGGTACGGGGTCAGCCTCCTCAACTACGTCGGCTGGCTGGCCGTCGGACTGGCCGTCGCCCTCTGGATCCGCCTGTGCCTCGGGGACTACCCGGGGTCGCTGCGGCTCCCGCTCACCTTGAGCGCCCTCCTGCTGCTGGGTGTGATGCTGCAGAGCACGGTGCTGGCGGTGCTGCTCGGGGTGGGGCTGAGCGCGCTGGCGGCAGCGCTCGTCCTCGTCATCACCGGCCTTCTGGCCCGCGGCGGCGCGTGGCCGGCGCCGCGGGCTCCTGAGCTCCTGGTGGCCTGTGCCCTGGACTCCGAGGCGGCCACCTGTCGGCGTGCGCTGGGCGGAGCGTGGGAGCGCGACCCGACCCACGGACTGGTGCGCTGGAGGCGCCGGGGCGGCGAGGTGGAGGTGTGGGCTACCGGGACCGGCCAGCCCAGGGCGCGGGCGGCCTGCGCCCTGGCTCCACTGGGGGCCCGGGTCCTGGTGGCGGGGGTGGCGGGCGCGCTGGACGACTCCTGGGAGACGGGGACGGTCGCCGTGGCGCGCCGGTTGGTCGCGTTGGGCCCAGGTCCGGTAGCCCTCGATCCCGCCATCACCTCGGAGCTGGGCCTCCTCGCACACGCCCGTCCGGCGACCCTCGCCTCGGTGGACACGGTGGCGGATGACCCAAGGGAGCGCCAGCGGCTGCGCGCCCTCGGCGCCGACCTGGTGGAGATGGAGACGGCCGGCTGGTTCTCAGGACGCGGGCTGCCCGTGGGGGGCCTCCGCGTCGTTCTGGACCGACCCTCGGAGCCGCTGGGACCGCTGGCCGCCCTCGTGGCCCAGGGCAGCCGCGGTGCCTCTCCGCTGCGTGTCGCGTCGTTGATGGCCCAGCGGCCGGGCTCACTGCCGGCCCTGATCCGTCTGGGCGGCAGGCAGCGCAGGGCGCTGGCCCA
Organism: bacterium; assembly: GCA_021827985.1. Taxonomy (GTDB): domain Bacteria; phylum Chloroflexota; class Dormibacteria; order Aeolococcales; family Bog-877; genus JAJYXT01. Next base: position 24,346 of record JAKATL010000003.1, read on the forward strand.
GCTGGGCAGCGCGGTGGCCCAGGTGGGCCCCAGTTTGGTCGGGAATGCCAAGGACCCGGTCCCGGCCGCCCAGCCGGTGGTGGGTCCGCGCCGCTGACCGGTCCGGCTCTCTCGCCGGTCCGGGCGACGCTCGGCGCCTGGGCCGGCCGCGGCCTTCGACGGGTGCTTCGGCGCAGCCAGCTGCGCCACCGAATTCACGCCCTGGGGGAACCTGTACGGCGGGCGGCGGAGCCCACCGCAGGTGGGCCCGGGAAGCGGTCAGGCGAGAAGATGCCGGGCCGCTGCGCTGCCACTGCGCACCGCACCCTCCATGGTCGCCGGCCACCCGGTACGGGTCCAGCTGCCAGCCAGGGCCACCCCTGGGACGGCATCGCTGGGGCCGGGCCGCCGGGCCGCCGAGCCGGGTTCAGGCCAGAAGGTGGCGTGGGCCTCCCGCGTCACCCGGCTGTGCACCAGTCGGGCCCGGGCCGCCGGGGGGAATGTCTCCTGACACAACTGCCAGATGTCGGCGGAGAGGCGCCCCTCGGGAACTCCAACCTCGGCTTCGGCTGCGGAGATGGAAATGGCCGCATGCCAGCTCCCCTCCAGCAGCTGGTCGTCCAGCCGGGAGCGGTCGAAGGCCCACTGGAGCCGGCTCCTCGGGATGAGCGTAACGGCTCCCGGCAGGAAGGGGCGGTCGGTGAAGAGATGCACGTTCACGATCGGGGAATCGGGGATGCCGGCGGCCGCCTCCAGGGCCGGGGTGGACCGTCCCTCCGCCAGGAGAAGGCGGTGGGCCGACCTGGCGGGCACCGCCAGGACCGCCGCGTCGAAGGCCTCCTCCGCGCCGGGGCCGTGGGTCACGTAGAGCTTTGAGCCAGGTCCGCAGCTGACCGAGTGGACGCGCGAGTCCAGGCGGACCTCCACCCCGGCCGCCTGCAGGGCACGGCGCGCCGGAGGGTCCAGCCACTGGGTGAGGTCCGTCCCGGGGACGCGAAGGGCCCCGGCGCGGGATGAGCTGAGGAGCCCCTCCCGGACCACGAACGCGGCCAGCTCGGCGCTGCAGCGGTCCAGTGGGGCGTTGCAGGCGGCCACCAGGAAGGGCTCCCAGAGCTGGGAGATCAGCTGTTCCGGCTGGCCCAAGGCTCTCAGCCAGCCCAGCGCGGGCAGGTCGTCGAGCCCGCCCGGCCCCTCCCTCAGCGCGGCGGCCACCCGGGCGACGTGGAGCAGCGAGCCTCTGGGCAGCCTGGGCCAGGCGCCGAGAACCGGCAGGAGGTGGAACGGGGCGGGTAGCGGCGCGGCGGAGAGCTGGCGCGGCCGGGGGTGCCCGGGGTCCACGACCGTGAGCTCCAGGCGCTCCTGGCGTAGCGCGGGCTCCACGCCGAGGCGGCCCAGCAGCGCCTCCAGCTCGGTGCAGCATCCGAGATACACGTGCTGCCCGGTGTCCACCCGGCCGGCCACCGGGTCCGGAACCGAGCGGCAGAGGCCGCCGAGCTGGCCGGAGCGTTCCAGGAGAGCCACCTGGACCCCGGCGGCCGCCAGGTCCAGCGCCGCCGTTATCCCGGCCAGGCCGCCTCCCACCACCACCGCCCGCATCGGTGACTCAGGGCCTGAGGGTGGCGCTCGCCCAGGCGACCATGGCCAGCCCCACCTTGTGGCGGGAGCTGAGCCGGACCCGCCCGCCCTGCACGTCGTATCCGTCTCGCTCGATCCGGTCCAGCAGAGCCTGGTACAGCGCGGCCAGCGCCGCCGGGCAGCCGCGGGCGTCCCGTTCCACCAGCGGCACCAGCTGGAGGCCGGTGCGGAAGCGATCGCGGGCCAGTTCCACCTCGTGGGCCATGAGGTCGCGGTAGCGGTGGGCATTCGGCCCCCTTCCCCCCACCAGGAGATCCTCCTCGGTGAGCTGAAAGCGCTCCATCACCTCGTCGGGCAGGTAGCGACGTCCGGCGGCCAGGTCCTCGCCGAGGTCGCGGAGGATGTTGGTCCGCTGCATAGCCTCCCCCAGGGCCACGGCCAGCCGCTCAACCTGGGGATCCTGGTAGCGAAAGATCCGGGCGCTGAGCAGCCCGACCACCCCCGCCACCCCGTAGCAGTAGTCGGCCAGCTCTCGCTCTGAGCGGATCCTCATCGGCCGGCAGTCAGCGGCGCAGCCGTCGATCACCTGGTGCAGGTGTTGGGGCGAGAGCGAGAACCGCTGCGCCGTGTCCAACAGGATGAGCCAGCCTGCGTCCGGCGGGTCCCCGGCGAGGCTGCGTTCCAGGGTGCTGCGGTAGGACTCGAGCCGCCGGAGCCGCCGCCCGGCGTCCTCAGGGGCGTCGGCGATGTCGTCCGCGCCCCGGCAGAAGCGGTAAAGGGCATGGAGCCCCTGGCGCTTCTCGGCGGGCAGGAGCCGGAAGGCGTAGTAGAAGTTGCCCGCTGCCGCCCGCACCTCACGGGCGCAGCGGCGGTACCCCAGCTCCAGCTCGACCGAGCTGACGCTCACGCGGCGCCGCGCCGGCCCGCCCGGAGCGCGGCCAGGGATCCCAGGAGGGCCCGGCGGCGCGAGCCCCGGGGCAGCCGGGCCTTGCGTTGGAACACCAGGTCCCCATCCGCCAGCACCCCGTCCGAGGCCTCCAGCCCGCTGAGGATGAAGGTGGCCATCTCCAGCCGCATCAGCCCCGGCGTCTTCGCCGCCAGCGGCCACCCCTGGCGCAGAAGGCTCCGGGACCGGCCCACGGCGTGGGCCATGGCCGCCCGCATGGCCGGCGTGGCGCGACCCCGCCACCAATCCGCCTCATCCACCCCGTGCTGCGCCAGCACCTCCGCGGGCAGGTAGCGCCGCCCCCGCTCTCGGTCCGCGGCCACGTCCTGCCACATGTTGACCAGCTGCAGTCCGGTGCAGATGGAGTCGGAGAGGGAGATCAGCTCGGGGTCGGAGATCCCCTCCAGTGCCAGCACCAGCTCGCCCACCGGATTGGCGGAGAGGTCGCAGTAGCGGTCCAGCTCCTCCCAGGTCGAGTAGGTGAGCACCTCCTGGTCCTGCTGGTTGGCCGCGATCAGCCGAACGAACGGATCGCGGCGCAGGTTGAAGCGCTGGATGACCGGACGCAGCCTCACGAACACCGGGTGCTCGGGCTCACCGGTGTAGCAGGCCTCGAGCTCCTCGCGGCAGCGGTCGAGCTGGCCCACGGGGTCTCCCAGCCGCTCGTCCCCGATGTCGTCCACCAGCCGGCAGAAGCCGTATATGGCGGCCCTGGCCTCGCGTCGAGAGGGGCGAAGCAGCCAGGCTGCGATGGGGAAGTTCTCGCGCCCGCGGGCGTCCGCCAACCGGGACCGCGAGTACTCCGGCAGCGTGGCCTGGCTCACCAGCTGGACCCCAGCTCCCGGCCCGGTGCCGAGAAGCGGGCGAGAGCCATCACCGGAAAGATGGTGGCGTACAGCCGGTAGCGCAGGTAGAAGGCCCGGGGGAATCCGGTGCCGGTGAAATAGGGGTCTTCCCACCCCCCCTCCGGGAGCTGCGTCTTAGCGAGGCTCTGGGCGGCGGCCGCGGCCGCCGCCCAGAGGCGGCCCTCTCTGTCCAGCTCCCCGGAGACCCTGGCCGCCGCCAGGAGTGCCATGAGCGCCCAGCCGGTCTGCGAGGGCGTGGCCTCTCCGCGTCCGATGTGCTCCGGCTCATGGTAGGAGAGCACCGACTCCCCGAAGGAGCCGTCGGCGTGCTGGTGCTCGACCACCCACTGGCCCAGCCGCAGAAGCCGCTCGCGATCAACGGGATCCCCGGTCACCCCCAGTGCCGGCGCCACGGCGGCCGCGCCGTACACGTAGTTCACCCCCCATCGGCCGTAATAGGCGCCTGACCCCTCCTCGGCACGGCGCAGCCAGGAGAGCGCCCCGAGCCGTGCCGGCTCCAGGTCATCTCCCCCGCAGCGAACCAGGGCCTCGACGACGTGGGCGGTGACGTCGGGGCTGGGCGGGTCCAGCACCTCTCCGAAGTCCGAGGTGGGCAGGTGCTCCACCCAGCTGCGCCGGTTGTCCACGTCAAAGGCCCCGAAACCGCCGTCCTCGCCCTGCATGGCAAGGAGCCAGCGGAGCGCCCGCTCCATGGCCGCGCCCACCTCGCCGGGCTCGTGCCGCCGGTGTCCGGCCGCGGTCAGGGCGCAGAGAACCACGGCGGTGTCGTCGGTGTCGGGGTACTGATCGTTGAAGAGCTCGAACGGCCATCCGCCCGGGGGGACCCCGGGGCGCCTCACCGCCCAGTCGCCCGGGCGCCGCACCTCCCGTCCCATGAGCCACTCCACCCCGCGGCGGAGGGCCGGATGATCGGAGGGCAGGCCGGCGTCCGCCAGCGCCCAGACCGCCAGGGCGGTGTCCCAAACGGGCGAGATGCACGCCTGCAACCTGAATCCCTTCTCGTCCTCGATGCCAAAGCTCTCCAGCGCCGCCAGCCCAGAGCGCACCGCAGGGTGGTCCAGCCCCAGCCCCCGGGCCCGGAGCGCCATGAGCCCGTACACCCAGGGGGGCTGGATTCCCGCCCAGGATCCGTCCGCCTCCTGGTGGTCCAAAACCCACCTCTCCGCCCGGGCCAGGGCCAGCCGGCGGGTGGGTGTCCATGGCAGCCGCTCGTAGTGCCGCGCCAGCCGCTCAGCCACCCGCCAGCCCCAGGTGCCGGCCGCCCGGCCCCGGGCACCCCGGGGCAGCTCACCGGGCTTGGGCTCGGAGAGGGGGAAGACGGTCTCCTGGGTGCGCAGGATGCTCAGGGGAACCGTGGTGGCTCGGGCCCAGGAGGCCAGGTCGTAGATGCTGCCGGGGAACCGGCCGGGGAGCAGCACCCACTCCGGAGGAACCGCGGGCAGCTCCCGCCAGGGCCAGAGCCCCCCCAGCGCCAGCCAGAGGCGTGTGAACATCCGGGTGGCCTCCACCCCGCCGTGCGCCGCCACGAAGTCCCGGGCGGCACTCACTTGAGGGTGGCCCGGCGGCAGCCCGGCAGCCCGCAGAGCAACCATCACCTCGGTGGTGACGCTCACATCGCCCTCCAGCCCCGGCGCGATCGGATAGCCGCCATCCGCGCCCTGCTTCCCGAGGAGGTGGCGGACGGCCGCAGCCTCCCTCGCGGGATCGACGACCTCCAGGAAGCGGCACAGTAGGACGTACTCGGCGGTGATGGAGGCGTTGCTCTCAAGCTCCCCCATCCAGTGGCCATCCGGATGCTGGCGCCGCAGTAGGCTGGCCACCGCCCGCTCGAGGACGGCCCCCGCCTCCCTCCGGGCGGCCTCCGGGCTCGGCGGCAGGGCCACCTCCAGGGTCAAGAGGCTCTCTCCCCCAGCCAGCGGCAGAGTACCTCGATCTCCCCCGCCACCTCCTCCCGCAGCGGCAGCCTGGCGGCGGCGTTCAGCGCCTTCTCGGTCCAGGTGGTGGTGAGGCCCTGGCAGCGGTCCGCCACCCCGCCCTCGCGCAGAAGGGCCACCGCCGCTGGCAGGTCGCGCGGACCGAGTCCGGGGGGCTCCAACCAGCTTCGGGCCGTGCTCCCCAGGTGGCCGTTGCCACCCAGCGCCAGGAGCAGCGGAAGCCCCTGCTTTCCGCGTACCAGGTCGTTGCCCACCGGCTTGCCAGTCACCACCTCGTCGCCGAACACGCCGAGGGCGTCGTCCCGGAGCTGGAAGGCGATCCCCAGCGTGCGGCCGAAGGCCTCGCACGCCGATACCGTGTCCGGCCCCGCTCCGGCGGCGATCGCCCCCAGCGCGGTGGCCGCCCCCATGAGCGCCCCGGTCTTGAGCTCCACCATCCTCATGTAGGCGGGAAGACCCTGGAAGGGGGCGCCGGTGCTGGAGATGTCGGCCTGCTGCCCGGCCACCATCTCCATGGTGGCACGGCTCAGCTCGGCGCTCGCCCTCTGGGCAACCACCGGGTCCAGCTCCCTGGCCGCCAGCAGTCGGAAGGCCAGTGTCAGGAGGGCGTCCCCGGTGTTGAGGGCGGTGGGCAGCCCGTATCGGACCCAGAGGGCCGGCTGACCTCGCCGGGCACGGTCCTCGTCGACGATGTCGTCGTGGGCGAGGGAGAAGTCGTGGACCAGCTGGACGGTGGCGGCCAGCTGGGCGGCCACGCGCTGGTCAGCGCCCAGCCCCTCGCCGACCAGCATGGTCAGGGTGGGGCGGAGAGCCTTGCCGGGCCGAGCGCCCTCCTCCAGGCCGAGGTGGTAGCGCCCGGGGCCGGCGACCTCGGAGGGCAGCAGCGCGCAGGCGCGCTCCAGGCCCGAGGTCACCCTCTCCTGGTACCGCCCGAGAAGCTCCTGGGCCGCCCGGGCCAGACCCTCGGTCAACCCCTCGGGGCGCGCCTCCAGGGTGGCCGGCTCCTCAGAGGGCACGGCAGGCGGCCTCCACCTCGTCCACCACCCAGGAGGGGGTGGAGGTTCCCGAGGTGATCCCCACGCGCTGCCCCCGGCTGAACCACTCCGCGCGAATCTCGGTGGCGCTCTCCACGAGATGGGTCGGCCGGACCGCAGCGCAGGTCTCCGCCAGGGCCCTGGTGTTGGCCGATCCCCGACCTCCGACCACCACCGCCACGTCCACCTGGTCGAGCAGGGAGCGGAGCGCCTCCCGCTGCCGCTGGGTCACCACCGGGCAGGTGGTGTCGCGCACCTCCACCTCACCGCTGCGTCCGGCCACCACCTCCGCGATCTCCCGGAACCGCGACTGGGGGAAGGTGCTCTGGGAGACCACGCCGCGGCGCTCCCTCCAGGGCAGCCGCTCCGCCTCCTCCAGACTCGCCACCACCTCGACCTCCGCCCCCTGGGAGGCGGCCCATCCGACCACCCCCCGCACCTCGCTGTGCTCTGAGTGTCCCACCACGACCACCGTGCCCGCCACCTGGCCCAGGTCCTCGGCGTGGTGCTGCACCCGGCGCACCAGGGGGCAGGTGGTGTCCACCACCTTGAGACCCCGGCGGCTGGCCTCGGCGAAGAGTTCCGGAGGCGCCCCGTGGGCGGTCACGACCACGCTCGGGCCGGCAGCCTCGGGAAGGGCGTCGGCTTCGCGCAGCCCGCGCGCCTCCAGCTCCTCCAGGGCCCGGGCGTTGTGCACCACCTGACCCAGGGCCAGCACCTCACCGCCCTCCTCCACCGTCCTGCGGGTGAGCTCGAGGGCATCCCGCACTCCGAAGCAGAACCCCGTGTGCCGAGGGCGGATCACCTCCACCGACAAGCCCATACCTCTCCCCGATCGCTTAAAGGCCCTAAATGATCCTAAGGGCCAAGTTACCCCGCCAGGATCGCGTTGGTTGTGATCCTAGTCAAGAGTGGTCTCACCTAATCGTTATGGAACCGGGCCCGAGGGTCCCTCCGAGGGTCCCTCCGAAGGTACCCTGGAGGGATGCTGGCGCTCACCTTCGACCCCCGGCCCCGGACACTCCTGCTGGGCGGGGCGGCGTCCCGGCTGCGTGCTGAGTGGGCGCTGGTGGCGGCGGGCCCGCTGGGGTTGCGCGAGGTGGGCGAGCCCGTTCGGCCGCACCCGGAATGGGCCCTCCTGGAGCCACTCGCCACCGGAGTCTGCGGCTCGGATGTCAAGGAGGCCCTGCTCCAGGCGAGCTCGGACAACCCCCTCAGCGGGCTGATCTCCTTCCCCCACGTTCCCGGCCACGAGATCCTCGCCCGGGTCGTGGAGCCGCCCGCGCCCGGGGGTTTCGAGGTCGGTCAGCTGGTCGCGGTGGACCCCTGGCTCGGCTGCCGGGCACGAGGTCTGGACCGGCTGTGTCCTGCCTGCGAGCGGGGCTTCCCTCCCCACTGCAGCTGGGTGCGCAGCGGCGGCCCCTGGGGGTCGGGGTACGGGATGCATCTGGGCAACGTTCGGGGTCTCCCGGGTGGGTTCGCCCCCAGAATCACCGCTCACGCCTCGCAGCTCCACCCCCTGCCACCGGCCCTGCCCGCGCAGCTGGCGGTCCTGGCCGATCCCGTGGCGGTCGCCCTGCATGCCCTGGACCGGGTCGAGGGCGTGCCGGAGACGGTCCTGGTCCTGGGGGCGGGGACCATCGGGCTCAGTCTGGCCCTCGGGGCCCGCCGGCGCTGGCCCCGGGCGGAGCTGCTGGTGACCTGCGCCTGGGAACACCAGCGGAAGTTGGTCGAGGGCCTTTCCGGGGTGCCGGTGGCCCCCGCGCCCTCCGCGGTGCTGGAACGGGTCGCCGAGCTCACCGGGGCTGGGCTGGTGCGCCCTTGGAGAGGAGGACGGTGGGCCTTGGACGCCGGTCCGGAGCTGGTGCTGGATTCGATCGGGACTCCGGGAACCGTGGAGCTGGCCCTCCGCGCGGTCCGCCCCCGGGGACAGCTTGTGACCGTCGGAGTCGCCCGGCCGGGCCGGGCGGAGACCACTCTCGCCTACTTCAAGGAGGTGCGCCAGGTGGGCTCCAACGGATACGGAATGACCCCGGAGGGGCACCAGCTGGACCTGGCGCTGGCCCTCCTGGCGGCGGACCAGGGGCTGGCCGCGGAGTGGATCACCCACCGATTCCCGCTGCCCCGGTGGCGGGCGGCCTTCCGGGCCGCGGCCAGGCCCGACCGCAGCGGCGCGGTGAAGGTCGTGATCACCCAGGACCGACCGGACGAGCTTGGCGGCTGACCGCGGCGGCGGTCAGTCGGCCCCGATCCCGGCCAGCGGCGGGGGCCGGCCCCGGCGCCGCCCGCCTTAGGTTTCGGGGGTAGTGGCCCCGGGCACACTCTGGCTCGGGCGCCGGTCAGGCCGGCGGGCCCCACAACCGTACGGAGATCTGCAAATTGAGTGAGCCCAACGCGGTCGAGGGGCAGGAGCCCCTCCCCAGCGCGCCCGAGGTGGAGACGCTGCCCCTCGTGCCTCTTCGCGACAACGTCGTCCTTCCGCACCAGCTGGCCCCCCTGGGGGCCGGACGGGAGCGGTCGGTGGCCAGCCTGGAGGCGGCCGTCGCCGCCGAGGGAAAGGTGGTCCTGGCGGTCCAGCGGGAGAGTGAGCAGGACGAGGTGGGTCTTCAGGACCTCTATCCGATAGCCACCGTCTCCCAGATCGGCGCCTTCCGCCGCGGTGCGGCGGGAGCCCAGGTGCTGGTCGAGGGCCAGCGCCGGGTGCGTCTTCTCGCCGTGGAGGTGGGGGAGCAGTGGCTGGCCACCGTGGAGGCGGTCTCCGAGGTGGACCCCACCGGGACGGAGATCGAGGCCCTGTCGGGCACCGTGCGGCAGCTGTTCCAGGACTACGTCGCCGCCGGGGCCCAGGTGCCTCCGGAGCTGGCGGTGGCCGTGGCCCGGGCCAAGGAGCCGGGCAAGGTGGCTGATCTGGCCGGGACCGCCCCCGACCTGGAGGCCAAGGACCGGATCGCCCTGCTTCAGGAACCGGACGTGGAGAGGCGGTTGCGGGGCCTGGTGCCCCTCCTGGCCCGCCAGGTGGAGGTCGCCCAGCTGCGCAACAAGATCCAGCAGGACGTGGCCCAGACGATCAACCAGGGCCAGCGGGAGGCCATCCTGCGCGAGCAGCTCAAGGCCATCCGCAAGGAGCTGGCCGAGCTCGGGGGTGACTCCAGCCAGGAGGAGGACCTCCGCGAGAAGATCCTGGCCGCGGGGATGCCGGAGTCGGTCGAGAAGCGTGCCCTGAAGGAGCTGGACCGCATGGAGGCCACCCCCAGCGCCTCTCCCGAGGTGGGTATGCTGCGCAACTACCTCGATTGGCTGGTGGACCTGCCCTGGCAGGATCCCGATCAGGAGCGGCTGGACATCGAGGGCGCCGCCCGGATCCTGGACGAGGACCACTACGGCCTGCCCAAGGTCAAAGAGCGGATCCTGGAGTGGATGGCGGTCCGCCAGCGGGTGCTGGAGCGCCGTCGCGCCCTCGGGGAGGGGGAGGCTCCCCCGCCGCTGCAGACCCCAATCCTCTGCTTCGTGGGGCCGCCCGGGGTGGGCAAGACCTCCCTGGGTCGGAGCATCGCCCGGGCGTTGGGACGCAAGCTGGTGCGCATCTCGCTGGGAGGCATCCGCGACGAGGCCGAGATCCGCGGCCACCGGCGCACCTACATCGGCGCCCTGCCCGGCCGGGTCATCCAGGCCATGAAGCAGGCCGGGACCAAGAACGCCGTGATGATGCTGGACGAGATCGACAAGGTTGGGCTGGACTTCCGCGGCGACCCCGCGGCCGCCCTCCTCGAGGTCCTCGACCCGGAGCAGAATCGGGAGTTCTCCGACCACTACCTGGAAGTGCCCTATGACCTCTCCCAGGTCCTCTTCATAACCACCGCCAATGTCATCGACACCATCTCCCCGCCGCTCCGCGACCGGATGGAGATCATCGCCATCAACGGCTACACCGAGGAGGAGAAGCTGGAGATCGCCAAGCAGCACCTGGTGCCGCGCCAGCTCCAGCAGCACGCCCTGGCCCCGGAGGAGGTCTCAATCTCGGACGGGGCCCTGCGGGTGATCATCCGCAACTACACCCACGAGGCTGGGGTCCGGGGGCTGGAACGACAGGTGGCCCAGGTGATGCGCAAGATCCCCCGCCAGCTGGTTGAGCACCCTGAACTGACATCGGTGGCGGTAGGGGAGGAGCAGCTGGTGGAGTACCTCGGCCCCATCCGCTTCGACTCCGTGGAGGCGGAGCCCGAGGACAAGGTCGGCCTGGCTACCGGGGTGGTGGTCTCCGAGGTGGGTGGCGACCTGGTCACGGTGGAGGCGCTGGCCATCGAGGGCCGTCCCGAGCTCCAGCTCACCGGGCAGATCGGCGACGTGATGCAGGAGTCGGCGCGAGCGGCGCTCTCCTGGGTCCGGGTCCACGGGTCCGAGTACGGGGTGCCCCAGGGCTTCTTCGACGATCACAGCGTCCACGTCCACGTGCCCGCCGGGGCCATTCCCAAGGATGGGCCTTCCGCCGGGGTCACCCTGGCCACCACCCTGGTGTCGGTGGCCAGCGACAGGCCGGTGCGCCACGACCTGGCCATGACCGGTGAGGTGACTCTGCGGGGCCGGATCCTCCCCATCGGAGGGGTGAAGGACAAGCTGCTGGCCGCCCACCGGGCCGGGATCAAGATCTTTCTGCTCCCGGAGCGCAACCGGCGTGACCTGTATGAGATCGACCCCTCGGCGTTGGAGGGGATGGAGGTGGTCTACGTCCGCTCGTTGAGCGAGGTCCTGGACCGGGCCCTCTTGCCCCGGGTGGAGCGGCATCCCGCCCGCCGGCCGGTGGGCTTCGGAGCCGACACCGTCATCGGTCCGGCCCTGCCCGCCTGAGCGGCCCTCGGCGGGGGAGTCCCTGCCGGCCGCCCGCCCCGTCAGCGGGCCGGGGCCGCGCGGCTGAGCGGCTCAAGGACGGCTTGGGGGCGGGCGGGCCGATCGGGGCAGCACCGGCGAGGGTGCCGGAGGCGCCCGTGCCGCTCCCGCGGACCCCGCAGCAACCGGGGATGGACCCGGGGCCTCCGAGGCCGAGGGCTGGGGGCTGCTCGGTGGCGCCCGGCCAGGTGTGCGGCCCAACTCCGCTCGGGCGCCGTGGGGCCGGCGCCCCGGCTGCAAGACCTACCAACTCCTCGAGAAGTTCCTAATCGCTGGCCGACCGTACCTCGAATTAGATCCAGTCAGCACCTGCCGCCAACACCAGGAGGCGCACACTCCGATCCGATCTCAGGTGCTGCCGCCTTCTCCTGATCACTCTCCGGGTGAGCCGGTCGTCGAGGCGGTGACGGGAGTCGCAGTGAATGATCTCCTTGCCCTTCACCCGAAGCGCCGGCCGCCCCGAGAACCGCGTGGGGCTCTCGATGCTGCCCCGGACTGCCACGAGCCGCTCCGAAGAGGAGCTCAACAGCCAAGGGTCAGTCGGACCCCACGTCGGTGCAATGACTCCTTTGATTGATCTCGACCGCTCTGCCGTCGGGGTCCTGGGCGATGAAGCGGCAGCCCCACTCGCGGACCTCGTGGTCGACCAGGATCTTCGCGCCGAGCGCCCTCAGCGAGGCCGCCGTGTCGTCCAAGGACTCGACGTAGAAGCCGACGAACGTGCTTCCCTTCGTCCTCCAAGCCGCACCTACCGGTTCCTGGTCAGTCGAAGGGATCACCGCGGAGTGGACATCTCCAAGATCGGTCGCGGCATGCAGAACACCATCGCCACGGTCTTCTGATTCGAGGTCGACCCCGAGCGCGCGATAAAACGCGATTGATGTGGCCCTACTGCACTAGACAGATAGAGGGCGGGCTAACGTCCTTGGATAAGTAGTAGTCATCGTAGCGGGGATGGGGGTTTGGGGGAAGGGGGCCGAAAGTGTGGATTCCGGGGAAAGTGGGTCGAGGCAGAGCTGTGGGGTGGGGCTGAGCAGGGCTCGGGGACGGTTCTGGGAACAACCGGGACCAAAGCACGCCGCTGAGAAGGCCGTAGAACCTCGCAAATCACCGCTCATGATGTCCAGGACCCCGACCCTGTCTGCTGCGAGACGTGTCACGTCTGCGGTGCTGACCCCGTCCGCGTCTCCGACGGGAGCACTTGGCCCACCTTGATCGTCTGGTTCGGGACCGAAGGGCAACCTTTGCACCGGTCAGGACCTCCTGCCTCGGCGGGTCAGGCCGCGCACAGGGTGGCGCCGGCGGCATAGACGGCATCGGGGGTCTGGCCGTCTAAGGACGAGTGCGCTCGATCTTGGTTGTACCAGAGGATGTAGGTGCGGATACCAGCCCTCAGCTCGAGGCCATCTGCCAGGGGGTGCAGGAAGACGTATTCGTATTTGAGCGATCTCCAGAACCTTTCGATGAACACGTTGTCGAGGGCCCGACCCCTGCCATCCATAGAGATGGCGATGCCATGGGCCTTCAGCGCATCGACCCAGTCCGCGGCGGTGAAGTGGGAGCCCTGATCGGTGTTGAAGATCTCCGGGCTGCCGTAAGTCGCCAGGGCCTCGCGCAGTGCACCCAGACAGAAGGCGAGGTCCAGCGTGGAGGACAGCCGCGAGGCGAGGATCTTCCGGGAGTACCAGTCCTGGATGGCGATCAAGTAGAAGAAACCCTTCTCAAAAGGTAGGTAGGTGATCTCCGTAGCCCACATCTCGTTCGGACGGGTGACTTCCCGATCCCGCAGCAGGTAGGGGTAGATGCAGACCTCCGGACATCCTGCTCTCCGATGGGGTGCAGCGGTTCCCTCGGGATTGGCTTGTCGGGGCGGGCATCGAAGTCAAGGAGACCGCCCAGCGGCGAGTCAGAGAAATTGACTGCACCACAATCATGTTCGACTCACCAAACTCGAATGTCCAGATCTCTGAGATGGGGTGCGAGGGGTGCTTGCGACTGGTGTGCGGGCCGGGCGCCATGGAACGAATGTCCATCAGCTGCATGAGCCGCTGAACTCGGCTCCGGTGCACCGGGAACCCGGCCGCCCGGAGGGCTCGAGTCATCTGGCGCGACCCCATGAAGGGGTACTCCATGTAGATCCGGTCGATGACACTCATGAGAGGAAGCCGTGGGTCGGGCTTGGCTGACGGCGTCAGGTACAGGCTGGAGAGCTTCACCCCCAAGAGGTCACACTGCCGGGCCACCGAGACCGTGGGGGACTCTCGCTGGATCATTGCCTTCCTCTCCGCAGAGCTGCAACGATCCCTGGCCGCGACGCTAAGAACTCTCTCCCCATCTCAATCTGGCCGATCTTCCGGTACCGGGCGTCCACATCCACCGGTGGCTCGCCGGCCCTGCCCTTGCCTTCGAAGACCTGAGCGGCCTCCTTCTCGAGGCGCCCCTTCCACTGGGTGACCATGGTGGGATGGATGCCGTGGGTCTGCGCGATCTCAGCGACGGTCTTGTCGCCCTTCAGCGCCGCCACCGCCACCTGAGCCTTGAACTCGGCGGTGAACTTCCTTCTGGTCGTTGGTGCCATATCTGTCCTCTTTACATTTCATCGACGAGTCCAGCCTAGCCACCTGTCTAATTTCGTAGGGCCACATCACCTCCGCCTGGCCCTGACCGGGAAGGCCGCCCAACACCCTCCGGCGACCGGCCACCCCGGCTACCTGGGGTCCAACGCGCCCTCGGCTGGCCCTCCACGCCCAGTCTCGGGACCGCAAGCCCCAGAACCCCATCTGTGACCAGCGCCCCAGCCCGCGACCGCTCCCAACCGGTGGCGGCGCCGCGTCCCTCACCCCTCCCGCCGGCCCCCTCCCAGCCTATCCACTCTTTCAGGTCTGAGTTGGCCCTTGGGCCAGCTCACAGTTGGGCAGGGTCAGTCACCAAATCCGAGGGTCTTGGGATCTATTGCGGAGCGCAACACCTTTGCGGCTATCCGCACGCACCATCGGGTGAATCCACTTATGTCCTGGCTGTTCCGCTCCGGAATACTGGAATGGCAAGGTTTCGCTTCTCGATCGATGAGGAGGATTAAGAATGGCAGAGAAGGTCCGGACCCGAGTTGACGCGGCTCCTGTGTCGATAGAGGCGGTCAAGTGGTTGCGCTTTTCCATGGTCATAGTGGCGTTGCTGGACGCCGCTGCGCACATCTTCGCTTCGCCGGCTTCGACAGCCCCCCAGACGTTCTGGCTGGAGACAGAAGTCGCGTTCTATGTGCTCATCGCGGTCATCTTCCTCTTGGGGCTGCGCACCTGGTACGTCCCGACGATTGCCTACTCCCTGATCAACATGGTGCTCTTCTTCGTATCCGCCTTCGTCACCATCCCGCTCGTCACTCATGCCGCACTTGTGGGCCACGTTCAGTTCGGGCAGTTCTCCTTCGGCAGAGGGTTCTCGCTTGGCGGATGGGTGTGGCTGATTGTCGTGGGCTGGCTGCTCACCAGGGTGGACCGCGGCAGCAAGCTCGACGAGTTGCTCAAGGAGAGCTGACCGTCCGGAGTGACAGGGGGTGAGTTGGTGCCGATCCCAAGCCGAGCGCAAATAGGCCGATTCCTGGCAGCATCTGCGCGCGAGCCGGAAGCGGGATGGGCGGGTTCTCCCCCCGCCACACTTGCGGAGATTCGCCGATGGGCGGTGGAGCGAGTAGCGCGGGACGGCGAGAGTCCCGAGGCGGTGGTGCGGGCGCTGGGGGTCCATCGCTGGGTGATCCACGAGTGGCTCGGGCGGTACCGCCAGGGAGGGATGGCCGCCTTGCAGGACCAACCGGTGCGGTTCTGTCCCAGCCAGCAGGGCCCCAGGCGAGGTAGCGGCTGGGCCGCCTGATCACCGGCAAGAACCCGCTGCAGCTCCGCTTCCCCTCGGCGCTCTGGACGCGCTCAATGATCCCGGAGTTGATCTGGCGCGAGTTCGGAGTCAGCCTCAGCGAGTACGCGGCCGGGAGTGTGTTGCGCCGGCTGGGGCCGAGCCCTCAGCGGCCCCTGTTCCGGGCCTGCCAGCAGGATCCTGATGCGGTGCGACAGTGGCGGGCGCAGGCGTACCTGGCCACCCAGAGGTTGGCCGAGCAGGAAGATGCGGTGACCTGCTTCGCGGATGAGGCTGGGGTCAGCTCCGATCACCCCAGCGGCACCACCTGGGCTCCTCAAGGCAGGACTCCCCTGGGGAGTTCGTCGGGAGGCCGCTTTGGGATGCCCCCGATCTCAGCGGTCTCCGTCCACGGGTGGTTGAGATTCATGGTGACCCCGCAGCGCATGACCCCCACCGTGTTCGCGGAGTTCCGGCGCCGCCTCCTCCGCCACCGGAAGCGCCCGGTGTTCGTGATTGTGGACAATCCCTCCATCCACAGGGCCCGCACGCTGAAGGACTTCGTGGAGCAGACCAAGGGCCGCCTGCGGCCGTTCTACCTGCGGCCCTAATCGCCCCGGTTGAACCCGGATGAGTGGGTCTGGCGGCACGTGAAGAACCACCGGGTGGGACGTCGGGCCGTCAGCGGTCCCGCCCGGTCCCAGGAGATCGTTCTCAGCGCGCCACGACGGCTCGCGGCTTCTTCTGCGCGCCCCGTCTCCGCTGCACCCCCTGACGTGTCGGCTTACCAACGCTGAGCCTAGCCGCGATCATTCACGGAGGTTGATGATCGCGGGGAGGTGAAGCTGCAGAAATGCCCTCTGGGAAGGGAAACTGGTGTTGTTGACACACCAGCCACCCCAACCAGGAGGGCACTTCGCAGATGAAGGCTACCAGCACCGCCCAGGTCGTGGTGGAGTCGGGCGGCAACCAGGTCGCCGCGCACGCGGGTCTTCTCGCCCTGGGCAACTTCGCCGACAGCTTGGGCCTGGGCACCGTGATCTCGAACGCCATCATTCACACCACCAGACGCCTCCCGCTGCATCACCGGGGCAGGGTCATGGTCCATCTGCTGTTGCTGCTGGCCGGCGGGGGGGAGAGCTGCGCCGACATCGAGCATCTCCGAGCCCAGCGGCTGCTGTTCCCCGACGTGTGCTCGGACTCCACCCTCTACCGCAGTGTTCGCCAGCTCAGTCCGGAAGTGCTGGCGGCGGTCGAGGAGGCCGTGGCCGAGATCCGGGCCAAAGTCTGGCACCGAATGCCGAGGGTGTGGCGGAACGAGGGGGTTCTCGACTTCGGTGCTTCGCTGGTGGAGATCCACTCGGAGAACAAGGAGCGCACCGCCCCCACCTACAAGGGCGGCTTCGCCCTCCATCCCCTCTTCTGCTTCCTCGACGGCACCGGGGACACCCTCAGCTCCATGCTCCGGCCCGGCAATGGCGGCGCCAACAAGGCCGAGGACCACCTGCAGCTGCTGGACTCGGCCATTGCCGCCATGCCCGCGGTGTTCCAGAGCAGCCATCATCGCGGAGACGATCCCCAGCTGACCCGGCGGCAGCTGGCCGCTCGGGCCGACTCCGCGGAGTGCACCGAGGACTTTGAGAGGGGTTGCCGGGAGCGCAATGTGGGCTTCAGCGTGGTGGCCCGCTCCTGCCGCCAGATCCACGCCGCCATCTCCCTGGCCCTCGATGATGAGTCTCGCTGGCAACCGGCGGTGCGCCAGGACGGAGAGCTGCGGTGGGGGGCAGAGGTGGCGGAGCTGACCTGGTTCTGCAAGCTCTCGAGCTGGCCCCCTGGCACCCGCCTGATCGTGCGTCGGGAGCCGCGCCACCCCAGCGCCCAGACCAGCCTCTTCCCCTCACTGGAGCACCGCTTCTGGGGCTTCTACACCGATCGCCAGGGTCACCCGGTGGAGCTGGACCGGTTCATGCGGGCCCATGCCCACGTGGAGGACCACATCGGCCGTCTCAAGGACGCGGGCCTGGAGCGCTTCCCCTTCAGCAACTTCGACGCCAACTCGGCCTGGCTGGCCCAAGTGGGCTTTGCCGCCGACCTGGTCCGGTGGTTCCAGCTGCTCTGCCTGCGCTCTGATCTGCGCCAGGCCGAGCCCAAAGCGCTGCGCTGGCGGCTGTGGCACGCCCCAGCCCGCCTGGTCCGCTCCGGGCGGCGCACCATCCTGCGGGTGCTCGACAGCTGGCCCGATGCCAAAGCCCTCCTCGGCGCCCACCGGCGGATGGCCCTCCTCTCCTGACCCGCCCCTGCTGCCCCGGTCCCCACCCTCCTCGGTCCCAACCTGCCCTTGGACCACGCGGAAAGCCGCTCGAGCCCTGTGCGGCGGGCCCGTACCGTGCCCGAGCTACCCGCCTGCGGCCAGTCCGCCGGCTCGCGCCGGCCGCAGCCGCTTATCCCACCCCCTGACCACCCCTCTGCCTTTCCCCGTGAATGATCGCGGCTAGTGGGAGCATAAGATGCTGGCGCGTCCTGGGAGATCTCCGGACCGGCCCGGTTCGCCGACTCCGCGCCGTACGTGCTGGCCGGCCCTGGGGCCGGTCCCAAGCACGGCTACGCGACCGTGCATGCCCGAGGGGCCACCAGGGGAAGAGGGGGACCCGAATCGACCGTCGAGGAGGCGTGCCGCGTAGTCCGGCCCGGTCTGGGGGCTGGGGGAGCCGCCACCGGACCTGTAGGAGCAGGTTCAGCCTCGGCCTGTCGGTGATCCATGCGGATGGTGTCGGCGGCCACTCCCTGTGCTGGAGTTGTCGCTCAAGTGGAAGGCAGGGCTCGAGGCGCGGCATGGCACCAAGCGCTGGGCCGGTGCATGGCGCCCGCGTCGAGAGGCACCGATTTTCGCAGAGGCTCCCTGCGCGATTCTCCCAAGACTGTCGCGCCTCACAACCCGGGCTAGCCCGGCAGTTTACCGATCCCGGATCACCCCAGCTGGTGGTATCCCTACCGGATTGGTCCCGGCTCCGGGAATCGCTCTCCCAGCCCCCGCCGCAGCCGGTCCACCACGACCCGCGCCGCCCCCCAGACGAAATCCTGTCCCTGGAGGTAGCCGGGCACCAAAAGGGAGCCGCGGCTGGTGTGGCGCCGGCGGACCACATCCCTCACCCCGGTATGGGCGTGGAGCAGGGGCAGCCAGAACCAGCCGGAAACCTCGGAGGGATCGGCACGGGGGGCGAAGTCGCGGGTCAGCAGCGCCACCGCCGGCACCATGAGGAATCCCGAGTGGCTTATCACCACCGGTTCCAGGTATCCCAGAATGCGGACCGCGTCCGGCGGTACCGCCAGCTCCTCCTCCGCCTCCCTGAGGGCCGCTCTCCAGAGGGTTCCGTCGGAGTCGGTCAGGCTGCCCCCGGGCAGCCCGACCTGTCCGGGATGAGAGCGCAGGCGGTGGCTGCGCCGCTCCAGCAGGAGGGGCAGCTCGGCCCGGCGTCCGTCGATAAGGGCCAGCACCCCGGCGGCCCTAAGGTTCACCGGCCGAGCGGGCTCATCAGCCAGTGGCCTGAGGGCTGCGGTGAGCCGCTCCAGGGCGCTGGAGGCGGCGCGGCTGCGAGCATCTTGCTCGGCCAATCAGAGGTAGAGCCGACCGGTCGCGAACAGCACCAGCAGGGCCGCGGCGACGGCAAAAAGGAGGCCGAGGAGCAGGATCCCCCCGGTCCGCCTGACGTGGGGGTGAATCTCCAGCTGTTCCATCGGGACCAGCGCCACGGTGCGAGATGCAGCCGGCTCGCCTCCGTGAGCCGGCTGCCAGGGGTGGTTGGGGGATCCCTGGGCCACCGGCGGCGGGGAAACCACCCGGCGGGGTGCGACCGGGGCACGCCTCCGCCCGGACACCGCTAGGCGAAGCTCCTGCGCCATCTCCAGGGCGGAGGGGTGACGGACGGCCGGGTCGGGTGCCAGCGCCTGGAGCAGCACGTCATCCACCGCGGAGGGGAGCTGGCTGCGGATCCGGCTGGGGGGCTCGATCACGCCCTCTGGCGCGGGCGGCCTGCCCACCAGCAGGTAGTAGGTCAGGGCTGCGAGGCCGTACCGGTCCGCGGCGGGGCTGGGATCCGTGCGGCCCTCGGGGGGACGGAATCCGCGGGTGGCGTCCAGCCAGGCGGCGTGGGGATTGACTCGGGTCACGACGGTTCGTATCCCCATGCCCACCAGCACGGCAGCTCCCCCCCGACCAACCGCCACCGTGGCCGGTTGGACATCACCGTGGACCAGTCCCCGGCGATGCACCTCGTCCAGGGTCTGCGCCAAGGTACCGACCGTGGCCAGCACACCGGGCGCTCGGCCCTGCTGCAGGAGGCTCACCAGAAAGCCTCCGGGGACGTCCTCGTTGACGAGGAATGTCAGCGGGGAGGGGAGCTCCTGCCCGCCGATCTCCAGCGTCTGGGCCACCCCCGCCAGGCCTCGTGCCCGCGGGTCCCCGGCCAGCCTCTGCAGGGCCTCCTGAAACCCGAGTGCCCCGCTGTACGGCTCGCCGAATATCCACAACAGATTCGGCCCGCCGCCATCCAGAGACTCTCCCTGGTGAATCGAGGCGTACGGGAGCAGCTGGAGGCGGCCCCTGAGTCGGTACCGTCCGACGGTGGTCCCGGTGAGCTGATCCACCTGCAATTCGCCCCCATCTTATGGCGCCCGGCGCGGGGCGCATCCGGCTATGCTCTGGCCCAGCCGATGTCGCCAACCTTTCCCCGTCCTCAGGGACTCCGATGAATCGCGAGCAGCTCCTTGAGCTGCCACCGGTGCCGAGAGCTAGGGTCTGCGTCTGCGGCGCGCGGGTGGGCTGGAGCCACCTGGAATATCTCGGCGCGGGGAGATCGCTGCCGGTCTACGTCTGTTCCGGCTGTGGCCTGGGATACCGCGGGGACGGTGCGGCCGCAGCGTCCCCGTCTCCTCCTCGAAGCCGAAAGCCCCTTCCCGAGGGCGGTTCCCCCGACAACCCGGTGCTGGATCCGGAGATCGCCAGGCGCATCCTCGGCTCGCAGGGGGGTGGCTAAGCGGTGCCTTCCGGCAGGTGCCTTGCGAACCAGCGCCCCGCCAGCTCGGCAACCTCCGCGCTGTCCACGTCCACGCTCATCCCATGACCGCTTCGCGGGAAGAGCCGCAATTCTCGGATCGAGCTGCCCACTCGACCCACGATTTGGTCGGCGTTGGCTGGACTGACCACCCCGTCCCGTCCTCCGTGCAGCACTAAGAGGGGCTGCCAGACTGCCGGGAGCTCCCTCTCCACCAGCCGTCCCAGCCGGACCAGCTGCAGGATGGCTCTGGTGGGGCGGCGCCGGTAGCTGTGGAGCATACGGACCCGCTCGGGCAGGTAGAGGTCGACCCTGGGGGACGGTGTGTCCCAGCGGACCAGGGGATGGAGAGCGGGGAGCAGGCGCAGCCGCCAGTCCGAGAGCCTGAGCATCGCCGCCTGGGTCACGACCGCCCTCACCTCCGGTCTGGTCGCCGCCAGGTGCAGGGCTAGAGTCCCACCCATGGACTGGCCCGCGACGCCGACCGTGCGGCAGCGGGTCAAGAGTTCGTCCAGTCCTTGGTTGGCCGACCGGATCCAGTCGTCGGCCCCGGTCCGGGCCATCTCCTCGGGCGAGGTCCCGTGGCCCGCCAGGAGGGGAGCGTGGGCCAGGATGCCGTGCGCCGCCAGCCACTCGCCGAGCCGGATCAGCTCGGGTGGGGTACCGGCGAACCCGTGGAGCAGGAGAACCCCTCGGGGACCATCTCCCAGCCATAACGGCCGGCCAGCCCACTCCGGGATCCCGGCGCTGTCTTTCCACCCCGCCACCAGCTCAGGTTAGCCGCTGGGCCGGCCCCGCCAGGTCGACCGTACACTCCCTCCCATGGCTGCCACCGAGGAGATCGCCAAAGAGCTGCCCCCGTTGCTGGAGCGGCTGGTGCGGAGGGAGGAGGTCGGGCAGGCAGGGGCGCGCTGGCTCGGCGACCGGATGATGGAAGGCGCCCTCTCCGGCGCCCAGATGGGGGCGGTGCTGGCCCTGCTGCGCTCGAAGGGGGAGACGGTGGCCGAGCTGGCCGGGCTGGTGACCTCCATGCGGGACCACAGCCTCAAGGTGGAGCTGGACCGACCGGCTCTGGACACCTGCGGGACGGGCGGGGACGGGCTGGGCACCTTCAACATCTCCACGGTGGCGGCTTTGGTAGTTGCCGGAGCCGGAGTGGCGGTGGCCAAGCACGGCAACCGGGCGGCCAGCGGACGGTGTGGAAGCGCGGACGTCCTGGAGGCGCTGGGGGTGAGGATCGACCTCCCGCCGGAGGGAGTAGCGACCTGCGTTCGGGAGGCGGGTGTGGGCTTCATGTTCGCCCTCCGGTATCACCCGGCGATGCGCCACGTGGCCGCTCCGCGTGCCGAGCTGGGGATCCGCACGGTGTTCAACATCCTGGGGCCACTCTCCAATCCGGCGCAGGTGCCCTTCCAGTCCCTGGGGGTTGCCGACCCTGCCCTGGCGGAACGGATGGCCGGAGTCCTCGCCCGCCTGGGCGGTGAGCGGGCCCTGGTCTTCGCCGGCCCCTCGGGGATGGACGAGCTGGGCCTGGACGGCCCATCCCTGTGCTGGAGGGTGGAGGGGGGCCGGGCGGTGCAGGAGACCATCGACCCCATGGAGCTGGGTCTGGCCCCGGCTGCTCCGGCACAGCTCGCGGGGGGCGGCCCGGAGGCCAACGCCGCGTTGGCGGTCTCGGTCCTTGAGGGGGAGCCGGGACCGAGGTCGGATGTGGTGGCTCTCAACGCCGCCGCCGGGCTGGTCGCCGCCGGCAGGGCCGGTGACCTTGCCGAGGGGCTAAAAGTGGCCCGGGAGAGCCTCGCCTCGGGCGCGGGTCGCGAGGCACTGGAGCGCCTGCGCCGCGTCTCCCGGGAGTGGCGCGAGTGATCGCGACCAAGAACGCTCCGGCCCGCCTCGGCCCCCGTCTGCGCCATCTCTTGGAGCTGTGCCCGGAGGACTATCCGGTGGCTGACGTGGGAAGCGGGCACGGCCGGCTGGCGCTGGAGCTGGCACTGCGCCGGCCCGGCGCCACGGTGTACGCAACCGAGGCCAGGCCGGGCCCCGCCCAAGAACTCCGACGGCTGCTCGGACCCGGCTCACCGGTCAGGGTCCTGGAGGGGCGGGGGTTGGAACCCCTCCAGGGCCTGGGGTGCCGGGGCGCCGTGGTCGCGGGCATGGGAGGGCACACCATCCGAGAGATCCTGCAGCTGAGTCCATCCGTGGCCCTGGGGTTGGACTGGCTCTGCCTGCAGCCGATGCAGGACTGGGAGCCGCTCTGGTCCTGGGTGGCGGGGAGCGGGTGGTGGGATCCCCAGGTCACCAGCTGCTGGGAGCGCTCCCGGGTCTACCGCTCCCTGTTGCTGCGCCCCAGGTGAGCGACTCCCAGCGACTCTTCGACCTACAGGAGCTGGACAACCGGCTGGAGCTGCTGCGCACAGAGCGGGCCGCCGTGGACAGGCGCGCCGCTGACGACCCCGAGCAGAAAGCCCTGAGCCGCCGGGTGCAGGAGCTTCGGGCCTCCCTCAGCCAGCTGGCCTCCCGGCTCAGGCAGGAGGAGCTCGACGTGGAGGAGCTGCGGGAGCGCGCGGCCAGCCACGAGCGCGCCCTCTACGGTGGCAGCGTGCGCCATCCGGCGGAGCTGGAACGCTACCAGCACGAGATCCGCATGCTGAGGGAGCGGATCGCCGCCGCCGAGGAGCGGGAGCTGGCGGCCATGGAGGAGCAGGAGCAGTTGGAGGCCGACCTCCGGGCTGCGGAAGCGAGGGCAGGGGACCGCTCCGCCGAGCTCGCGCGTCTTCGAGCGGAGGACGCCAGGCGGCGCCCCGGGCTGGACCAGGAACTCCGGGCCGCCGAGGCCGAGCGCGCTGGGCTGGCGGCGCAGCTCGGTCCCGCTCCCCTCCGCCTCTACGCGGCCACGGCACCGCGGCGCAGACCGGCGGTGGTCCGCATCGAGGCAGGTGTCTGCTCCGGCTGTCGCCTTCCCGTGGCCCACCGGGTCGTGGAGGAGGCCCGCGCCGGTCGCCTGGTGACCTGCGAGAACTGCGAGAGGATCCTGATCCCATGACGAGGACGGTGCGGCGATGGGTGGACGCCTACAGCGACGGGGCCTGCAGCGGCAACCCCGGCCCGGGAGGCTGGGCCTTCCTGCTGAAGTGGGAGAACGGCCCCCAGGAGGGCTCCGGCGGTGAGCGGGACACCACCAACAACCGCATGGAGCTGGTGGCGGCGAGGGAGGCCATGGCCGCCTTCCTGGCTCGACGGGCCGCGGACCAGGGGCTGCGGCTCCACGTGGACTCCCAGAACGTGATCGGGTGGCTGGTGGGCGGCTGGAAGCGCAACGCCAACCGCGACCTCTACCCGGCCATCGACCGGTTGCTGGCGGAGCTGGACGGGGCGGTCAGGCTGGTCCACGTGCGTGGCCATGCCGACAGCGAGGGCAACAACCGTGTCGACCGGCTGGCGGTGGAGGCGAGCCGGAGGGCTGGGTCGTAGGGTGGGTACGCCCGCGGGTGATCGCGGCCGTAGCCCTCTCGGGCCTGCTGCTGGTCGCCTGCGGCGGGCCAGCCCGTCTACGGAGTCCCGCGGCCGACCACTGGTGGCACCCTAGCGCAGCTGCCGGGCCGTTCCTCTACCAGCTGCAAGGAAGTAGTGGGCCGACCTCCGTGGGAGGTGTCGTTGTCGATCCGTGCTCCCCGGACGTGCCCGGCTGCCGCCCTCCCGTGATCTATGACATTGACCTGTACGAGGACTCCCAGATCAGCGGGCGGGATGACCTGCTCGCCCGGGCCGCGGTTTCGGCGATCCGGGCCCGGGGAGCGGTCGCGGTCTGCTATGTGGACGCGGGGACTTCGGAGGAGTGGCGGCCCGACGCTCACCACTTCCCGCCATCGGTCCTGGGTCTCCCTGACGGGTGGCCGGGAGAGCGCTGGCTGGACATCCGCCGGCTATCGGTGCTGCTTCCCATAATGGAAGCGCGGGCGCGGGAATGCCTTGGGGCCGGCTTCGCGGCGATCGACTGGGACAACGTCGACGCCTATGCCAACCGCACGGGGTTCCACCTCACCGCCGCGGAGCAGCTCCGCTACAACCGCGATCTGGCGAGGATCGCGCACCATCTCGGCTTGGCTGTCGGCCTGAAGAACGACTACAGCCAGGTGGCGCAGCTGGCTCCCTACTTTGACTTCGCCGTCGACGAGCAATGTATCCAGTACCAGGAATGCGGCCTGCTGCAGCCCTTTGTCCGCTCCGACAAGCCTGTCTACGATGTGGAGTACCAAGGGCCGCCTCATTGTCCCGGTCCGAGGTACCCCGGGATCTGGTTCAGCTGGCAGTCTCCTGCCCTAAGGGCGGCTCCCTGGCACCCCTGTCCGGAGCCGTTAGCTGGGGGCCGCGCTCCGTCGTGAACGTTCTACCCGGTTGGGCAGGGTGAGTTGGCCTGAGGTGGCAAGCCCGGGGACGCGCCGCGATCCCGGTCAGTTGCGTGGAGCCCACGAGCCCGGGGGATGCCCACCCTGCAGCGCCCACCGTCCACCGGTCCCGGTCTCAGGGGCGCTGACCGGCAGGGCTTCTGCCGCGGTGTCCCGGGCCATGTCTCGCGGATCCCGGCTTACAATCCACCCGTGGACGCCTTGATCCGGCCGGTGGGGCCGCCCGAGGTCCGCGCTTCGGACCAGGACCGCGAGGCCGTGGTGGAGGAACTTCGCCGCCACCATTCGGACGGGCGCCTGGCGACGGATGAGCTGGAAGAGCGGGTCGGGAAGGCCTACCGGGCCAAGACGATCGGTGAGCTCTCCCAGGTGGTCGGCGACCTCCCCGCACCTCCCCCGCCTCCTCCCAAGGGACTTCAGCGCCTGCGCCCCTACTTGCCGTACGGCGCGGGTGCCGTGGTCCTCGGCGGCCTGGCCGCGGGCGCCGTCTGGGGCGGCGTGTCCGGACATGAGTTCGCCTTCCCCCTGCCGCTCCTCTGGATCGGCTTCATCTTCATGAGGGGTCGGCACGGTCATCGCCGGTACGGATCACGCTGGGGAGGCGGGCCTGGCCCCCACGGGCCCGGGGGAGTGGCCATCTGACCGTCCCCGGCTGGCCAGGGGACTGCGGCCGGCGACTTGGGCAGGCACCGTCCAGGGGTGGCGGAGTGGACCGTCGATCCGGTATGGCTCCCTCGGGGTCTCCATCTTGGCAGAGCAGCCCAAGTCAGAAGACACCCGCGCCCATCGGGGAGTGGGTGCGAGCCAGCTGAGACGGGCGATACTTTGTCAGTGGGCGCCGCGCCGTTCGACTCCGTGGATGATGTGACCGTCCGGGTGCCTGACCTCGATGCTGGGCTTGCCCTCTACCGGGACGCGCTCGGCCACCGACTGCTCTAGCGCGACGACGATGTGGGCCAAGCCGGGCACTAGCTCTCCGGCTCCGCCACCGATCTCGTACTCACCACCTGCCAAGAGTACGAGCCCAATTGGAAGGTGCATTCCGCCCGCGTGCCGCGGAGGTGTTGGGAGTGCCTGGGGGCCGCGTGGTTTCCCAGCCAGCTGACATCCCGGTGCGTCATGTCGCCGTTGTCGAGGATCCGTTCGGCAACCGGGAGGGACGCTTCTCACCGTCCGGCTCTTGACCTTGTTCGTCTTGCGCTGGGGCGGAATTCCCACCTGGGCTGCGTACTCTTGACGCTGGCCGTGTCCGCACGCGGTGCTCGCGTCCATTGCGCCCGCAGAGCCAGACAGGCGCTCCCTAGACCACGCCCAGTGTGGGGTTGGAAGGAGCCCTGGCGTCTGTTCTCCGCGACGTATGAGCCCACCTACACCTTCCTTTCCCATAGGCCCGGCCCACGCTGAACGTCTCCGCTCCGGCCATAACCTCCGCTTAACCGCTTGCTAACTCGGACATAATCGCGGCGCTCCTAGCATCGAGGCCGTGGTGACGAGAGCTTCCCGGCTGGTCGGAGTCGGCTCCCAGGTCGGCGCGGCAAGCGCCGAGAGCGGCGTGGACGTTCGAGACTTGCGCGTTTTCTACAAGGAGAGCGAGCTTCTCCACGGGGTGAGCTATTCCTTTCGCCCCAACGCAGTGTCCGCCATAGTCGGGCCCACCGGCTGCGGCAAGACCACCCTGCTGCGCTCCGTCAATCGGCTGCACGACAGCACTCCGGGGATGAGGGTCACCGGTTCTGTGACCGTCGGGGGCGAGGAGGTCTACGGGCGCGGAGTGGGGGTGCGCGGCTTGCGGCGCAAGGTTGGCATGCTCTTCCAGCGGGCCAACCCCTTTCCTCAGAGCATCGCCGACAACGTGTCACTGGCGCCGCGGGCCCACGGCATGGTGAGCCGGCACCAGGTGGCGGCTCTGGTCGAGCAGCACCTCACCTTGGTCGGTCTCTGGGATGCGGTCAAGGACCGCCTGGATCGCTCACCCTTCCATCTCTCGGGCGGCCAGCAGCAGCTGCTCTGCCTGGCCCGCACCCTGGCGCTGTCTCCCGAGGTGCTCCTCCTCGACGAGCCCACGTCCGCGCTCGACCCCGACACCACCGAGCACATTGAGGGCCTGATCAAGCAGCTCTCCCAGCGCGTCACCGTCCTCATCGTCACCCACAACCTGGCCCAGGCGAACCGGATAGCCGACGACGTTCTGTTCCTGATGGCGGGCTCGGTCGTCGAGTTCGCCCCGGCGCAAACCTTCTTCCAGAACCCGGCCGACGAGCGGAGCCGGGCCTACATCAGCGGTCGTATCGGGTGAGTCCGGCCAATTAGCCCTCATCCGCGTGCAGAGTTCATCCAACCAAGGGGAGGTCCCATGACCATTCGACGACCCTCGATCTTCGCTGCGGCGCTCCTTGCCGGAGGGGTCGCCCTGGCAGCGTGCGGCTCTACTCCCGCCACGACCAGCAAGGGCCAGGCCAAGACGACGAGCCTCACCTGCAAGACCTCGGCGGTCGCCAACAGCGGGGCCGCGAACGCCCCCAGCGGCGCCCCCGCCCCGACCTCCGCCGCGCCGATCCCGACGGCGAACCCCGCCTCCGCGGTGACCCTCCACGAGGACGGGTCCTCGCTGATCTACCCCTACTTGCTGGCCCTGGCCCCCGAACTTCCCACGGCGTACTCGAACATCACCCTGAGCCCCGCCTCGGGAGGGTCCGGCAAGGGCCAGACGGACGCCATCGCCGGCAACGTGCAGATGGGCGGTTCTGATGCCTTCCTCAGCTCCTCTCAGTTCTCCTCCAACCCCGGCCTGATGAACATCCCCATTGCGGTGTCCGCCCAGGCGGTCAACTACAACGTCCCGGGGCTGGTGCTCCCCAGCGGGCAGACTGGGCTGCACCTCAGCGGATGCATCCTCGCCAACATGTACATGGGCAAGATCACCAACTGGAACGATCCCAGCATCGCCGCTCTCAACCCCGGCTCCAAGCTGCCCAACCTGCCGATCGTGCCCATCCACCGCGTGGACGCTTCCGGTGACACCTTCATCTTCACCTCCTTCCTCACCGACACCAACAGCGCCTGGGCCAGCGGGCCGAGCTTCGGCACTCTGGTGAGCTGGCCCACGGCCAGTCAGATCAGCGCCAACGGCAACCCCGCCATGGTCCAGGCCTGCTCGGCCAACCCCGGTTGCGTGGCCTACATCGGGGTGAGCGTGGAGGCGCAGGCGTCCAGCGCCGGCCTCGGCGAGGCTCTGCTGCAGAACCAGTCCGGCAACTTCGTCCTTCCCACCGGCACCAACATGGCATCCTCGGTGAGCGCGGGGGCGAGCAAGATCCCCGCCGACCTGGCCGTGTCGCTCATCTATCAGAAGGGCGCCGACTCCTACCCGATCGTCAACTTCGAATACCTGGTGGTGAAGAAGACCCAGCCGTCGGCAGACACCGCCACCGCGATCAAGGACTTCTTCTCCTGGGCGCTCTCCCCGACCGGGGGCGCAACCCCCGCCAATCTTGGCACCGTGGGCTTCATCGCTCTGCCCAGCAATGCTCTCCCCGGTGTGGACGCTGAAGTGGGCAGCATCACCGGCTAACTGAACAGAGTCGTTCAACCGAGTCAGTAGTACCTAGACCGTGATCCTGTTGAGGCGCCGGACCGGGGGAGCCGCCCCCGGCCCGGCGGCGGCCCCACGCGAGCGCGACACCCCCATCGGCGAGGCCGTGGCGCAGGCGCTTACGGCGGTGTTTGGCAGCGTCCCCGCCGCGCTCCTGGTCTTCATCCTGGTCATCATGGTGGTGACCGCGGTGCCGGCCATCCTCTTCAGTGGGACCGGCTTTTTTGGCACCTACTTCAGCCCCGGCAACTACTACCTGGCACCGACCGTTCACCACGGCATCGCCGGCCCCCATGGGGCAGTCTTTGGCTTTCTCCCAGAGATGCTCGGCACCCTGGTCACCTCGGCGCTCGCTCTCGCTCTGGCGGTGCCGATCGCGGTGGGGGGGGTGCTGATGCTCACCGAGTGGGTGCCCAGGTGGGCCCAGGGTGGCGTCGGCCTCCTCCTTGAGCTGCTCGCCGGTGTGCCCAGCGTGGTCTTCGGACTCTGGGGAGTGCTCACCTTCGGGCCCTTTATGCTGAGCACCGTTTCCCCGGCCCTCACCGGCATCATCGGCGGATTCCCCTGGCTGTTCCCGTGGTTCCCGCAGGGGATGGCCTGGGCCCTGCTGGGGGCGGCGATCGCCGCCTTCATCATCGTCCAAGCCTTGGTGCAGGGCCGGCGCCGGCGGCAGTTGCGACGGCTGTCCCTCTTTTTTCTGTTCGTCTCTCTGTGGGGGGCGGTGGCCCCCTGGTTCACCGGCGAGGTCAACACCGCGGGCGGCGTCCTCACCGCGTCGCTGGTCCTTGCTCTGATGGTCGTGCCCATCATCGCCGCCACCACCCGGGAGCTGGTGCGCCACGTCCCGGTGCTCGCCAAGGAGGGTTCGCTCGCCCTGGGCATGACCAAGCACGAGACCGCCAGGGTCGTGACCCTCCCCTACATCTCGACCGGCGTACTGGCCACCGCGCTCCTTGGTTGGGGCCGGGCCATCGGCGAGACCATCGCCATGTTCTTCATCATCGGCAACATCTTCACCGGGATCCCGGTGAACATCTACCACAGCGGGGCGACTCTCTCCTCGCTCATCGCGGGCACCCTCGACGGCGTCCTGCAGGCCAAGGTGGATGTCAGCGCCCTGTTCGCCGGGGGCCTGTTCCTGCTGATCATCAGCCTGCTCAGCAACTTCGGCGGCCGCCTGATCATCCGCCGCGTGGCCGGCGACCAGGCTCTCCCGGTGGGCCGCGGTGTCTAGCCTCAGATTCCCCGCTCCGAACAGCCGCCTGTCCCGGTTCGATGATGGGCTCGATCGCGCCCAGAGGTCGCCGCTCATCCGCCGAATGCGCAGCGCCATCTTCTGGGGCCTGTGCGGGCTGGCCCTGCTGGCCATCATCCTGCCCCTGCTGGACATGATCGGCACCCTGATCACTCAGGCGGCGCCGCTGCTGAACCTCAACCTCTTCACCCACGGCAGCGCCATCGACCCAGCCCACCTCAACGCCCCCATCGGGGTGGCGGACGGCATCCTCGGCTCGCTCCTTCTCGGTCTCGGTGTGCTTATCGTCGCCGGGATCATCGGGGTGCTGGCCGGCCTCTACATCGTGGAGTTCGCCCCGCCTCGCCCTCGGGCGGTGATGCGCTTCTTCTCCGAGGTCCTGTCTGGAGTCCCCTCAATCGTCATCGGTTTGGTCGGCTACACGGTGCTGGTGAATGGGCCTCTCCAGTGGCATTACTCGCTGGTCGCAGCTGTCATCTCCCTCTCGGTGATAACCATTCCCTACATCATTAAGAACACCGAGGTGGCATTCGACCAGGCCCCGCGCAGCCTGCGCGAGGGGGCGGCAGCGCTAGGGCTCACCCGCTTCACCACCATCCGCAAAATCCTCCTACCCACCGCGCTCCCCGGGATCGTGGGAGGCCTCATCCTGGCTCAGGCCATTGCCATGGGCGAGACTGCGCCGCTGCTCTTCACGGCCAACTGGACGGACGCCAACCCGGTTCTCAAGCTGACCAACAACCCGGAGCCGTACCTCACCGGGGTCACCTACAACACCCTGATCCTCCCCTACGCCCAGGCCCACGAGCTGGCCGCCGCCGCCGCCCTGGTCACGGTGGGGATCATCCTGCTGCTCCTCCTCCTGGGCCGAGCGGCCACGGCTCGCTCGAAGAGGATGACTGAGCGCATGGACCTGTAGCCGGCCCAGGTTGCGCCGCGCCGGGGCAGATGCTGCGCCCCGTCGGTCTCCTGCCACCGGAACACCAAGTCGCGGGGGACCCCGCGCCATCGGCGTGCGTCCCTCCGACTGAGGCGAGCCCGCGCCTGGTCCCCGAGGGCGGCCACCCCGCTACGGCGCTCTCTAGTCCAGCTGCCCACCCGAAGCTCGCCTCCAGGAACCGCTCCCCACCGCCCGCGCCTGGGGCTACCATTGAGCCGGGTGGCGGGCAGGTGGCCGCGGCCGGAGCGTCCGGTCGAGGAAAGTCCGAGCTCCTAAGAGCAGGGCGCCGGGTAACACCCGGCGAGGGAAACCTCAGGGAGAGTGCCACAGAAAGACACGGCCGGCGGAGTTCCCGCCGGCAAAGGTGAAATGGTGGGGTAAGAGCCCACCGGCGGCCGGGTGACCGGCCGGCCAGGTAAACCCCGCCCGGAGCAAGACCCAGCAGAGCCTCGGTGCCGGCACCGCCGGGCTGCTCGTCCGGACCGGCTCGGGTGGGTCGCTGGAGGCGGCGGGAGACCGCCGTCCTAGATGGATGGCCATCGCCCCTCGGGGGGAGCCCCGCCGCGCGGGAGGCCCGAGGGGGCACAGAACTCGGCTTATCGCCCGCCCAACCCGCTCCCCGCAGGGGGGCCCGGCCCCCCTGCGCCACCCGTCGCTACCAATGTCAGGGTGGGTGTGGGCATGAATCACCACCGCTTTCGAGCTCGGATGGCGACTTCCGGACCGTACTAAAGTTCGCTTGACCGGCACAGGTCGAACTGATACAGTTCCGACCAACCGGAAGTTGGTGGGGAGAAGTGGTGAATCGTGCTCATGGGCAGTCCGACCAGCGGAACCCCCGCTGAGGTGTGGGGATGCCCTTCTATGGCTCCTACCAGCACTCGCTGGACGAGAAGGGAAGGGTGGCGGTCCCGGCACGCTTCCGGGACAACCTCCTGGGCGGGGTCGTCACCCGCGGTCCGGACTTCGCCCTGGTGATGTACCCGCCGACCTACTGGCAGCGCCTCACCGAGCAGCGCAGCTACAGTGACCTCGCCGACCCCGACTACCGGCAGTACCTCTTCCACCTCTTCGGCCAGAGCCAGCAGATCAACTGGGACGCTCAGGGGCGGATCCTGCTCAGCCCCCAGCTGCGAGAGCACGCCGAGCTGCGCCGGGATGTGGTGTTCGTGGGCATGAACGAGGTGGTCGAGGTGTTCAGCCAAGAGCACTTCGACCAGCGTGCCCAGCGGCTCGACCCGGCGGTCTGGGAGCGGGTGCGGGCCCGGGCGGCCGAGGTTGTCGGGGCGGCGGCGGTGAGCTCCCTCGGATCGGAGCCATCCGCATGAGCGTCATGCTGGCAACGATGACCACCAGGCGCCGCATCGCTCCTGCCCGGGTGCGGGTGACTCCTGCCGCCGCCGGCCACCTGCCGGTGATGGTTCCCGAGCTCCTGGCGGTCCTCGACCCACGACCCGGCGAGGTGGTGCTGGACGCCACCCTAGGTGCCGGCGGCACCGCCGAGGCCTTTCTCCAACGCGTCCTCCCAGGCGGCCGGGTCCTGGCTTTTGATCGGGATCCGGCCGCTGTAGGGCGGGCCCGGGAGCGGCTCGCCTCTCACCAGGGGGCCTTCGAGGCCATCGTGGGCCCCTTCTCCGAGGCCGCCGGGGTGCTGGAGGGGAGGGGGCTGCGCCCGGACGTGGTGGTGATGGATCTGGGGATCTCCTCCCTGCAGCTGGACGACCCTGGTCGCGGCTTCTCCTTCCAGCAGGAGGGGCCGCTGGACATGCGTATGGACCCGTCTGCCAACGTCCCGACCGCGGCGGAGCTGCTCGCCACCATGTCCGAGACCGAGATCGCGGACGCCCTCTTCCAGCTGGCCGGCGAGGTCCACTCCCGGCGGATCGCTCGGGCCATCGTCCAGCGCCGCCAGCAGGGACGGATCACCACCACCACGGAGCTGGCGGAGATCTGCCGGGCGGCCTATCCCAGGAGGGGACGGCCGCTCCGGATCCATCCCGCGACCAAGACCTTCCTGGCCCTCAGGATCGCCGTCAACGACGAGCTGGCGGAGATCGAGAAGGGCATAAATTCCCTAGTTCAACTACTTCGGCCCGGTGGGCGTATTGGGGTCATCTCCTTCCACTCCAGTGAGGACTACCTTGCCAAGCGTTCTCTCCACGTCCTTGCTCAGAACTGTGTATGTCCTCCCCAAAGGCCCGTCTGCACCTGCGCCCACCGGGCCACCCTCTCCCTCCTCAACCGCAAGGTCATGAAGCCCTCGGCGGCCGAGGTCCTGCTCAATCCCCGGGCCCGGTCGGCCCGGTTTAGGGCGGGATTGCGCCTTCCCGATCCCAGCCCCTGAGAGCGGCCTGCGCCGCCCCCGTCCCAGCTCTCCGTCCCACTTCAAGAGGCAGTCGCAGCAGCCATGACCAGTATCGCCGCCCCAGGTTTCCGCTCCCTTCCCCTGGACGAAGAGGAGGAGGCCGCCGCCCCGTCCCGTCGCAGCCGCCTCCGGGCGCGCGCCCGGACCGGGTGGGCGCTGCTGGCGGCGCTGGGCATGGTGGCGGTCTCCGCCACCGCCTACATCTCCCAGACGGCCCGGGGCACGGCCCTCACCTACCAGGTCGCCTCCCTCCAGGCCCAGAGGGCTCAGCTGGCCAACACCAGCAGCATCCTCTCCCAGCAGATCGCGCAGCTCGAGAGCGCGGGCGCCCTCAACCAGGCCGCCGCCCACCTCGGCTACCAGACGGCCGGCGGCTGGCAGGTGCTCACCCCCCCCAAAGGACCCGACCCTCTCCTCCCGGTGCTGCTCGCTCTGAAGGGCGCCTGACAAGGTGGCGGGCAGGACTGCCAGCCCGCGCCGGCCGGCGGCTCCGAGGCGCCGGCGTCCCGCCGACCTCGACCGTCACCAAGGAAGGACCCCGGACCCCGGACGGCGGCTGGGCTGGCTCCTGATCATCACGGTGGTGGCGGTGATGGGGCTGGGCGGGCGGCTCATCCTGCTGCAGATAAGCCAGGGCTCCCAGCTGGCGGCCGCCGCCGTGGCCCAGCAGGTCTCCCAAGTCACGATCCCAGCGGTCCGGGGAGAGATCCTGGACGACCAGGGCCAGGTGCTGGCCGGCAACGTGGCCGTCTACGACATCTACGCCGCCCCCAACCAGATCCCGGTCGGGCAGCGCAACGCCGAGGCGGCGCGGCTGGCCGCGGTGCTCCAGCTGCCGGTCTCCCAGATCCTGACCCAGCTCAATCGCCCCCTGGACTTCGTCTACCTGGCCAAGGAGGAGCCGCTGGCAGTGGAGCAGAGGCTGCAGGCGCTGAACCTGACCGGCGTGGGGGCGATCCAGGGGGAGCAGGCCACCTACGGACCGGGGGCCCTGCCCAACACCAGCCTGGCCGCCAACGTGGTGGGCTTCGTCAACGCCAACGGGGTGGGGCAGTACGGGCTGGAGGGCTACTACAACTCGGTGCTGGCCGGCAAGCCGGGCTCGGAGTCCGCGGTCACCGACCTTCAGGGCAATCCCGTGGTCCTCGGCTCCAGCCCCAAGACCGCGGCCGTTCCGGGGCGCAACCTCCTGACCAGCATCGACGCCCCGATCCAGGCCGCGGTCGAGAAGGACCTGGCCGCGGAGGTCCAGAAGGTCAACGCCAGCTCCGGGACCATGATCGTGATGAACGTCCACACCGGGGGGATCGTGGCCTGGGCCGACTACCCCTCCTACAACGCCAACACCTACGGCCAGGTGTCGGAGAAGCTCTTCAAGGACGCCGGTGTCGCCGACCTCTACGAGCCGGGGTCGGTGGGCAAGCTCATCACCTTCGCCGGGGCCCTCCAGCGCAACGCCATCACCCCCAACGAGACCTTCAACGAGACCGGCCAGGTCACCGTCCAGGGCCAGACCATCCGCGACTGGGACCTGAGGGCCCACGGGGTGATCACCATGACCTGGGTGCTGGAGGACTCGCTCAACGTGGGCGCGGTCCACATCGAGCAGATCGAGGGCTCGCAGCCGTTCTACCAGAACATGCAGGCGTTCGGGATCGGCCATCCCACCGGCATCGACCTGGCCGGCGAGTCCAACCAGCCGCTGCCCCCCTACTCCCAGACCCAGCCCCTGCAGTTCGCCACCTACAGCTTCGGCCAGGGGTACGTCACCACCCCGATCCAGATGCTGGCGGCGGTGAACACCATCGCCAACGGCGGGGTGTGGGTCCAGCCCCACGTGGTCAGCGAGATAGTGGGGGGGAACCAGCCCCCCACGGTCATCAAGCCCAAGACCCGTCGGGTGATCAGCGCCGCCACGGCTCAGACCCTCACCCAGATGATGGTGGGGGTGGTGGACGCCCCCGGGGCGTCCGGCTTCGAGGCCCGCATCTGGCCCGCCTGGAAGGGGCAGATCGCCGGGAAGACCGGCACCGCCTCGGTATCCGACGGCCATGGCAGCTACGGGCCCAACACCATCGACTCCTTCGTGGAGTTCTTCCCCGCCAGCAACCCTCAGTTCTCGATGATCTGCATCATCCGCTACCCCCAGGTGCCGGCCGCCCTGCGCGAGGGCGCCTACGACGCCGCGCCCACCTCCAAGCTGATCACCGAGGCGCTCATCTCCCGCTTCCACCTCCAACCATAAGATGGCCAGGGTGACACAGCTGGCGGCGGCGGGCGCCCTGGTGGGGGGACTGGTGCTCTACCCACCCGCGATCGTCGGTCTGAGGCGCCTTGGGGTCCTCCAGCGCGAACGCCAGGACGGCCCCTCCTCCCACCTGCGCAAGGCCGGCACTCCCACCGCGGGCGGCGTGGTCTTCTGCACCGTGCTGGTCGTGGCCTGGCTCCTCGGGCTGCGCGGTGCGGCCGGGGGGGTGGTGGTTGGCGCCGGGGCGCTGGGCATGGCCGTGGGGCTCTTCGACGACCTCACCAAGGTGCGCACCGGCGAGGGCGTGCGGGTGGTGCCCAAGTTCCTCCTGCTCGCCATCTGCGCGGCGGTCCTGGGGGCCGGGCTGGCGCTGACCGGAGCCCAGTCTCAGCTGATTCCGGTGGCGGGCTGGCGCGATCTGGGTCTTTTCGGCATCGCCCTGGCCGCCCTGGCGGTACTGGCCACCTCCAATGCCGTCAACCTGACCGACGGGGTGGATGGACTGGCCGCCGGGAGCGCGGTGCCCGGTTTCCTCGCCCTCGGGCTGGCCGCCCAGCTCCAGGGGAGGTCGGAGCTGGCGGGAACCTGCTGGTCGGTGGCCGCGGTGCTGCTGGCCTTTCTGGTGTTCAACCGGCCGCGGGCCAAGGTCTTCATGGGCGACGCCGGCTCACTCGCGCTGGGCCTGATGCTGGCGGTGGCCGCGGCCGAGGTGGGGCTGCTGATCCTCCTGCCCTTGCTCGCGGCCGTGTTCCTGGTCGAGACCGGCTCGGTGATCCTGCAGGTTGGCTATTTCCGGCTGACCGGGGGCCGCCGCCTATTTCGGATGAGCCCTCTGCACCACCACCTGGAGATGGGCGGCCTGGGGGAGTGGGCCGTCGACCTCCGCCTCTGGGCGGCCTCCTGGGTGGCCGGGGCTCTGGCCCTCCTCTGGGCCCTCGCCACCGGGCTGGGGGGGCGTCCGGGATGAGCGCCAGGGTCGAGCGTTGGATCCCTGTCGCCCACGCCCGCGCGGCCGGCCGGAGACGCGGGTGGCTGGGCCGGATGCCCAATCTGGACCTCGGCCTCACGCTGGTGACCGCGGCGCTCTGCGCTCTCGGTCTGATCATGGTCTTCGTCGCCAGCGCCCCCTCGGCGTACGCGGATTACGGCAACCCGGCCTTCTTCTTTGAGCGTCAGGCCCTCTGGCTGGCACTCGGAGCGGGCGGGCTGGTCTTCTGCTACAAGCTGGACTACCACGAGTGGCGCCGGCTGGCGCCCTACCTCACGGCCCTGTCGATGCTGCTCCTGGTGGCGGTCCTGGTCCCCCACATTGGGAAGGAGGTCCAAGGCGCCAGGCGCTGGATCGGCGCTGGGCCGATCCAGATCCAGCCCAGCGTGATCGCCCAGTTCATGGTGCTGGTGAGTGGGGCGGTCTGGTTGGACCGCCGCCGCCGCCAGATCGGAAGCCTGAGCCAGGGCATCCGGCCCTACGCCCTCCAGGTGGGGGCGGTCGGGGCCCTCATCATCCTGGAGAAGGACCTGGGCTCAACCCTGGTCGTGGGTGTCCTCGCCCTTGGCCTTCTGGTCCTGGCCGGGGCCCGGCTCCGCCACCTGCTGGCGGCCGGTGTCGCCGGACTTGGGCTGGGGGGGCTGCTTATCCTCGCCGAACCGTACCGGGTGGCCCGGCTCCTCGCCTACCTGCATCCCTTCGCCCACCCCGAAAGCTCCGGCTACCAGGCGGTCCAGGCCCTCTACGCGCTGGGTGCGGGAGGGGTCTTCGGAACCGGCTTCTCCAGTCCGGTGCCACCGGCCCAGTGGCTACCCGAATCCCAGAACGACTTCATCTTCGCGGTCATCGGTCAGGATCTGGGGCTGATCGGGACTCTGCTGGTCCTGCTCCTCTTCGGGCTGTTCTGCTGGAGAGGGCTGAAGATCGCCCGGAGTGCCCCCGACCGCCTGGGGATGCTGCTGGCCGGCGGGGTGACCATCTGGATCGTGGGGCAGGCGCTGATCAACATCGGTGGGGTGACCGACACGATCCCCTCGACCGGGGTCCCCCTCACCTTCATAAGCTACGGCGGGTCGTCGCTGGCGCTCTCGCTGGCGGCCACCGGGATACTGCTGAACATATCGGCACGGCGCCGCCGAGCGGGGGAGGCCAATGCGCGTTCTGATCACCGGCGGCGGGACCGGTGGCCACTGCACTCCGGCGATGGCGGTGGCCGAGGCGCTACGGTCGATTGACCCCACACTGGAGCTCCGCTACGTGGGCCGCACCGGCGGCCCCGAGTCGGTCCTGGTCCCCCGGGCCGGGCTGGAGTTCCGGGGACTGTCGCTGGGGAGCATGGGCTCCTCACCCCTCACCGCCACCCCCCGCCTGCTGACCCGCCTGCCGCTGGCCTACCGGCAGGCCGGGCGTGAGGTTGTCAGCTTCCGCCCGCAGGTGGTGCTGGGGACCGGGGGCTACGTGTGTGTCCCGGTGGTGCTGGCCGCTCGCCGGCACCGGCTTCCCGTCGTCCTGCTGGAGCAGAACCGGTTGCCCGGGCGGGCGATCAGCCGTCTGGCGCCCCTGGCCAGCAAGATCGCGGTGTCCTTCGCCGACACGGCGGAGCACCTGCCTCCCGGGCGGGCGGTGTTCACCGGAAACCCGGTCCGCCCAGCCTTCCAGGGACCGAGCCCGGCGCTCCCCACCCGCCCCTCGGTGCTGGTGATGGGCGGCTCACAGGGCGCCCGGCACCTGAACCAGGCCCTGGTGGCGGCCCTGCCCGACCTTCTGCGCCGGCTGCCGGAGATGGAGGTCACCCACCTGACCGGCCAGCGGGAGGAGCTGCGGGTGGCCGCCGAGGCCCGCGCCCTGGGGCTGGACGGGAACCCGCGCTACCGGCCACTGCCGTTCTCGGACCATGTGGCAGAGTTGGCGGCCTCCTCCCGGCTGGTTGTGATGCGCGCGGGGGGGAGCTCTCTCGCGGAGATGGCCTGCGTGGGCCGCCCGCTCGTGCTAGTGCCCTACCCCCACGCGGGCAACCACCAGCTGGCCAACGCCGAGGCCTTCGCCGAAGCGGGGGCCGCGCTGCTGCTGGAGGACTCCGAGCTGAGCCCGGAGCGGCTCTCGCAGCTGATCCTCTCGGTCCTCAACGAGGAGGGACGCGCCGAGCAGATGGCCCGGGCCAGCCTCACCCTGGCCCACCCCGGGGCCGCCCAGGAGGTGGCGAGACTCCTCCTCTCCACGGCCTCCGGCGCGTGACCCGCCTCGGAATCCCCGGGTGGCCGGAGCCTCCCGCCCGTCTCCACTTCCTGGGCATCTGCGGCTACGCCGTCTCCGGGCTGGCCCTGGCCCTGGCGAAGCTGGGGTACCGGGTCAGCGGCTCGGACGAGGATCCCTATCCCCCGACCACCGACCTCCTCCGGGCTGCCGGCATCCCCTACGCCGGCCGGCACAGCGAGGGCGCCCTCACCGCCTTCGGGCGCCCGGACCTGGTGATCCTGGGAAACCAGGTCCAGCCCGGCAACCCCGAGCTGGCGGCGGCCCTCAAGGCCGGCCTCGAGGTGGTCTCGGAGGCCGAGGCCCAGGGCCGGCTGGCGGCGTCGCGGCCCCGGGCGGTGGTCTGCGGAACCCACGGCAAGACCACCACGTCCACCCTGCTGGCCCACATGCTGGAGGTGGCGGGGATGGGGCCGGGCTTCCGCCTCGGGGCCACCTCGCGCAACTTCGGGGTCTCGGTGCGCCTGGGGGAGCTGGAGCGCCGCTCGCCCTTCGTATTCGAGGGGGACGAGTACACCACCTCGGCCCTGGACCGGAGGGCCAAGTTCCTGCACTGGAGCCCGGACTACGTCGGGGTCCTCAACCTGGAGCTCGACCACCCTGACCTCTACGCCGACCTGGAGGCCTACCGGGCCCCGTACCTTGAGCTGGTGGCCGGAATGCCCCCCTCGGGGCGGCTCCTCCTCCGGGCCGACGATCCGGCCGTCCGGGAGCTGGCGGTGGCGGCCAGCTGCCCGGTGACCTTGGTCGGTGGGGAGGAGGGGGAGTGGCGGCTCCAGCCCTCCCCTCGCACTGTGCCCGAAGGCCAGCTGCTGCAGGTGAGCGGGCCCCGGGGGCTGCGGCTAGCCATGCAACTCCCCCTCTTCGGCCTGCACAACGCCGAGAACGCCCTCATGGCACTGGCCCTGGCGGTCGCCCTGGGTGCCGACCCGGCGGCCGCGGCCGGAGCCGCCGCAAGCTTCAAGGGTCCGGGCCGGCGTTTCGAAATCCTGGGGGAGGCGGGTGGGGCCATCGTGGTGGACGACTATGCCCACCACCCCACCAAGCTGCGGGCGACCGTGGCCGCAGCCCGCCAGATGGCCCCCGGGCGCCAGCTGATCCTGGTCCACGTCCCCCACACCTACTCGCGCACCCGGGCTCTGCTGCCGGAGTACCGGGAGGCCTTCCGGGGGGCCGACGTCCTGATCCTCGGCCCCATCGAGCCGGCCCGGGAGCGTCACCTTGAGGGGTCGGTCAGCTCCGAGGACGTGGCGAGGCTGGTGGAGGGGCCGGAGGTGGTCCTGGTCCGATCCGCCGGGGAAGCGGTGTCCGCGGTGCTCGAGAGGGTCCGGCCGCCGGCGCTGGTGGTCTGCTGCTCGGTCCGGGGCTTCGATCAGGTGGCGGAGCGCCTGCTGGAGGCCCTGAGGGACCGGTAGTCGGCAAGGGTCCAACAAGGTTTCCCAAGTGACCTGC
Organism: bacterium; assembly: GCA_021827985.1. Lineage (GTDB taxonomy): Bacteria > Chloroflexota > Dormibacteria > Aeolococcales > Bog-877 > JAJYXT01. The sequence continues at coordinate 63,960 of JAKATL010000003.1, forward strand.
GGGGACGGGGACTGGCTTCTTTGGCCCATCTGCGGCACACCTGTCAGGATAGGAGTCGGGGACGCCGACGCGAGCCGCGCTGGGGTCGTCCGGCCAACATTAGGCTGCGCGTTCGCCTTCCGCACGTCTGGGAGAGGTTGCAGCTCCCTCACCGTTGGTGGTCGGTGCCAGCAGGCTGAGGGAACTGCGAGGAGATCAAAGAGCTACCGTTGGAGGGGGGTAGGCCCACGGGGAAAGTCTGAATAAGGTAGGCCACGTCCCTTATGGTGGTGTAAAAAGCGGGACCCACCTAGAGCCTGAGGAGGGGCTGGGTGGGCCACCGTGCCAACGACCCTTTGCACAGACCAGGAGGACACGATGGCCCGTGCAAGCATGCCACTGGACGACCTGCTCCTGGCGCTGGGGGATCGGGACAAGGACGCCCTGAGGGTGATCCAGGAGCGGACGGTCCAGGATTCGCTGGAGGCGTAGTGGACCTGGGTGATCGGGGCCGGCCGCCACGAGTGGACCGAGTAGCGGGTCACCTACCGCAACGGCCACCGTCCCCGGACGCTGTACACCCGGGTGGGGAGGCTTCAGCTGGAGATCCCCAAGCTGCGCCAGGGGAGCTTCCTGCCCAGACTTCTGGAGCCGCGGCGGCGGACCGAGAGGGCGCTGTGGGCGGTGATCCAGGAGGCGGACGGGGTGTCCACCCGCAAGGTGGACGACCTGGCGGCGGCCATGAGGGGCTGCCAGGTGTCCAAGAGCGAGGTGAGCCGGATCTGCCAGGAGTTGGACCGGGAGCTGGCGGAGTTCCGGGAGCGGCCGCAGGACGATGCCCGGTACCCGTACATCTGGTTCGACGCCACCTACGAGAAGGTGTGGTTGGGGGCCCGGATTGTCGGCCAGGCGGTGGTGATCGTGGTGGGGGTGCGGGAGAGTGGCGAGAAGTGCGTGCTGGGGGTGGACGTGGCCTCCAGCGAGAGCCAGCAGTTCTGGCTTAAGTTCTGCCGCTCCCTGCTGGCCCGGGGACTCAAGGGGGTGCAGTTGGTGATCTCCGACGCCCATGTGGGGCTGAAGTAGGCGCTGGCCCAGTGCTTCCCCGGGCCGGCTGGCAGCGGTGCCGGGTCCACTTCCAGCGGGACCTGGTAACCGCCCTGCCCCGGCACGAGGCGCCGGCGGTGCTGGCCCTGGTGAGGACCATCTACGCTCAGCCCACCGGCGAGGCCGCTCGAGCCGCCATGGTCCAGGTGCTGGAGCGGCTGGAGCCTGCGGTACCCAAGGCGGCCAAGATGCTGCGCGAGGCCGAGGAGGACATCCTGGCCTGCCTGAGCTTCCCCCGGGAGCACCACAGCTCCATCAGTTCCCAGAGCGCCATTGAGCGGGTGAACGCCGAGGTGGATCGTCAGGCCAAGGTGGTGAGGATCTTCCCCAACCCCGCATCGCTGCTGCGACTGGCCACGGCCGCTCTCCGAGAGCAGCACGACGAGTGGCAGGACGGCAAGCGGCACTTCTCCCAGGCCTCCCTGGCTCAGCTCTCAGCTGACGGCCAGGTCCTCCTCACCGCTGGGCTGGTGGCCTGATGAGCAGCCTCCAGTCCCTGTCCAGAAACTCCACCACATGAGGGGACTTGATGACTAACGAGAACGCCAATGGGCGCGCCGACCACTGCCCCCCACACGCCGCCCGACTCCCCTCGCCCCTCGTCTGGCACAAGCAGGCTCAGATGCCCCGCCGAGCTCCATCCACGTGCCTGCCTCACTCCCACCAAGGTGACATGGACCTGCTGGGTCCGCCAACCGGCTTGACAGGACCGCCCCGCCATGATAAACCTGCTCAAGCGCTTGAGCAGGCCAAACGGCTTAGGCGCTGACATGCGGGTCCATCATCCCACTGGAGGTGCTCACGACTGACTGACGTCTGATTCACCCTCGCGGCAGACTGGCAACGTGATGCCCCGAATGTAGCGGGGAGCTGGGATGTCCCTGCGCCCTATCAAGCCGGCTCCCCTGTCCCCGAGAACCACAACTGACTTGGAGTGCACAGATGCGTTACCAAACCCATGGTCTTGGCGCCGTGGCGGCGGCACTGGCTGGAGTGAGCCTCCTGCTCGCTGGATGTGGGGCGTCCACCACGACGTCAAACAAGTCAGCTACGAAGAAGCAGCCACTCATCACAGCAAAGTTCGGATCTACATCTCCCGTCGACTCACTTGGAGGGGCTTCCGCAGCCTACTTCGCGCAGCAAGTCTTGAAGGACAGCGGCGGCCGCATCAAGATCACCGTATACCCGGACTCGGAACTTGGCGGAACTCCGGTCATCAACCAAGGCCTTCAGGCCGGGACGATACAGTTCACTTCGAACGACATTTTGGACCAGTATGTGCCATCGATAGACGTCTTCAACACCGCGTACCTTTTCCCGTCTGAAGCCATCGCGGACTCCGTGTTGAACAGCACAGCAGTGCGCAAGCTAATTTGGAACCAACTGGATTCCCATGGCATCCACATGCTCGAAGTGTGGCCTTCGGGCTTCACCGACATCTTCTCCACACAGCCAATAGGCAGCCCGCAGGCGCTCAAGGGGCTCAAGATTCGCACGTTCGTCCCAAACGTCGAGACCCCCGAGTACCAGGCCGTCGGGGCGGATGCAACCGATGTTGTTTATGACCAAGTCTTCACGGCCCTGTCTAGCCACCTAATCCAGGCTGTTACTGACCCGCCTGACCTCGTGACTCCCTTGAAGTGGCAGCAGGCAGCGCCGTACGTCTCCATCGTCAACATGGCATATGTGACAACGCCCCTTCTAGTCTCGGAGTCATTCTGGAAGTCTCTGGACTCCGTGCAACAGGCGGAGATAAGCAAGGCTGCCGCGGCCAGCTTGAAATTTGAGGTGGCCCAGCTTAACCAGTACAATGCACAGTCGCTCCAAACACTTGAGCAGGACCCAAGCGTCCACATACTCCACCCCTCCATAGCGGCATTCAAGTCAGCCTTCAGCGCAGCGTACCCGACCATACAAGCCACGTTCCCGGTACTTCTCAAGATCCGGCAACTTGTCAAGGCTGCCAGCAAGTAGGCTCGAGCAGCGTTGCCCGTGGTTTGCGGACGCTCAGGTGAGTGGGGAACCTGCGGGTGCCCCCGCTCACCGTCCGCCCCGGCGCAATAGGGCGAACATGAACACCGAAGCGCGCCCTGACCCGGGTACCAAGGTGCCAGAAGCGGGTGGGGCGCGCGACCTCCTTTGGCCAGGGCGTGCCGGGCGGCCGTCGGCACGAGCCGGCCGAATAGTGGACGCGCTGAGCCTGTGGATCCAGATTCTTGTGCTCCTTGCCCTTGCCCTAGTGGTACTAGTGTCTGTTATAGCGCGCTACGTGTTCGATCGCAGTCTGCTGTTCGAGAACGCACTCATTCAACTGCTCTTCATTTGGTGCATTTTTGCGGGCCTAGGGCGGGCCACTTGGCGCGGTCAGTTGCTGCATCTCTCCATGTGGACGCGCCGCGGACCGATGCTCAGAAACTGGGTAGACGGCTTGGGCGACGGAGTCACACTGGCCGTTCTTGGTCTGCTCCTGTACTCGACTATCAGCGCAATCCCCGCCGACGTGAGTACCGGCATCCCGCTACTTCCAGTTTCCGTGGTCTGGGAGTCAGCCGCCATCGGTGTAGGCTCGCTCCTCGGTGCTGCAGGCGTCGTACTACGCATCCTAGATAGCAACGTCGCCATCAGCAGATTGGTCTCCACCCTTATATTTGCGATAGCCAGTTGGTCAGTTGTGGCGGTCGGAGCTATTACGGGAGCGTGGACGCTGGCACTTCTAGTGGTCCTCGTTCTACTTGACGTTCCGATCATGGCAGCCATCGCGTTATGTGCGAGTGCGCTGGTGGCTGGGGGCGGTCTGAGCGAATCGGTATCTATATTTGTGAACCAGGAGATCAACTCCGTCCAGGATGTCGCCTTCATCGCTCTGCCGCTATTCATGCTGCTTGGTGGGCTCGTGGCGCAGACAGGGTTGGCTGAAGACCTTGGACGGTTCCTAAAGGCCGCTCTGGGATGGCTGCCTGGCGGCGTGGGGGTCAGCTGTGTAGCTGCCGCTGGCGTCCTTGCCAACATGACGGGAAGTCCAATTGCGGACACGGCCACGCTGGGCGGCGTCTTCATCCCGGCACTGATACGGGATGGCTACACCAAGGCGGAGGCCGCCGCGCTACAGGCCTGTGCCGGGCTGCTAGGACTGGTATTCCCGCCAGCGATCGTACTCATTATCTGGGCGACCGTAGTGAACGTCAGCGTGACCGCGCAGTTTGCTGCGATTCTGGTTCCCGGCGGCATGCTGATGGCCACTATGATGGTGGTCGTCGTCATCCGCGGGATAGTCAAACGCCCCCTGGCGGCCGGCGGGTCTGCCAGAGCGGGGACAAGTTGGGGCCAGGAACTCGGATTGTCAGCACTGGGAGCGAGCCCAGTGCTGGCAATCCCAGCGATTTTAGATGCCGGCATCTTTACGGGGGCCTTCGCCGCCTATGAAGCGGGCGCGGTGGCGCTTTGCATAGCCGGCGGCATTGGCGCGGCGAGGAAGCGAGTGCGACGACAACACTTCGCACTGGTCGGAACTCAAGCTGCAGATACGACCGTTCTGGTGATGGCGATCTTGGGCAGCGTTGGCATTCTCCAGTACGGCATGTTCACCTCAGGCGTGGATCAGGCGATCGGAGCCGCTCTCGGGTTTGTTGCAGGGTCCCCGATCCTGTTCTGGCTAGTTGTGAACATCGCTTTCATGATCCTGCATGAATTCGTGGAGCCCATTCCCGCAATCCTGTTGCTCTCACCGTTCATAGTGCCTCTGGCAGCGACTGTCCACGTAAGCCTTATTCAGCTAGGGGCGGTAATAGTTGTGAACTCCACGATCGGGTTGGTGCTTCCACCGTTGGGAGTCAACCTCTACGTTGCAAGTGATCTCGCGAAGGCTCGATCGACTGAAGTTCTGCAAAAGGTTTGGCCATACTTGTTGGGGTCGGTGATCGTGCTCGGGTTGGTGAGTGCTGCCCCAGTGTTGACGTCATTGTGAGGAGGCTTGCAAACTAAACTTCGTGTTGCATGGTTTGCGTTTCTGGAGGTATGAGGAATTGGGAGAGCACCTATGAGTGACAGGCTAGGAATGAAGGTTGTTGTCGTGGGGGCTGGGATCGTCGGCAGCGCCGTGGCGTACCGGCTCGGCCAGTTAGGCGCGTCCGTGACAATCGTGGACCGTGCATTTCCGGGTGCGGGGACAAGTGGAGCGACATTCTCTTGGCTCAACTCCTTCGACAAAAAGCCGAGAGCATACCACCTCTTGAATCTCATGGGGATGGCTGAGCACAGGGCGTTGGCTGCGGAGCTGGATCTCAGCGATTGCGTGCACTTCGATGGCGCGCTGATGTGGGAGCGAGTGGATGCAAACGCGAGGCAGGTGGCACCCACGGTCGTGACGGGTCATGCAGGATTCGTGGGTGGGGTGGCCGGCGACTTGACCACTGAGTTGGCAACGAACGGACTGGCTTCACGCATCGAATCGTGTCGTAGGCTCGGCTACTTGATCGAGGAACTCACCCCGCAGGAAGCACGGAGCCTGGAGAGTGAGATCGACTTTGGCCGCGGCGACGTGCCAGTCGTGTACTCGATGCCTAACGAGGGCTGGATTGACGCACGCGGGGTGGCATATCGACTGGCCGCTGCGGCTGTTGATCGTTACAAAGCCGAGCTGATGCTTGGGAAGCTCGTAGTGAGGGTTGATCCTAGGGACGGGTCTGGGGCAGATGTGGTGTTGAGCGATGGCGCCCGGATCGCGTGCGATGTGGCAATCAACGCGGCGGGGCCGGAGTCCGGCAGGCTGGCTGCTGCGAGCGGCGTCGCGTTGCCAGTGGAAAGAAGCCTGGGTGTCATGTTCGTCACGAGCTCCGCTCCGGTGCGCCTCAGGCACGTTGTCCACGCCCCCGGGGTGACGATGCGGCCTGATGGAGCCACCCGAGTGATGGCCAGGGTGGCTCGGTTCGACTCCCAGGTCGACGAAGGCCGACCGTGGTCGTGTGCCGACTCTAGGTGCTCCGAGGTGATAGCGGCGGCATCTACCGTACTTCCAAACCTGCGCTACGGGTCCATTGAGTCAGTGCGAGTAGGGGTACGCTCCATACCGGGTGACGGGGTGTCCATAGTGGGTACTGCGAGCGGTTCGCCACACCTTTACCATGTGATAACGCACAGTGGGGCGACCTTAGGACCCGTGCTGGGGAGGCTGGTCGCGAGTGACCTGCTTCTCGGGGCCCCTCCGGAGTTAGCGTCATTCCGGCCTGACCGATTCGTCGACTCAGGCACGGCATCAGGTTCTCGTTAGTCAAGTGCCTGGATCAGGACTGTTGGCCAAGTGCCCTCCGTCACAGGGCTGGCCCTTCCAGGCGGTCGCGCCACGGTGTGTGGCCTGACAGCCACGCGCATACGGAACTGGAGGACTATCGCTTGCTATACCTTCGAGACGGGCTCATTGTGACCGGCGATGGGGTCACAGCTCCATATCGGGGCACTCTAATCATTGACAGGGACAGAATCGCCGCAGTCGAGCGCCGGGACTACTCGGGCGGAGTATCGGACAAGTCGGTTCAGCTGCACGGCCGACTGGTGATGCCCGGCGCAATCGATCCTCACGCGCATGCCGTCGCGCCCGGGCCTCGCTTCGCAAGTGGGACACCTGGGGTCAGTCTTTCTGAATCATTGGGGAACTTGCGTAGGCACCTGGCTCAAGGGCACACAACTGTGGTGGATCTGGATGGCTTCAAGGTGCCCGATGAGACAGCCCAAGTGCGCGACATACAGCCGGTGCGAGTGGAGTCGGCGACGGTGCACTTCGACCCGATGTTCGAGGCGGCTGATGCGGTCGACGGAACCGGGCTGTCCAGTGTGCACCGCGAAATGACGGCTCAGGCGATGGCGCAGCATGGTGCGTGTGTGATTGGAGAGGTAGGCGCGGGTATGACACTGGGCGGTGGCGGCCAAGACTACATGTACATTCCAGCGGCCATCGAGTTGGAGACTGGGGTTCGGCTGAAGTCAGCACAGGCGGCGCAGCTCAAGTACGCGGTTCTCGGACGACGGATTGCGCCGGGGCATCCCGACATGTCGCGTGTCGCAAGTCTTCTACTCGAGTACGGGCTAAGCGCGCACCTGAGCCCCGAGCGTGCGTGCCGATTGATAGAAGAGTCGGTCATGCCGTCCTTGGCTGCTGCCCTGAAAGGAGTGGTCGAGTCTGCAAACGTGGCCAAGGCAATCGGGATTCCCACCCTGGTTCACAATTCGGCTCCGTCGGATGAGGCCACCCGGGAGGCGTCTCGGATTGCGGGACCTCTCTTGATCGCCGGGCATTCAAACCACAAGACCTTTGACGTTGCAGAAGCTATCGCTACCGCGGAGTACGTGAGGTCGAACGGTTCGGTCGTGGAGGTCGATACTTTTGATTCTTGGGGCGAGCGCGACTTGGATCCAAGGCCTACCACCTTGCTGGCGCTCGTCGACAAGGGGCTCGTCGATATCTTCGCAACCGATTACGCAGCTGGCAGCTGGGATGGAATGTTCGAGGCAGTTGAAGACGTATGGCGGAATGGGGCAGCCACATTGGAGCAAGCAGTGGCTATGGCCACTGGGAATGTGGCGAAGGCGCTTCCGAGCCTGCGACAATCGCGTGGGTTTCTGCGCTCCGGGCTCTATGCCGACGTTGTTTGTGCTGACCCGCGGCACCCGTCGTTGATTGAAGCGGTGTATCTTGGCGGCAGTCTTGTGCTGACGCCGAGGAATGAGGGGCCATGGGTACAATGAGTCCCGTGACTACTGGGACGATCACAGGAGCTTTAGCCAATGCCGCTATGGGCTGGGCTGGGCGCTGGTCGGAGCCTGCAGTGCGAGGTCGGGTCGCGGAGTGCGTGTTGGATCACATAGCCTGCGTGTGCGAGGGTGCCGATAGTCAGCAGGCTCGCTACCCGAAGTGGATCGCAGATTGCCAGTTCAAAGGTGCATGCGCCACTGCCGTAGGGGGGGAGTCGCTTCCGGCCGCACTCGCCGCTTACTGCAATGGCCAGGCCGCCAACGCGCTCGACTACGATGACACACTTGTCGGCCATCCAGGTGCTGCGATCATCGCCGCGGCTGTCGCGGCCGGTGAGAGTGCTAATGCGTCTCTTGACCGGGTGATGGCGGGGATTTGCGCCGGATACGACGTGCACTATGTTCTCACTGCTGCAGGTTGGCCGAGTCGGGCGCGGTCGGGTCTTGTGCGGGGGATTGGTGTCTGGGAGTCGGTGGCAGCCGCCGTTGCGGTCGCGATTGTGTGGCAGCTGTCGGAAGCGCAAGTCGTGGCGGCAGTCAATTTGGCGGTTGTCCATGCTGTGCCTCCATATGTGGCCAAGTGGTACGAACGTCCAGTACCGAGCGTGAAAAACAATCTGGGGTGGGCCGCGCTAGGAGCAATCTGGGCCGTGGAGGCGGTCATGGAGGGATCCTGCGGAATCTTCAACGCGTTGGATGGCCCTCAGGGGTTCTTTCGCATCGCGGGGTCTGATAGGTGGCAGTGGCCGCCTGGGATTGAGACGGGTACGCCAGCAGTGATGAAAGTGGCATTCAAGCGATTCCCAGCGTGCTGGCACATTCAAGAGTACCTCCGGGCCGTAAGCGCGGTGGTGGTGGGGGAAGAGATAGAAGAAAGGGCGACGGTACGGGTGGACTGTGCAGTACCGCCGAGCCTAATGAAGTTTTTGGACTACCGACCCACCACGCCAGCCGATGTGGCGTTCAGCCTACCCTGTACCATCGCTCTGGTTGTGGTTGGCGCAAGGCGCGGGGCTTATTGGAGCGATCCCGCCGTATTCGAGTCTTCGGCAGTTCGCGCAATTGTCGCGCAGAGCAAGTACAGGCGTGGCCGGACTGGGAGAATACAAGTGCGAGTAGACGGACGTGCTACCCAGCCAGTGCGTGTGCCCGAGCCTGACTATTGGAATCCCGCTCCGTGGGGGTTGAGCAGTGCGGAGGTGAGAGCTAAGTACGAGGCGCTTGTCACTGCACGTGTTGGTGGGGAGGTAGCTAGGGGCGCTGCAGAGTGTCTCACGTCTGCTTCGGCCACGGGAGGGCTGGGGCCCCTGGTGCGGGTATTGCGCGATCGACGACTGCAGGTGCGCGGTGGGTGAAACACGTGGAGGCGGAGCTGGGCTTTCAGGACGGGCTTTCGAAGTCCGAGGGCACAGGGCCTGGATGCCGACAGGGGCGAGAATGCTGATTACGGGGGGGACTGTTGTCTGCGGCGATGGAGAGATCATTCCACACGGCGAGGTCGTCATTGAGGGTAGTCGAATAGTTCGGGTCGGAGACGCCCGTTCCGGGCGGCGACGGCATGACAGGGTGATCGATGCATCGGGGCGGTTCGTTCTCCCGGGCCTGATTGATACGCATGTTCACTTTGGCGGCGGGGACTACGATCCACTGTGGGAGTCCGTCCCGCTGGGGCTTCAGGCCTTGAGATCGTTGGAGGCGGCGCAGCGGTCGCTACTCGCGGGGTGTACGACCGTGCGAAGCGCGGGGGCCCAGAACCATCTTGACGTGGACGTGCGCGATGCGATTAGGACTGGAGTCGCGTGGGGCCCGCGGGTCCTGGCGAGCGGGCGGGGGATTACACATACCGGGGGACATGCGCACGAATTTGCCATAGAGGCGGATGGTCCGGGTGAAATCAGAAAGGCCGTTCGATCGCTTGTCGGCCGCGGAGTGGACTCGATCAAGCTGTTTGGTGTGTCGGCCGGGGTGGCGACTGCTGGCGCTGACATTGGGGCAGAAGGGTTTGGAGCGGAGGAGATCGCGGCCGCGGTCAACGAGGCATCCCGACTTCACCGGCTCGTGCAGGTGCACTCGATCGGCCTCCAGGCGACCAGGAACGCGATTTCTGCAGGGGTGCTGGCAGTCGACCATGGCCACTTCCTGGACGAAGAGATATGTTCCACCATGGTTGAGAGGAATGTTTGCTTGGTACCGACCTTTGGCCCGACCTATTACTACACCGAAGTGAGGGTCGCCGAGCCCTGGCGCATAGCGAGGTCGGATCAAGTTCGCCCCGCACACATTGAGAGCTTCAAGCTGGCCTTGGCGACTGGCGTTCGGATCGTCATGGGTAGCGACCTGGGTTATGCGTCGCGAATGAAGAACGGTGAGAACGCCCTAGAGCTTGCGCAGATGGTGAAGCACGGAATGGAGCCCGAAGATGCGGTATACTCAGCCACGCACAGAGCGGCGGAACTCCTCGGGCTGGCCAGCCATGTCGGGAGCCTGAGGCCTGGAAAGCTCGCCGACCTACTTGTGGTAGATGGGGATCCGTTACTCGACATAGGGGTCCTGTCGACGAAGATCTGCCTCGTGATGCGCGAAGGAGTGGTCTACCGAGAGGATGACTCTGGTAATACATTTTTTCAATGATGCTGCGCAATGTGGATTAGAGTGCACCGACCTGGTGAGTGGGCTCTACGGGTGACTTTTGCGACGACTGGTTTAAGAGCGCCTAGATGTACTTCCCACGTAGGTTGCTGACACGGGTCACCGGAGGGAGGCCGCCAAGCGCGGTGAGGGCGCGGTGGTAGTTGTGGCGGTGCAGCCAGGCGGATAGAAAGCGGAGCCGGGACGGGTTGTTGGTGTAGGGCCGGACGTAGGCCCACTCCTCGAGGAGCGTGCGGTTGAAGCGCTCCACTTTCCCGTTCACCTGGGGATGGTAGAAGGGCGTCAGCAGCTGCCGGCAGTCCAGTTCGGTCAAGGCTTGCCGGAACACTCGGGAGTTCGGGTAGGCGCGGGCGTTGTCGGTCATCACCGCCTAGACCAGAACGCCGTGGTCGGCGTAGAACCGCTGGGCCCGGCGCAGGAACTCAGAGCAGTTGGTGGCCTTCTCGTCCCGGTGGGCCTCCACGTAGGCCAGCCGGCTGTGGTCATCCACCGCGCAGTGCAGGTAGTCGTAGCCCTGCCGGGTCGAGTGCGGCACTTGGCCCCGGCCGTGGATCCGGTGGCTGCCCCCAGGCTGGATCTGGCCCAGCTTCTTCACGTCAATGTGGGCCAGCTCCCCAGCCACCTCCCGGTCATAGCGGCGAATCACTCGGCCCGTAGGTCGGTCCAGGTGGTCCAGTCGCGCCAGCCCAAACCGGCGAAGCACGGCGTAGCAGGTGGATCGGGGATGGCCGGTCAGAGCCGCCAGCCGGTGCGGACCCAGTGACCGGACCCCCTGGCCCGGGTCCAGCGGACCTGGACCCGGGCCAGGGGGTCCGGTCACCTGGATGACCCACGTACAGCTGTCCACCGCCATCGCCGACTACATCGTCAACTTCTACAACCCGCGGCGCCGTCACAGCTCCCTCGGCTACCTCACGCCTGAGGAATTCGAGGAGTTACCATCGTCCGACAAGCTGGCCACGACTCTCATTGCTGTGGACCACTGACCGGGGTACATGTCAGCTGGTACCGCAAACGGGGTACGGTCACCAGCTTGCGCTCCCGGCGCAGCCGGCAGATCCTCGCCTCCGCCTTGGCCGTCAATCGCCGCGGGCTGCGCTGGGGCCGCGAGGACCGGTCACAGAGCCCCTTTCCCCGCTCCGCCTCCCATCTCCGCAGCCAGCGGTACCCCGTCTCCCGCGAGACCCCCGCTGCCTCAGCCGTCGCCGCCACCGTCCACCCTTCCCGCTCTACCCGCTGGACCAGTAGCCACCTGGCGTATTCCGTCAGCCGCGCTCTCGGCCCACCATTTCCCATGAGGGCCCCTCCAGGTTCTGGTTCCAACAACCCAAAACCGTGGTCAGCGGGCCCTCACTTTGTCAACAAGGTCTATGGGAACTACAGCTAGCCCCAGGGCAATTGGGCGGCCGACCGTCTCATCCGCACCCTCAAGGAGCAGCTTCTCTGGGTGCAGCACTTCGAGACCGTGGCGGAGCTGGAGCGCGGACCGCAGGTGTTCAACGAGCGCTTCAACCAGCAATGGCTCGCGTCCATGCACGCCTACCGCACCCCGACTGCCGGCATGCGCGATAGTGGCGTTGCAGTCGGCCGGTCGATTGCGATCGGTACAATTGACGTACCCGAGGTGTACAGGAAACCTGGTCCGGTACACCCCTGGTTGATCCGACCAGCATGCCAACCGGTTGTCCAGCGAAATCGTAGATAGCGCGAAGTACTTTCCGGCTCACCGCGCAATCTTTCTCTGTCGCTGGTTCACGGGTACAACGCCCGTAGACGCCCTCACGACAAGAGCCGGTGGGCGGGGAACCACCACGTGCCTAAGGCTACCCCCGCTCAAGACGTCGTCAAGGAGTTCCACTGCGGTGCTTCCCAGCTCCCGCATGGGCAGAGCAACCGTGGTCAACGGTGGCACCAAGTGATCGGCAAGTAGATCATCATGGATAGCCACCACGGACAAATCGGCCGGCACTGAAAGCCCAGCGTCATAGGCCGCATGCAGCACACCGACTGCGGACAACAGGCTAGCCACTACCAGACCCGTAACCTCCGGACTACGCTCAAACAACCGCCGGGCAGCCCGGTACCCATCCTCAGGACGAGCACCTCCCGCCACAATCCTCCCCTGGACCCCCTCGGAGCGCAAAGCCCGAAGAAACCCAGCCTTGCGGCGTGTGGACGTCTCCGCATAGTCGGACCCGCTGAGGTGGGCCAACCGAACATGCCCGAGCCCTGTGAGATGCTCCACGGCGAGGCGTGACGCAGACTCATCGTCTGCCGTCACTGAAGCTAGTGCTCCCACAACCTTTCGGTTGGCGATCACCACCGGCGCCGGCAGCGACAGTAGTTTCGCCACCACCTCGTCGCTCACCCGTGCAGAGGCTACAATCAGACCATCGACCCTTCCTTGGTAAAGCAATCCGGCAAACGCTCGTTCTGTGGCTTCGCCATCGTGCATGCTTCCGATGACTAAGACATATCCCAATCTTTGGGCAGCTTCGTGGGCACCGATAACCGCTTGGGCGTAGATTGGATTGCTCAAGTCAGGAAGCAGGAGGCCGATTGACTGCGCTGTAGCTAAACTTAGGCCACGTGCCAGTGCATTTGGATAGTAGCCCATCCTCTGTGCAACTGCTAGTATCCGGGTGCGCGTGTCCTCACTCACACGTACAAGTGGGTCACTAGTGAGGACGCGAGACACCAGGCTGGGATCCACCCCAGCTGCAAGGCCTACGTCCTTCAGGGTCGGCCGGATTCGCTCAATGCGCAATGCGTTGCCTCTACTGCCGTTCCTGCGGTCTGATCGTGGGCTCGGCCACTCCCGTTAGCCCCGTGATTAGGTGCGACCCGTGAGCTGGCCCGGTCGGGCAATACCGAGTCATGTATCTAGGCCAACTCACCGGGAGGACCCCTCGCTGCCACCAAGCATTCCCGCATCCACTCGTTTGTCGCGGCTACCTGTCGTAATCATCTCGCCTGTGCCTTACCCTGTACAGGCCTAGGTTCCTGGACAGCTGTGGCCCCTCATATTGTAGCGATCGTCATCAAGCGGCCGACCCCAGTGACAGCAGTGCGTGCGCCTGGGGCGGGGTGCGGTAGTCATTTTTGGACACAAGCCATTGCTGGTTGTAGCGCTGCGTGGACGCGTGTAGGCCATGCTCCAGCTCCTCCACGGTCTCGAAGTGCTGCACCCAGAGCAGCTGCTCCTTGAGGGTGCGGATGAAGCGCTCGGCCACCCCGTTGCCCTCGGGCTCGCGCACGTAGGCCGGGCTGCTCTCGATCCCCAGGAACCTCAGCTCCTGCTGGAAGTAGCCCGACGTGTACTGGCTGCCGTTGTCGTGGCGCAGCACCAGGCCTGAGGCCACCTGGGAGGTGTAGCTGCCGTAGTGCTCCCGGATCCCCTGGCGAATCGGCTCCAGCGCCTCGAAGCGGGTGCCCTGGAGGGCTGAGTGGATGCCGATGCATTCCTGGGTGCAGTGGTCTACGGCGATGAAGATCGTGGCCTGGCCCTCGCCGGTCAGGGTGGCCGTGCCGTCGGTTCCCCACATCCGGTCAGGCAGGTCGGTGGTGATGGTCCCGTCGTGGGCCTTAGGCCCGTGGGCGTTCCCGCCCCGGGTGGGGGCCAGCAGGTTGGCCTGGCGCATCAGGCGCAGCACCCGGGCCCGGCTGGTGCGGATCCCCCGGGCCCGCAGCTGGGCCCAGACCTTGCGGTAGCCCTCGCCCAGCCAGGGCGAAGACTCCAGCACCCCGCGGATGAGCTCGGTCAGTTCCCCGTCCTCGTAGGCGGTGCGGGGTCCGCGCTTCCGGGCTTCCCGGGCCGGCATGAGCGCCCGCTGCCTTTGGGCGTACACCGTGGAGCGCGCCAGCTCCAGCACCCGGCAGACCCTGGCCAGTCCGTACTGCTTCCCGGCGGAGGGAGAGACCCAGGCCGCAACGGCCTCAGCCTCCGCCACGGCGAAAGGGTGGGCTGCCTCCGCCCGGCGAGCTCTCTCGCGCAGAAGCTCGTTCTCCATGGTGATCTCGCCGATCTTGCTGCGCATGCGGCTGATCTCCAGCTCTCGCTCATCCGTCTCCCGGCGCCTAAGCCCGGCCTGCCCTCCGGCTAGGAACTGGTCTCGCCACTGAGCTATGGCTGCCGCCGTGACGTGAAGCTCGCGGCTCAGGGAATCCAGGTCCTCACCCCGCAGTACCCGAAGGACCACCTCCATCTTTCTCCGGGAGGACCACCGGCCACGCTCGCCGGCTCTCCCGCCCTCACCACTCAGCCGCCGCCTTCTCTCGGTCATTTGGCTTCCTCCTGGTTGACCCGCTCATCATGCCAACCAGTTGTCCACCCAAATCGTGGACCGGGGGAAACCTCAGCTCCTGCTGGAAGGAGCTCGAAGCGTACTGGCTGCCGTTGTCGTGGAGGAGCACCGGGCCTGGGACCACCTGGGAGGTGTAGTTGCCGTAGTGCTCCCGGATGCCCCTGGCGGATCGGCTCCGGCGCGCCGTAGCGTGTGCGCTGGAGAGCTGAGTGGATGCCTATGCACTTCTGGGTGAAGTGGTCCACGGCGGTGAAGATCGTGGCCTGACCCTCACGGGTCAGGGTGGCCGTGCCGTCGGTGCCCCACATCCAGTCGGGAAGGTCGGTGGTGATGGGCCGGTCGTGGGCCCTGAACCCGGGCGCATTGCCGCCCCGGGTGGAGGCCACCAGGTCAGCCCCGCGCATCAGCCGCGGCAGGCGGGCCCGGCTGCTGCGGATCCCCAAGGCCCCCAGCGAGGCCCAGACCTTTTGGTAGCCCTCGCCCAGCCAGCGGGAGGGCTACCGCACCCGGCAGACCCTGGCCAGCCCGTACTGCGTTCCGGTGGAGGAAGAGACCGCGGCCGACCCGGCTTCACCCTCGGGCACAGCGAAAGGGAGGGCCGCCTCCGCCAGGCGAGCCCCCTCACGCAGCAGTGCGTTCTCCATGGTGATCTCGCAGATCTTGTCGCGCATCCGACTCCGATTGCTATCCGCCTGGCTGCACCACTAAAACTACCACCGCGCCTACACCACGCTTGGCGGCCACCCTCCCGCGACTCATGTCAACAACCTACCTGGGAAGTACACCTAGCAGGGTGTTGAACTAGGCGACGAGCTGGCGGGGCACCCTCGGGAAGTGGGAGTTCGGGGGATTCTCAGGGTGGGGCCGGGGTCTGAGACCGCCCTGGCGAGGGCCAAAAGCCTTGCGGGAAGGTGGTTCGGACCACGGGCCAGGTCCCTCAAGCCGCTGCCCCCACCAGCTTGCCCATTCGAACCAGGTTGTAGGCCGCCATGGTCATCTCCACCCAGAGCCGGTTGCGTTCCACCCCCCTGTAGCGCAGTTTTCTGCTCATCCCCACCGTCTTGGTCCAGCCGAAGATCTCCTCCACCCGCTTCCGCTTCCGCTGGCTCACCTGGTACCCCGGCGTGGTCGCCAGCCGGGCCAGGAGCGCGCTGCCCCCGCTCACGCAGCCGCTTCAGCATCTGCGTGGCGGCCTCCCGCTCACTGGTCCCGCTCGCCCGGGTGAGCTCCAGGTCCACCACCAGCCCGTGGCGGTTCTCCATCAGGACGTGCCCCGCAAAGCACATCTTGGTCTCCTTGCCTAGCCCCTTGCGGGCCATCAGGGCCTCCGGGTCGGTTCTGGAGAAGTGGGTCAAATTGCTCCGGCGCTGGCCCTTGAAGTCGACATCCGGGTTGCTGGGGGTGTAGCCGTTACCGTCCCCGGGACCGTATTCCTGGTCCCGTGGCCGCATACTCTTCATCGAGGCCCACGCTTCCAGCAGCGTCCCATCCACCGTGAAGTGGC
The DNA here is from genome assembly GCA_021827985.1 of bacterium. Lineage (GTDB taxonomy): Bacteria > Chloroflexota > Dormibacteria > Aeolococcales > Bog-877 > JAJYXT01. The sequence continues at coordinate 80,244 of JAKATL010000003.1, forward strand.
TGGAGGAGAGGAGGTGCCGCCTCCGGGCCTGTCCCACCACCGCCTCGAAGAACTGCCGGCTCACCCGGTGCTCCAGCAGCCGCCTGCGGTTCTTGGCGAAGCTGGAGTGGTCGAAGGGCTCGTCCTCCACGTTCAGCCCCAGGAACCACTTGAAGAGCAGGTCGTACCGCAGCCGCTCGCAGAACTGCCGCTCACTCCGGATCGAGTACAGGGCCATCAAGAGGCAGCTCTTCAGCAGATGCCCCGGCGGGATCGAGGGGCACCCGATTTGCGCGTACATCCTCTCGAAGGTGGGCTCCAGATCCCTCAGCGCCGCCTCTGCCAACGGCGGGATCTTGCGGATCGGGTGGTTGGCCGGATCAGCTCCCCAGGGTCGATCCAACCCAGCATCGTCACCTGGCGGGAGGTGGTGCCACGCATATCTATCTCCAACACCTCGCCGACCAGACCGCCACCCGAGCCTACCAGGAACGCACCCCGAAGTGGGACCGTTCTTCAACACTCTGCTAGGCATCGATCCATGCCTAGCAAAGGCTTGGAGCGAGGCCGATTCAAACTCACTCACTACCAAAGCGGCAGAAGCGGCGCTAGGGGTTGCGCTAGCGGCGCAAATGCGTCATGGTTGGAGCGATGCTCCCGGGCGGTCCGGGAGGCCCTACCGTCCCACATCCACGTCACAGCACAAGGGGCAGACATCGAACCGTTGACGCGCAAGGAGCGCCCGTCGGCGCCCACCCGCTTCGGTGCCGCCGTGCCCGAGCGCAGGGTGGGGGGGCGGAGGGTCGTGCCGGGCGGGGGGCAGCGGCGGAGGCCCCGCACCCGGACCGGTGGTTGGCGCCAGAACGAGGTGGCCGACGAGGTGCTGGCCGAGGTGGCGCGCCAGGCGGCCTCCCGGCGGCAGGCCCGGGACGAGGCCCGGCGCCACCTCGCTGGGAGGATGCGCATCTCCCGGCCCAAGCCGCCCTCCTGGTATCTGGCTTGGAAGGAGCTCCGCCAGCCGGCCCGGGTGGTCTCCGTCCTGATTCCCTCCCTGGCGGTGGCGGGACTGCTGGCGCTCAACCTTCCCTTCCTCAGGGTGCAGAGGGTGGAGGTGGAGGGGAGCCCGGTGGTCGGCCGCGCCCAGCTGTTGGCGGAGGCAGGAGTTGTCATGGGCCAGAGCACGCTCCAGGTCAACACCGAGAGGCTCACCGCGAGCCTGCTCAGCCAGCCCTGGGTGCAGACCGCCAGCGCCGCGGTCCGCTGGCCCGGGACCCTGGTGCTGACGGTGACCCCGATGCCCCCCGTGCTGATCTACGAGCAGGGCAAGCAGGAGTACCTCTTGGCGGCTTCCGGGGCGGTCCTCGGCTCGGTGCCCTCCGGACCTGCCTCCGCCCCTCTCCCCGTCCTCCAGGATCTCCAGCGGGGGAGCCGGCCCCGGGCCGGGCAGGTAGCCCTGCCCTCCCGGCTCACCAGCGCCCTGGCCCAGCTCAGCTCCGCCTTCCCAGCCGCCTACGGGGTCTCGGTGAGCCGGTACCTCATCAGCGCGGTGGGGGCGCTGGAGATCCAGAGTTCGGCGGGGTGGACCGCCGATCTCGGCCCCATCCTCACGGCCTCCCAGGTGGCCAACCTGGGGCCCAAGCTGGAGGCGCTGCGGGCCCTGGCCGCCAAGGTCAACTTAAAGGGACCGGGCATCCACACCATCTACCTCGAGGACCCCTCCCAGGTGGTGGTCAACCCCTAGGTGCGACCCAAACGGCGGTGGGTCGGGGGCGGGGAGACCACAAGATGATGTGGTTTCGGGCTTGTGTTCCCACCGTGGGGCGGCTACACTTCGTAGGACCTCTGCGAAGGTCCGGAGTCCCGTCTCGCGAGTTCTTCACCAAGCAAGCGTTCCATGAGATCGAACAACACCTGGGGGCTTCTCCGATGCAGTCCGGCTGGGATCCCGTGAGCCGCCACGGGGCTTGGACCACGGCGCCATGAGCGGACGCCGCCTGGTCGCGGTCGATCTGGGCACCCACCGGGTTCGCTGCGCCATCGCCGAGGACGAGGGAGCCCGCCTCAAGGTGCTGGGAGTGGGGGAGGTGGACTCCAAAGGGGTGAGCCGGGGGGTGATCACCGACCCCGATCAGGCCGTGGCCGCCCTCTCCAAGGCGCTGGACGCCGCCGAACGTGCCGCCGGGATGGAGGTGGAGGCGGCGCTGCTCAGCTTGGGTGGCCGCCACGTCCGCAGCCAGCCGAGCCGGGCCGCGGTCACCGTGGCATCGCGGAGCGGCGCCGTGTCCGGCTCGGACCTCAACCGGGTGCTGGAGGCGGCGCGCGACCTTCCCGGCGAGGAGGGCACCGAGGTGGTTCATCTGATCCCCCGCTGGTACGCGGTGGACGAGAACCAGCGTCTGCGGGACCCCAGAGGGGTGGCGGGAAGCCGGCTCTCGGTCGACTGCGAGTTGGTCCTGGCATCGGTGGCCCATCTCGAGGCGCTGGTGGAGTGCGCCCACTCGGCCGGTCTGCGGGTGGACGACCTGGTGGTCCAGCCACTGGCGGCGGCCGAGGGGGTGGTGCGTGACTCGGAGCTGGAGGAGTCGGTGGCGGTAGTGGACGTGGGCGCCGGCACCACCGACATCGCCACCTTCTGGCAGGGCACCCTAGAGGGCATCCGGGTCCTCCCCGTGGGGGGGCAGCACGTCACCGCGGACCTGGCGGTGGGGCTGCGCTGCGGGGAGGCGGAGGCCGAGTCCCTGAAGAGGCGCCACGGCCACTGCGACCCCGCCCGCGTGCTCCCCGAGGAGCTGGTGCGCGTGGTCGGCCCGTCGGGGGTGGGGGCCGACGAGGTGTCGCGACGGATGCTGGCGGAGATCATCGAGCCCCGGGCCCGTGAGATCGTCCGCCTGATCGGGCAGGCGCTGGAAGGCCCGCACGCGCCCGCGAAGGTGGTGCTCACCGGTGGCGGGTCCTGCCTACGCGGCTTCCCCGAGGCGGTGCACCAGCTCCTCGAGCTCCCGGTCCGCGTGGCCCTCCCTGAGGGACTCACCGGCCTCACCGACCAGCTGGGGATGCCCGAGCACGCCACCATCGCCGGACTTCTGCGCTGGGGACAGCGCTCCGGGACCCGGCGCGACCACAGCAGCCCGCGGGCGGAGCGCAGCTCCGGCCGGTTGAACCGCTGGCTGCACGAGCTCTTCTAGGCTTAAGGAGTTGAACATGCCCCAGGACGACCTCGACCGGACCACCCAGGGGAACGCCAGGATCAAGGTGATCGGAGTGGGCGGCGGGGGCAGCAACGCCGTCAACCGGATGATCCGGGCCAAGCTCCGCGGGGTTGACTTCATCGCCGTCAACACCGACCGCCAGGCCCTGGACGCCTCCGAGGCGCCCACCAAGATCCACATCGGGCGCAAGGTGACCAGGGGGCTGGGGGCGGGGGGCGATCCCGAGGTGGGGGAGAGCGCCGCCGAGGAGTCCCGTGATGACCTGGCGGCGGTGCTGCACGACTCCGACATGGTGTTCGTCACCGCCGGTATGGGCGGGGGCACGGGTACCGGGGCGGCGCCCATCATCGCCGAGATCGCCCGCTCCAGCGGGGCCCTCACCATCGGGGTGGTCACCAAGCCCTTCAACTTCGAGGGCAAGCGGCGAATGGACTCCGCGGAGAAGGGGATCCAGGGGCTCTCCGGACGGGTCGACACCCTGATCACCATCCCCAACGACCGCCTGCTGGCCGTGACCGACCGCCGCACCACCATGGTGGACGCCTTCCGCAAGGCGGACGACGTCCTCCGCCAGGGGGTGCAGGGGATCTCCGACCTGATCGTCTACCCCGGGCTGATCAACCTGGACTTCGCCGACGTCAAGGCGATCATGTCCGGGCAGGGCGCGGCCCTCATGGGCATTGGCTACGGGAGCGGGGACAACCGCGCCCAGGACGCCGCCCGGGACGCGGTGGCCAGCCAGCTGCTGGAGACCTCGATCGCGGGAGCCAGGGGGATCCTGCTCAACATCACCGCGAGCCCCGACCTGACCCTGCACGAGGTGACCGAGGCCTGCGACATGATCCGCCAGACCGCAGACCCTACGGCCAACATCATCTTCGGGGCGGTGCTGGACGATCGCATGGGCGGGGACGTGAAGATCACGGTCATCGCCACCGGCTTCAGCTCCGGCCCCCAGGTCAATCAGGAGCTGGCGGAGCGCTACCGGACCACCCGTCCCCAGGAGCTGCAGGAGCCGATCGCCGACACGCTGCGCCGTCCCAAGGTCACCGAGGACGCCTTCGACGACCTGGACATCCCCGCCTTCCTGCGCGAGCAGCGCTGATCGGGGCCAGGTTCAGGCGAGGGCCAGGGCAAGAAGCGCCAGTACGGCGACCGAGGCGGGGCGAAGGCCGCCGACGTGGGCGGCCAAGTGCACGGCGACCAGGAGGAGGCTCCCGGCCGCCAACACCGCGGCCAGCCAGCGCCTGACGGCATCCGCGCCAGGGCGCCGCACCGGCCGGGCACCGAGCCCTGCCAACGCCAGGAAGCCGGCCAGCCCGAACGCTGAGCCCACGGCTCGGCTGGGCGAGCCGGCCATCAGGGACGGGCTGGTGACCATGAGCTCGGCAACGTCGGCCGCCCCCGCCAGCGCCACCAGGACCAGCAGCCAGCCGTGAGTCCGACGCCCGACACGGACCCCCTGGATCTCCCTCATCCGGAGGTCATGCCGGACCGGCGTCCCGGGCTCAGGCGGCCATCGAATCGGCGAAGAGGCGATCCTCCTCCACCCCCAGGCCGCGCAGCGCCAAGAGGCATTCGGTGACCGTGAGTCGGGGACCGGCCAGGTAGGCGTCGAAGCCGGAGAGGTCCAGCCCGCTGGCGGCCAGGGCGTCCGAGAGTCTTCCCGTCGCCACCCCGGCCCGCTCCGGCGAGATGAAGTTGGGGGCAAATCGGCGGGCCACCAGCGTCACTCGGAGCTTGGGGGCACGGCGCATCAGGGTGGCCATCTGTTCCAGCTCGTAGAAGTCATCGGAGCTGGTGGCACCCCAGAAGAGGAGCATCGGCCGCTGGGGGAGCATGTTCACCTGCTGCTCCAGCAGCGACTTGATAAAAGCGAAGCCGGTCCCTCGGGCCACGAAGGCCAGCGGGCGGTCCACCGGCGAGCGCATGGTGAACGCCCCGAGGGGCCGTTCCTCAAACCGTGACAAATGCGTCAGGGGTCTGAGGACCACCGATCGAGCCGGTGGGCTCCGGGGCGATCCCGGTTCCTGATTCACAGCCACCAGCCGGGCGAGGCCCGGTCTTACGGTCGGCTCCACAGGCAGTTAACGTCTCCGCCGCACTGGCGGTGACGGCCGGGTGGGCCCACCCGGCGAGGTTGATCGCGGCGTTGAGGTCCCGGTCCATGTCCAGCCCACAGTTGGAGCAGTGGTAGCGCCGCTCCGAGAGCTGCAGCTCCAGCTTGACCGTGGCACAGCGGGAGCAGGTCTTGGAGCTGGGGAACCAACGGTCGGCGACCACCAGGTGGGAGCCGTACCACTGGCTCTTGTAGGCGAGCTGCCGGCGGAACTCGCCGAAGCCGGAGTCGGCGAGGGACCGGGCCAGTCTGCGGTTGCCGAGCAGGCCGCGCACGTTGAGGTCTTCCACCACGATCCAGCCGTGGGTCTTGGCCAGTTGGGTGGTGAGCTTGTGCAGGTGATCGCGGCGGATGGCGGCGATCCGGGCCTGGTGGCGAGCCAGTCGCCGGGCGGCCCGGGCCCGGTTGCGCGAGCCGCGCCGCTTGCGCGAGTGGGCCCGGGAGAGGCGGCGGAGCCGGCGCAGACCCTGGCGCAGGGCCTTCGGCCCCGGGACGATCGTTCCGTTCGACAGGGTGGCCAGTGCCAGCACCCCTAGGTCCACGCCGATGGTGTCGCTGGCCAAGTTGCTGGTCGGGATCTCCCGCTCTGCCTCGACGGCCAGGGCGACGAACCAGCGGTCCGCCTCCCGGCTGAGGGTGGCGGCGGTGACCCGGACCGAGCCGCCCTCGATCCGCGCAACCCACCTTGTGGCGTCCTCGGAGAGGTGGACCGTGCCGACTCTGGGCAGGGTCACGGCCCGGCGGTGGAGATGGATCGCGCCGGTGAGCCGGAAGCTGTCCCGGCTGCGGCCCTTCTTCTTGAAGCGCGGGAAGTGGACCTGGGGACCGGGGCGCTTGCCCGCCCGGCTCTCCCAGAACGCCCGCATCCCCCGCTCCAGGTCGCGGAAGGCCTCTTGCGGTACGCACTTGCTCACCTCGGGCCACCAGGGGACGCCGTCCGGCCCCTTCTTCCAGCTGTTCCACTCCCGGTGCTGGCTCATGGCCGAGGGCAAGGGGACGGTGCTGTCGCCCGCCCGGCGGGCCTCCAGGGCGGCCCGCTCCCGCTCCAACCCCCAGTTGTAGGCAAACCGAGAGGCTCCGGCATGGCGGGCCAGGCTGCGACGCTGCCGGCAGTTGGGCTGGAGGGCAAAGCGCAACGCCTGGCGGACCATGGCCATCAGGAAGCCTCCACCGGCCGCTCCGCGCAGCGCAGCGCCCGCTGCGCTCTGGTGCGGGCGGAACGCCGCCCGTACAGCCGGGTGCAGAGGCTGGTGAGCACATAGGTCATGTCCCGGACCAGGTCGTCCTCCGACTCGGTCGGGTCCACCACCAGGAGCCTCCGGCCGGACCCCAGCAGAGCTGCCTCTATGTACTCTGAGTTCAGCCGAGCCAACCGGTCCCGATGCTCGACCACGATGGTGCCCACCCGGCCGTCCGCCAGCAGCCGGCGCAGCTTGGGCCGGGCGCCATTCATTCCCGAGCCAACCTCAGTAACCGTCAGGTCCACGGCCAGGTCGTGGTTGACCGCCCACTCCACCAGCCGACCCAACTGCCGCTCCAGCTCCTGGCGCTGGTCATGCGACGAGACCCTCGCGTACAGCGCCACCTGGCCCACCTGAGGGGTGGTCTCCTCGACCAGGATGGTGCCGGACGGAAGACGGCGGGCTGGGACCGGCAGGTTGCCGGCCTCGAACCACCTCTGGGCGGTGCGGGGGTGAATGTGCTGCTGGCGCGCCCAGTCACTGATCTTCACCCCTTCACCATACTCCTGCTTACACATATTTGTACGGCTATGTCAACCTCGCCATGAACTGCTCGCGTACCCTCCCGGGAGGTGCTCCCCCTCATGGGCTGAGTCAAAGGCCCCGGCCGAGAGCCGCCCGCCCTTCACCCGGCGGATCTGCAGCTCCACGGTGTCATCCGACCTTGGGGCGCTGGCGATTGAGTAGGCGCGGGCCATTACGGAGGAGCTCGTCCTCCACCGAGTGGTGGACCACGACTAGGTCCTCCATCCGGAGGATCTCGTCCTCGGCGGGGAAGGAGATGGCCCGCGATGGGCAGGTGTTGGCGCAGGTCTGGCAGGCCACCATGCAGTTCATCGGATTGGCGACCACGGCCTTCTTGGCCTCGAAGTCGAAGCGGTACACGTCCCGCCCGCAGCTGGTTACGCAGGTGCCGCACCCGATGCAGGCATCCACGTCGATCACCGGGTACCAGGGGATCTCTTCACGGGGCACCCCGTGCCACGGTCGCGTCAGCTTGTTCTCGGCCATCCTCTACCCCTCCAAGGACCCCCCGGCCTCTAATCCATCCGTGGCCCCGGCGGGCGTGCCTTGCCCGCCGCCCTACCCCGCGAGCGCCGCCGCCGGGGCGGATCCCACCAGCGCCAGCAGACCGTCGGCTCCGAGGGGCGGGGCCGGCTGCCACCCCACCACCATCACCCGGCCGCCGATCCGGGCCGCCTCGTCTATCCAGCGCCGCTCGTGCGCGGCCAGAGCCGCCAGCAGGGTGTCTTCGGTGCCGGTCGCCAGCAGACTCTGGTTGACCACCCAGGCCAGCGGCTGGATCCCCGCCCGGAGAAGGTCCTCCTGCAGCGCCTGGGCCTCGTGCACCGGGGTCGGTTCGGCCAGGGTGACGACCACGATCCTGGTGAACTCGGGATCTGACAGCCGGTCGAGCAGGGCCTCGACCTCCGGCGGCACCTCGGCGGACTGCCGGCTGACCTCGCGCTGGAAGCTGCGCGCGGCGTCCAGGAGCAGGAGGGTGTGCCCGCTGGGGGCGGTGTCCAACACCACCACTTGTTCCTGCGCCCGCGCCACCGTGGCCGCGAACTCCCGGAAGACGGCGATCTCCTCGGTGCAGGGGGAGCGCAGGTCCTCCACCAGGACATCCCTCGCGGCCTGCTCCAGGCCCGCACCGGCACCCTCCAGAACCTCAGCGGTGTAGGCCGCGGTGGCTGCGGCCGGGTCGATCCGTTCCACGCTGAGCTGCGCTGGTAGGTCTGATTCGCTCCCCAGGACCGAGATCAGGTGTGCGGCGGGGTCGGTGGTCGAGAGCACCACCGGGACTCCCTGCCGGGCGATCGCCACGGCGATGGAGGCGGCCACCGTGGTCTTGCCAACTCCGCCCTTGCCCATGGTCATGACCAGCCCCCGACCACGGTGCGTGACCTCCTCGACCAGCCGGGCCAGGCCGAGCTCGTACTGCTCGGCTAGGCCTTCACCAAGACTCGCTGGGCGATGCCGGTCCGGAGCCTCCGGCTGCAGCAGGGAGCGCAGACCTTCCAGCCCCACCGGCGGACGTCCCATGAGCGGGATGGACTCCCGGGGAAGCTGCGCCAGGGCCGGGGCCATCAGCCCCAGGGCCTCGCGTTGCCGGGCCACGAAGGCCCGGCCCACCCGGTCGTCCGCGTCCTCCAGCCCAGGATGGACCCCGTTGACCATAAGCACTTGATTGCGAAGCCCAATGGCGGCCAGCTCCGAGCTGGCGCGACCGGCCTCCTGCAACGCGCCGGCGTCCGGCCTGGTGACCAGCACCAGGGTGGTCTTCCCGGGATCGGCCAGGACCTGGAGCGCCTCGCGGTAGCGGGCGCGCTGCTGGGTGAGGCCCGAGAGCGGCCCCACGCAGGTGACCCCGACCTCATTGGTGTCGAGGTAGCTTGTCCATGCGCCGGGCAGGGCCAGCATCCTAAGGGTGTGCCCGGTGGGGGCGGTGTCGAAGACCACGTGGTCGAAGTCCCCGGGCGCCGACAGCAGGGCGGTGAACTGGTCGAAGGCGGCGATCTCCACGGTGCACGAGCCGGAGAGCTGCTCTTCGATCCCCTCCACCACCTGGTCCGGAAGCACTCCCCGGTAGGGACCGACCACCCGGTCGCGGTAGGCGGACGCCGCCGCCATGGGATCTATGTCCAGGGCCATGAGCCCATGGGCGCCGGGGACCGGCCCCGGCTCGTTCCCCAGGCGGGTGCCGAGCACCTCACTCAGGTTCGATGCCGGGTCGGTGCTGACCAGCAGCACCCTCGCGCCCCGCTCCGCCAGCGCTAGGGCGGTGGCGCACGAGAGGGAGGTCTTGCCGACCCCACCCTTGCCGGTGAAGAAGAGAAAACGGGGAGCAGCATCCAGGACCAGGTTCAGCATGTCAGCTCCTCAGCAGCACCCGGACTGTGAGCCGGTCCCACCGCAGCAATCCCCCGCCGCCACCGGCACGGGGATCCTGGGGGCAGCCTCGGCCGGCGCCTCGACCCCTGCCCAGCCGGCCAGCTCGTGCCTCTTCGGGAAGCGGCCTGAAGAGCGGACCGCACCGTCCACCAGAACCGCGGGAAGGGCAGAGTCCCCGGCCTGCTGGAGCAGCTGGCTGACCGTGGGGTTGGCAACGAAGGTGCCCGGCTCCTGGCTCAGGTTGAAACGGGTGACCTCCACCCCCTGTCCGGCCAGCCATTCCAGGTCGCTGGCGAACTGGGCGAGGGCGGGATCCACCTTGGGGCCGCAGACGCCGGTGGAGCAGCACATCGCCGGGTCGTAGACTTCCACTCTCATTCTCGATCTCCTTGGTCTCTCCGCTGACCGGGGCACCGCCCGGCTCCCCGTTATCGTACATCGTCGATTGACGATGATGCAACCACGGGTTGTCCCTCAGGCAGATCCCGGCACTCGGGCATCGGGGGTGGGGGCGAGGGGCCGGGACGCGGGGCTGGTACTCGGCCGCGCAGGACCGCTCAGACGGCGGTCATGGTGAGGCCCGGACCGGAGTGCTGAGGGGCCGGGCTAGCGCCCTTGGGCCCAGGCTGGCTGGCCGGCGGGATCGGCCCCGATCATCGAGGTGGAAGGGGCGCACTCCGCCCCTGACGCCAGTGAGGCCACCCCGGCCTCCAGCGCTGCCAACCCACTTCCGGAGAGGCAATAGGAGGTGCGCGGACCCTCGATCTCCCCCTGGATCAGGCCGGCCGTCTTGAGGATCCGCAGGTGCTCGGAGACGGTGGACTGGGCCAGGTCGAAGTGGGTCACCATCTCCCCGGTCATGCAGGAGCGGCGGCTGGCCAGCAGTCGCAGGATCCGCACCCGGACGGGGTGTCCCAACGCCTTGGCCAGCTGGGCCAGCCGTACGTCGTCCGGGGGGGCCACGGCGGCGGGCCCGGGGACCGGGTCGCAGCAGGGCTCCTCGACCATCCGGGGCATGGTGCGCATCAGGAGCCAACCGTAGCACCCGGGGCCGCCTAGGGCCCCGGGCGCGGGCTGGGCGAAGGTCCTCAGGCGGCCTGCGAACTGTCCCGGGCCGCCAGCTCCGAGAGCAGTGGCTCGGCGTCCCCGACGACCCGGGTGGCGAGTGCGTAACGAGCGATGTGGAAGGCCTCCAGCAGCTTCGCGGGAGCGATCGCCTGCAGCTTGGCCTTGCCGGTCATGGCGGTGACGCAGGCGTGGTTGGAGGCCGCCAGCGCGGCGGCCAGGTAGACGATGGTCCGGGTCTCGGGGTCGAGTGCCCCGTCCGCCGGCATGGCGAAGGCGCTGCTCCTGGCCTGCTCCAGCACCATGGCCGGGTCCGCGGTGGCGGCCAGCTGGATCGCGGCCGGCAGGGTGCCGAGCCCGGCCCTCATGTTACCGAGCACACTCTGGACATCTGGTTGGTCGGTCATCTCCGTCTCCTTGCGCAAATGGCGCTGCTCGTAGGCAGCAGTTCAGGGCAGTACCGATGTGGGGACGCCGATCCCTGGGGAGGCCCCGCCCCGCCCCGGTGCCCAGGCCTCGCCGCTGATTGAGGCCCAGAGGGTGCGCAGGGTCACCACCAGCCAGAGGACCAGGAGCAGGGCCACTAACCCCACCCCCATGTACTCGACATCGGTGAGCCGCCAGGCCCGCGCCAGAGCCAGGGTGGCCATGGTGAAGGCGCCCAGCGGGAAGGTGAATGCCCACCAGCCCATCCCATAGGGCAACGGCCCCTCCACGAGGTACCGGACCATGACCACCAGCGTGGTGAAGAACCACCAGAGGCCGAAGCCCCAGAGCACCGAGGCGGTGATGAGGGAGAGCGCGGAGACCGATCCGGCGAAGTGGCCGAAGAGGGGTGCTGAGGTGGCGGAGAGCCGGAGCAGGGCCAGTGCCCCCACTCCCACCGGCCCGAGCCCGATCACCAGGGAGGGCGCCATCCCCGCCGGGGGCATGGGGTGGAGGACCAGCCGGTCGTGGAGCAGCGAGAGCACCAGGAGGAAGAGGACGAAGCCCATCCCCCAGAAGGCGTATCCGGCAAAGGTGAGAAGGCGCAGGGTGGCGGGGTCGGCATGAGCCGCCAGTTCGACCAGCACCAGGGGGACCACGATGTTGGCCACCGGAGGGATGAACCAGGAGCCGCTCACCTGAGCCATGGAATTGTCGCGCTGGGAGAGCATGGCGTACACGAAGGCCACGCTCACCACGAAGGTTAGGGGTACCCCGACCCAGGCCAGCCAGAAGACGAGGTCATAGACCACAGCGCCGGAGAGGATCAGCGGCCCGACCGAGCCCGCCACCACCGCACCCACCAGCAGCCCGGCCGGAACCGTCGCGTACATGGGGCCGAGGACCGGGCTGCGGAAGTCGGCCAGCGCCTCCCTCGGGTAGCGGACCAACCGGGCCGCGTACGGGACCGCCAGCCCCACCATGAGGAGCGCCACCAGGACCGCCACCGCTCGGGCGCTGTCCAGGGCCGGGCCGCGAAGCCCCGACCAGTTGCCGGGGTTGGCCGCCAGCGCGATCGCCACGATCCCCGTGCCCATCACCGCCGCGTACCAGCCGGGGTGGAAGCAGCGCAGGCAGAATCCGTGCCGACGCTCCTCCCGCTCCAACTCATGGGCCAGGTGCCGCATCTCCGCTCGCAGTGCGGCGTTCTCGCCCCGCAACGCCTCCACCTCGCCAGTGGCACCCGAGGCCCGGACACCGTCTGTGGGGTGGGCGACCGGGTCGATGTCGTCCTTGCCGATCAGGGGGCTGTCCACCTCGCCATCTCGTCTCTGCATCTCACTCCTCCTCTCCTGGACCCCGGGTTGGGCTCGCGCCCGCCGACCGGCCCGCGCCGGGCAGGGCCGCCACCAGCCGCTCCATCGCCCCCTCAGCCAGGCGGTAGTCGCGCCGTCGCCCCCTGGGGGTGCAGGTCACGAGGCCGGCCTCCCGCAGCACTCGCAGGTGGTACGAGAGGAGGTTCATCGGCACCGGCACCTCCTTCTGGAGGTCGCAGACGCACTCCTCCCCCTGGGACAGGGTCGTGAGCAGCTGATAGCGGATGGGGTCGGCGGCCAGGGCCAGCAGCCCAGCCTGGGTGAGCGACGATTCAGCGATCATTGAATCAATCATGGTTGAACTATAGCACAGGCGGAAGCTCCCGGGGAGTCCCACCCGCGTACGGCGGTCCCGTCCTGCAGCCAACGCCGAATCCCCGGAGGCACAGCGGCTCATCGCCTGGGAGAGGCGGGTCTCGGCCATGTCGCGCGCCGGACACCTGTGCGCGGGACGCAGAGGGCTGGGGTGCGCCGTCGAGCGCGGCGTCCCGTCCTCCAGGAGAGTCCGGGAGAGGGAGCCCTAAGAACCCTCAGCGGCTCCGGACGTGGCCGAACCCGGTCGTCGTCCGAACAGGCCAAAGGCGGACATCCGCATCTTTGCCTCCTCGCGCTGATCCCAGAGCCGGCCCCGCATCACCACCGTGCCCCGCTCCGGGTTGCGCGTTGAGGGGCGCACCTCCACCACGTCGACCTCGCCCGTGAGCCGGTCGCCGGGGCGCACCGGCGCCAGCCAGCGCACCTCCTGGATTCCTGGCGAGCCGAGGCTGGAGGACCGCAGCAGCACCTCCTCGCAGTAGAGGCGCATCCAGAAGCCAGCGGTCTGCCAGCCCGAGGCGATCAGCCCCTGGAACGCGGTGGTGCGAGCCAGCTCGGGGTCCCGATGGAAGGGCTGGGGGTCGTACTTCAGCGCGAATTCCAGGATCTCTTCCTCGGTGACCAGCCAGCTGCCCAGTTGGAACCGCTGCCCGGGCCGGAAATCCTCGAAGTAGAGGTCGATGGGGCGCTCCAGGGGGCCGGGGGCGACTTCCAGCGGCACGGCAGTCTCCTCTAGGGGAAGGGGCCGGGAGTCCCGGCGCAGATCACCTGCCATGCTAACCTGCCATCGCCGGGCGCCTGCGTCGGGGGCCGCGGGATATAGCAGGAGATTCAGGCGCGCATGCCCCCTTTCCAGCCGCTACCCCCCAGGCTCAACCTCCCTGAGCTGGAAGCGCAGATCCTCTCGCGGTGGGAGGGCGAGAAGCTGTTCCAGCGGAGTCTGCAGCAGCGGCGTAAGGGGAAGCCCTTCGTCTTCTACGAGGGCCCGCCCACCGCCAACGGGCTTCCCGGGGTCCACCACATTCTCGCCCGCTCCTTCAAGGACTGCTTCCTGCGCTACCAGGAGATGCTCGGCCGCCGGGTGGAGCGCCGAGGAGGGTGGGACACCCACGGACTGCCGGTGGAGTTGGAGGTGGAGCGCAGCCTCAAGATCCGGGCCAAGCCGGAGATCGAGGAGTTCGGGGTCGAGGAGTTCAACCGGCTCTGCCGCAACAGCGTCATGGAGTACATCGACGAGTGGGAGCGGCTCACCGCGCGGATAGGGTTCTGGTTGGACCTGGACCATGCCTACCGCACCTACGATCCCTCGTACATCGAGTCGGTGTGGTGGAGCCTGAGCCAGCTGTACGACCAGGGCTGGCTATACCGGGGATTCCGCGTGGCCCCCTACTGCCCACGCTGCCAGACCTCGCTCTCCAGCCATGAGCTCGGCCAGCCCGGCGCCTACCGGGACGATGTCCCCGATCCCGGGGTGACGGTGCGCTTCCGGCTGGTGGACGATCCTCTGACCAGCATCCTGGCCTGGACCACCACCCCCTGGACCCTCCCGGGGAACCTCGCCCTGGCGGTGGGCGAGCAGATCGCCTATGTCCGGGTGCGCCAGGGAGAGGAGCGGCTTATCCTGGCCCGGGACCGCCTCTCCATGCTGGAGGGGGACTACGAGGTGGAGGAGGAGTTCCCCGGGAGCCGGCTTCTGGGCCTGCGCTACCAGCGGCTCTTCCCCTATCTCCCAGAGCAGGAGGCTGCCTGGCGGGTGGTCTCCGCCGACTTCGTCTCCACCGAGGAGGGGACCGGCGTGGTGCACACGGCCGGCGCCTACGGGGAGGACGACCTCCGGCTCTGCCAGGAGGAGGGGTTGGAGATCCGCCACACCGTGGGCCCGGACGGCCGGTTCCTGCCCTTCGTGTCGGACTTCGCCGGGCAGTTCGTGAAGGACGCCGACCCGGCCATCGAGGAGAACCTCAGATCCCGCGGCCTCCTCTACCGCTCAGAGACCATCCACCACACCTATCCCTTCTGCTGGCGCTGCGAGACGCCCCTCCTCTACTACGCGCTGGACTCCTGGTTCATCCGCACCACGGCGGTCAAGGAGCGGCTTCTGGCCAACAACCGGGCCATCCATTGGGTGCCGTCCCACCTTCGGGACGGGAGGATGGGCAACTGGCTGGAGACGCTGCAGGACTGGAACCTCTCCAGGGCCAGGTACTGGGGCACCCCACTGCCGATATGGGTCTGCCCGGACTGCCAGGCCGAGCGCTGCATCGGCAGCTTCGCCGAGCTCTCCCTGCCCCAGGGGTTCGACCCTCACAAGCCGTACATCGACGAGGTCACCCTCACCTGTGACTGCGGTGGGGTGATGCGCCGGGTCCCGGAGGTCATCGACTGCTGGTACGACTCGGGGGCCATGCCGTTCGCCCAGTGGCATTACCCCTTCGAGAACCGGGAGCGGTTCGAGAACGAGCACCCGGCCGACTACATCTGCGAGGCGCTGGACCAGACTCGGGGCTGGTTCTACACCCTGCTCGCCGAGTCCACCATGCTCTTCGACGAGCCCGCCTACCGCAACGTGGTGGTGCCCAGCCTGGTGGTGGACGAGCGGGGGCGGAAGATGTCCAAGTCACGGGGCAACGTGATCGACCCCTGGAAGCTGCTCTCCGAGACCGGCTCGGACGCCCTTCGCTGGTGGTTCTACACCACGGTGAAGGTGGGCCAGGAGTACCGCATCTCCGCACGCCGGGTGGTGGACGGCGGCGCCCGTTTCCTCAACCTCCTGTGGAACGCCCAGAGCTTCCTCGTGACCTACGCCAACCTTCGGGGATGGGAACCGGGGGATGCTTTCTCGGCCCCGGACCACCCCCTGGACCGCTGGATCCTGGCCCGCCTGGCCCAGACGGTGGCAGAGGCCCGGGAGGCGATGGATCGCTATGACGCCCACAGCGCCTGCCGGGCCATCCAGAGGTTGGTGGAGGACACCAGCACCTGGTACCTGCGAGGCTCCCGAGTGCGCCTGCGCCCCGAGGCCGAGCACCCCGAGGCCGCGTTCTCCACCCTCCACCGGGTGCTGCTGGACACCTGCCGGCTTCTGGCCCCCTTCACCCCCTTTACCGCCGACGCCATCTACCGCGAACTCTCCCCCAGTGGCGAACGGGCCTCCGTTCACCTCGAGGAATACCCGGAGGCCCGACCGGCGGACGACCAGCTGCTCCGGGAGATGGAGATGGTCCGTCGCCTCACCGAGGAGGCGCGCGCCAGGCGGGAGGCGGCGGGAGTCCCGGTCCGCCAGCCGCTGCCCCGAGCCACTGTGCGCGGAGCCCAGCTCTCATCGGAGCTGGCAGCGGTTCTGGCCGAGGAGATCAACGTGCGCGACGTCCGGTGCGTCCCGGCAGAGGGGCAGGCGTCCATCGAGCTCGACTTTGAGCTCACCCCGGAGCTGAGGCAAGAGGGTGCCCTCCGATGGCTGATCAGGCAGGTGCAGAACCAGCGGAAGACAGCGGGCCTTCGCGCGGGCCAGCCTGCCCGCCTCTTCCTGGCCGCCTCCGAAACGCTGCTGGAGGTGGCCCGCGAGGGGCAGGAGCAGCTCCGGCGGCAGTGCTTCATAACCCACGTCGAGCTCGGGCCCGCTGGGGCCCCTGTGCCCTCCGGCTACCGGCACCACTCCGAGGCGCGGCTGGAGGGGGAGTTGGTGGGGATCGGCCTGGAACTTTCCGATGACCATCCCCCTATGCAGGGCGAGCCCTGACGGCCGATAATTCCCCCGCCCCCCGCGGGCCGTCCCTGCTCGGCAGTGGCGGCGCGGGGACCAGCGACCAAATGCGAGGTTAGCAAGCATGGCTGAAATGACCAGCGCCACCCGCGAGCGTGATCTTGCTGAGATCCGGACCCAGGTGGAGAGCGAGCGCGACCGGCTGGCCCAGGAGCTCTCCCGGCTGCGCGGGGAGAACCCCGGTGGGATCGGCAAGCAGGCCCCCTTCCACGAGCACCCCACCGAGCACGCCGGGGAGATGGAGGAGCACGAGCGGCTCCTGGCCATCCGGGAGAACCTGGAGCAGATGTTCGCTCAATGCGAGGAGGCGCTGGGGAGGCTCGACCGGGGCGAGTACGGCATCTGCCGTAGCTGCGGCAAGGAGATCGACATCGAGCGGCTGAAGGCGCTTCCCTATGCGACCCGCTGCATTCCCTGCAAGGAGGCCCGGCGCGACTGAGGCGTCCCGGGCCAGGACCGGGCTCGGCAGCTGGCCGGTAACAGCCCTGGTCGCGGCGGCCATCACCTTCGGCTTGGACCGGGTCACCAAGTTCTGGGTGACCCGCTCCCTGGTCCCCGGGCAGGAGCTCTTCCCCAGCTGGCCGGTGCACATACAGTACGTGGAGAACTCGGGAGCGGCGTTCAGCATCCTGCCCAACTACGACTGGCTGTTCCTCCTGGTCGCGGCGGCCGTGATCGGGGCCGCCATCTGGTACCGCCGCCGGCTGGCCGCCGAGGGCTGGTGGGTGCAGGCGGCGGTGGGCATGGTGGTGGGAGGGGCCCTGGCCAATGCCATCGACCGGCTCACCCAGGGGTACGTCGTGGACTTCATCCAACTGCCCCACTGGCCGGTGTTCAACGTCGCCGACAGCGGCATCACCGTGGGCATGGTCCTGCTGGTGGTCCGTCTCCTGCTGCAGGCCCGTGCCGACCCCTGAGCGCCCTGCCCGCCGGCTTCGCGTGGGACCCACCGATGGAGGGCGCCGGCTGGACGCCTTCCTGGCCTCCAGCCTGGGCGTGTCGCGCCAGGCAGCTCAGAGGCGGCTGCGGCTGGGGCTGGTACGGCTGGAGGCGGGCAAGACGCTGCGCGCCTCCCTGCTGCTCCGCGAGGGCGACACCGTCGAGGTGGAGGAAGAGCCGGCGCCAACCCTGGCTGAGGCGGGGCCGGAGCCGACGGTGATCTACGACGACGGAGAGCTGATGGTGGTGGACAAGCCGCCGGGGCTGGCGGTTCACCCGGCGCCCGGTCTCTCCGCCTCCACCCTCACCGACTGGCTGCAGACCCAGCCGGGACCCTGGTCCCGGGCCGGTGGGGAGGAGCGCCCGGGCATCGTCCACCGCCTGGACCGGGGAACCAGCGGCCTGCTGGCCCTGGCCCGCACTGACGCCGCCCATCGCGACCTAGCTCAGCAGCTGCGGCTGCGCACCATGGGGCGGGAATACTGGGCCCTTGCCGAGGGGGCTCTGGTGGAGGCACGGGGCCGGATCGAGGCTCCAGTGGGGCGGCAGCGGGCGCGCCCGGGGAGGATGAGCGTGACCGCCGGCGGGCGGGATGCGGCGACCGAGTTCTGGGTCCTGGAGCGCCTGCCCGCCCACATCGCCCTCCGCCTCCGCCTGCTCTCCGGCCGCACCCACCAGATCCGGGTCCATCTGGCCTACATCCACCACCCGGTGGTGGGCGATACCTTGTATGGCGGCCGTGCACAGGGGGCGCCCCGGCCTGCCCTCCACGCCGCCATGCTCCACCTGCGCCATCCCGGGACCGGCCGGGAGATGACCTTCGTGAGCCCGCTCCCCCAGGACCTGCGCTCGCTGCGGCTCAGCCTCGGTGGCTCAGGGGACCTGGTCTGGCCCTGGCCGCCCCTGGGCGGAGTCTGAGGCGTGGCCCGGGGCAGGCTCGTGGTCCTGTCGGGACCAAGCGGGGTGGGCAAGGACACCGTCATCCAGGCGGTGCGCCGCCGGCTTCCCGAGCTCCAGCGGCCAGTGGCGTACACCACCAGGGCGCCCCGCCGCGGGGAGGCGGATGGCCGAGAGTATTCCTTCGTGACCCTGGAGGAATTCCTGCGTCTTCGGGAGAGTGGGGAATTCCTGGAGACCGCCACCGTGCACGGCAACCTGTACGGGACCTCCAAGCGGAGGGTGGAGGAGCTGCTCCAGAGTGGTCGCGACGTCCTCCTCAAGATTGACGTCCAGGGTGCCTCCCAGCTGCGGGTCGATCAGCCCGACGCCACCTTCATCTTCCTGACCCCTCCCAGTCGCGAGGTGCTGCTGGCGCGGCTGCGGGAGCGGGCCACCGAGAGCCCTGCCGAGCTGGCGCGTCGGACCGAGGACGCCGACCGGGAGCTGGCCCAGTCGGGCTGGTATCACCATCGGGTGGTCAACGACGAGGTGGAGAGGGCCGCGGAGGAGGTGGTCCGGATCCTGACCGGGGATCGGGGATGAAGCCCCCGGCTGCCACAATGACGGGGTGATGGAGGGGAGCGGGCTCGCCGGGAGGAGGGTCCTCCTTCACGTGTGCGGGGGGATCGCCGCCGTCAAGGTGCCCTCTTTGATCACCGCCCTGCGCCAGGAGGGGGCGGAGGTGCGGGTGGCGATGACCGCGGCCGCCACCAGCTTCGTCTCGCCGCTGGCTCTCCAGGCCCTCTCCGGGCATCCGGTCGCCCACCCCGGTCGGGGAGGCGCCGGAGGTGAGTCCGGCATGCCCCACATCGACCTCGCCCAGTGGGCGGAGGCTCACCTGGTGGTCCCCGCCACCGCCTCGACCATCGCCCGGCTGGCCACTGGCCTGGCCGACGACATCGTCACTGCCACCCTGCTGGCCAGCCAGGCGCCCCGTCTGCTGGCGCCCGCCATGGAGAGCGGCATGTGGGAGAGCCCGGCCACCCAGGCCAACCTGCAGACCCTGAGGGCCCGGGGCGCCCATCTGGTGGGGCCGGCCTCGGGCAGGCTGGCATCGGGCCATGTGGGGATGGGGAGGATGGCCGAGCCGGCAGAGATCCTGGAGGCCGCGCGTCTCCTGCTCGTACCTGGCCGGGAGCTCCAGGGGGTGGTGGTGCTGGTCACCGCCGGGGGCACCCGGGAGCCGATCGACCCGGTGCGCTACCTGGGCAACCGGAGCAGCGGCAGGATGGGCGCCGAGCTGGCCCGGGCTGCGCTCCGGCGCGGCGCCGAGGTGCATCTGGTGACCGCCGCGGAATCCCCTGAGCCGCTTTTAGGAGGTGAGCTGGTGCGGGTGGAGACGGCGGCTCAGATGCTGGAGGCCTGCCTGGAGCGGCTCCCGCGCACCCGGCTTCTAGTGATGGCCGCCGCGATCGCGGACTACCGCCTGGCCGAGCCCTTCGGGCAGAAGCTCCACCGCACCGAGCATGAGGTGCTGGACCTCCACCTGGTGCCCAACCCCGACCTCCTCCAGGAGCTGGTGGCCAAGCGGCCGGAGGGGCTGCGCGTGGTCGGCTTCGCCGCCGAGACCGAGGACGTGCGCCGCCGGGGGCGGGACAAGCTGCGCCGGAAAGGGTGCGACCTGCTGGTGGCCAACCCAGTGGCGGGACCGCGCTCCGCCATGGGAGGGGACTGGGCCGAGGCGGTGGTCCTTTATCCGGACGGGCGCGAAGTCGAACTGCCCTGGTCTCCCAAGTCCCTGGTCGCGGGGCAGATCCTCGACCTGGCCGCGGGGCTTCTGAGTTCCCCCGGGGACGGCACGGAGGCGAGTTGAGCGGGGGCGGGCCCATCGCCAAGGTGGTGCCCGACCTGGGTCCGGCGGCGCCGGCCGGCGTCTACGACTACCTGGTGCCTCCAGAGCTCCAGGACGAGATGGTCCTGGGACAGCGGGTGGTGGTCCCCTTCGGGCGGCGGCGGGTTTTCGGCATGGTGGTGGCGCTGGTGCAGGAGTCCCGGCTGGAGCAGCTCCGCGCGGTGGAGCGGATCCGGGATTCCGAGCCGCTGCTTCTGCCGGCCCAGATCAGCCTGGCCCACTGGATCAGCGACCACTACCTGACCCCGCTGCCCGAGGTGATCAGGGCCATGGTGCCCCCGGCCATGCGCGGAGGCCGGGCGGACGCCCGGCCGGTACGCCGCCGGAGCCGACCGGAGTCCCGGGAGGTCGAGATGGCGCAGGGGGCGCCCGAGCTCAACCTCAGCCCCGAGCAGATGGCGGCCTTCGTACCGATAGAGGAGGCGGTGCGCTGGTCCCGCTTCCAGGAGTTCCTCCTCTTCGGGGTCACCGGTTCCGGCAAGACCGAGCTCTACCTGGCCGCCATCCGCGCCGCCCAGGAGCGAGGGCGGGGGGCGATCGTCCTCATCCCCGAGATCTCCCTCACCCCCCAGACCGTGGCCCGCTTCGCGCGTCACCACGGAAGCCGGGTCGCGGTGCTCCACTCGGGGCTGACACCAGGCCAGAGGGGATCGGAGTGGCGCCGGGTACGCTCGGGCCAGGTCCAGGTGGTGGTGGGCTCCCGCAGCGCCGTCTTCGCCCCCATGCCCAACTGTGGGGTGATCATCGTGGACGAGGAGGACTCCACCTCCTACAAGCAGTACGACCGGGTACCCCGCTACCACGCGGTCGAGGTCGCTCGCCGCCTGGCGCGGATCCTATCGGTCCCGGTGGTCATGGGGAGCGCGACCCCTCGGCTGGAGACCTATCACCTCGCTCAGACCCGGGACAGCCCCCGGCTGCTGCGCCTGTCCCAGCGCTACAACCGGCGTCCGCTCCCCCCGGTTAGGGTGGTCGATCTGCGGGAGGAGCTGGCCTGGGGCAACCGTTCGCCTCTCTCCCGTGACCTGGTCAGCGCGGTGGACGGGGCCCTCGCCCACGGGGGCCAGGTGATCCTCTTCCTCAACCGCCGCGGCACCTCCAGCGTGGTCCTCTGCCGCAGTTGCGGAGAGGCCCTGGGGTGCCCGGACTGCTCGGTCTCCCTCACGCTGCACCTCCCCGGCCGGCTCTGTCGCTGCCACTACTGCGGCCACGTGGAGGAGCTTCCCGACGGCTGCCCCAACTGCGGGAGCCCGCTCCTCAGAGCCCTGGGAGCCGGCACCGAGCGGGTGGAGGCGGAGGCCGCCCAGCGCTGGCCGGGAGCCAGGATCCTGCGCATGGATCGGGACACCGTCGGGCACCGGGACGCCCACCGGGAGATCTATGACGCGTTTGCGGAGAGGCGGGCGGACATCCTGATCGGGACCCAGATGGTGGCCAAGGGGTGGGACCTGCCCGGAGTCCGGCTGGTGGGGATCGTCAACGCTGACATTGCCCTCCACTTCCCCGACTTCCGCGCCTCCGAGCGCACCTTCTCCCTCCTTACCCAGGTGGCCGGCCGGGCCGGCCGGGGTGACGAGCCTGCGGAGGTGATCCTCCAGACCTATAGCCCGGAGCACCCCGCGGTGCTGCGGGCGGTGGAGCACGACTACGAGGGGTTCGCCCGCGAGGAGGTGGAGGTGAGGAGGCGGCTGGGGTACCCTCCGTTCACCCGGCTGCTGGTGGTCACCCGCAGCGACCCCCGCGAGGAGGTGGCACGCCAGGACTGCGAGCGCGAGGGGGCCCGACTCCGGGAGGCACTGCGGGGTAAGGGCGTCGAGGTCCTGGGACCCAGCCCCGCCTTCATCTCCCGGCTGCGCTCCCTGCACCGCTGGCAGCTGACCCTCAAGGGCACCCGGATGGAGGACGTGGCCGAGCTCCTGCCCTCGGGCAAGGGGTGGGCGCTGGACGTCGACCCCGCCTAGCGCCCTCGGCCCGCTGCTGATAATGGCGGGGCTGGTCGGTCAAGGGAGGTCGGTCTTTGCTGGTCGTCTACGCCGGGTCGGGGGAGTTCGCCCTGGGCCCCCTGAGGGCTCTGGCCAACTCTCGCCACGGTGTGCTCGCGGTGCTCACGGCCCCGGACGGCGTCGGGGACCGGGGCCGGTCCGCACCCCGGCCGGTCCGCGACCTGGCCGGAGAGCTGGGCCTGCCCGTCCTGCAGCCACTGCGGCTCACAACCGACGACCTGGCCGGGGCGTTTCGCGCGGGGGCCGAGCTGCTGGTCGTCTGCGCCTACGGGCAGCTGGTGCGCCGTCCGGTTCTGGAGGCGCTCCGCCGGGGCGCCGTGGGTGTCCACCCCTCTCTGCTCCCCAGGCATCGGGGGGCCTCACCGGTGGCGGCAGCCATCCTCGCCGGGGACCGGGTGACGGGCGTCACCATCTACCAGATGGATGAGCGGCTGGACTCAGGCCCCATCCTGGCCGCCGAGTCGCTGCCGATCTCCCGGGAGGCGACGACCCCCACTCTCCAGGCGTCCCTCGAAGCGGTGGCCGCCCGCCTCCTGCCGGCAACGTTGGACCTGATGGAGGAGGGGAGGATCACTCCCCAGCCCCAGTCAGAGGACCGGGCGACCTACGCGCCGCGCCTCTCCCGGGCGGACGGGCGCGTGACCTGGGATCAGCCGGCCGAGGAGATCGAGCGGCGGCTGAGAGCGCTCCAGCCGTGGCCGGGGGTGACGGCGGAGCTGGGCGGGGCGGAGGTGAAGCTGCTGGCTGGCAGCGCTCGCTCCGACCAGGGACCCGCCACCACTTCCGAGTCCGTGGTCGTGGCCACCGGCTCTGGGATGTTCCAGATCGACGTAGTCCAGCCCCCGGGCGGCCGCCCGATGACCGCCGCCGCCTTCATGCGGGGCCGGCGGGCGCCCGCCGGGCAGCGCCCTTGACCGAGACCACCAGCTCGCCGATCCTTGCTCGCAACAAGCGAGCCTGGCACGAGTACCGGGTGCTGGAGCAGCTGGAGGCGGGGCTCGAGCTCCAGGGGACGGAGGTTCGTTCGCTCCGGGCCGGAGGGGCCCAGATCACCGAGGCGTATGTCCGGATCGAGCGGGGCGAGGCCTTCCTGCTGGGCGCCCACATCCGGCCCCACCTCTACGGGAACCGGCAGAACCATGAGCCGCTGAGGGCTCGGCGCCTCCTCCTCCACCGCCGGGAGATCGACCACCTCCTGGGGCTGGCCAAGCAGCCCGGAATAACCCTGGTGCCGCTGGACCTGCACCTGCGCCGCAACCGGGTCAAGGTGGAGCTCGGGGTATGCCGGGGCAAGCAGGAGCATGACAAGCGGGCGGCGCTCGCCGAGAGGGACGCCAAGCGCGAGATGCAACGAGCCCTCTCCCGCAACTGGAAGGCGGCCGGTTGACAGCCCCCGGGCAGCGGGTATAGTTGCTTCCTGGTTCCCTTGGGGGCGTGTGGCTTCGACGGGGACGTGGATTGCGAGATGGCGTGTCGAGCCCCGGGCTCGTAAAACCGGGAAAGGCATTAACTGCCAACCACTCGAGCCAACCGGCTCTGGCCTACGCCGCCTGATCTGATCAGGAGGTAGTGCCAAAAGCTCAGGCCTAGGCCTGACGTCGACCGGGCGGGCGCCCGCGACGCCCGGATCCGACGTTAATACAGCGGGCTAGCCCGGCGGTGGAGCGGCAGCGCCACCGGGGACTCACACTGCAGCTGGTTTCGGCGGAGCCCGTCCAGAGGCGCCGTCGCGGCGAGATCAAAATCCGGACTACACACGTAGAGGTCTTGTGGGACGCGTCTTCGGACCCGGGTTCGATTCCCGGCGCCTCCACCAACGCAAAGAATTCGAACCGGACTCCGAGCCCTCGGACCCTGGAACTGGATCGAGCAGGGCCAGGGTGTCGATCGAGGCCCAGGCCAGGTAGTACGGACGTCCGATGTCCCCCCTGGTGGGTTCCAGCCGGATCGTCCCCAGGATCTGGCGCAGCAGCTGGGCGGACGGCTCGGTCGCTCGCTCGAGCAGCGGGCGCAGCGTGGTGAGCCGCTCCTCGATCCGCTCAATGGGTGGTGCCCGGAAGACGGCGTCGTGGCTGCGCCGGAGCCCGTCGAGCTCCTCGCGGAGGGCCTCCACCCGGCGCTCGGTCTCGGCCAGAGCCGAGGCCAGGGCGCGGCTGCCGCGCCCCTCGCCGATGAAGTCCACGAAGTTGGCCAGCCGGCGCTCGTCCGCTTGGAGCTCGGCCTCCTTCAGCCGGATGGTCTCGGGGACATCCGAGTACATCCTCTTCACCTCGGACTCGACGTGCTCCAAGACGTAGCGAACTGCGCCGGCATCCGTGAGGCGCTCGCGCACCGCTTCGATGATGACCTTCTCGGCCACGGTGCGCCGGACCAGCAGATGGTTCTCGCAAGCGCCCTTCGTGGCCGCCAGACAGCCGTAGTAGCCGGCGCTCTTGCCGCTGACCGCCACTGAGCTATGGCCGCCGCGGTGACGTGCAGCTCGCGGCTCAGGGAATCCAGGTCCTCGCCCCGCAGTACCCGAAGCACCACCTCCATCTTTCGCCGGGAAGACCACCGGCCGCGCTCGCCGGCTGTCCCGCCCTCACCACTCAGCCGCCGCCGTCTCTCGGTCATCTGCCTTCCTCCTGGTTGACACCCTCATCATGCCAACCAGTTGTCCACCCAAATCGTGGACCGGGGGACGTCCAATCTGGCCCCCGGCCCACTTCGCCCAGGCGACGGAATGGAACCTTGCAACCACCCCACCAACGCAAAGAATTCGAACCGGACTCCGAGCCTGGGATTACCAGCACTGATGGCCGGTAGTCGAGGCAAGGTGAACTCGGGAGATTGCGCGTCGCCTTCCCGTGTTACGGTGCTTCAGGCAAGATCGTGAACGGCCTTCCGGCAGTTGATCGGATCACACGAAAGTGACGACGATCCAAAGTGAGCAGACGATCCGTGCGGTACCGGTGGGCAAGGATGACCAACGAAGCACCTGCGACGCCAATGTCCTGATCTCGGTAGCGGTCGATCACCGCGCAGGCTTCCCGAAGATCAGCGGTCTCTATGGTCGGCAGCTCCCAGGCGCCTCCTGACAGCTCGGTCAGGGCAGCCAGTTCGGCGTCTGCCCCTCGCCGAGTCGCCAGCAAGTAGTCGAGCTCGGCGACGACGTAGGGAGACACGATGAAAGGACCCGAATCGGCTTCAATTACCCGGCTGACCGCAGCGCAGTATGCGTCGCTCGCATCGAAATATGCGAGGAGTCCGCTGGTGTCGCAGATGAGTGTTATCAGCGCTCACCGAAACCGGCGAGCGCCTCATCGGCTTGCTCTGCGAGCGACGATTCGCCACTTGTGAAGAGCTGCCCTTTCGGTCGGGGTTGGCCAGAGAGACGGACCTGGGCGGCGATCGCTTCGCGGATCAGCTCAGCCTCCGGGCGTCCGGACACCGCCGACATCCGCCGGAGCGACTGCTTCAAGTCCTCTGGTAGGTACACGGTGGTCTTGTTCATGAACGTATGGTACCACCTGTGGCACCGGTCATGTCCCACGGTTGCAGCTCGATACCTTGGATGCCGAACGGCTCGTGTTGCCAGTTACGACCACAGGTCGCCATTCGTGATTGGGGCCCGAGGACATCGGCTCGTCGAGGTGTGCCGCGTCAGAGTGGACGACCGGGGCAGGTTTCCCAGGGACGGTCAGGCCCATCCGGAACTCGGCCGAGGCTGTTCCACGCGCACCTTGATCGCCTTCGCGATGGTCTTATCGCTCACCCCCAGGCGGCGACCGATCGCGGAGTCGCTGAGCCCAAGCTGGTGGAGGGCGAGGGGCACCGGCGGAGAGCCCGCTGGACCAGTAGGGCTGCACCGGCCACCTTCCCAGGCCCCGGAACTAGACTTCCTGGACGAAACGCGCCCCGAGGCAGGCAAGACCGTGGCCGCGGGGCGCTTCCTGTGTCTCTTCGAGGCCCAATTTTCACCTCACTATCCCCAGAAGACAGCAAAACGCCCGGAGATTGCTCTCCGGGCGTCTGCTTTGTGAAAGTCGCAAGCGTTTCGCGAATTATCCGCAAGACCCTCCGGTCGAGGGTCTTGCGACTTTTGCGGAGCCGCACGAAGACTACGATTCCTGCGAGGTCCCGAGGTATCTTTACACGCCACTTTCCGGATTATTACACTTTTTGATCTCAGGCGCCCCGATCGGTGAACTCAGGGTTCATCGCCCCTCGGTCGTGAGCCGGAGCCGTTCAGCTTGGCCATTCAAGGCCCCAGGGGTCGGCCAGGGTGACGGTGCCTTCCCTGCCCATCCGGTGGAGGGGGACGGTAGTGCACAGGGCCCCAGATCCACTTTCCGATCGCTACCCCCAGCAATGTGAGATCAGGTCGATCTCCAGGTAGCCGGGCGCGCCCCCCACTTGCCCACCGCCGGTATCTCCGGGCGGAGCAGCCCCCGGGGTTGGCCTGGCTCACGCGCCGGCCCACCACCACCAGGCGGAACTCCCGCAGATTGCGCTACACCGTGGAGACGCTGGCCGTGGCCAGCAGCTCGCGGGTCTCCCGGGAGCAGCGGAGCTGGCCGTGCCGCTCCAGGATCAGGACCAGGTCCCCAAGGAAGGGTTGGAGCCGCTGAGAGCAGAGGTAGTCAGAGGCCTCCCAGCAGACCTTGAGTGCGGCCCTGAAGCCTGGGCCGTACCGCCTTTGCCTCGGGACCCGCTTCCGCAGCGGCAATCGCCGCCGTCCCCTCAGCACCTTAACCGCGTACTTGCGCCCGTACCCAGAGGCCAGGCAGAAGGAGTCCAGCAGCTGTCCCTTCTCCACCCGGCCGGCCCCCCGGTACCTGGTTCTCAGCTCCTCCGCCAGCTCGTATCGCTCCCGGATGCGCATGGACCCCGCCCCCTCGCTCCAGCTCTCCGGAGGGCGGCCCTCGGTGTCCTTCCCTCCTGAGGGAACGATCGCCCCAGGGTGCGATTCTCGCTGAGGTAATACGGAGGGTTGACAGGCGGGGGTATCACATGCTAGGATCAAGTAGGCAGCAAGGGGTTCGGACTAGCGTAGGCAGTTCGCCTGAGCTGCTTTCTTGTTCTGCTCGAGGCTCAATGTACCTTCTCTACCTAGATGAGTCGGGTCAGCCGCGAGGAATCCTCAGGGCCAGCAAGACATTCACTGTCGCCGGAGTTGCCTTGCACGAACAGGACTGTGTGCCTTTGGCGCAAGCGGTGGACAGCCTCCAGGCGCGTCTCGTTCGAGAATGCCCTCGGATCGAGATTCACGCCTCGGCCATCTGGTCCGGGCGGGACGACTGGTCGCACGTCCCAAAACTCACGCGCAGGAAATTCCTGTCGGCAGTCCTCAAGCTGATGGGGAGTTGGAAAGCTCCAACTGGGCGCGCCCCCACTTACTTTGGCTGCGTGATTGACAAGAAGAGTTACATTTCTCGCAAGGATCTGATCAGTTGGGGCCACGAGAACCTTTTCGCCAAGTACAACACGTTTCTCAATCGGCTTCACCAGGCCGGGGACTCCCATCGAGCATTGGTTGTGGCTGACAACTCAAGCTACGAACAGTACATACAGCGCCTGGTTACCAGCTGGCGAGACGGTGGCAGCCCGATTACTTCTCTCAGCGGCATCATAGAGGTTCCTCTGTACGTCGATTCCAAGGCGTCACGACTGGTACAAGTCGCAGACTGCTTGGTGAAGTGGCCCTATGGCGCTAGACAGATAGAGTGCTGGGCTAACGTCAGCGGATAAGCAGTAGTAATAGTAACGGGGATGGGGGTCCGGGGGAAGGGTGAGGATAATGTGGATTGTGGGGAGAAGGGCTTGGCCCCCGAGCAGGGAGTCCTTGAGTCCGCTTGCCCCTCCGCCCAGAGCCTGATCATTGCTGGCTCAGCTCGTCGTAGGCGACCGGGTCGCCGCAGCAGGGACAGTACCCGCCAACCCCCGCTGCTCGGCAGAAAACATGGCAGGCCGCGCAGTATTGCTCTCCGAGGTACCGGGCTTCGCAGTCAGGGCATATGTAGACGCTCACGGGTCGGCGTGGTTGCTTGGGCGCGAGCTTTGGGGGCTGGAGCGGGGCCGCGTGGCGGCGGCGCCACGCGGCTTGGCGGCAGGCCTCCGAGCAGTAGAGGCGGCTCCCGCGGCCGGGCGGCAGCGGCGCCTCGCATACCCGGCATCCTACCGTTACGGTACCGTTATGCGACGAGGTGGCGGCCTTCGGGCTCATGCTGGCGGCTCCGCCCTGGCCACCACCACCGGAGCCCCAGGGCGGTGTTCCCCGTAGTGACGCGTCAGGCCGCGCACGGCGTGGCCTCTCCCGCGTAGGTGGCATCGGGGGTGCGGTCCTCTAGAGACGAGTGGGGCCGATCCTGGTTGTACCAGGTGATGTAGGTGTGGAGGCCAGCCTTCATCTCGGCTCCGTCTTCCACCGGGTGCAGGAAGACGTACTCGTACTTGAGGGATCGCCAGAAGCGCTCGATGAACACGTTGTCGAGGGCCCGGCCCTTGCCATCCATCGAGATCGTGATGCCATGTGCGTTCAGAATGTCCACCCAGTCCGAGGCGGTGAAGTGCGACCCCTGGTCGGTGTTGAAGATCTCCGGGGTACCGTAGGTTGCCAGGGCCTCGCGCAGGGCATCCAGGCAGAAAGCGAGGTCGAGCGTGGATGACAACCGCCAGGCGAGGATCTTCCGGGAATACCAGTCCTGGATGGCGATGAGGTAGAAGAATCCCTTCCGGAAAGGGATATAGGTGATGTCTGTCGCCCACACCTCGTTCGGGCGGATGACTTCACGGTCCCGCAACAAATAGGGGTAGATGGGATGCGACGGGTGTTTGCGACTGGTGTGCGGGCCAGGGGCCATGGAACGAATGTCCATCAGCTGCATGAGCCGCTGGACCCGGCTCCGGTGCACCATGAACCCCGCCGCTCGCAGCGCTCGAGTCATCTGGCGCGACCCCATGAAGGGGTGTTCCATATAGATTCGGTCGATGACACTCGTGAGGGGAAGACGTGGATCTGGATTTGCTGACGGCGTGATGTAGAGGCTGGACCGGTTTACCCCCAAGAGGCCACACTGCCGGGCCACCGAGACCTTGGGGGAGTCTCGCTGGATCATCGCCTTCCTCTCTGCAGAGCTGCAACGATCCCTGGCCGCGACGCTAAAAAATCCCTCTCCATCTCGATCTGGCCGATCTTGCGGTACAAGGCGTCCACATCGACCAGGGGCTCCCCTGTCCTCGGCTTGCCCTCGAATACCTGGGCCGCCTCCTTCTCGAGGCGCCCCTTCCACTGGGTGACCATGGCGGGATGGATGCCATGGGTCTGCGCGATCTCAGCAACGGTCTTGTCGCCCTTCAGCGCTGCCACCGCCACCTGAGCCTTGAACTCGGCGGTGAACTTCCGTCTCGTCGTTGGTGCCATTTCTGTCCTCTTCGGTTCTCATCGACGAGTCCAGCTTAGCCACCTGTCTATTTTGGTAGGGCCACATCATTACGATTTCCCACCCTCTGTGGAATTTGGTCAGTAGCCCTGGGCAGGATCATAACTCTTGGCCAGGGTGGCGTGCCCATCGGGGCGGCAGGGCAGACGGCAGGCGGGTCTGCAGTTGGAATGGTCGAGGTCCCGGCTCCCGGAGGCCATATGGCCTCCGGGCCAGGCCTCTACGGGCTCCTGAGCGGCGAAGTTCCTGCCCCGGCCGGGGTTGAGAGCGCATCGGCATGTGCGCCGAACCGGATCCTGAACTCCAGCGGTTGGTGCCCCAGCACTTCGGTTCATTCCGCGACAGTCCACCGGAACTGGTGCTCCCCCTGGAGCATCCACATCTATCCTCGAAGACGCCGAAACGTTCACCTCGTCTTACGATGGGTCCGGGCGAGTAGGAGTACTATAGGACGGTAGCAGTAGCTCAGGGAGGCTGGGATGCCCGATCAGTCATCTGATGACGTCCCCGGTTTGGATGCCGCCCTGCACCTCGTCGGCCCTCTGGAGGGGCGAATCATGCGCGAGGTGTGGCTGGGGCGGGTGGTGTGCCCGTTCGTTGTACGCGACATGGTTGCACGCATGCCTGAGTTGGCGTATACAACTGTCATGACCACGCTGAACCGGTTAGCGGACAAGGGCTTACTCCAGAGAGGTGGCTCTTCAGCTCAGCGAGCCTACCCCTACCGGCTAACTGGGACTCCGGAGGACTTCCTTAGGCAGGCTGGACAGGCCGAAGTTGATGACTTGATAGCTCGCTTCGGTGATGCTGCACTGGCAGCGTTCGCGGCTCGAATGGACAGTCTGTCGCCCGAACAGCACCGCCGACTGCAGGAGCTGGCCCACCAGTGACGGACCGCCGCTCTTTGGTGCTGACCGTGGTCGGCCTGCTGCTCGTAGGCTGCACCGTATCGCTGGTTGCGGGCATTGGGTGCCGGGCGGACGTCGCGTGTGCCGCGCTCGGCCGAACTCCGGCGCAGGGGTTGGGCACTTGGTCACGACTCGCCATGGGCATCGGCGCCGCAGGGGTGGCGGCATGGGGGGTGCGGTTGAGCTGGGTCCTGGCGGCCGCGACAAGGGCTACGCTTCGTCTGCCGACGATGCCGGCCGGGCCTGCTGTTGCCGAGCTCGCCCGCAAGGCGCACATCCAGAGGCTGACTCTTCTGGATGTAGACACACCACAGGCCTTCTGCGCCGGGGTCTGGCACCCCACGGTGTTCGTCAGCCAGGGGCTGGTCCAGCGCCTGCGCGAGCCGGAGTTGCTGGCGGTGCTCTGGCACGAAGGGTGCCACGCCCGGCGACACGACCCTGTGCGTCGCGCCGCGTACCGGACTGCGGCTGTCTTGCTCCGCCCGGTGACAGTGGTGCAATGGTGGGTGGAGTGGCGCCTTGACCGAGCCGAGTTGCTTGCTGACCGGCTGGCGATGCACCATGTCGGTGCCCCGGCACTGGCTGGCGCGCTCTGGAGAGCGGGATCCTTGAGGGCCCCTCAAGGTGCCGCTGCCTTCGGAGAGGCGGGTTCCCTTCGGGTTGCCCAGCTCCTCGGCGACCCGTTGCCTTACGAGCGACCTACCGTCTCGGTGTGGATGAACTCCTTGGCGGGCGTCGTGCTCATAGCTGGGGTAACAGCCTGTCTGGCAGGGGGACTCGTCTCCCTGTTCTGAGCGTAGTTGCAATCTGCTACTAGCCTGGTATAGTAGCCACGTGAGCAACGCCCGCCGGTCCAAGCAGCTACGCCGAGAAGCATCTCCCGGCACTCATCGCCCGCAGTCGGGACGAAGGCAGGAGGCCGCAAGATCACGCGGGGGTCGGCACCTACCGTGGTGGACTGTGTGGGGCGGCGGGGCGGCAATCTTCGTGGCCCTGATCCTGGCAGTCACCTACCTTCTGCCGGGCGGGGGAACAGTCTCCGGAGGTGGGGTTGGGGTCCCGGTCGGGCACCCCGCACCCGGGAGCACTATCAGCCTGCGCTCGACCGCCGGCTCATCGTTGAGCCTGAGCGAGCTCCGGGGCCACAAGGTGGTGGTGTTCTTCTATGAGGGAGCGACATGCGGCGCCTGCCAGCAGCAGCTTATTGCGCTCAATCAGGCGTACCCACAAATCCGAGCGCTCGGGGGCACCGTGGTCGCGGTCAGTGTGGACACCTTGGCAACATCGCAGGGACTGGCATCACAGTTGCACCTCCACTTCCCGGTGCTGCAGGACACGGGCCATCTCTTGGGCTCCGCCTTCGGGGTCTTCAACCTCTCAGGAGGCATGAGCATGGGCCCAGTCGACCGGCACTCGATCTTCGTCCTCAACCCCAATGGGACCGTGCACTGGGAACAACTGTCGCTGGTGAGCATGAGCATCCCGGTTTCCAGTGTCATCTCTGCAGTGAGGAGCGCCTGACCTTGGCGGTCCCTCAGCTCTCGGCAGCGGCACCGGTGCGATTGCTGCTGGTCGTTTCCCCCGGCTGCGGCTTCTGCGGGCACGCCAAGACCGTCCTCGCGCGAGTGGGGGCCGATTTCCCATGTGCCCTGGAGGAACTGGATCTGACCACAGGCGATGGCCGCGCCCTTGCGGACACAGTGCGCCTGCCGTTTCCGCCGGGCTTGTGGGTCGACGGCCACTTCTTTGGGTACGGACGGATTTCCGAGCGCAAGCTGCGCAGTCACCTCGCTCACTTGCTTGCCACCACAGGCGGATCGCGCTCATGAGCCCCATCATCTACAGCAGTTCCTTGGTGGCGGCCTTTCTGGGCGGCGTGCTGGCCCTTTTCGCACCCTGCTGCATCGTGTCCGTCCTGCCCACATACACCGCAGCGATGCTGCGGCGTGGGCGCAGCCGTCTTGTTGAGACGACCGGCATCTTCGCGCTCGGGATCGCCATAGTGTTGTTGCCGATAGTTCTCGGGCTGGGAGCACTTGGTCATGTCCTTACTCGAGTGCATTCCGGCCTCTTCGTAGTTGGAGGACTGGTCATGCTGGGGATGGGCATTCTGGCTCTTGCCGGCCGCCACTGGATGCTCCCGATACCGATGGGGAGCGCGAGTGGACACCGCGGCGACGGCATCCGCGGAATTTTCGTACTAGGGGCTATCTCCGGTGTGGCCAGTTCCTGTTGCGCCCCGGTGCTGGCGGGCGTGCTGGCCCTTTCCCTGGCGGTGGCGTCACCCCTATACGCACTCGGGCTCGGGTGGGCATACGTCCTGGGGATGGTGGCGCCCCTATTTGTCGTGGCGGTGCTGTGGGAACGATTCCACTGGGACCAAGGCCCCCTGCTACGCGTCGGCAGGGTCCCCGTGCGGTTGGGCCGCTGGCAGCGGCAGCTCAGCGATGTCTTGGCTGGCATCCTCTTCCTACTCATCGCGGCTGGCATGCTGGCGGTCGGTCTCAGCGGTGGCAACACCATCACTCCACCGTTTCTCGGGACCTTCGACACCTGGGCCAGCACCCACTTGGGGGTCGTTGCGGGTGGACTGAGCCGCCTTCCGGCGTGGGTGATGGGGGTTGCTCTCCTGCTGGTGACGCTGCGGATCGTTACATGGGCGTGGCCACGGCGCCAGCCGCCGGCCACCCATGAGGCCATGGATTCCGTTTCGCGGCCACCGACCACCCCGGGGTGCGCGCATGGCCCCCTCAGCCCAGCGGTGAGCCCCGATCAGGTGCCCGAGGAGACAGCGTGACCACGGGGCCGTGGAGCGCCACACGCGAGGCCGGGCCAAGTGGAGACCTCACCGACACCGAGAGCGAGGTGCCGATCGGCGTCGACCATACCCCAGGGTCCGGCATGTGGGTAAGTTCTAGATCGATCCAGATCGCCCTGGGTTGTCTATGGGTGCTCGATGGGCTCCTGCAGCTCCAGGCGCCGATGTTCGGCCGCGGCTTCACCTACGCCATCAACTACAACGACGTGATGAGCCAGCCGGTTGGGCTGGCTCACTTCCTGGTCTCTGTGGTCGGCATTGTGGAGCCCCATCTGCTCCTCTGGAATCCCCTGTTCGCCGCAACGCAGATCGCGATCGGATTGGGCCTTCTGTATCGCCCCGCGGTCCGTCTGGCCATCGTGGTCTCGATCGCCTGGGCATTGGTGGTGTGGGTGTTCGGGGAGGGCTTGGGTGGCCTCTTCACAGGGTTGGCCACACTTCTCGGCGGCGCCCCCGGGCCGGTGCTGCTCTATCCACTGATCGGGCTGATCGCCTGGCCGGTCGCTAACGTTCCCGGGCATAGTGGCGGGTGGTGGCGCGCGGGGCCTTTGGGGGAGCGCGGGGCCAGGATCGGTTGGGCCGTGCTGTGGGTGGGCGGCGCGCTCCTCCAGTTGCAGCCCGTCTATCCGTACCCGGCGGTGCTGGCGTCGACGATTTCCATGAACTTGGCCAACGGCGAGCCCGCGCCGCTGGCAGCCATGGACACGTTCTTGACCCGGATTGTCATCCTGGTCGGTGACCCGCTGACATTGGTGCTGGCTCTGTCGGAGGCCGCCATCGGTCTGGCCGTGCTTCGCCGCTTCCACACGCGGCTGTTCCTCGGCCTGGGGATTGCGGTGTCGATCCTGTTCTGGATAGCCGGGCAGAACTTCGGCGGTGTGCTCACAGGGACCGGAACTGACCTGGGTTCAGGGCCCCTCTTCGTTCTGCTCGCTCTCGCGCTGTATCCAGCAGCGCGGGCCGAACTCGGCCAGGAGTCGGCCACCCTGAGCGCCGCCGAGGTGACGGCGTGAACGGCGCTCCACCACCAAGTCCAGCCCCACCCGGGCTCTGGACCGCCATGTCAGCCTCTTCACCAAGTTCTCGGCAGAAAGGAGAAAACATGTACACCTGTCCGATGCACCCCGACATACAGCAACCATCGCCGGGGAGGTGTCCCCGCTGCGGAATGGGCTTGGTTCCTGCCGACGGTGCTCCGTCGGCTGGCGCCAGCCTGAGGCACATGTTCGGGATGTGCCTCAACTGGAAGGTGCTGGGTGGGCTGGGCGCCGTGGCATTGGTGATCTTCCTGCTCCGCCCGCAACTCGGCCCGTCACTGCTGCCGCTGGTGTTCGTGCTGGCATGTCCACTCTCCATGGTGCTCATGATGGGCGGCATGCGCGGCATGGGCGGCATGGGTAGGGGGCAGGCCCCGCCAATGGTCGCCTCTCCCACAGCCGAAGGCGACCCCAGCCCCGACCCGGTCGAAGTGCTCAGGCAGCGCTACGCCCGCGGTGAGATCGACCATGAAGAGTTGTCCGGCCGGCTCGGCGACCTACTCGATCCAAAGCTGGGTGGATGATCGGTCTCGGGCCCCGTCCACCCCTGGGCTCGGCTGAGCCCACTGACCAGGCCACGGCAGGTACCCATCGCCCGCGCCTCTGGAACGCGCCTGGCGACCCAGCCCAAGAGGAGGTGCGGCGATGATGACGGGAGTCTGGTCGGGTGGGTTCTGGCCAATGCTGCTGATCATGCCGGTAGTGATGCTGATCGGCCTCGGTGTACTGGTGTACGCGATCCAAGGTGGACGAAGGCACCCCTCCTGCGGGCCCGGGGACCGACTGTCCAACCTAGCCAGCAGGGGGCAGGATCCAAGGCCCGCCCCGGGACCAGATCCGCTGGAGGTGTTGCGGGAGCGCTACTCCATTGGTGCGATCGACCACGAAGAGTTCGAGCGCCGCGTCGAGACCCTGCTACGCACTGACCCAAATCGGGACCGGCCACTCCCATGAGCCAGCACCCGCTGAGCAAGGGGTCACCATCGACGGATCGCTCCAGCAGAGGATGCGGATGAACTCAGAAGCACAGACCCCCACCGCCGCGAATTCGTGGGAAGGCCGCCCTCCCCGCGGTAGGTCGTGGTTGAAACGGCCGCGCCGGATCGCCGCACTGGCTCTGCTGGCACTTGTCATCGGGGTTGCGGCGACCATCGGGATCCACGCCGCTCAGGGCGTCGGCAACAGACAGCGCGCCCAGCTGGCTGCAGCCAGGGAGCTGGCCGCCAAAGTTGTAGGGGAGGCGCGGACAGCGGGGATCAACGCCGGCTCGTTGGAGCTGTCACTGCGCCAGAGCCAATTGCCGGGCTGGACGTCGACCGCGGTCAGCCTGCTGGAGGGCGGAGGAAACCTGCCCGCAGAGATGACCCGTAAGGCCCAGCAGCTGAGCAGCCGGATCGCGCAACTGGAACCCGGGCTGCGGCTCTGGACCGAGGGCATGACCTCGATCGACCAAGTGCGGACCGAGACCCGGGCTCAGCTGGTAGCGGCGGTCAAGGCGCTGCCGAATCTCAAGGCCGCGGTGGACCAGCGGACTGCGAAGCTGTCCTTGTCCGGGGCAATTCCTCTGGCGCGGCAGAAGACCACGCTGGCGACCCTGACATCGGCCGACGTCTGGGCAGGGCAGTTGGCCCTGGCGGCCAAGGCTGCCGCCGCCAAGATCGCGACCTATAAGGCACTGGTGGCCCAGGCGACCCAGCTCAAGATCCCTGCTGGGAATGCGAGTCAGGAGATCCAGCAGGCGCAGAGCAAGCTGCCCAACGCAAGCTCCAGCTCCGCGGTCCAGTCTGTAATGAACAACCTGTCCAACGAGCTTCTGACCCTGGAGGTTGACGTGCGAGCGGCCGCCCCTGGGCCGGGCCAGGTCATCGTGGTGCACCTGGCGGCGCAGACCCTGACCGCCTACGACAACGGCACCCAGGTGCTGGAGACCCCGGTCACCACTGGCCGCAAGGGGCTGCGCACCCCCCTCGGGATCGACACGATCACCTGGGAGCGGAGCCCGTACCTGTTCATCTCTCCCTGGCCGAAGGGGAATCCCTACTACTACCCACCCTCGGAGGTCACCTGGGTGCTCCACTTCCTCTCCGGTGGGTATTTCATCCACAACGCGCCGTGGGAGCCCAACTCCGTGTACGGCCCGGGTTCCGAGAACGGCCCCGATGCCAGCCACGGATGTGTGCAGGTCCCCTACAACGCGATGCAGTTCCTCTGGAACTGGACCAAGATCGGGGCAACCGTGGTGGTCGCTCCGTGAGCCTGGCTCAGGAAACCTCCAGGGCCCCCACCAGCTCCTTGCGGGCCCAGCTCAGAGATGTGGGGCGGGGTTCCTGGCACCCAGTGAGAGCACGTAGCGACCGCCTCACCGCCGACCGAAGGCGGTGCCGATTTCTCCGGGAGGTCTGGCCTGTGCTGGCGCCTCGCCCAGGCTCGCCGGAACGGGCGAGGCCTTGAGCACCCACCGCGCATTCGCCGCTGGCCGCGGTGTGCGACCCCTTCTTCGCCACGCCCCCGACCATACAGTCACTGGCGGTCGGTTACAGGACAGCCCGTCGGCTGGACGTGGTGATCGGGGTGACCGGGGCACCAGAGCGGGACTTCATACCATGATCGAGCCGCATAGGAGGATCTCAATGAGACCGCATCTCACCCGGCGCCGCGTAACCGCCGCAGCTGCCCTGATAACCGGGGCCGTGATCGCCAAGCGGTGGCAGGATGGTCGGGAGCACGTGAGGTCCGCTGAGGCACCGGGCACCCCCGTCTCCCACCCGCTGTTTGCCCGTTTCTTCGCGCGCTTCGCGCCCATGGCTGAGGAATCGGGCATCGCTGGTCACCGTGACGAGCTGCTCGCTGGACTCCGCGGCAGGGTGGTCGAACTCGGTGCGGGCACGGGACTCAACTTCGCCCGCTATCCCAGCTCAGTCACCGAGGTGGTGGCCGTAGAGCCAGAGCCGTACCTGCGAGCTCGGGCTGTCGCCGCGGCACTCCGCGCCCCAGTTCCGGTACGGGTAGTGGAGGCAGTGGCCGAAACTCTCCCCTTTGAGGACGGGGAGTTCGACATGGCGGTCGCCTCACTCGTGCTGTGCTCCGTGCCCGACCAGGCGGCTGCCCTGGAGGAATTGCGACGGGTTCTGCGCCCTGACGGCAAACTGCACTTCTACGAGCACGTGCTGGCTGAGGATCCGCGGCTCGCTCGCCTCCAACGCGGAGTTGATCTGTTCTGGCCCCACCTGGGCGGAGGCTGCCACACCTCCCGGAGCACGGTCGCCGCGATCGAGCAGGCCGGTTTCCGGGATGTCTCGTGCCGACGGTTCCGCTTCCGCCCCTGCATGCTCGCGGCCCCGGTCTCCCCCATGGTCATCGGGCAAGCCACCAGGCCATGATGGGTCCGACAAGCGCTGCGCCTGGGCCTTCACGGCCCTCCGACATCGCGAGCCGTTCGGCGAGCGTCTCGGCACCTGGCGCGGCCCGGGCCTTCGCATGGGTTATCTGCGTGGTGCTCGCCGTGCAGTTCCTGCTCGGGATGTACATCAACATCTACGTCAACCTGCCAGTGGTCGGCAGCCGCGCTCTGGGAGTCGGGGAACCCATGATGGGCAGGTTCGGCGCCATGTTCTCGTCTGGACCGGTGCTCATGGTCCACATGATGCTCGGCATGCTCCTCGTCGCGCTCGCTATAGTCGCGCTCGTCGTCGCAGCCGGATCGGCGGACCGCTTCGCGATCGGTTGGAGCGCCGCGGGGCTCACCGCCGTCCTCGTCGCCGGCTACGGGGGGATCTCGTTCTTCATGCTCGGCCACAACAACGTGGACTCCTACCTGATGGCTGTCGGGTTCCTAGCGAGCTTTGCCGCCTACCTGACCGGAGCCCTCCGTACCTCTACCGCAGGAAGTCTCCTCGGATGACGGCATCACCGGCCCGAACAGCAGCTGAGGGGACGAGATGCCCCGACCACATAGTGGGGCAAGGAAGTGGCTGAGGAGCGCAGGACGATTTCGCAGCGGAGGATGTCGCGTCGCAAGTTCATGATCATGGGGATCAACGCGGCGGGAGCGGGTACCGGTCTTCTGATCGCGGCGCCGATCGTGGGTTCGATCCTGAGTCCGCTCTTCTATCAGCGCAAGCAGCCCTGGGTCCTGGTCGCGGACATACAGCACGTCCCGGTCGGAGTCCCCACCGCCTACGTGGCGATGCTGGACCAGGGCGGGGACGCCTGGCAGGTGCCGCCGGTGCCACGGACGGTCTACGCGGTGAAGTTGAACCTAGCCAACCAGGTGCAGCTGATCATCCTCTCCAACGTCTGCACCCACATGCAGTGCGATGTTCACTGGGACATCAACCTCAACGTGTTCTTCTGTCCCTGTCACGGCGGTGAGTACAGCATGGATGGCACCAACATCGGCGGCCCACCCCCCAAGCCTCTGTTTCGTTACGAGCACAAGCTCGTGGGTACGACGCTCTACATCCGCAACATCCTCACCGAGGGGAAGTAGGGTGGCTCAGGAGCTGGAGCGCAGCGCGCTGGCCCGCAAGTTGACAAGCCCTTCTCGGGGCTGATGGCGCCCCCCGTGCCGGTGGACACCGGCGCACCAAAGGCGTCTCGGAGCAGCTCGGCTACCGGGTGCCACGGGCGGGTTCCGCGCGAGCTCTGCCGCCTACCTGACCGGAGACCTCCCTACCTCTACGGCAGGAAGTCTCCGCGGATGATGGCGCAACTGGCCCGCGCCATCGCCTGAGGAGACGAGCTGCCCCGACCACCTACACCACGGCCAGAGCGCATGCGTCTCCGGCTCGACGAGGCCGGGCATCGGAAAGGCATGTACGCTGGGAGCGCCGCGGTCTCCTTCTCCACTTCGCCGATCCTTCGCTGGTTCTTCACAACCACCACCTAGCCTGAGCAGCATGAACACAGACACCAGCGACTACACCGATCGCACGGCCACCCCCTCCCAGCATCGCCCCTGGTGGACAGGCTGGCGCGGCTTGACCATTGCTCTGATCCTCGGCGGGGGCCTTCTCATGACAGGCGGGATCGCATACGCGGCGGGATCTATCTCCTCCCCCACGTCAGCCGCAAGTACCGGGTACCAGCTCCCATCGCCGGGGACCCTCGGGTCCTCGGGTGGATACGGGTCGGGCATGATGGGTGGATCAACCGGTGGCTCGGGTGGCTATGGATCGGGCATGATGGGTGGATCAGCCGGTGGCCCAGGCGGTTCCGGGTCGAGCATGCTCGGCGGTTCGCCGTCGGTGACCTCGGCGAGTGCCCTCAGTCGCCTGGTCACCACTTTGGCACCCAGGACGAGTGTCGACTCAGCTGCGAACCGCATCACCTACCACACCAGCCAGGTGGACTTGGTCATGGTCGGAGCTCCACCCGGGAGGTCTGGCATGTACTGGCAGGCGGATGGCCTGGTGAACCCGACCATCGTGATCCCGGCAGGGAGCTCGGTGACGGTCAACTTCGCCGACGGGGACCCCGGGACAATCCACGGTTGGGAGCTGACCACGGCCGGACCCCCCTTCCCAGTCATGGCAATGATGGCCAGTCAAGTGGCGGCACCGGGTGCCTTCGCCATGCCGGTGAGTCCTCCGTCGGGCTCCAACTGGTATGGACGGACGCTCCACTTCGCGGCGCCCCCAGCGGGTACCTACCACTACATATGCCCCGTCCCAGGTCACGCCGCCTCGGGGATGTGGGGCACTCTGGTCGTGGCCTGAAGCTCTCGAACTGCGCCCATGTTGGGCCGGTGGTCCAAGACGCTGGCATGTGGCGTCAAGCTCCACCGGGCTTGGCATCCTGGCGGAGCCCAGATGGGCGGCTAGTCGCTCTCAACGGGCCTGTTTGGTCCTGGCATCCGATGGTCCGTCTAGCGGCGTAGGCAGCTCCCCCCACCAATGAGACGGCTGTTGATTCCACGACCCGCCCACGAGCGCGCGAGTCGTCGCAGGCTGCGTTCCTCGGCACCCATCTGGAGCACGCGGTGCTCGGCCTCAAGCATCCGGCACGAGGTCCGACTGCCAGGGCAGCGTTGTACGATTGGGAAGGTGTCCTGGTGTCCCCACTTCGCTCCAATGGGTGGACTAGTGAAAGTGGTACCGAAGAGGGGACAAAGCCCTGGTGAGGATGCGCGGGGACCGCGACGATGTCGGCCAGGCTCTTCTGGAGTTCGAGCATCACATGGAGATCCTCCTCCTTGCGACGACCAACGCGGGCCCACGGCTCAGCCCGCAGAGCATGACGGCTGGCCTTCTTCCGAAGCCGGCCCGTGGTAGCCGGTAGTGCTGCTCGAGTGCCCACCAGTTGCACTTGCTCCCGGGCGAAGCGAACGGTAGTGGTCGCCCGCCCTGAGAACAGACTCGTGACAGGTTGTTGCGAAGTGGCCCTGGCCCGGTGTCCCCATGACCAAGCCACCTGGACACCGCTTTCGTGTCAGGCGTGCCCATGCCTTGCGACAACTTCCCAAGGCATGCAGGAGTCGTAATGGGGAGAGCGAGCGTGCTGGTTGTGGACGATGAGCGCAAGATCCGCGATGTGGTCGCTCGCTACCTCGAGGCAGCGGGTTTCGCGGTCCTGGTGGCAGATTCGGGCCAGAAAGCACTTGAAGTGGCGGCCCGAGCCGCCCCGGACCTGGTGGTGCTCGACCTCATGCTCCCCGACCTCTCTGGTGAGGAGGTGCTCCGTTCCATCCGGACCCTGGCCGAGGTCCCGATCATCGTGCTGACGGCCAAGGCCTCTGAGGAGGACCGGGTGGCCAACCTACGCCAGGGTGCTGACGACTATCTGGTCAAGCCGTTCAGCCCCCGCGAACTCGTGGCTCGGGTCGAGGCCGTGCTCCGCCGGAGCGGGCCGCCGGGGGCCGGAGAGCTGGCGTTCGACCAGGGGCGCCTGACCATCGACCGTGAGGGGCGAGGGGTGATGGTGGATGGCGCCGGGCTGGAACTCACCAGGACCGAGTTCGACCTGCTTTTTGCCCTGGCCAATACGCCAGGTCGAGTCTTCAGCCGCTACGAGCTGCTGAACCGGGTTCAAGGCTCCGACTACGAGGGCTACGAGCGCACCATCGATGCCCACGTGAAGAACCTCCGGCGCAAGCTTGGCGACGATCCGCGCCAACCCCATTTCGTGGTGACCGTCCCCGGAGTCGGCTACAAGCTTGGGGTCAGCCGCGATGGCTAGGAGGTCCTCCTACGCGCTCCGTCTGGCCCTGGCTTTCGCGGTGGTGGCCTTGGTCGCCGCCGGGCTCACCGCGATGCTGGTGAACCTCGCATTTGGGCAGCAATTCGGGGCTTATCTCTCGGCCCAGCAACAGGCGGAGGGTCACCGGATCGTGTCGGAGCTGTCCTCCTCCTACCTGGCTGAGCGAGGTTGGAACCAGGCAGCCCT
Source organism: bacterium (assembly GCA_021827985.1). GTDB lineage: Bacteria > Chloroflexota > Dormibacteria > Aeolococcales > Bog-877 > JAJYXT01. The sequence continues at coordinate 121,932 of JAKATL010000003.1, forward strand.
GCAGCCCGTCGGAGCCGCAGCGGCCATGGAGGGCGTGGACCTGACTATCGAGAACGGACATGGCCAGATGCTGTGGCCAACGACGACGATCGCTTCCAGCGGGATGGCCGCGATGGATCGAGCGATGATGGGTAGCGGCAAATTTGGGGCTGCAGTGCACCTGCCAATCTCGGTTGACGGCCGAGTGGTCGGCACGGCTGTGGTCGCTTTCTCCGGAGGAAGTCAGTCCGGTGCTGACAGTGCCCTTCGTGGGTCGGTCGACCGCCTCGCCGCCCTCGCCGCCCTAATTGCCACACTCGTCGCTCTGGGGGTTGGCACCTTGCTAGCACGCCGGGTGACCGGCCCCGTCCGGACCCTCACCACCGCGGCGAAAGGCCTCGCGGGCGGCGACTGGTCCGCCCGGGTGGACTCGCTGCGGACCGACGAGTTCGGTGAGATGGCTCGAGCCTTTGACCACATGGCCGAGACGTTGTCGGAGGAGGACTCGCTGCGGCGGACCTTCATCGCCGACGTAGCCCACGAGCTGCGGACCCCTCTCGCCGTCGTCCGGGCCGAACTCGAAGAGATCGAGGACGGGCTCATCCCGCTCGACCCAGCTGCTCTCGCTTCCTTCGCCGAGGAGATCGAGCGTCTGTGTCGGCTTGTCGGAGACCTGGAGACGCTGGCGTTGGCGGACGCAGCCGGCTTTTCGCTCCACCTCGAGCTTCAATCGCTGGCGCCCGTGGTGGAGGGGGCTGTCAACGGGTTCGCCGGCACGGCCCAGGCCAAGGGGGTGCCGATTGGGCTTCACCTCGATGAGGATGCGCTAGCCGAGATCGACGGCACTCGGATGGCCCAAGTCGTCGCAAACCTGGTCTCCAATGCCCTTAAGTTCACTCCGACGGGCGGCAGGGTCGATCTCCGTCTCCACCAGATAGGTGGATTCGCGATGCTCGAAGTCACCGACACCGGGCCCGGCATCCCCCCGCAGGACTTGGGGCATGTCTTCGAACGCTTCTGGCGTGGTGGCGCGCCACACGCCGGAGGATCAGGGATCGGGCTCGCGGTAGTACGTGAGCTCGTCGAGGCCCATGGAGGCCAGGTGGATGTGACAAGTGAATTTGGGAAGGGGACGGCGTTCACCGTCCGCCTGCCCCAAGCCGGGTCCCCACTCCAAGGGGCGGTGACCGAGCAGACGGCGTCCGTCACGCCCATCAGTTGACGAGGGTCGCTCTCAGACAGATGGCGACTGGGATCTGCCGCTGACCACCACGGCCAGAGCAGGGCGACCCGCCGCCAAGCTGGCAACGCCCGCGCAGAGACGCCGCCACCAGTCCTGCGCAGTGGTACCGGCACTGTCCCAGGTCAACCACCATCTTGGGCAAGCCCCGTCGCACCGCGACCCGCGCCAGATTCCGCCGATCACCGCCTCGGATCCAGCAGCAGAGAAGACGACGCCAGCGCGTCAGTCATCCCACAACCTAGGCGCCAACCCCGGAGTTCAAGGGGCGCCAACGGACCACCGGCTGCACCGATCGCGGACTCTCAGCACCTGCTCCCCAGAGATCCTCTCGTCCCCTCTCACTAACAACTAGCCTCCGGGGGTAGTATTGGGGGTCTGGAGCCGCTCGGACCTCACCGAGAACTGGAAGCCTCCTGTCTCTGCGACACAGCTGGGGACTACTATGAAGACTGCAAGATCGACGCCGGAGGTGCCGCGCCCCGGCTCCGCCGTTGGGCCTGCGCGCCAATGGCCGGAGCCATCCGGCCAGATGCCGACACTGGTCCCAGAGTCCGACGAGAACGGCGACCCGCAGGCGTTGACCGCAAGTTTCTGGTTCGATTCCGGCCACGCTGGGCGGCCGTACTCCGCGACCGTCCGGTTCTCCGGGCGCCGTCTCGGCGTCGCCGGACTCCGTGGCCGCAAGGACGAATTCACCCACGACGAGAGCATCGACGGCATCGTCCCCAACAGTGGGCCAGTGTCCATCTCAGCCCGCATCGACGGTATAAATCCGGGCGAATGGACCGTCGCCGCCGAGCTCCTGAGTCCCGTGGTCCCGGCCGGTAAGCTGCGAGGGTCCGCAGCCTCCTCTCGTTGGCGCCGGCGCACGCTGGCTCCCGCAAGCTGGTCATGGCGGCGGTGGGCGCTGGGGACCGCCCCTGCCTCGCCGGTTCGGGCGCGTTTGGCTCCGCTTGCGGGCTTCGACCGCCGGCCCGCCGTCATTCCCGGGAGCTACACGTTCCTGGTGACTCTGGGTGTCCTCGTCGGGCTACTCATGCAGCATTCCCTGGCCGCGCAGGAGCACGTGGCGCCCGGCAGAGTCCTGATCGCCTCGCTGCTGGCGGTGGCGGCCGGTCTGGTGGGAGCGAAGCTGTGGTACCTCGCCCTGCACCTACGGTCATGGCGGGAGTTCGGTGCGGACGGATGGTGCATCCAAGGCTTCCTCCTCGGCGCCGCCGTGGCCCTGGTAGCCGCCACCGCGCTGCTGAATCTCCCGCTCGGGAGTGTCCTCGATGCCAGCGCCCCCGGTCTGTTCCTCGGAATGGCGGTGGGCAGGCTCGGCTGCTTCTTCACCGGTTGCTGTGCCGGTCGACCGACCGCTGCGCGCTGCGCGGTGTGGTCATCGGATCGGCGAGTCGGAGCGCGCCGAATTCCCACGCAGCTATATGAGTCGCTCGGGTCCGCGGCGATCGGCCTGTCTGGGTGGTTTGTGGTCCTTCACGCCCATCTTACGGTGCCGGGCGGTCTGTTCGTAGCGTCCTTCGCGGCCTACACACTTTGGCGGCAACTCCTGCTGCCACTTCGGGCGGAGCGGCGCCGGACCAAGGCGGGGGCGGTTGTCACTGGAGGACTGGCCGCGGTCGTCCTCAGTGCCGCGGTGGTGATGTTGGCCGTGGGAGCTCGCTGACCATCATCCATCACCACCGACTCCGACTCTGGAAGGCGCCACGTTCCACTCGTCGCGCCGGGGGCGACCAACGTCCGTCTGACCTTCAGAACACAAGTTCCGAGAGGCTCGCCCCGCTTGCCGGCATTCTCTTGCTAGCCGTGCTGGCCGGCTGTGGCGCCGTTCCTCACAGCCCCGCGGGCACAAGCCATGCGCGGGTGCCTGCCTGCGCAGACCACCAGCTCGTGGCCGCATTCGGGTCTATCCTGAGTGTTCCCAATGGCGTCGAAATTGCGGTGCTCACCTTCGCGGATCGCTCGCGCCAGACATGCGGTGTTGAAGGAAAACCCGGGATCACGCTGGTGGGAAGCGGTGGCCAGCCGGTTGCCTATCAGGCGCGCACCGCTCCGTTGCCAGCGACCAGCGCCTCGCGGATCGTTCTGGAAGCCGGGATGGCCCCCGCACCTTCTGGTGGACCCGTCCCTGGGACAGCGGTCGTGAACATCGCTTGGGGGCCCCAGGAACCCGCTACCGGCGGCGGTAGCTGTGCGACCCCTCCGACTGTGTTGACCGCCATCAATGTCGGCGTGGGCGGCAGCCGCTCCCCCATCACGCTTGCCCTTCCAGTCCGTGTTCGCATGGCGATCTGTGGCTGGCTCGCAATTAGCACCTTTCAGCCCGGGCCAACTTGAGGTACGGAGCGCCTCTCACCGGAGTAAGAGTCAGCTCTTGGCGGTCGGGGGTTGGCAGCGCGGCTGCCGTGTCGGCACCTCCATCCGCTCCAACTTAAGCACTGTGTCGGCCTGCCTGGCCGTGTTGATGACCACCGGGTGGAGCACTGTCCCGGTCCAGGAAGTCCTCGGGGCTCTCGGTGAACCTGTCCTTGCAGCCAGTCGAGCAGAAGTAGTACTCCCGGCCCGCATAGCTGGCATGCCCGGCAGCGGCGGTGGCGTCTACGGTCATGCCGCAGACAGGGTCGCGTGTAGCTCCTTTCGCGCTGGATCCTGTATTTCCGCCACCAGTCATCGCTTCGGCTTTGTCACCCGCGGCGAATCGGGTTGGATTGACGACGAACCGGTCGTGGCAGCCGTCCGAGCAGAAGTAGAACGCCCTGCCCGCGTGGAAGGCGGTGGCCGGCGCCATCGACTTCTGCACCTGCATGCCACACACCACATCTTTGGCGTAGCCGGCCCCTCCCCCGAGGCGGTCCCGGTTGCGATAGAGCCAGTAAAGATACCCGAACACGAGTAGGGCAACAACATTGAGAACACTCGTGTAGTCGAGATGGAAGCCGAGGGGGACGATGTTTGTCGGGCGGCCCGTGGGCACCAACCCCACCGCCTTGAACAGGTACTCGGTGATCAGCCCGCTGATGCTCATCACCGCCCAGAACGCCGCCAGCAGGCGAAGCGTGATCTTCATCCCGTAGTACTTGCGGTAGATCAGGAGCAGGGGCAGCGTGATGAGATCGGCGAACACGAACGAGATGACACCGCCGAAGGTGATCCCGCCCTTCCACAGAGCCGCTGCGAGCGGGACGTTCCCCACTGAGCAGACAAAGCTGATGACCGCGATAAGAGGTCCCAGGACCACGTTCTCGACGCTGGATCCGAACCCGTGTCCGGTGATGAACAGGGCACGCCAAACCGCCTCTGGAACCAGGATGGCGAGGAACCCGGCGATGATGTAGCCCCCGGCCATCTCCCTGCGCAGCATGGTGAGGTCGCTGATCGTGTACCCGGCCGCGTTCGACCACCCCGCGCGGGTGAGGAAACGTTTGCGGCCCGGCGTGCCGGGGGCTGCATCTCCGTGGTCTGCGGCCATCCCGTGCGCGGCGAGCTCGCCAGACCCGGCCAGACCCGCGTTGAGCCCGTCGCGTGCCGGGGGAACCCACCCCGCAGGCACGACCCGCGGCAGAACAATGGCCAGAAGGACGATCATGATCGCACCGCCCACGAACTCGGCGACCGCGAACTGCCAGCCGATCAACAACCACATGACTATGCCAAGCTCGACCACCAAGTTCGTGCTTGCGATCATGAAGATCATGGCGCTCGTGAAATCGGCACCCTTGGAGAACAGCGACTTGGCGAGGGCACTCGCGGCATAGGAACATGACGAGCTGACAACCCCGAAAAAGGATGCCTTCGCTATTGTGCGCGGCCGGTGGTCACCGAGCACCCCCTGCATCTGCTCACGCGAGATGAAGGCCTGTACAGCTCCCGACAGGCCGAATCCCAAAACCAGCGCCCAGAGTGTCGCCCAGAACATGAAGAACGCTTCCTGGAGGCTGCGTGCGATGCTGTCGAGAACGAACATCAGGCCCACTCCCTGGATCGAGGTTCCGCTCTCGTTGCTCCCATCGCCATCGGCTGCCGATTGAGGCACTGACCGAGCGGCTCTACATCGGCACCGCCACGGCGTTCACAACCTTCCCGCCGCGGGCGGCCGTCGCTGTGCCACGTGACCGGGCGAGCCCGCCCCGGACTCCGCATGAGCCAGGTCTCACAAGGAACTCGCGCGGTACCATAACGAGCCTGCAGCTGACCAGGGCCGTCTGGCTGGTCGCACCACGATGTCATGTGGGTCTCTGCCGACGAGGGCGCGTCTGATGGCCCACCTCCTCGACTGGGGCGGCGTTCAGCACTCCGTCGGCATCCTCTGCCATGGGCTTGAGTGTGAGCACGTCTGCTGACTGGCGGAAGTCGGTGAGGCTGGAGTTGAAGCGGAGAGCTTCCATCAGCTCGTCGATCTTCTCGCGGCCTCTCCCGGTTTGGATGGCCTCGGACACACACGTCTCAAGGTGATTGCGCAGGAGGAGACGGTTGACCTTCTCAAGCGAGGCTTGAAGCGCCGCGATCTGTTTCATCAACTCAGGGCAATACCGCTCCGCCTCGACCATGCCCAGCAGCGCGTCCAAGTGCCCGCGCACGATCTTGAGCCGGATCAGCGCATCGCGCTTGTAACTCTCGATCATCACAGTGACTGGAGTTTATTATACCACCCCACCCGGGGTGGGGTGGCCGCTCTCGCCATCACGTCCGCCGCACGTGTTGAGCAGGTAGGGATCACTTCAAAGTCGGCCGGAAGGTCCTGACCGGGCTGGTAGAGAGGAGCGACGGTGGCGGGTTGCCGGGTGATGGCCCGTAGGAGTTGGTGGGAAAGCCCGGGCAAGGGCCGGGGCGAGGAGGGGAGCGGCCGGTTAGGAGTCTGGGTCGGCCGTGATCTTCTGCTCGAGCCGCTTCATGATGGGTCTTGACCTGGTCGCGGGGTGTGACGCCGACTCCAAGCCGGAGTCTACCGGCTCAGCGGCGTAGTCACGCGGCAGAGTTCCCGGCGGGCGAGCGCTGGACACGGCTCGGGGACGAAGGGCAGCCTCAAGGCTCGCTCGGGCCTAGTTCCCAGAGGCCCCTTCTGCCTGAGACGTGCCGGAACCGAGCCTTGGATCGAGACAGAGTCCGAAACAGGGTGGAGTAGGCGCTCTCGGAGCGTAGGAGCTTGCCCTCTTCCTGAAGCAGGGGCACCATTTCGACTACGCGCATGGGCTTGCCTGAGCGACGCAAACACGCCTCAGCGGCATCGGCGATGGAACCCACCGAGGCGAGGCCCCCTCGAGAGGCACCCTGCTGGAGATGGTGGAGGTTGATCTCCAAAGTCCGGATCTTGGCGGCCAAGCCCCTCAGTTCCGCTCGCTGATTTGCGAGCGCCAACTCCAGCCGGTGCTGGCTCCGGCGGAGCTCAGCGAGTTGGTGCTCGAGCTGCTCGGCCTCATCTGCGCGTGAGAGTGGCATACGCGCGCGAGTTTAGGCCACTCCTCCTGGATCACAAAAGCGGCGTGTCCTAGTTAGGATGTGTCATACTCCTAGGGCTAGCTTGAGCAGGAGGCAGGTGGATGGCACCCTGGGCGGTAGAGGATTCCGGAGTCCAGTGCCCGCTGTCTGCGGTCTTGACCGATGATGTCGTTCTTCCTGGGGAGACCCACAGGCTTGATGCCAGCTGGGATGAGGGGGTGGCGGTTCTGGCTGGACTCTCTGGACCCGGCGATCGCATCGTGCTCCTTCCCAGGGCGGTTCACCACTTCGCCTCCGGGCCGGCAATCGGCGTTCTGGCGGTCGCCGACGCCGTGGGTTCGGATGGCTTCGGCCAGACTCTGCGAGCCCGGTTGTTCGCGCTTCGGCGGGTCGAGGTCAGGAGCGCGTCTCGTCGCGGGGCGGTGCTCGTGGCCGAGGTCGGGGAGGTGGACGAGGGCGACGCCTCAGAAGCTGACCTGGACCGCCTGCTGCGCCTGGCGCGCCGTGCTGCCAGGAAGGAGGGTCTCGGGCGTCTGCCCGGACTTTCTCCTGAACTGGGAGGGAAGTCGCCGAGCCAGCTGGCAGATGCCGTCGCCGTGGAGCTCGGGGCGAGCGATGAGGCGCGACTGATGCTGCTGAGGACGGCAAAGTGGGTTGATCGGCTGCCCATCTTGGAGCAGCTCGCCAAGCCGCGCCGGACGCGGTTGCGTGCCCCGCGAACTCCTCGGCCGCGGAGCAGTGAAGCAGCGGACCGGCAGTTGCCGCCCGAGATCAGGCGGGCTGTGGAGAACTGCCTCGACGAGCCGGGCGGCGCAGGCGAGGCGCCCGGCCGGGCGGCAGCTCGGGTGCTCCGCGAGCTGATCTGGGAATCACCGCCGGCCCAGCCGGTGGACCTGGCCCGGGCGCGCCGGTTGCTGGACGCCAGCCACGCAGGCATGGCCGATGCCAAACGAGCCATCCTGAACCATCTGGTCGTCCTGGAGTGGCAGCGGCAGCGAGGCATACCACCGGCTGCCGGGCATGCACTGTGTCTGGTGGGGCCTCCCGGGACCGGCAAGACCACGATGGCCGCCAAGGTGGCAGAGGCGATGGGGAGGCGCCTGGAGCGGATTCCCCTGGGTGGCGTCGACGATGTCTCCCTGGTTGGGGCGGATCGGGCGTACCGGCATTCGCGGCCGGGGGAGATCGTGCGGCGGCTGCGAGCGGCCCGGGTCCATCCAGCGCAGGTGGTCTGGCTGTTGGACGAGATCGACAAGGCCGCCCGCTGGAGTGACCACACGGCGATCCCGGTGCTGCTGGCCCTCCTGGACCCATCCCAGAACAACGCCTGGCAGGACCACTTCCTGGACGGGGTGCGGATCGATCTGTCCGGATCGGTGTTCATGGCCACTGCCAACGAGCTGGAAGGGATTCCCAGCGCCCTGCGCGACCGGCTCAGGTGCGTCGAGGTCCCCGGCTACTCACCTGCTGAGCAGATCCAGATCGGGGGTGCGAAGCTGCTGCCCAAACTGCTGAGCCAGTTGGGCGCTGGTGGTGTAGTCGAGGTCCAGCAGCCAGCCATCGCCTCGCTGGTCCTGGATCACCCGCGGACCGACGGCTGCCGGCAGCTCGAGCAGCGGCTGCAGGTGCTGCTGGCCCGAGCGCTGGAGCTCCACATGGATGGCGGCGCCGCGGTGACCGTGGATGCGCCAAGTGCCAGGGAGTGGGTTCCTCCCGAGCGGATGTCCGGGATCGGGTTCCAGCGGCAATCGGGGCGGGGCGCTCTCGATCCACCTGTCAGCCCACCCATCATGGCCGTGGACAGTTGCGGTGGGCGTTGAGATGTCGGGCACTCCTGAGCGCCGAGTCCGACCTGACGAAATTGTTACAAGGGGTCCCGGTATCACGCGCGCACGTATACCGCTGCCCATTGACCCAGCTGGGGGCCGCTGGAGGCGTTTGACGCGAAGCTTGAGGTATGGCAGTCTGGGTGGGCCATGTCGACGCCCACTGAATGCCGGGTCCCGGCCACCTCACCGAAAGTGGTCCGACTCCACCTGCAGATGGTGGGGGACGTCGATGGCGGTGGAACCAGCCACCAGACAGGGGGTAGTTGCCTGGCGTAGCCAGCGGCCTCCCGACGGAGGCTGTGGCGACGCTGATGGCACTCCCTGAGGGGAACAAGTACCGGCTCGTCGCCGAGAAGCGGTACCGGCCCAGCATCGCCCCGGACGACCAGCAGTGGCAGAGGGGGTTGCCCCTGCTGCTGGAGATCCTGGCCGCCGATCCCAAGCGGTTCTCGCAGAGCCCGAGGCTGCTGGACGGCCGCCGGGCGGCACTGGCCCGTCACCTGTACTGGCTGGCGGGGGAGCACCCGAGACAGCTCAATCCCGACTTCGCCTTGGACGAGGTGCAGCTGGTCCGGTCGGCGCTGAACTCCGAGGGCCACACCACCGAGCGCTCCCAGACCAGCTACAAGAGCCAGCTGCGCTCATTTCAGGCGGGGTTCCCCAAGCTGTTCCCGGTCCGTAGACGCAAGCGGCCCGGAGGGTCGACGGCGCCGCTGTCGGACCAGGACTTCGAGATCGCCTGGCAGGGAGCGTTCACGTTCCGCAGCGAGGAGACGTGCCGCTCCGTCCAGGCGATGCTTCTGCTGGCTCGTGGGGCAGGCGTGGATGGTGTGGAGGCTCGCCATGTCGCCGGCACCGACGTGGTCCGCAAGCCAGGGGCCGGCCTCTGGGTGCGGATCGACGCCGGGAGACGCAAGCGGGAGGTCCCGGTGCTGGCCCGGTTCCAGGCGGACCTGGAGATGCTCGCCCGGCAGGCTGGCCACGGAGCGTTGATCGGCGGTGGGACAGTGCCCACCGTCTACAGTCGCCCTAACGAGCTGAGCGACCAGCTCAAGCGCCGCCTGCGTCCGATGCATCCGGGGTTCGAGGTCTCCTGCGTCCGGCTGCGCAAGGCCTGGCTCCTGGAGCAGATGGGCTCCCTGACCGAGCTGCAGGTCTTCCTGCGGGGCGCCGGTTTGAAGTCGATGCATGGTCTGGAGGACCTGCTCGCCCGCTGCCCGAAGGTGGAGCCGGACGCCGGACGGGAAGCCCTGGTTCTGGGGGCGGTGGCAGCCGCCAGAAGGGGCGGCTGATGGACCCCACGTTGCTGTACGAAGTCGTCTCCCGCTTGGAGAGGCGCACCTTCCCCTTCCTGAAGAAGTTGGACGGAAAGCTCAAGCCGAGGCGGGGCGCGCCCCTGTTGGAGAGCCGGGTCCTGGTGATCGGGGGCATCTGCCTTGGGGAGGAGCCGGGTCCGAAGACCATCACCCACCTGGCCAGGATGCTGGCTCGCGCCAGCCAGGGCCAGCTCCACATGCTGTACGGGAAGCCGGTGCCGCCAGCCCACGAGACCCGCTCGGACCTGAAGGCCCCCAGCGAGGCCCAGTTGTACCGCCTATACGACGCCATGGCGACCGTCCTGGGGAGGCAGCACCGGCCGCGTGAGCTGAACGGGCTCACGGGCAGGAAGTTGCGGGCGGCCCAGCGGTCCTGGGAGCGGCGGAAGAAGGAGGCCCGAGAACTGCTGGGCACCGACAACGACCTGGACACTCAGATCAGGCTATCCATCCAACTGCTTCAGGACACCGCCCCACCTCAACCGGAGGGTGCCGAGTACACCACCGACACCACCGATCTCCCCGCGGACTGCCGGCCCATCTCCCAGGCGAGGATCAAGCGGGGGGAGAGGGCCGCAGACCGGGATGCCCGCTGGCGGGTCAAGAAGGTGGGGGAGAGGGATCCCGACGCGCCGGGGGAACAGGAGCGACGCTCGGGCGGGGGTGAGTCCAGGACCAAGCGGGTCTTCGGCTTCGGGGACGACACCATCAGCGGCACTGCCGAGAATGCCGGCTA
>JAKATL010000004.1 GCA_021827985.1 bacterium
TGGGCAACACAGGCCCGCCAAGTCCAGGTAAGACCCGAAGCGGCAAACGTGGCACCGGTGGCCCCTAGGCCAAGTAAGACCGTCCGCCTTGGCCGGGTGTCACTTATTGGCACTCAGTAGGAACGGTTCCTCCCACGGCGAGTCCAGGATCATCCGTCAGGCGTACTTCGAAGACCCCTGCTATGTACCGCTGCTGCTGCGGGCCTACGAGCTCTGGCGTGACCTGGAGCGAAAGTCCGGCTCGAGGCTGCTCCGGGTCACCCGGGGGATGATGCTCGGCCGCGAGGCGTCGCCGGCCATCGCCGGGTCCGTCGCCAGCTGTCGGCAATGGAATCTCCCGCACCGGGTGCTGACGGCCTCTGAGGTCAGACGGGAGTTCCCGGCCTTCTCTCCGGGTCCGGATGTCGTGGCCGTGCTCGAGCCCATGGCCGGGGTCCTGCCTCCCGAGGAGGCCATCCTGAACCATCTGCGCCTAGCCGCAGCCATCGGTGCCGAGCTGCGCTTCGGGAGCCGGGTGATCGCGTGGGAAGCCCGGGGGGCTTCGATCGAGGTGGTCACCGATTCTGGCCGCCAGCGCCTGGATCGGCTGGTCATCACCGCGGGAGCTTGGACCTCCGAGCTCCTCGCCGGCTGGCCCCTCCCGTTGGAGGTGGAGCGCCAGTTGATGGTTTGGCTGGCACCGCGAAGCACGGCCGAGTTCGACCCGCGGCGGTTCCCGGTCTTCCTCTACGACCCTCCAGAGGGGCAGGCCGTGTACGGCTTCCCCACCCTCGACGGCAGATCGGTCAAGGCCGCTCGCCATCATGGGGGCGAGCTGACCACCCCCGCATCACTGCGGCGCCAGTGGGATGCGGCGGAGGCGCAGGTGGTGCGCCAGGATCTTGCCGAGCTTCTGCCCGGGCTGAGGGATGCCGAAGTTGTCACCGCCAAGGTCTGCATGTACACCGACACGCCCGACCTGCACTTCGCCATCGGTGCCCATCCCGCCGACGAGAGGGTGCAGGTGGCGTGCGGCTTCTCCGGCCACGGGTTCAAGTTCTCCCCCGTCATCGGTGAGATCATGGCCGAGCTGGCGCTCGACGGCCGGACCCGTCACCCGATCGCGCCGCTGCGGGCTTCGCGACTCGGCTGACTTCGGGTCCTCACCGGCAAGGAGGGATAATGGGAATGGGGGAGGCAAGCTCTTGACGGGTAACAGCTGGACGCGCTCGGCCATCCTGTTGGCTGCTGGCAACCGGGGCACGGAGCGGTTCATGAACCGCTATGGCATGAAGCTTGGCGCCTCCCGGTTCGTCGCCGGGGAGACCCTGGACCAAGCGGTGGACGCCATCCGCAGGCTGAACCAGGCCGGATTCAAGTGCAACGCCACCGAGCTGGGCGAGGCGGTCGCCACGGAGGCCGACGCCGGCCGGGCGGTGGGGGACTACGAGGTTCTGCTGCGGCGGATGGCCTCCGAGGGGCTGCGCGCTAACGCGGCGCTCAAGCTGACCCTTCTCGGGCAGGACATCGACCCGGGGCTGGCGGAGCGCAACCTGGCCCACCTTCTGGACCTGGCGCGGGAGCTGGGCCTGTTCATCCGCATCGACATGGAGGACTCGGCCCACGTCCAGCCCACACTGGACGCCTACCGCCACCTGCGCGAGCGGGGCTACGACAACGTGGGCTGCGTGCTCCAGTCGTACCTCTTTCGCAGCTACCAGGACCTGGAGCAGCTCCTGCCGCTCAGCCCCAACCTGCGGCTGGTCAAGGGTGCCTACCTGGAACCGGCGCAGGTGGCCTTCCCCCGCAAGCAGGACGTGGACCGCAACTACCTGCGCATGATGGAGCTGGCCCTCTCCGGAGGGGGGTACACCGCCCTCGCCACCCACGACCCGGAGATCATCGAGGAGTCGGTGACCTTCGCCCTCCGAAAGGGGATCCCCCGGGACCGCTTCGAATTCCAGATGCTGTACGGAGTGCGCCCCGACCTCCAGCGCCAGCTGGTCTCCCGGGGGTACACCGTGCTGGTGGCCGTCTCCTACGGGACCCACTGGTACCCCTTCTTCATGCGCCGGCTGGCCGAGCGCCCCGCCAATGTCCTCTTCCTCGCCCGAAACCTGGTCCGGCGCTGAGTCGTGGCCCGCCTTCTGGAGTCATGCCCATGAACCTTCCTCCCTTCTCCACCGAGCCCTCCCTGGACTTCTCCATCCCGGCCAACCAGGAGGCCATGCGGGCCGCCCTCCGGCAGATGGAGGGTCGACTGGGAGAGGCGTACCCGCTGGTCATCGGGGGGCGCCGGGTGGGCTCCAGTGAGCAGATCGTCTCCGTCAACCCGGCCCACCCCGACCAGGTGGTGGGGCGGCACGCGGCGGCGCAGCTCGAGCATGTCGAGGAGGCGCTGGCGGCCGGCTGGCAGGCGTTCCCGGAGTGGTCCAGGACACCCGTGGAGGAGCGGGCCGCGGTGCTGGTGAGGGCGGCCGAGCTGGTCCGCCACCGCCGCCACGAGCTGGCCGCGGTGATGGTGTACGAGGTGGGCAAGCCCTGGGACGAGGCGGATGGCGAGGCGGCGGAGGCCGTCGACCTCATGGAGTGGTATGCCCGGCAGGCGCTGCAGTTCGCCGCCGGCGACCGGACCGCCCCCATCGCCGGGGAGATCACTCAGTTCCGCTACATCCCACTCGGGGTGGGGGCGGTGATCTCCCCCTGGAACTTCCCGGTGGCGCTCACCACCGGGATGACCACCGCGGCCCTGGTGGCGGGCAACTGCGTCGTTCTCAAGCCCGCCAACACCGCCTGCACCACGGCCGCCTTCCTGGTGCGGATCTGGGAGGATGCCGGCCTGCCTCCGGGGGTCATCAACCTGCTCACCGGGCGGGGATCTCTGGTCGGGGACCCGCTGGTGGACCACCCCCAGACGCGCTTCGTGGCCTTCACCGGATCGCGCGAGGTGGGGGTGCGGATCAACGAGCGGGCCGCTCGGGTGCACCCCGGGCAGCGCTGGCTGAAGCGGGTGCAGCTGGAGATGGGTGGCAAGAACGCGGTGGTGGTGGACGAGACCGCTGACCTGGACCGCGCCGCCCGCGACATCGCCATCTCTGCCTTCGGCTTCCAGGGCCAAAAGTGCTCGGCGGGTTCACGGGCCGTGGTGGTGCAGGAGGTGTACGACCAGCTGCTGACCAAGGTGCTGGACCGGGTCCGGGAGATCCGGCTAGGGGACCCGGTGGATCCCGAGGTGACCATGGGCCCGGTGGTGGACTCGGCGGCCGAGGAGAAGATCCTCGACTACGTCGAGGTGGGCAAGCACGAGGGGGAGCTGGTGCTGGGGGGGCGAAAGCCCCCGGGGGAGGGCTACTACATCGAGCCCACCGTCTTCTCCGGGGTCCGGGCCGAGGCCCGCATCGCCCAGGAGGAGATCTTCGGCCCGGTTCTGGCGGTCATGCCCGCCCGGGACTTCGAGGACGGCATCCGGATCGCCAACTCCACGGAGTACGGGCTCACCGGCTCCTACTTCAGCCGCGACCCGGAGCGGATCGCCTTCGCCAAGGAGCGCATCCACGTCGGCAACCTCTACGTGAACCGCAAGTCCACCGGCGCCCTGATGGGCGTCCACCCCTTCGGCGGCTTCAACATGAGCGGAACCGACACCAAGGCCGGGGGGCCAGACTACCTGCTCTTCTTCATGCAGGGGCAGAGCATCGCCGAGCGCCTCTGAGCGCCTCCCGCCCGGGGGGCGGGGCGCCGGCCACAGGCCCGCGCCCCCGCTCCCTGCCCAGCCGTGCCGGAGCCCAGGAGGGCCCGGGACTGATCCCTGGGGGAGGTGCGGTAGCCCGGTCGGCCGCTAGCCCTCCCTGCTCCCCTGGGCCGCCGCCACCTCCTCCAGGTGGTCCACGGCCTCCTGCAGCCCGTCCTCCATGCCCGAGTGGAGGTGGATGTCGCGGTTGGCCCGATTCTTGTGCTGAACCAAGATCGCCAGGGTGGTGCCCCGGGGCGAGTCGGTGAAGGTCACGGTGCTGGTCGCCGCCGCCTCGGGCCTCCCCTCGAAGACCTCGGTCGACACGATCCTCTCCGCAGGCACGATCTCCAGGTACTCGCCATGGAAGACCACGGGGAAGCCGCCGCTGGCGGTCATGGCGTAGCGCCACCGCCCACCCACCCGGAGGTCGATCTCGATGCTGTCGATGGTCCCGCGGTCGGCGTGCCACCACTGCGCCACCAGCTCCGGGGTGGTGTAGGCGCGGTAGACGAGGGCGCGCGGCGCCGCAACCTCCCGGGTTATCAGGATCTGATCACCTCTGGGCAGCGTGACCGGGGCCCTACGTCTCAGCTCCTTGGCGATCTTGGCGTTCCTCCTGTGCTTCCACCGTCTGCAGCACCATCTCCATGCGGTCGAACGCCTGCGACCAGCTCTCCTCATACCGCCGCAGCCATTCCGGGATCGGCCGGAGGGCCGCGCCGTTGAGCCGGTAGAGGCGCCGGCGCCCCTGGTCCCGGCGGGCCACCAGGTTCACGTCGCGAAGCACCCTGAGGTGCTTGGACACGACCGGCTGGGCGACCCGCAGACTCTGGGCCAGCTCGCCGACCGAGTGCTCACCCCCCGCCAGGGCATCGAGGATCTCTCGACGGCGCGGCTCGGCCACAGCGTTGAAGGCGTCCTTGGTGGTCGAAGCTCGGGCCATGGCTGGAGAATACATGCCTATATCAGCATGTCTCAACCCCGCCGCGGCTCCCGGTGGGGTGGGAGCCCACCGTTTCGAGGGGGACGGGAGACTCCGGCCGTGGCGGGCGATGCATGGGATCGCTTCAGGAGCCGTGCCCACGGCCAGCTTCCCTTGAAGTGATCCAGCGCGCCGCGCCATACTGGGCTCCAGGATCCAGTTCACGCCCGGCTCCGCCAGTTGCGGCGGGGCATCGCCATAGCTGGTCGGCCCCAGAGCCGGCGCAGCCCCCCGCAGATGGATGAAGGAGAGGCACCTGATGACCCAGTCCGGCCAGATCGCCACCTACTTCCCGACCCGCCTGGCAGCGGTCATGCGCTGGTCCGACGGGGAGCAGGCGTATCGCGGGGCGGAGGCGGTGGCCCGGGCGGGGGTCGGGTCGGTTGAGGTCACCTCGGGCACACCTGGGGCGTTCAAGACCATCGCCCGCCTGCGGAAGGAGTTCGGCTCGAGCTGCCACTTCGGTGGCGGGACGATCACCAGCGCTGAGCTGGCCGAGTCAGCGCTCGGGGCTGGGGCCGAATACCTGGTCACCCCGTACCTGGTCCCCGAGGTGGCCGAGGTGGCCCGGCAGGCCGGGGTCCTGCTGGTGATGGGGGCCAGCACCCCCACCGAGATCGCCCGGGCGATGGAGCTGGGGGCAGGTCTGGTGAAGGTGTTCCCGGCCAACCCCCTGGGCGGGCCCGAGTACATTCGCGCCGTCCGGGGGCCGATGCCCGAGGTGCCCCTCTGGGTCAGCGGGATGGTGGGGATCGGCGATGTCACCGAGTACCTCGCCGCCGGGGTCAGGGTGGTGGGGTTGACCAATGACCTCTTCCGGCCCGGCCTCCTCCGGGAGGAGAGGTGGGAGGAGATCACCGAGCTCTGCCGGCGGGCGCTGGCGGAAGCCGCCCCGCTCCCCGTCTGACCGGCGGCGCCCTCAGCCGCAGTTCAGAAGGCGGGCCGCCAGGCCACCTTGGGGTCGGGCGGGAGGCCGAGTCCTAGTTCGGCCATGACCTCTCCGACCAGGTAGATCGACCCGAGGGCGATCACCGCCCCCTCGGGACCGGCCAGCTCCCGCGCCCGGGAGAGCGCCGCCGCCACCGGCACCAGGCGCTCCGATCTCCCGAGCCACTCGCGGGCCAGGACCTCGGGGTCCACCGCCCGGATGGCGTCGGCCCTCGTGAAGACCGCCGCCCGGAGGGGCAGGGACGAGAGCCGGGCCAGCATCCCGGCGTGGTCGTGGTCGCCCATGGACCCGAACAGCAGCACCGCCCGCCTGCCCCCGGTGGCTGCCCGCAGCTCTCCGAGGACCGCCTCGACGGCAGCCGGGTTGTGAGCCGCGTCCACCAGCACGGTGGGGGAGGTGGCCACCTCCTCCAGCCGTCCGGGCCAGCGGACCCCCAGCAATCCCTGCCGGACCGCTCCCGCACCGATCTCCGCTCCCAGCAGCCGGCCCAGGCCGTCCGTGGCGGCCACGGCCACGGCGGCGTTGGCCCCCTGCACCTGGCCGGTCACCCCCAGTTCGAGCTCGGCCAGCTCCCGGGCTGGGGTCCGGACCCGCAGTCCCGCCGCCTCCCAGGCGTATTCGATCCCCTCTCCGAGCTGCCAGAGCTCCGCGCCCACCCCGGCGGCGGCCGCCCGCACCACTGGCCGGGCCTCTCCCAGGGCCCCGGAGATGGCCAGGTCACCCGGCTTGAAGATCGCCGCCTTCTCGCCGGCGATCTGGGCTAAGGTGTTGCCTAGCTGGGCCTGGTGATCCAGCCCCACCGAGACCACGACCGCCACCCCGCCGTCCCAGACGTTGGTGGCGTCCAGCCGCCCTCCCAGCCCCACCTCACACACGGTGACCTCGGCACCCCACTCCCGGGCGGCGAGAAACCCCATCGCCGTCAGGAGTTCGTGGTGGGTGGCGTCCACCCCCCCTCGGCGGGCGGCCTCCAGGGCTTGGGACGCCAGCTGGGAGAACTCCTCCTCCGCGACCGGGCGCTCCCCCAGCTGGACCCGCTCCCGGTAGCTGGTGAGATGGGGCTTGGTGAGGAGTGCCACACGCAGCCCGGCAGCCCTGGCTATGGCCGCGACCAGGGCGCAGACCGAGCCCTTGCCGTTGGTGCCCGCCACCAGGACTCCTGTGAGCTGGTCCTGGGGGTCACCGAGTTCCCGGCAGAGGGCCCTGGTGGAGTCCAGGCCGAGGCGCATGCCCGGCCGGCTGGAGGCGGCCAGCGCCGCCAGCGACTCGCGGTAGTCCATGGTCTGGCATTGTGAGGGCGTGAGAACGCTCGTCCCGGCCGCGGCGCTGGCGTTGCTGCTGCTGGCCGGCTGTGGCTCCGTCGCACCCCATCCCCATCCCGAGGTGAGCCCCACGCCCACCCCACCACTTCCCCTGGGGGTGCTGCCTCTGGGGGGAGAGGTCGCCAATCCTCTCGACCTTCACCCCCCGTTCCTGGTCCAGGGCCAGCTGCCGCAGATGCCCCGCCATGTTCCCGCCGCCCAGACGACGCAGGATCCCCTGACCGCCCTCCAGGACCTGGTGACCGCTCTTGGGGTCCCCGGGCCGGCCGTCAACACCGGCGCCGGCCTCTCCTACAACCTCGGTGCCACCTCCGGATACCAGCTCACCTCGCCGACCGGGTACCAGCTCTTCAACTTCCACCCCAACACCCCGGTGGACGAGACGGGGGCGACCCCCTCGGTGGCCGCGGCCGATGCCTTCGTCTCCCAATTCCTCGCCACCCGCCACCTCCCCTACCCCCATGAGAGCCTGCTCCCCCTGGCCTCCCTGAGCGTCGTCAACGCCGCCGACCGCCGGGTCTTCTTCGAGTGGGCGGTGGGCGGGTACCCGCTGGTCAACATCAGCGGTCAGCCCCAGGAGGTGTACGCCGACGTGGCCGCCAACTACCGGGAGCAGCTGTCCCTGGTGGGCCTCTCGGGCACCGTGCCGCCGCCGATCACCGGCCCGCTGGCCGCCTACCCTGCCACGGCTCCCGATCTCATGATCCAGGACCTGAACCAGGGGCTGCTGACCCCCGGCTCGTACCTCCTGGACGCCTCCGGGCAGCCCTTTCCCTCTCCCAGTCCCACCGCCGCGAGCACGGTGGTCCTGATCTCGGGAGCGAGCCTGGGGATGGTGGCCAGTGCCGGCTACCTGGTCCCAGTGCTGATCTTCACTGTGTCTAACCAACCCCCGGTTGCCGCCTTCGTGACCTGCGCGGCGTCCACGGCGGCCTGCGCTCCGCTGCGCTACGGCTCACCCCAACCTTCCCCTTCCGGTTGACTGTCGGCGCCGGGCGGCCAGGTGCCTGGCGGGGGCAATCCCTCCATGCCACCTGGGCGAAAACCCCTGCCTTCGCCGGCCATCGCTCCGATACCATGGCCTTGTGAAGTTCTCGGTCCTGCGTGAGTTCGCGGACGGGGAGCGGCGGATCCCGTTGAGCCCGGACTCCGTCCCCCGCCTCACCGCCTTGGGGCTTCAGGTCGTGGTGGAGGCCCACGCCGGGGAGGCCGCTGGCTTCACCGACGAGCAGCTGGCCGGGGTGGGGGCCGAGGTGGCCAAGGACCGAGCCGCGGCCCTCAAGGGGGCCCAGATGGTCTGCAAGGTTCAGCCGCCCACGATGGAGGAGGCGAAGGCGCTTCCCGAGGGCTGCAGCCTCATCAGCTTCCTGCCCAGCTCCACCGACAGAAAGGTGGTGGACCAGCTGGTGCGCCGCCGGGTCACCGCCTTCAGCTTCGAGCTGGTGCCCCGGATCAGCCGGGCCCAGTCCATGGACGCCCTCTCCTCGCAGGCCTCGATCGGGGGGTACAAGGCGGTCCTGGTGGGAGCGGCCCGGCTGCCCAAGATCCTGCCGCTACAGATGACCGCGGCGGGGACCATCCCCCCGGCCCGGGTGCTGGTCATGGGGGCGGGGGTGGCGGGGCTGCAGGCGATCGCCACGGCCCGTAGGCTGGGGGCGGTGGTGGAGGCGACCGACGTCCGCACCGCGGTCAGGGACGAGGTCAAGAGCCTGGGCGCCACCTTCGTGGAGCTCGAGCTGGAGGCTCAGGAGGGTGAGGGCGGGTACGCCCGGGAGCAGTCCGAGGAGTTCCTCCAGCGCCAGCGCGAGCTGATCGCCCAGCGGGTGGAGCAGAGCGACCTGGTGATCACCACCGCCGCCGTCCCCGGGCGGCGAGCCCCCATTCTCATCACCAAGGAGGTGGTCGAGCGGATGCGGCCGGGGGCGGTGATCGTCGACCTGGCCGCCGACACCGGCGGGAACTGCGAACTCACCCAGCCCGGCGAGGAGGTCGTGGTGCAGGGGGTGACCATCATCGGGCAGCGCAATCTCCCGGCCAGCGTGCCCACCACCTCCAGCCAGATGCTGGCCCGCAACGTGGCGGCCATCGTGGCCCTTTTGGTCAAGGACGGGGAGCTCCACCTGGACTTCGAGGACGAGGTGGTGGCCGGCGCCTGCGCCATCCACGCCGGCGAGGTCCGCAGCCCTCAACTCAAGGAGGCCCTCTCCTCTTGAACGCGCAGCTGGTCAACGAGATCTCCATCTTCGTGCTGGCGGTCTTCCTCGGCTTCGAGGTGATCTCCAAGGTGCCGACCATCCTGCACACGCCGCTGATGTCGGGCAGCAACGCCATCCACGGCGTGATCCTGGTCGGGGCCATGGTCATCATGAGCGAGGCCACCGGCCCCCTCCAGATCGGGGTGGCCTTCGTGGCGGTGATCCTGGCCACCATCAACATGGTGGGCGGGTACGTGGTCACCGACCGCATGCTGGAGATGTTCAAGAGCCGCAACCCCAGGGGCGGGGCTCGGTCGTGATCCGGGCTTGGGGGGACGGCTGATGCACCTCGCGCCCTACATCGTCCTGCTCTACCTGCTGGCCGCCGTCCTCTTCATCCTGGGGCTGCACCAACTGAGCTCCCCCAAGCACGCCCGCTCGGGGAACCTGGTGGCGGCGCTGGGGGCGCTGATCGCGGTCGGGACCACGATCGACCTCCTGCACCACTCGACCCTGGACCTGGTGCTCCTGGTGGTGGCGATCGTCGTCGGGGCGCCCGTGGGAGCGGTGGCCGCCCGGGCGGTGAAGATGACCGCGATGCCCCAGATGGTGGCTACCTTCAACGGGGTCGGCGGCGGGGCGGCGGCGCTGGTGGCGATCGTCGAGTTCGTGAGGGTCCCGGTTCATTCCAGCCCGTCACTGGTGCTCTCGATCTCGGTGGTCTTCGCGGTGGTGATCGGGGCGATCAGCTTCGCCGGCTCGGCCATCGCCTACACCAAGCTCCAGGAGCTGATGCGCGGCACCCCCATCACCTATCCCGGCCAGCAGCCGGTGAATGGCGCGGTGGCAGCGGCCATCGTGGTCGTTGGGGTCCTGGTCGTGGTGGGGACGCTGTCCTCCCCGGCCCTCTGGCTGCTGCTGCTGCTGGCCCTGATCCTGGGGGTGGCCTTCGTCCTCCCCATCGGTGGAGCCGACATGCCGGTGGTGATCTCGCTGCTCAACGCCTTCACCGGGCTGGCGGTGGCCGGGGACGGGTTCGTGGTCGGGAACCCGGTGCTCATCGTAGGTGGGACGCTGGTGGGAGCCTCGGGAACCTTCCTCACCAAGATGATGTCGGACGCCATGGGACGGTCCCTGGGCAACCTGCTGTTCGGAGCCTTCGGCAAGATCCAGGTGAGCGAGGCCGCCGGGCCCGGGGGCGCCAGGTCGGTGCGTTCCGGCTCGGCCGAGGACATCGGCACCCTCCTGGCCTACTCACAGCGGGTGATCATCGTCCCGGGCTACGGGCTCGCCGTGGCCCAGGCTCAGCACGTGGCCCGCGAGCTGGCCGACGTCCTGGAGAAGCGGGGGGTGACCGTGGACTATGCCATCCACCCGGTAGCGGGACGGATGCCGGGGCACATGAACGTGCTCCTGGCCGAGGCCAACGTCCCCTACGAGCAGCTCAAGGACATGGAAGAGATCAACGACGCCTTCAAGACCGCCGACGTGGCCCTTGTCGTGGGGGCCAACGACGTGGTCAACCCGGCGGCCCGCAACTCCCCGGGCAGCCCCATCTACGGGATGCCCATCCTCAACGCCGACGAGGCGCACAACATCGTTTTCATGAAGCGCTCCATGCGCCCGGGATTCGCCGGGATCGACAACGAGCTGCTCTACGACCCCAAGACCATCATGCTGTTCGGCGACGCCAAGGACTCCCTCACCAAGCTGGTGGCGGCGGTCAAGGCCGCCTGAAGCGCAGGTGACCCGGATCCGGCCTCGCCACCCGCTGCGGCCGCCGGCTCCCTCCGGGCCAGCGGAGGGCCAGAATAGAGGGGCTGTGATGCTCCACCCAGGTCGCCGCGCCGAGAGCGGGACGGGGGCCGGCGGCCGGCCCCCCCAGGGTTGCTGTGGCTGAGCTGGCCCCACGCCGCACCCTGGTGCCCATCCCGGTCACCGATGTCGAGGACCCCAGCTACTTCCACAAGGTGGTGGACTGCCAGTGGGCCTGCCCTGCTCACACCGACGTGCCCCAGTACATCCGCCTCATCGGCCAGGGGAGGTACGGCGACGCCTACCTCCTCAACCGCAAGTCCAACGTGTTCCCCGGGATCCTCGGCCGGACCTGCGACCGGCCCTGTGAGCCGGCCTGCCGCCGGGGCCGGGTGGACGGCGACGCCGTGGCCATCTGCCGCCTGAAGCGGGTGGCTTCCGACCTTCGGGAGGACGTGAGCTGGGGGCTTCCCCGGGCGGCGGAGGTGAAGAACGGCAAGCGGGTGGCCTGCGTGGGCGCCGGCCCCGCCTCGCTGACCGTGGCCAACGACCTCATGCCCCTGGGCTATGAGGTCACCATCTTCGAGCGCCAGCAGCAGCCCGGCGGGCTGATGCGCACCAACATCCCCGCCTTCCGCTTGCCGGCCAAGGTGCTGGACGAGGAGATCGCGGTGATCCTCGACATGGGGGTGGACATCCGCTATGGCACTGAGATCTCCAGCATGCGCGAGCTGCTCCAGATGGGATACGACGCCGTGTTCGTGGGCAGCGGCGCCCCCCGGGGCAAGGAGCTGGAGCTGCCCGGGCGCCACGACGAGGTGGGGGAGACCCACATCCACATCGGCATCGACTGGCTGGAGTCGATCGCCTTCGGCCACGTCACCAAGGTGGGACGCCGGGTGCTCATCATCGGGGTGGGCAACACGGCGATGGATTGCTGCCGCTCCTCCAGGCGCCTGGGCGGGGAGGACATCCGGGTCATGGCGCGCCGGCCCCGGCAGTACTTCAAGGCCTCTCCATGGGAGCTGGAGGACGCCGAGGAGGAGGGGGTGCGGATCGTGGTCAACCACGCCCCTCGCCGCTTCATCGTCGAGGACGGGCGGCTGGTGGGCATGGAGTTCGACCAGGTGGAGTGGGACGAGGGAGCGGTCCACTCCAAGACGGTGGGAACTGTGCGCATCGACTGCGACGATGTGATCCTGGCGATCGGCCAGGAGAACGCCTTCCCCTGGATCGAGCGTGACCTTCCGCTGGAGTTCACCTCCCCCCAGCTGGCGGCGGTCGACGAGCTGACCATGCAGGCCACCCTCCCCGGGGTCTTCTTCGGGGGTGACGCCGCCTTCGGGGCCAAGAACATCATCTGGGCCGTGGAGCACGGGCACCAGGCGGCGATCTCCATCCACAACCACTGCCAGGGAATTCCCGTGGCCGAGCGGCCGGCCCAGGCCATGCGGCTCACCAGCCGCAAGATGGGCCTGACCCAGTGGAGCTACCACAACGACTACAACCCCCACGGCCGGCAGGAGATGTCCCGGGTGGACCTCAAGCGACGCTTTGAGCGCCTCAACCTGGAGGTGGAGCTGGGCTTCGGAGCAGAGGAGACCGCCCGGGAGGTGCAGCGCTGCCTCAACTGCGACATCCAGACCGACTTCCAGGCCCCGCTCTGCATCGAGTGCGACGCCTGCATCGACGTCTGCCCGGTGCGCTGCCTCACGTTCGTCCGCCCCGACTGGGCCGATGAGGATGAGCTCCGCGCCAGGCTCAACGCCCCGGCTGAGAACCGGAGCCAGGCGATCTTCGTCTCCGAGGCGCTGCCCCAGACCGGGCGGGTGATGGTCAAGGACGAGAACCTCTGCGTCCACTGCGGGCTCTGCGCGGAGCGCTGCCCGACGGCGGCCTGGGACATGGCCCGCTTCGAGCTCGGCATCCCCTACGCCGGCCGCCCGGCAGAGGTGGGCTGATGGCCAATGTCCAGCTGCCGGAGGCCCCCAGCCGCGCCCGGGTGAACGAGTTCGCCATCAAGCTGGCCAACGTCAACGGCACCGGCTCGGCCAGCACCAACAACCTCCTGATGCAGACCATCTTCCGCATGGGGGTGCCGGTCTCAGGGAAGAACCTCTTTCCCTCCAACATCCAGGGGCTTCCCACCTGGTACGAGGTCCGGGTCAGCCAGTTGGGGCACACCGCCCGGCCCTCCAGCTTCGACCTCATGGTGGCCATGAACGGCCAGACCTACCAGCAGGACATAGGGGAGGTGGCCTCCGGCGGCTACCTGATCTACGACGACAGCTGGCCCCTGGGTCCCGAGATGCGCCGCCCGGACATCACCTTCCTGGGGGCGCCACTGTCCCAGCTCTGCGCCCAGCGCTTCAGCACGGTCAAGGAGCGGATCCTGATGAAGAACGTGGCCACCGCCGGGCTGGTGGCGGCGCTCCTGGCCCTCCCTGAGGACGAGCTCTCCAAGCAGCTGGTGGCAGCCTATTCCCGGCGCCCCCACCTGCTGGAGGACAACCAGGCGGCGCTGCACCTGGGCTACCAGTACGCCCTTGAGCACTTCTCCTGCCCGCTTCCCTTCCACGTGGAGCGGATGGGCGCCCCCGACGGCCGCATCCTCATCGACGGCAACACGGCGGTGGCGCTGGGGGCGGTCTTCGCCGGCGCCACCGTGGGAGCCTGGTACCCCATCACGCCGGCCACCTCGGTGATGGAGAACTTCATTCGGCTCTGCGCCCGGTACCGCCGCCACCCCGGCCCGGACGGGCGGGAGGTCAACGACTACCTCATTGTTCAGGCGGAGGACGAGCTGGCGGCGCTGGGGATCGTCGTCGGGGCGAGCTGGGCCGGCGCCCGAGCCTTCACCTCCACCTCCGGCCCGGGCCTCTCGCTGATGCAGGAGCTGCTGGGCCTCGCCTACTACACCGAGGTCCCCGCGGTGCTGGTGGACGTCCAGCGGGCCGGCCCCTCCACCGGGATGCCGACCAGGGTGCAGCAGGCCGACCTCCTCTCCGCCGCCTTCGCCTCCCATGGCGACACCCGCCACATCCTTCTCTTCCCCGCAGACCCCAGGGAGTGCTTCCTGCACACCGTCCAGGCCTTCGACCTCGCCGAGCGCTTCCAGACCCCCGTGCTGGTCATGAGCGACCTGGACATCGGGATGAACGACTGGGAGGTGCGGGAGCTCACCTGGGACGACACCTACCGACCGGATCGAGGCCGGCTGCTGAGCCCGGGGGAGCTGGAGCGGCTGGAGCGCTTCTGGCGCTATGGGGATCCCGACTCCGAGGGTACGACTCCGAGGGCGGTCCCCGGCGAGAGCCCCCGGGCTGGCCACCTGGTGCGGGGATCCGGCCACGACTTCCGGGCCGCCTACACCGAGCGGCCGGACGAGTACCAGGAGGTAATGGACCGGCTGCTGCGCAAGCACCGGGCCGCGGCCGAGCACCTCCCTCCGCCGGTGGTCGAGGTGCGGGAGGGCGCCCCCTTCGGGGTCATCACCTTGGGCAGCTGCGACCTGGCGGTTCGGGAGGCGCTGGAGGCGCTGCCCGGCCCGGCCCCCAGCTACCTCCGGGTCACCGGCTATCCCTTCCCTCCGGCGGTGGCCAGGTTCATTGAGAGCCACCCCCACTGCTACGTGGTGGAGCAGAACCGGGACGCTCAGCTCCGCTCCCTCCTGCTGATCGAGACCGGAGCCGGGGCAGAGCGCCTGCGCCCGGTCCTCTCCTATGGGGGCCTCCCCCTCACCGCCTCGTTCGTCCGGGAGCGGATCCTGGAGCTGGAGGGCGCGCTTTGACCTCGATCGCCAAGCCGCAGATCCCCCTCCTCACCCTGGAGCGCAACCAGCTGGGGCTCACCATCCGCGACTACTCCGGGAGCATGTCCACCCTCTGCGCCGGCTGTGGCCACGACTCGGTCACCGCCGCCATCCAGGAGGCGCTCTGGGGGCTCGCGATCCCCCCCCACGAGGTGGCCAAGCTGAGTGGCATTGGCTGCTCCTCCAAGACCCCGCAGTACTTCGACTCGGCGGCGGTGGGCTTCAACTCGGTGCATGGGCGGATGGCGGCCGTGGCCAGCGGTGCGGCCGCGGCTAACCGTGAGCTGGTGCTGGTGGGGGTGTCAGGGGACGGCGACTCACTCTCCATCGGACTGGGCAACCTCGCCCACGCCATCCGGCGCAACGTGCGGATGCTCTACGTGATCGCCAACAACGGGGTGTACGGGCTCACCAAGGGGCAGTTCTCGGCGTCGGCGGACATCGGTTCCCGCTCCCGCAAGGGGGAGCCCAACCTCCTGCCGCCGGTGGACCCGATGCTGCTGGGGCTGAGCCTGGGGGCAACCTTCCTCGCCCGGGGATTCTCCGGGGACAAGGCCCAGCTGGTGCCCCTTTTGAAGGCAGGGCTCTCCCACGGCGGCTTCGCCCTGGTGGACGTCATCTCCCCCTGCGTGCAGTTCAACGACCACGAGGGGTCGACCAAGAGCTTCCGCTACGTCCGGGAGCATGAGCTCCAGGACATAGACGCCGACATCATCCCGGTTCGGGGCCAGATCCACTCGGAGCAGACTCCCGGAGCGGCCACCGAGGTCGAGCTGCACGACGGCAGCCGGGTGCTCTTCCGGGCCGTCCCCGAGGGCTACGACCCGAGGGACCGGGTCCGGGTCGGCACCTACCTGGTGGAGAGCGCTCGCCAGGGTGAGATCGCCACGGGACTCCTCTACCTGGACGAGACCACCCCGGACATGCACCAGGTGAGCGCCACCACCGAGGAGCGGCTCTGGGACCTTCCGTTCGAGCGGCTCTGCCCGGGCTCCGCCGAACTGGCAAAGTTCCAGGCCAGTCTGCGCTAGCCGCCCTACCACCCGGCTCGCACCACTCGCCAGCGTTGCGATCCGTCGCGCCGGTCAGTACACTGCGCCGCATGATACCTGGCGCGGACAGCAACTGGGAGTCGCAGCTCCGCCGGGGGGTGGTGGAGTACTGCGTCCTGGCGGCCCTGCGCTCGCGGGAGAGATACGGCTTCGAGCTCGCTCGGTCGCTGGGTGCTCCGGGGGGGCTGCTGATGGGAGAGGGGACGGTCTATCCCCTCCTGGCCCGACTGCGCCAGCGGCGGTGGGTGGAGACCACCTGGAGGGAGTCGGGGGACGGGCCGCCGCGCCGCTACTACCGCCTCACGGAGCAGGGCACCCAGGCGCTTACGGCCTTCGAGCGGGGGTGGATCCAGTTCCGAACCGCGGTGGACCGGGCCCTTGAGGAGGGCAGTTGATGGACCAGAGACGACTGGATCGGATGGTAGGCCGCTATCTGGGCGAGCTGGACAGTGCTCTGGCCCGGCTGCCCCGGGCCCGGCGGCGGCAGATCCGAGAGGAGGTGGAGGCCCACATTCGAGAGGCACGGGGAGAGCAGGGGGCCAGAGATGAGGCCGGGCTGCGCCAGCTCCTGGACCGGATCGGCGACCCCGGCGAGATCGCCCGGGAGGCGGGCGCCGATCCCGGTCGCCGAACCTGGTACGAGGCGCTGGTCCCGCTCCTCCTCCCGCTCGGTGGGTTCCTGCTCTCGGTCGGATGGATGGTGGGAGTGGCCATTCTCTGGGCCTCACCGGTCTGGCGGCTGCGGGACAAGCTGCTGGGGACCTTGATCTTCCCCTTCGGGCTGGCGGGGGTGTTGATCTTTCTGTCGGCAAGTCTGGCGGTTACCGTCTGCACCAGCTACGGTGCCGCGGGAGGCCCTACGACCACCCATTGCACCGGGGGCCTTCCGGCACCGCTGGGGCTGGCAATCCTCTTCATCCTGATCGTGGCTCCCATCCTCGTAGCCATCCACTTGGAGCGGGTCCGCCGCCGCACCTGAGAGCCCTGTCCGCCTCGGTTCATCTCTTTCACCGCCGCCGGCGGACGATGCGTGCGACCGGGGCCGGATCCGCAGCGGCGCTCCCGGTCTTGGGCGTTCCCCGGCTATCCTCGTGACGCTGGCGGCCGGGCGCGTGGTTTGGAGGGAGTCCGTGCGGGAGGCGGTGATCGTGGAGGCCGTCCGCACCCCCATCGGCCGCGGGCGTCCGGGCGGCCTTCTCTCAAGGGTGCATCCGGTGGACCTCCTCGCCGGCACGATCTCGGCTCTTGTGGAGCGCACCGGGGTGCCCTGCGAGCTGATCGACGACGTGATCGCCGGGTGCGTCGACCAGGTGGGCGAGCAGGCCCTCAACATCGCCCGCTGGGCCACCCTGGCGGCCGGCCTCCCGGAGACAGTGCCCGCCACCACCATCGACCGCCAGTGTGGCTCCTCCCAGCAGGCGGTTCATTTTGCCGCCCAGGGGATCATGGCCGGCTCCTACGACGCCGTCATCGCCTGCGGCGTGGAGAGCATGAGCCGGGTCCCATTGGGCTCCAACGTCCCTGAAGGCGTCGATCCTCTGGGCCGCGGGATGGCCCTCCGCTACCCGCAGGGGATGGTGCATCAGGGAATCAGCGCCGAGCTCATCGCCGCCCAGTGGGGGCTGTCCCGCGCCGAGCTCGACGATCTCTCCGCGGTGAGCCATCAGAGGGCGGCCAGCGCGCACCGGGAGGGGGCCTTCGCCGCCGAGTTGCTGCCCTGCCCCGAAGGCACGGTCTCGCCCGGTGCCACGGTGGCCGACGAGGGAATCCGCCCCGAGACGACTCCGGAGATCCTGGCCGGCCTCTCCCCGGCGTTCGCCGGCCCCGGGCTGGCCGCCAGGTTTCCCCAGATCGACTGGAAGGTCACCGCCGGCAACTCCAGCCAGATAAGCGATGGGGCGGCCGCCCTCCTGCTCATGAGTGGCGAGCGGGCGCGGGACCTGGGCCTTAGACCCCTGGCCCGGGTGCACGCCATGGCCGTGGCCGCCGCGGACCCGATCCTCATGCTGACCGCGGTCATACCCGTCACCCGCAAGGTTCTGAGGTCAGCCAGCCTATCCCTGGCCGACATCGATCTGTTCGAGATCAACGAGGCATTCGCCAGCGTGGTGCTGGCGTGGCAGCGGGATACCGGGGCCGACCTGGAGCGGGTGAACGTGAACGGTGGAGCCATCGCCCTCGGCCACCCTGTGGGCGCCAGCGGAGCGCGGCTGATGACCACCCTGGTCCACTGCATGGTCCGGCGCGGGTCGCGGTGGGGGTTGCAGGCAATGTGTGAGGGAGGGGGCATGGCCAATGCCACCATCCTGGAGTTGCTGTAGGGCGCTCCCGCCAAGGCGGTGCCAGCGCCGTGGGTGCGACCTTTCGCCGCGGAGCTGTGGCGATGGCGAGCCCTGAGTAGCGGGCCCGGCGCCTCACCGGCTCTCGGGCTGGTGCACGGCAGCTCGGCGCGGCCGGAGCCAATTGTCCAGGGGGCGACGTCGACAACGCCCCCACTTGGGCGTGCCCCTCGCGGTGCCCTTCGGCGTGGACCAACGCTCCGCACCGGCTGGCTCAGTTCAGTTGCGGATCCGATCGAATCGGTTCTGGCGAGGCGGGCCGCGCGAGCCCTTCGGAAATGCTCTCCGCGATGCTTGGGGCAGGGCCGCCCCCCAGCCGGTCAGCCCCGAGCGCACGCCTGCATCATCACTACTCGGGGCCGTGCTCCTGCCCGACCTGGAATTGAGACAGCCCCCGGAGTGACCGGCTTCCGTCATCCTATGCCGATGCCCGGGATCCAGTCGTACCTGCGACGGATGCTCGCCGGCTGGCAGCCCATCGTGGTCGCCAACCGGCCCCCGATCGATGTCCACCCCGAGCGCTCCGGTCCCTCGCGGATCACCCGCGGAGGCGGGGGGCTGGTGACCGCCATGTCCGCCCTGGCCCAGGCCAGCGAGTCGGTGTGGGTGGCCTGCGCCCGCGGGCCATCCGACCTGGAGCTGGTGTCCAGCGCGGACGGGGTGGCCGAGGTCACTTCGGAGACCGGGGACTTCTTCCGGGTGGCCTTCGTCACCCCCGACCGCGAGGCCTACGACCTCTACTACAACCAGATCAGCAATCCGCTGCTCTGGTTCGTCCAGCACTACCTCTGGGATCTGGGCCGGGAGCCCATCCTGGACAGCCGGACCTGGCGCGCCTGGCGGGACGGGTATGTCGAGGTGAACCGCCTGTTCGCCGACCGGGTGGTGGAGGTCGCGGGCAGCAGCCGCGCCCGGCCACTGGTGATGACCCAGGACTACCACCTCTATCTGGCACCGGCGATGGTGCGTGAGCGGCTGCCCGAGGCCCGCCTCCAGCACTTCATCCATGTGCCCTGGCCCACCCCGCAGTACTGGAAGGTGATCCCCCGGGGGATGCGGGACGGGATCCTGACCGGGCTTTTGGGCAACGACGTGGTGGGCCTCCAGACCAGCCTCGACGTGCGCAACTTCCTCATGACCTGTGAGGAGAATCTGGGCCTGGGAGTGGACCACCGCCAGCGCATCGTGTTCTACGAGGGGCGCTCGGTCTGGGTCCGCGCCTATCCCATCTCCATCGACATCAGCGCCATGGAGCAGCTGGTGGCCAGCGAGGGGGTGGCGGAGCAGGAGCGCCTGATCGACTCCTGGCGGCCGGAGCTGCTCATCCTGCGGGTGGACCGCACCGACCTCAGCAAGAACATCGTGCGCGGCTTCCTGGCCTACGAGCGCCTCCTGGAGACCCATCCCGAGCTGCGCTCCCGAGTGGTCTTCTGGGCGTTCTTGCAACGCAGCCGTCAGGACCTGGACGCCTACCGCGCCTACTTGGGGGCGGTGGTTTCCGCGGCGGCCCGGGTCAACCGGCGCTTCCAGACCGCGGACTGGCTGCCCATCCGCCTCGAGGTGGAGGAGAACATCCACAAGGCGGTGGCCGCCTACAAGAGCTACGACGCCCTGCTGGTCAACCCCATCTACGACGGGATGAACCTGGTGGCCAAGGAGGGGGTGCTCTGCAATGGGCGTGACGGCGTCCTGGTGCTGAGCGAGAACGCCGGCAGCTTCGAGGAGCTGGGGGCGAACTCCCTGGGCATCAACCCTTTCGACATCGACCAGACCGCCGAGGCGCTGCACACGGCCCTCACCATGCCCCGTCGGTACCGCGCCAGCCGGGCCCGCCAGCTGCGCCAGGAGGTGCGGCGCAACGACATCACCCGCTGGATCAGCAACCAGCTGCAGGACCTCAACGACCTGCTGGCCCAGTAGCCCGATCCAGTCCCATGGCGACCTCCGCCAGGAGCGTGGCCCACTCGTTCGGACCCTCCAGGAGGAGGTCCGCCTCAGCCACGAGCTCGGGGTTCACCTCCGAGCTCACCACCCCCACTGCGGCGGCCAGCTCCAGCTGGCCGCGCTCCGAATGCAGCTCCCGCATCGCCGGGAGGTCCCCCAGGTCGTCTCCGGCATAGACGCAGCCGCGCGGCCCGAGACGGTCCAAGAGCAGGCGGAGCGCCGTCCCCTTGTTGCCGCTCCGGAACGGTCGGGCCTCCACCACCTGGCGTCCCCGGACCACCTGAAGCTGGTGGCTCCGGCAGAGCTCCTCGACCTGGCGGCGGATCAGCGGGCCGACCCGGCGAGACTCCGGGGAGTTGCGGTAGTGGACCGCCACTCCCAGCGCCTTGACCTCCACCCGGACCCCGGGCATCCCGGCGGTGTAGGCGGAGAGCTCCTGGGCCAGCTGTAGGAGCTCTGGGCGGGGGCGCGGGGGAGCCGGAGGTGGCTCGCCGGAGCTCAGCTGGAGCCATGGCTCCTGGCCGTAGCTGCCCAGCAGGAGCGCCCCGGTGATCCGGCAGCGCGAGGCGAGATTGGCCAGGTCGCGGGCGCTGATGACCGCCACGGGGGTGTGGGAGGCCAGTTTCTCCAGCGCCACGCGGGCCTCCGGGAGAGGGGCCGCGCGGTCCGGGTCCCGGACCACCGGAGCCAGGGTGCCGTCGAAGTCGGTGGCCACAAGCAGGCTGCCACGTTTTGCCAGTCTGATCAGGGGGGCGGCCAGCGCCGCAATCCCCGGGGGCGCTGCCGGTGCCACTTTCCGATCATAGATGGGGCGGGCCCCGATGCCGGGAGCGGTGTCATCCGCTAACCTGCAGAGGTGGCATCTTCACCTTCTGCTGAGGAGAGCGTCTCCGACCTGGTCGAGTCGCTCACCCGGGATCTGCGCCAGCTGGTGACGGACGAGTTGCAGCTGGCCAAGTCCGAGGCCAAGGACACCCTGAGGCGCGGTCTCCGCGCGCTGATCGGGCTCGCGCTGGCCATCCTGGGACTCAGCCTCATGGTGCCCTTCGCCCTGGTCACGCTGGTGGAGTGGATCCCCAACCACACACTGGTGGCCGGGCTGATCGCTGCGGTCGGGCTGCTGATGGTGGGAGCGGGAGGGGCAGTGGTCTTCGCCAACCGCCGACTCATACCGCTGGTGCTGACTCGCAAGACGGTGCAGGAGGACCTCAAGTGGGCGCGGCTACAGACCAGGCGCACGCACAGGTAGTCGCCACCCGCCAGCGGCTGGAGGGCACCCTGGACCGACTGGAGGTGCGGCTTCGCCGCGATCTTGACCCCCGCTACCGCCTCCGCCGGGATGGGCCGCGGATCGCGGCGGCCGGGGTGGCGCTGCTGGTGGTGGGGGTGGCGGTGTGGGCGCGCCGACGGCGGCACCACTCGGCGGAGCCCGAGCAGGACTGGATCGCCACCATGCCCGAGGAATGGCGCCGGCGGCTCGAGGAGCTGCTCGCCGAGGCCGCCAGCAAGGGCGGGTTGAGCTCCGCCGCCGGGTCGGAGCGGGGGCACCGGACCCAGCCGCTCTGGCAGAAGGCCGGCCTACGCCTGGGCCGGATGGCGGCGCCGGTGGTGCTGAACGCCGCCGCCGAGCGGCTGGTGGGCCGGCACGACGACGACAGCTGACAGCTCCTGGACTGACGGCCCCACATCGGCGATCACCACCACCGGCCCGGGGTCCCCTCGGGTGCGGGAGCTGCGCGACGGCGACGTCCCCCAGGTGGGTGCCATGCTGGCGCGGGCCTTCGCCACCGACCCCACCACGGAGTGGCTGTTTCCCGCAACGCGCGGCCGGGAGCGGCGGCTGGAGCGCTGGTACCGCCTCAACGTGATGGCGCTGCAGGACGCGGGGGAGGGATGGGTCACCGACGACCTCTCCGCAGCGGCGCTGTGGTTGCCCATGGGGGTTCCCCGGCGGGGAGCCAGGCCCCACCTCTGGCGCCAGCTCGGCCTCAACCTGAGGATCGGGGTCGCTCTGCGCACCCGGCTCGTCGCGGCGCTCTCGGTCAACCTGGATGTCCACCGCCGCCACCCGCGGGAGCCCACCTGGTACCTAGCGGCGCTGGGGACCGAGCCGGATCTCCAGGGTCGGGGGCTGGGCACCGCGGTGCTCCAGCCGGTCCTCCGGCGCTGCGACGCGGAGCGCCTTCCCGCCACCCTGGACACCGTCACCGCGGAGGACGTCGCCTTCTACCAGCGCCGCGGCTTTGAGGTCGTGGACGAGGTGCAGAGGTCCGGAGCGCCACACTTCCGGATCATGCGCCGCCCTCCGGGCAACCTCGAGGGAGCTCCACCTGAGGGTCGGCCCGGCTCCGTCTGATCCGGGCCAGGCTGCCAGTGGGTGGGGATGGTGACCAGCAGCCCCCGGCCGCGATCGGCAGGTTGGGTCCGCATACATCTCGAGAGACGGGCACCCGTGATCGAAGGGGCCGCGCCGAGCGCCGATGCGGTGCCTCCGGGCACCGCTTCCTCTCGTCCCAGGTCCCGAAGCGGTCGCCCCTCGGTCCAGAACGCCGTTGGCGCACCGCGCGGCCCGCCGGGCCGAGCCACCTAGAATCTTGCCGTGGTGCGTCCTGAAAGCTTGACCACACCAACGGGTGGAAGTCCCGTCCGGGTAGGGCCTGGAGCGCCCGGTAGCAGGCCCCAGCTTGGCGGTGAGAACCGCTGGGCCGAGCGGGGTGTCAAGAGCCTCATTGGAGGGAGCAAGAGCGCGGGCCGCAGCATTACGCGAAACCTGCAGCCTCGTCAGATGTACAACGGGGGAGCCGAGCCGCTCATGTCACGGCGAAGGCCATGTCCGGCCGACCCGGTTCCAGGGGTCACGTCCGCCGGGTCCCTCCGGGGTAGGGGGAGCGGCACACGCTCAAGGTTGGTTCCGGGACAGGAGAGATCCG
The DNA here is from genome assembly GCA_021827985.1 of bacterium. Taxonomy (GTDB): domain Bacteria; phylum Chloroflexota; class Dormibacteria; order Aeolococcales; family Bog-877; genus JAJYXT01. Next base: position 22,992 of record JAKATL010000004.1, read on the forward strand.
TCTCGGCACCGGCATGGATGGCTGCAGGCGGCCAACTTGCAGTGCCCGGTAGCAGCGACACCTATAAGCAGCGATGCGAAGTAGCGGAGCGCCGAGCGGAAGTCGGAGGAGGCCATACCGTAGCGTTGAGGGCGAGGACAACACAACCTCGCCGGAGCGAAGGGCCTCCAGCCGGGTGTGCGTTTGGGATCGGCATGGCTGCGGGCTTGCCCTTCGGGGCCCTCCACCCGCTCCCTTCGGGGAACCGGCCAGATCGACCGCCGAACGCCGGGGACAGCGTCCAACGCCGGTGGCGCGGCGGAATGAGGCTGACCGACTGCCCGGGGGCGAGCCGTGTGCGGGAGAATCGCATGCACGATTCTGCAGGGGGCCGCTGGAGACGGGCTCATGGCTGAGCACCGCGCCAGCGGCCTACCTCACACCCCCTCGCCCGGGCCGCCCTCGCATCGCGCGGACGCAACCGTCAGCCCGCCAGCAAGATGGTGGCGGATGCGGTCGGTCCCTGAGCTGGAGACGGTGGCGACCGTCCTCTTGACCGCGGCTACGGTGCTGACTGCCTGGAGCGCCTTTCAGAGCACCAAGTGGAGCGGCATCCAGGCGATTCGCTTCAGTCAGGCGTCCGCCAGCCGGACCGAGTCGGTACGCGCCTCGACCGCGGCGGGCCAGCAGTCCCTGTCCGACATTTCCATGTTCACAGCCTGGCTGACTGCGACCGACCAGGGACAGACCCGGCTCGCGGGCCTGCTGGCGGACCGCTTCCGGGGTGAGTTCGGGGTGGCTTTCCAGGCCTGGGAGAAGCTTTCGCCGCTCACCAACACCAGGGCTCCGGCCACCCCATTTGTCATGCCCCGATACCAGCTAGCAGCGGGTAGGAAGGCAACTGAGCTGGAGGCCTTGGCCCTCACCCGCTTCGACCAGGCGACCGCCGCCAACCAGCAGGCGGACGACTACGTGATGATGACGGTGATCTTCGCCATGGCGCTGTTTTTCGGGGCCGTCAGCACCCGCTTCAACGCGGGTCGGCTGCGGGCAGCTCTCCTCATCTGTGGGGTTCTGACTTTCCTGGCCGCTTCAGCCGTAACCATCACCTTCCCCGTCCGGCTCTGAAGTCGTAGGCCGGCGCCCTCCAGAGAACCCTGGTCCCCCAATTGGGCGGGCGAGGGTCCGGCCATCCCGGCGGAGACGCATTGTCGCCCGCCTGCCCTGCCGCCCGGGCCGGTGGCCGGAGGTGACCCGAGATGGATAGCACACCCGTATACTTCGCGGGACCGGAACCAACTCAGGCCAGGAGGCTCATGTGGACCCAAGATGGGTGCGGTCTTGGTTCGGCCTGACAGCGCTCTGTGTGCTGGTGGGGGTCGTTCTCAGCGTCCTCACCGGCATCAACAACGCAGGTGGCTACTTCCACTCGGGAGTTGCCCGCGGTCTCAACACCTTCGCCTTCTTCACCATCCAGTCGAACCTGATCGTCGGAGGGACGTCGCTGCTGCTGGCCATCCGGACCGAGCGCGACTCGCTCATATTCTCGGTGTTCCGACTGACCGGGGTGATAGCCATCCTGGTCACCGGGATCGTTTATCACGTCGCCCTGGCCCAGATCCTGGAGCTGCACAGCTGGGATCAGCTCGGCAACCAGCTGGTGCACTTTGCAGTCCCTGTGCTGGCCGTGGCGGGATGGCTGGCCTTCGGTCCCCGGGGGCGGTGCTCCGGGCGAGTTGCGCTCTGGACGGTCGCGTTTCCGGTGTTCTGGCTGGTCTTCACCCTGGTGCGGGGTGCCTTCCAGCCCTTCTATCCGTACCCCTTCGTTGACGTGACGGCGCTGGGGTACCCGGCGGTTCTGCTCAACTGTCTGTGGGTGGCGATCCTGTTCCTCGGCCTGGCCGCTGCAGCGACCGCCCTGGACCGGTTCATGGTCCGGTCGAGACCAGGGTCCCCCCTGCCCCAGAGCGGGTAGTCGGTCCGGAGGGCGCACCGAGCCGCTGCCTCCGTGGGCGGACCTGGCCCCGGACCTACCCGCCCGGAGGAACCACCTCTGGGTCTCTGGCTTTGGGCGTCATGCGCATGCAGTCCTCGCCGAGGATCTGAGTGTGCCGCCGCCAGCGGGGCTCGGGCGATGTCGGCCCAACGGGATGGTCACAGAAGCATCTCGGATTTCGGCGAGTGGCCGGGGGCAGAGAGATGCAGCTCCCCTGGCGACGGATTGAGTGAGCCGAAGACCATCGGGGGGCAGCCGCACGCGCATGGAGGTCGCGGTGGAGGCGGAGCTTTTCGGAGAGCCGCGGATCCAGATGGGCCCGGTGAGGGCGGTTGCGGGGGTGGCGGTACGCGTGCCCGGTGGTGGGGCTGCCTAGATTGGATGTGACCTTGGGCCGCCAGCTGGAGGCCCGGGGCGCCTTCTGGTACCGGCGGGGAGCGCACCACCTGCCGGCGCTGAGCGTCCTCGAGCAGAACGGTGGCTGGCGGCGGTGCTGCATGCCCGGCGCAGCCGATCCCCCCTACTGCCCGCGCTCCAGCCCTGGAGCGGAAGCCAGGGCTGCTTCTGCCATCCTCTCGGCTGGAGCATCCAGGTGGTCGGCGCGGAGGAAGGTGGAAGCTGGGATACGTGACCTGGTCCGGGACCGGTACGCCCAGGCGGCGCAGCGGTTGTCCACCAGCAAGGACGGTTGCTGCGGGCCTGACTGCGGGTGTTCTGGTGGTGGGGCGGAGCCGGCGTTCGGGGCCGACCTGTATCAGGGAACTCCCGATGCGGACCTGGCGGGGCCGGCGCTCACCGCTTCGCTGGGCTGCGGAGTTCCGACGTCCGTCGCCGACCTCCGGGCCGGAGATACGGTGCTCGACCTGGGCTCGGGAGCTGGCGCCGACGTCCTGATCTCAGCCCGCCGGGTCGGTCCGACCGGACGGGCAATCGGGCTGGACATGACCGCAGAGATGGTGCAGCTGGCCCGAGCCCGTGCCCGGGAGGCCGGCGTAGAGAATGCCGAGTTCCTGGAAGGCTACCTGGAGGCGATCCCGCTGGAGGACGGCAGCGTGGACGTGGTCATCTCCAACTGCGTCATCAACCTGACCGCTGACAAGCGCGCAGTCCTGGCCGAGGCGGCCCGAGTGCTTCGGCCCGGTGGCCGTTTTGCCATCTCCGATGTGGTGGCCGATCCAGATCTGGACGAGGCAACAAAGCAGGACATGTCTCTCTGGGCCGGGTGCGTCGCGGGGGCACTCACAGAGTCCGAGTACCGCGAGGCCCTGGGCGTCGCTGGCCTGGTGGATGTGGAGATCCTTTCCACCCACCGGGTGCATGCTGCGGCCACGGCGGCGATCATCCGCGCCCGGCGCCCCCCCATCGGCTGAGCCTCGGGTCCGGAACCGGCACTGCGGGCGGCTACCCATCGGTCACAATGGGCCCGTCCCATGGCCGCTATCCTCACCCTTCTCACCGACTTCGGGACCGACTCCGGGTACGGCGGCACCATGCTGGGAGCGGTGCTCCGGGCCGCTCCCGGGCTGCGGGTCGAGGTGATCACCCACGGGATCCCACGGACCGACATCGGCGCCGGAGCCTATTGGTTGGCGGCCAGCGCCCCAGCCTTTCCCGAGGGCACCGTCCACTGCGCCGTGGTGGACCCCGGAGTGGGCAGCGAACGCACCCTGGTGGCGGCGGCAGTGGACGGCCAGCTGGTGGTTGCGCCGGACAACAGCCTCCTGCACTTCCTCTGGCAGCGCGGGAAGGAGCGGGCGGCCTTTCGGATCGCCACCGATCTCCATCTGCCGGCGCAGCTCAGCGGCACCTTCCACGGGAGGGACCTGATCGGTCCGCTGGCGGCCCGGATCGCCAGCGGAGAGCTGGCCCTGGGGAAGCTCGGCCCCCGGGTGCTCAGCCCGGCCCTTCTTCCCGGACTGCTGCCCCAGGGGGACGCCGAGGGAACGTGGGCCCCTGTGGTCCTGGTGGACCACTTCGGCGGCGCCATCCTGGCGGTGGCCCGGACGCCCTGGTACGCGCCCCAGCCGGCGTCGGTCACGGCCCCGGGGGGACGGGAGATCCGCCAGGTGGTGCGCAGCTACCACGAGATCGAGTCCGGGCTGGCCATCCTCTGGAACAGCGCGGGCCATCTGGAGATCGCCGGGAACCGGGTGAGCGCAGCCCAAGAGCTGAGGCTCCGCCCCGGGGACAGGGTTCGGGTGACCTGGGTGGCAGACCCAACGGCCGGACGCGGGGTCGTGGCCGGAGTGGCGGTTCGGTGACCGCGGGCGCGACCCGGGAGCAGGCAAGGGCGCTGGACGGCGCGGCCGTCGCCCTGGGCGTGCCGGTGGAGATGCTCATGGCCCTTGCCGGCTACCAGGTGGCGGTCCTCGCCCGCCGGCTGGCGCTGGAGGTGGCCGGTCCCGGAGCCCAGGTGGCGGTGGTGGCGGGAAGGGGAAACAACGGTGGGGATGCCCTGGTCTGTGCCCGCCACCTCACGGACTGGGGCCTGCCCACCCGAGTCCTGATCCCGCTCCCCATCGAGGTGCTGGGGGGCACGGCGGGCCTGGCTCGGGCGGCGCAGGGTGCCGGGGCGGAGCTCATGGTGCTGGGAGACGGGCGGGGACAGAGCGCCGAGCGAGCCATCTCAGGGGCCAGCCTGGTGGTGGACGGGCTGCTGGGCACGGGGTCGCGAGGAGCTCCGCGGGAGCCCGCGGCGGCCGTGATCAGCCGTGTGAACCGCAGTTCGGCCGAGGTCCTCTCGGTGGACCTTCCCTCCGGGCTGGACGCCGACACCGGTGAGGTCCGGGGCGAGTGCGTAAGGGCGCACCACACGCTCATGCTGGGGGTGGCCAAGGCCGGCTGCCTCGTACCGGGGGCGCGGCACTGGGTGGGCCGGGGCTGGCTGGCGGACATCGGCATCCCCCGCGACGCGTATGTCCATGCCGGCCTGCCGGCCCCTGGATGGCGCGCACCGGAGCCGGTCGAGCTGGATCTGGGCTCGTGAGAGTGCCGCTGGTCGGGACCCACAAGTGGGCCGGGAGCCGCGCCAGAGGGGTGCCGCCTGATTTCACCGGCAAGGCTCGTGGCCTTCGCCTTGGCGGCGGCGGTGGGAGACGACTGCGGCGAGCTGATTGAGCTCCGGGCGGTGGCGGCCGGCGCCGGTCTTGTCCTGGAGCAGTAGGTGGTGGTCTTTGAGAGGGTGAAGCTGGTCGGCGCGGCCTGCCTCGTCTATCTCGGGGTCCAGAGCATCCGCCAGCCCGGGCGGCTGGGCGCGGTGCTGGCGTCCCCGCCCACGCACCTTAGGGGCTGACGGGACGCGTGGGAGGGGCTGGGGTGTCTCCAATCCCAAGGGCGCCCTGATCATGACCGCGGTGCTGCCCCAGTTCATCGACCCCACGGCCGGAGCGGTTGCCCTCCAGGTGCTGGCGCTGGGTGGCGTCTTGCTGGTCCTCACCCTGGCGCCCCACTGCGCTTGGGCGGGGGATGCCAGCGCCGCCCGGGCCCGTCTCTCCAGGTCCCGGCGGCGGCTGGCTGCCGTGGGCGCGGATTCGGGAACGGCTTTGATCGGCCTTAGGGTGGCGTTGGCGGTGTCGGGCCCCAGAGGCTGACCCGCGCTGCAGGGGCGCTGGTCAGCGTGGGCGACGCCCCGCCAGAGGCTGAAGGTGACACCGGTGCGGGGCGCTGCCAAGGAAGTGCTGACCGATCGGGTGTTCTCTTGGCCATGGGGCGGGGAGCAGCGGTGGGAACGGCGGTGCCGGCTCAACTGGGTGATGGCACTACCCGATTCCGAAGAGGGCTGGGACACTGGCAACCTCCCCACGGCGGCACTCCGGCTGACGATGGGGCTGGCCGGGGCGGGGCCTGTCGTCACATTGGGGCCCAGCTCAGGCTCCATCAGCAGATCCTGGGGAGCTGAGGTCTCGGCTGGCCCCAGGGCTGTTCATCAACCGCGCGGTCCCCGCCGGCGTCTCAGAGACCCGAGCTGGCGCCTGGCGGGAGTGAGCACCGAACCTGAGCCCCAAGGGCCGGGGCTGGCACGGCGGTGCTGCGACCAGCAGCATCTGCCCACCAGGGTGGACACCATCTCCGCCGACGTGGCTCTTCACCAGCGAAGAGGGATAGACGGGATGGCGCGGGTGCCGAGACCGGGCGCACCCCCCGTTTCCAGATCACCTGCCAGCCCCACGCACCGCCCCTACGACCACCACTGAGGTCGGCTCATGACGACCCGCCTCACCTCTTGGGCGGCTCCCGAACGGGGCCACCAGGGGCTTGACATAGGGGCATGCAGGGGCGATACTCGACGCCTGATTCAGTTCTCAGTTATTGGAGGGGCGGGGATGTTCAGGTTGGTGCGCGGGCTGGGTGCTGGCTCGATCCTCCTGGTTCTGGCGACGGTCCTGGCAGCCTGCGGCAGCTCGCCCAAGGCGGTCACCGGGGCTGCCCACGGGTCTCCCATCACCATCGGATTCGATAATCAGCAGCTGGGGGCGGTCGCCTTCCCCGACTTTGGAGCTGGAGCTCAGGCCGCCCGCCAGTACATCAACGCCCACGGAGGGATCAACGGGCATCCCCTAGAGTTCGACAACTGCTACACCGACGGCACGACCTCTGCCTCGGTCACCTGTGCCAACAAGTTCGTCCAGGCCAAAGTCCCTTTGGTGCTGGAGGGGATCGACCTCGGCTCGGACGCGGCTGTGCCGGTGCTGACCGGCGCGGGGATTCCATTGGTGGGACACACCGCGTTCGGGCCGCTTCAATCCAACAGCCCCGATGCGTTCTTCTTCGGGGCCGCCACCGGGGCCTACGACGCCGTTCCCCTGGTGGTCATGGCAAGGGACCTGCATGTCCGGTCCTTCACGTACGTGGTCGGGAGCGGGCCCGCCGACGAGGCCTTTGTGACGGCCGATCTCACCCCGGTGGCCCGGGCGCTGGGCCTCCACTTCAGTGTCATCTACTACAACGCCAGCGCTCCCGACTACCCCTCGATAGTGGCGGCCGCCAGCTCCTCCCACCCCCAAGCTCTCTTCTTCATTGGGGATGAGCCGGGATGCACCAGCTTCGTCTCAGCGGTGGCCAGCACTGGGTACCGGGGCGATGTCTTCGCCGGCTCCTGCAGCGCATTCGTGACCGCCGACGCCTCCGCGGCTGAAGGCGTCTTCACCTCCACCGATCTCTACCTTCCGGGTGACACGCAAGGGATCCCAGCCGCCAAGGGGGCCCAGGTCAAGCTCTACGAGGCGGCCATGGAGCGCTATGCCCCCGCCTACGTCAGTGATGCTTTCGCCCAGGACACCTTCTCTGCCACCATGGACGTGGCCTCGGTGCTGCGGGGAATCAAGGGTAGGATCTCCCCCACCTCAGTCCTCTCGGCGCTGCGGTCCATCCGCGACCTCTCCAGCTTCATGGGGCAGCCGTTGGACTGCAACGGCAAGCAGTGGCCGGGAGAGAGTTCGGCTTGCGCCAGTGGCCTGATCGAGTACCGGGTGGAACACGGTCGCCGGGTCGCCTTCACCCACGGCTTCGTGTTCGCCAAGAGCCTAGTCTGACTCAGAACCAGTCCAGCAGGGGGCAGGAGCCGTCTGATGGGGGGTGATCTGCTCCTCTTCGCTCTGCTGGGGCTGGGGACCGGCGCCGTGTACGCGGGCCTGGGGGTGGGGCTGGTGATAACCCACAAGGGCTCGGGGGTGGTCAACTTCGCCCAGGGAGCGGTGGCGATGTGGGGCGCCTTCGTGTATCTGGGCCTGCGCACGACCGGCCGGCTCTACCTCCCGGTGGTGGGCCTTCCCGCCTCCATCGGCCTGGGGCGGGCGCTGCCGGTGTGGGCGGCTCTACTTCTCGCGGTTGCCTCAGGTGCCGGGGTGAGCCTGTTGGCATACTTCCTCATCTTCTACCCCCTGCGGCGCGCGCCCGACCTCTCCAAGGTGGTGGCCTCTGTGGGCCTGATGATGCTCTTGGAGGCCGTTGCCACAGTACAGTTCGGCAGCCAGGAGGCGGTGGTGCCCTCCTTCTTCCCCACGGGCTCACTGCGGCTGGCTGGCCAGCCGGTGCCAGTGGATCTGCTGGCCATCAGCGCCGCCGTGGTCCTGATCACAGCGGCTGTCTGGGCGTACTTTTCCTTCACCCGCTTGGGCTGGGCTACCGTGGCGGTGGCCCGCGGTGAGCGCGACCTGGCGCTGCTGGGCTGGCGTCCGGCCCGGATTGCCGCCGGCGCCTGGACCCTGTCTGGGGCCGTGGCGGGGCTGGTGGGGGTTCTGGTGGCCCCTGTGATCGGGGTCAACACCGTCGATTACACACTGTTCGTGGTCCCTGCCCTGGCTGTGGCGCTGGCGGGCCGGCTTGGCTCCCTGCCTGTCACCTGCCTGGCCGGCTTGGCCCTGGGGATGGCCCAGTCAGTGATCGGCTATCTGCAGACTCTGAGCTGGTTCGCCTCCTGGGCCTCGAGCAGTGCGGGTGAGGCTCTGCCCCTGCTGCTGATCGTCCTAGTCCTGGCGCTCCGGGGACGCCGCCTGGCGGCCGCGAACGTGGCTACTGCCCTGGTAGTGGCAGTGCGCCCGCGCCACACCGTCGGTCCCGCGGTCGCGCTTGGACTCGTGGGGTTACTGGGGCTCCTGCTGGGCGGGGGGGCGGTCCGCTTCGGGGTGATCGAGACGCTGGCGGCGCTGCCCCTCATGCTGTCCTACGTGATCCTGACTGGCCTTGCCGGCCAGATCTCTCTGGCTCAGGTCACCTTGGCCGGGATCTCGGCTCTCACTCTGACCAAGCTCGGGGCCGCCGCCAGCCTCCCGTTCCCTCTTCCCGTGCTGGTAAGCGCCCTGGCGGCCACTGCAGTGGGCCTTGTCATAGCCCTGCCAGCACTCCGGATCCGCGGGATTCAGCTGGCCATTGTGACCCTCGCCTTCGCTGTGGCCATCGAGGAGTTCGTCTTCAACAACCCCGTCCTGGTCTCGGGGACAGTCAACCCGGTGCCACCAGCACGGTTGCCGGGGCTGAACCTGGCTGTGCGCCAGGGGGCCAACGTCGCCCAGATGGGCTTCGGCGTGCTAGCGCTAGTAGTGGTGGTACTGCTCGTCGCGGTGACCCTCAACCTAGCTCGGAGCCGCACCGGACTGCGGCTCTTGGCGGTCCGCTCAAGCGAAACTGTGGCTTCCTCAGTGGGGGTGAACGTGACCGCGGCCAAGCTGACCGCCTTCGCCCTGGCCTCCTTCGTGGCCGGTGTGAGCGGCTCTTTGATCGCCTACAGCTATGGGCAATTCTCGGCCGGCTCCTTCGACGTCCTGGCGGCGGGCCTGCCCTTCCTGGCGTTCGCGTACGTGGGGGGCATCGGCAGCGCCCTGGGTGCGGCGCTTGCCTCTGCCCTGGCGCCGGCGGGCGTGGTGGTGACGCTTGTCAGCGGGGTGGGTACGGCTCTGGGCCAGTACTACCTCCTGGCCAGTGGTCTGGCCCTGATCGGTGCCGCCATCGCTTATCCGGAGGGGATGGCAGGGGCCATCCATCGGCTTTACCTGGCGCAGCGCTCTCGGCCAGAACCGGCCGCCAGCCCGCAGCCTCCTCCGCGTCCGCCCCTGCCTGCGCTCATCCCCGCGCCTGAGGGCCGGGAACGGCTTCTCCGGGTTCAGAACCTCAGCGTCCGCTACGGAGGGGTGGTGGCGCTTGACGGGGTCGAACTGGAAGTGGGAAGAGGCCAGGTGGTGGGGCTCATCGGGCCTAACGGGGCCGGCAAGACCAGCCTCATCGACGCCATCACGGGGTTCACCCCGGCCGGAGGTTCGGCTCGCCTCGGGGGAGGTGAACTGCTGGGGCTGCCACCCCATAAGGTCGCCCGTCGCGGCGTCCTTCGGACCTGGCAGACCCCGGTCGGATTCAGGGGCCTGTCGGTCTGGGAAGATCTCAGTGTGGCCGGGGCCCGGTCCCGCCCGCTCGCCCTGGAGCTGATCGTGCCGGAGCGGCCCGGCGCCGTCCGGGCGGCCGCGGAGTTCGCCCTGAGTCAGGTTGGGGCGGCTGAACTGGCGGGCCTGAGCACTGAGCAGCTCAGCGCCGGCCAGCAGCGGCTGGTGGGGATCGCCCGGGTCTTGATGCGTCAGCCGCGGCTTCTCCTGCTGGATGAGCCGGCGGCGGGCCTGGACGCTGGCGAAAGTGCCCGGCTGGCCGTCGTGGTCCGCCAGCTGGCCGCGCCCGGGGTCGGCCTCTTGCTGGTGGACCACGACATGGACTTCGTCTTCGCTAGCTGTGACTACGTATACGTTGTTGACTTCGGCCGCCTGATTGCCGAGGGTCCTCCCGGGGAGGTCCGCGCCAATCCCACCGTGATGGCGGCATACCTGGGCGCCTCAAGTCCATCGGGAGTGGGCGCTGGGGGCTCCCCCGGCTCCGGGCGGGGTGGGGCCGGACAATCGTGAGTGGGCTAGTGATGGCCTCGCAGCTGGACTGCGGCTACGGAAGGATGGCGGTGGTGAGAGGCCTTTCCTTCAGCCTCGCCGAGAGTGAGGTGGTGGCTCTGCTGGGCGCCAATGGGGCCGGCAAGACCACTACCTTGCTGACGCTGGCCGGGGTGCTCCCTGCCCTGGGCGGCCGGCTGGAGGTCCTGGGGACCACGGTGCAGGGCCGTCGGCCACACCTTCTCGCGCGCCGGGGGCTGGCCCTGGTCCCCCAGGATCGTGGCCTGTTCGGGGAGCTTTCAGCGCGGCAGAACCTGGAGCTTATCCCGGGTCCTCGGTCACGGCGAAGTGGTGCCTTGGCTCAAGTCCTCGATGAGTTCCCCAGCATCAGCGACTTCCTGGACCGCAAGGTCGGGACTCTGTCCGGGGGCCAGCAGCAGATCCTGGCGCTGGCTCGGGCGCTTGCCCTCGCCCCCCGTCTTCTGCTGGTGGACGAACTCAGCCTGGGCCTGGGCCCGCAGCTGGTGGAGCGGATGCTAAGGACCATCCGAGAGCGCGCCACGACCGCCCACATGGGGGTGCTGTTGGTGGAGCAGCACGCCGCTCAGGCCCTAGGAGTGGCCGATCGCGCCCTGGTGCTGCGTCACGGGGAGCTGGTTCTCGAGGCACGGACGGCGGACCTGCGAAGCCGGCCAGAGCTTCTGGAGTCCGCCTATCTCGGCCCCAGCGGGCAGCCGCCAGGGATCCAGCCTCCCGCCCGTGGAGAGGGGGAAAGATGAGGCCGTCCAGACCTTGCTGTGCCCTGGAGCTGTCAGCGCTCAACATTTGGGAGATCCAACCATGCTAAATCCTCTATCGATGGTCGCCAGTTTGACCCAAGTCGACCTCGACACCAGCCCAGTGCGCACCCACGCCCTGGTGGTGGGGCCGCCCGAGGCGCCTCCCCTCCTCCTGATTCATGGCAACGTCTCCTCCTCGACCTTCTTCCAGGACCTGATGCTCCGCCTGGGCTCGCAATTTCGGGTGGTGGCCCCCGACCTGCGCGGCTTCGGGTCCTCAGCTTCAGCTCCGGTGGACGGGAGTCTCGGGGTGCAGGAGTTCGCCCAGGATCTCCAGACCGTGCTGGACTCCGGTCTTCTAGGAATCGGCCGGCCGGTACACCTGCTGGGCTGGTCGATGGGCGCCGGAGTCGCCATCCAGTACCTGATCTCCCACCCGGAGCGGGTCGCCTCCCTGATCCTGGAGAGCCCGATGTCGCCATACGGCTTCGGGGGGACCCGGGACGCGCAGGGGACGCCCTGCTGGCCTGACTTCGCTGGCTCGGGAGGAGGCGCCGCCAATCCTGAGTTGGTGCGCCGTTTGGCGGCCGGTGACCGGGGCGACGACAGCGAGCTGGCGCCCCGCCGGATCCTGAGGTCCATGTACCTGAACCCGCAGAACCAACTTCCGGCTGAGTGGGAGGAGGCTCTGCTCAGCTCCATGCTGGCGACGGTGATCGGGGAGGACAACTACCCCGGGGAGTCGGTTCCCTCTGGCAACTGGCCGTTTGTGGCCCCGGGTCACCGCGGGGTCCTTAATGCCCTCTCCCCCAAGTACTGCAACCTCAGCGCCCTGGGGAACCTTTCCCCCGGTCCTGACATTCTTTGGATCCGGGGCAGCGAGGACCAGATCGTCTCGGACACCTCTCTGAGCGACATCGGTTATCTGGGCCAGCTGGGGGCGGTCCCGGGCTGGCCCGGGGTCGAGATCTTCCCGCCTCAACCGATGGTGGCTCAGACCCGGGCGGTGCTGGAGAGGTATCGCGAATCGGGGGCGGTGGTGGAGGAGCGAGTGCTAGCCGGCTGCGGCCACTCCCCGCACCTGGAACGTCCCAAGGAGTTCGCCGAGATGTTGCGCGAGTTTCTCCTGGAGAGAGTGTGACGCGACAGCTGTCCACCAGGGGCAGGGACGCTCGCTCCAACGTGTCCTCCCCCCTGGGCCCCAAGGGGGTGAAGACCCGGCAGCGGCTCCTGAACGCTGCCGAGCGGGTGTTCGGGGAGCTCGGATACCACGATGCCTCGGTGGCCAAGATCACCGAACTGGCCGGCGTTGCCCAGGGCACCTTCTACGTCTACTTCGGGGGCAAGCAGGCGGTCTTTGAAGAGCTGGTGGCGGATCTCAGCCGTCGGGTGCGCCACGCCATGTCCGTTGCCTCCGGCCAGGGACGTGACCGCCTCGAGGCGGAGCGCCTCGGCTTCCAGGCCTTCTTCCGCTTCACCGCGGAGCACCCGGCGCTATACCGGGTGATCCGCCAGGCCGAGTTCGCCTCGCCGCGCATGCTCCACTGGCACTATGAGCACATCGCCGACGGCTACGCCGAGGCGCTGCGCGCGGCCTCCGCCCGGGGCGAGATCGCCGAAGCAGACCCCGAAGTCACCGCCTGGGCCCTGATGGCGGTGGGCGAGATGATCGGCATGCGCTGGATCCTCTGGGACGAGGCCAAGGCCGTCCCGCCGGAGATCCTCGACCGGACCATGGCGTTCGTGGCCCGGGCCCTCGGCGTCGCGGCTGCCCCTGCCAGGGAGCGGGAAGGGCCAAATGGCTGAGGTGGGGCTGGTGGGAACGGCCCACTACCTGCCCGAGGGCTGGCTCCCGGCGGCCGAACTCTCGGTTCTCAGCGGCATCCCAGAAGAGGTCCTGGTCGGGCGGTTCGGGATCTCGGGCAAACACCTTGCCGGTCCCGAGGAGCACCCCAGCACCATGGCCGTCGAGGCTGGACGCACTCTATTGCAGGAGCAAGGCGTCGACCCGCTGGACGTGGACGCGGTCCTGTACTTCGGCTCCACCTGGAAGGACTATCCCGTCTGGCAGGCGGCTCCTCGGGTCAAGGAGCGGCTCGGCTGCCGTAGGGCGTTCGCCCTGGAGCTCGACTACGTCTCCTGCGGAGCCCCGGTGGCGCTCCGCGTGGCCAAGGCGCTGGCCTCGTCCGACCCGGGAGCGGGAACCATCCTGATGGTGGCCGCCAGCTGTGAGTCCCGGCTTCTCGACTACGCCAACCAGCGCTCGCGCTTCATGTTCAACTTCGGGGACGGGGCGGTGGCGGCCCTGCTGACCCGGGACCACCCGCACAACCTGGTCCGCGGCTCGAGCATGCTCACCGACGGTACGCTGAGCCAGCACGTCAAGATCCCGGCCGGGGGATCGGCGCTTCCCGCCTCTCACCTCACGGTGGACCAGCGCCTCCACTTCCTCGATGTGGAGGACCTCGAGGGGATGAGGGCCCGCCTGGGCGAGGTGAGCCTGCCCAACTTCGTGGCGGTCGCGAAGGAGGCCCTGCTGCGTTCCGGGCTGACCCTGGACCAGGTGGACTGGGTCCTGCCCATCCACATGAAGCGCTCGATGCACACCTCCCTGCTCGCGGCCCTGGGGTCCTCCCCCGAGAACTCGATCTACCTGGAGGACACCGGCCACCTGAGCGGCGCTGATCCGATCCTGGGCCTCGACCGTCTGGCCCGCGCCGGCCATCTGCGCGCCGGGCAGAACCTGCTCCTCATCGCCGCCGGCACCGGGTACACCTGGGCGGCGACCGTGATCACCTGGGGCTGAGGATGGTCCAGGGTGAGACGACCATCGCGGACTGGCTCCCGCAACGGGCCGCGCTGACCCCCGACCGGGTGGCCGTCGAGTTCGAAGGTGGGTCTCTTACCTATCGAGAGCTGGCCCTCCGTGCGGCCACGATCCAGGCGGCACTGGCGGCGCTGGGCCTGCGCCCCGGCGACCGGATTGCCACCCTGTCCCAGAACAGCCCCGACCAGATCGCCCTGCTCTTCGCCTGCGCCGCCTCCCGGCTGGTCATGGTGCCGCTGAACTGGCGGCTGGCGGCCCCGGAGCTCGAGTTCCAGTTGAGGGACTGCGGAGCTACCCTGCTGCTCAGTGGCAGTGAGCTCGAGGAGGCGTCCCAGGCGGCCGCGTCCGGGCCCGAGGTCCGTGTGCTTCTGCTCTCCGACCTCGAGGAGGCGTCCTCTCGGCTGGTGACCACTCCGCCGCCCCGTGGCTCCGATCCTCTGCTCATCATCTACACCTCAGGTACCACGGGAACTCCCAAGGGAGCGGTCCTGACCCAGTCCAACTGCTTCTGGACCAATCTGAGCCTCGACCGTACCGCGGAGCTGGCGGGCAGCGACGTGGTGCTCCAGGTGCTCCCCCAGTCCCACGTCGGGGGGTGGAACGTCCAGCCACTGCAGGCAATCTGGCACGGCGCCCGCTTGCTCTTGGAGCCCCGCTTCGACGCCGGCCGGGTCCTCGCCCTGATCGCTGAGCGCCGAGTCACCACCATGATGGGCGTCCCCACCAACTACCTGTTCCTCTCCGAGCATCCGGCCTTCGGCGCCACTGACCTCACCAGCTTGCGGATGGTGGTCGTCGGCGGCGCCGCCATGCCGAGAGGACTCTTGGAGCTCTGGCTGGACCGAGGGGTGACGGTGCTTCAGGGTTACGGCCTGACAGAGGCCTCTCCCAACGTGCTGTGCGTGCCGCCCGAGTACAGCCGCACCAAGGTCGGCTCGGCCGGCAGGCCCTACCTCCACGTCGAGGTGGCGCTGGCGCGGGCGCATGTGGAGGACCTCGATCCGCCCCTGCTGGACGGGCCCGGGAGGGGAGAGCTCCTGGTGCGGGGCCCCAACGTCTTCCAGGGTTACTGGGGAAGGCCCGACGCGACGGCAGCGGCTCTCTCCCAGGGCTGGCTCCACACCGGGGACCTGGCGGAGCGCGACCAGGACGGCTTCTACTGGTTGCTCGGACGGCTCAGTGAGATGTACATCTCCGGGGGCGAGAACGTGTACCCCGCCGAGGTCGAGCAGGTCCTCGCCAGCCACCCCCAGGTTGCCGAGGCGGTGGTGGTGGGCGTGCCCGACTCCCGGTGGGGGGAGGTTGGAGTCGCCTTCGTCATCCCCAAGGAGGGAGCGGAGATCGACGCCCAGCAGCTGGTCCGATTCGTGCGGGAACGGCTGGCCGGCTTCAAGGTGCCGAAGGAAGTCATGGTGGTGGCGGAGCTTCCCCGCGCCACTGAGGGGGGGAAGGTCCGGCGGAGCGCACTCCGCGAGCGCTGGGAGGAGGCCCAGGGTGGTGGAGGCTGAGCAGTTGAGCGGGCGGTTGAACGGGCGGGTGGCCATCGTCACCGGTTCCACGAGCGGGATCGGCTGGGGGATAGCCAGAGCTCTGGCCCGCTCCGGGTCGGCGGTGATGCTCAACGGGTTCGGCGATCCGGCCACGGTGGAGGCACTCCGCCTCGGGCTGGAGAACGAGTTCAAAGTCCCTGTCCGACACCACGGTGCGGACGTCGCCGACCCGCAGGCGGTGGAGGCAATGGTGGTGGCGGCAGTGGCAGAGTTCGGGGGACTGGACATCCTGGTGAACAACGCCGGCCTCCAGCACGTCGCTAAGCTCACCGAGTTTCCCCTGGAGAGGTGGGAGAGGATCATCGCGGTCAACCTCTCCGGGGTCTTCTACGGGATGCGCTACGCCCTTCCCGTGATGGAAGAGCGAGGCTGGGGACGGATCGTGAACATCGCCTCTGCCCACGGGCTGGTGGCCAGCGGCAGCAAGGTAGCCTACGTCGCCGCCAAGCACGGGGTGGTCGGGGCCACCAAGGTGGCCGCCATCGAGGCCGCCGCCTCCGGGGTTACCGTGAACGCGATCTGCCCCGGCTGGGTGCTCACCCCCCTGGTGGCGCGCCAGCTCGAGGAGCGGGCTGAGGCGGCTGGCACATCCATCGAGGAGGCCAAGCGGCAGATGCTGGCCGAGACTCAGCCCCTCAGCCGCTTCACCACCCCAGAACAGGTGGGCGAGCTCACGGTCTTCCTCTGTGGCCCCCAAGCGGCGACGATCACCGGGGCCGCGCTCCCCATCGACGGAGGCTGGGTCGCGCACTGACCGGGTGCTGGGGCTGTGCCCTGCGCGGCCAGCTGGACCCTCAGCTGAAGAGGGGGAACCGAGCCCCCAGCCCCCCGAGCTGGGCCAGCTCCTCCGCTGTGAGCTCTACCCGCCCGGTCCCCTTCTCGAGATAGGTCGGGTCGTCCCAGTCGCAGGGGCAGGGGGCGCCCATGAGGCCGTCCAGGGTCAGACGCGAGACCGTCAGCGCCAAGGGAGCCGGCCTCGGTCCCTGGACTCCCACCAAGAGGTCGAGGTGGTGCACCGTCGCCTCCACCGCCAGGGTGCCCAGCAGGTCAGGCAGTCGCAGCCGGTGGCCCTGGGTGGCCAGCACGGACCCGGTTGGTGTGGTGGCCGCGGCCCTGAGCACTGCCTGGCTGGTTCGCAGCCACCAGCGCCCAGCCTCCCGGCCCCCCAGGGCCGCCGCCACCCGCCGCACGAACTCGGCGTGCTCCCTGGCGTCCGGATCGGAGGAGGACCACTCCCGCCAGTAGGTGACGTAGTCCCGGTCGGGGGGTGAGTCGGCTCTGGTCGCCAGGGCGATCAGAGCTCGCTGGGCGTCCAGGAAGAGGTGGAACCAGAGGTCACCTGCGGTCCAGCCCCGGCACCCGGTGGGAGCCCGGGGGTCGGAGGACGGGAGCAGCTCCGCCAGCTGCCCATAAGCACCCAGGAGCGCCGCCTGGGCCGTTGCGGGGGCGAGGCCCTCACTCGTAGCGCAGAACCTCGAGCGGGCGCACCCGGACCGGGCCCCAGGCCACCAGAGCTGCGGTCACCACCGCCACCAGGATCGCCCCCACCACCAGCGCCAGCGCCAGGGGTGTAGGGATGCCGAGGTTGATCTTGATGACCAGCTTCTGCAGCGGCAGCAGCACCAGGGCGATCGCCACCATCCCCCCGGCGGCTCCCAGCCCCGCCACCGCCGCGGTCTCGGTGAGGACCTCGCCAAGGACCGCTCCCCGCCCCTGCCCCACGGCTTTCAGGATGCCGATCTCCCGCCGCCGCTCCAGCAGGGCCAGGGCCACGGAGTTGGCGATGATAACGATCCCCGCCAGCAGGGCCAGGGAGGCGATGGCGGTGAGGAAGAGGATGGCGTTGTTGAGGAACTGGTCGATGATCAGGGTGAAGTCGGCGAGGCTGACCACCTGAGCCCCCGGATCCGCGCTCCGCAGCTGGGTGGCAGCCGCGTCAGCACGCTTGGGTGGGAACTTCAGCTCCAGGACCTGCTGGAGGTTGCTCCCGGCCACTGCGGCGGCGGTCTGCTGGGTGGCCAGGATGGGGGCCACCGTGGTGGTTATGGATATGCCCTTCTTGCTGCCGGCGGAGGTGGCAGAGTAGAGGCCGACCACCTCGAGGGTCACCGGAGCCGCGTGGGGCGCCAAGGGGTCGATGGAGGTGATGGTGTCCCCCACCTTGAGGTTGAACGGCGAGCGGGAGAGGGCGGTGCTGACCAGGACTCCGTTGGTGGAGGCGTCCGCGGGTCGCAGCTGGCGGCCCTGCTTGATGGTCACGTCGGGAAGGGTGCCCGAGGCGACCGAGAAGCCCTGGATGCCGCTGGTGAGGAAGGCGAGCTCGGAGCGGTCGCCGTGGCTCAGCGGGGCGACCACCCGGGATAGGGGCCGGCCGTTGATCGCCAATGGCGCGGAGATGGCGGCGGAGGTGGGGAGCTCGGAGGTGCTTCCCAGCCCCTTGGCCGCCTGAACCAGGCGGGCGGCGCTCTGCCCCGGGGCCACGGCGATCACGTTGTAGGTGGTGGACTGGGTGATGATGCTGTCGAGGTCGCTGCGGATGTCAGTGCCCAGGATGAGGATGAGGCCCACCGCGAAGACGCCCACGAAGAGCGCCACCGAGGTGGCCGCGGTGCGGGTCCTGGTGCGCTCCGAGTTGCGCAGCGCCATCCTCACCACCGCCTTGGCTGGACGGGGCAGCACGACCACCACGTATCCCAGGAGGGATGCCAGGATCAGGAGGGCACCCACCGCCCGCAAGCTGGCGACCGTGGTGATCGCCACCGAGACCAGGAGGGCCAGGGTGACCAGCAGGACGTGCGACGGGGTGAAGCGCTCCGGCACCGGAAGGTGGCCGATCAGGCGGAGCGCCTGACTGAAGATGAGGGTGAGGACGGCGAGAGCCACCCCGGTGCCGATCACCAGGATCAGGGCGAGGCCGGCCGAACCCAGGATCGCCGAGGCCAGGAGCCAGAACAACACCGCGACCACCGCCAGGAGGATGGCGCTGGAGCCCAAAACGCCCGCGGTGACCTCCGCCGGGGTGTCCCGGAGGACTGCGGCCGGGCGGACGCGGCTCAGTCTCACGATCGGCAGGAGGGCGAAGATGCAGGTGGTGGCCACACCGATGGCCACCCCGGCGAGGACGATCTCCCAGCTGATGGCGAAGTTGATGACCACGTTGGCCACCCCCTCGAGAAGGGAGCGGACCGCGTCCGACAGGCCGATCCCCACTGCCGCGCCGCCCACCCCGCCCACCAGCCCCAGCATCACCGCCTCCAGGCCGAAGAGGAGGTAGAGATCCCTCCGGCGGTAACCGGTGGTCTTGAGCATGGCGATCTCCAGCCGCCTCCGGGCCAGGCTCACCTGCATGGTGTTGACGATCCCGATGCCCCCGATGAGCAGGGCCGCCAACCCGGCGATGGAGAGGAACTGGGTCAGCTGCGAGCTCGCGTTCTTGTCGGAGTTGAGCGCCTGCTGGACGGTGGAGACGGTGGCCAGCGGCAGCTGGTCGGTCAGCTGGCGGGCCACCCGGGAGGCGGCCTGGGAGCTGTTGGTGGTCAGGTAGACCTCGCCGTAGTCGACGAGCGCCGAACTCGAGACGGCGGCGTTCAGGGTGGCGTTGGAGACCACGAGGTTCTGGTCCATCCCCGCCGGGAGCGAGCCCTGGGCGATGCCTCCCACCCGCCAGTACACCGGTCCCTTGGCCCGCGCGAGGTTGATTCGGACCTTGGTGCCGACCTTGGCGCCCAGCAGGCTCTCGATGGTCGAGGAGAGCACCATCGTCCCTCGGCGGGAGATCAGCTGCCGGAAGGTGCCCTCAGCGCCCGGACGTAGGGCCACCGTGCCCACCAGGGGGAAGGTGGACGGGTTCACGGCGTCCACCGTCGTGGCCACCCCCTGGCCGCCTGGGCGGATGACCGTCGAGGAGTACTCCCGCACCGCGGTGAACGCCGTGATCTGCCCCGAGCTCTGCAGCTGCTGGAACGTCCGGAGCTCAGACTGCGGGAAGGGGACCGCCACCGAGACCACCGACACGTCACCCCCGTTGGCCTGGCGGACGTTGGCGGTCAGCGAGCTGTTGACCATCGACGCGGCCATCTGCAGCCCCACGATGGCCATGACTCCGACCCCCACGCAGAAAGCCGCGAGAACCGTCCGGCGGCCCCCGCGGGTCAGCGAGCGGGTGGTGTAGCGGAGGTAGAGCCCGGCCTTCACCGAGCGCCCGCGCGGGGGCCCGGGTGGTCCCCCACCAGCCGCCCGTCCGAGATCTGCAGCATCCGCGTGGCATAGCCGGCGATGGTGGAGTCATGGGTGGCGATGACGAAGGTGGTGCCCATCCGCTGGCGCAGGTCCCAAAGCAGCTCCAGGATCTCCTTGCCCTGGGCAGCGGCGAGGTTGCCGGTGGGCTCGTCGGCCACCACCAGGGGCGGCTCGGTGGCCAGCGCCCTGGCGATCGCCACCCGCTGCTGCTCCCCACCGGAGAGCTGGTTCGGGCGGTGCTCCAGCCGGTGGGAGAGCCCCACCAGGCCCAGCAGCTCGATCGCCCTGGCTGACGGGGAGCCCCGCCAGCGCCCGGCGTAGAGTGGCACCTCGACGTTCTCTCGAGCGGTCAGGGTGGGGATGAGGTTGAAGGCCTGGAACACCATGCCCACGGTGCGGTTGCGGATCCCCGCCAGCTGCGACTCGCGCATCTTGGACACGTCCACCCCGTTGAGCAGTACCTGGCCCTGGCTGGGGTTGTCCAGCCCGGTGATGCACCCCAGCAGGGTGCTCTTGCCACTTCCCGAAGGGCCCATCAGGGTGACGAACTCGCCCGGGGGAACGGAGAACGTGATGTCCTGCAAGATCTCCAGCTCCTCGGACCCGAGGCGCAGCGACCGGCCGAGGTGCCGTACCTCCAGGACCGGGACCTCGCCTGCCGCGGGGGCGGATCCATCCGCCCGGTTGGGGGAGGAGGCGGTGGCGAAGTCAGACATTGAGGACCAGGGGGAGGATGCCGGAGGAGGGGTCCGGAGGGGGCACCTCGGCCAAGGTCCAGTGTGAGGCGGCGCGCCGGCGGGCGCCATCGCCCAATAGGATGAAAATTTTCGCCATGCCCGGCCAAATATAGTGGTGCGGTTGTGATCTCCGCCGCTTTGTGTTCGGCCGAGCTGGCCATGCCCCGGCGAGCAGACCTTGCCAGGGTGCAGCGGGCCGCGGACCAGCTGGCGGGCTGCGTGGCCCTGGTGGGACTCACCGACAACCACACCGCCCGGCCCCGACTCTCCCCGCTGGCGGCCGTGGCCCCGTGCCGGGAACGTGGACTGGCCGCGGTGGTCCACCTCTCGCTCCGCGACCGCACCCGCCTCGGACTCCAGCAACAGGTGTTAGGGGCGGCGGCACTGGGAGCGGCGGGGGTCCTGGTCGTTCGCGGCGACCCAGGGGCGGAGCGGGCGGCAGGGTCGCCCACTGTGGCCGAGGCGCTGGCGGCAATCCCCGGCTGGGTAGCACCCCAGCAGCTGCTGCGCGGATCGGTGGTCAATCCCTTCGCCGACCGTCGGCGCGAGCTCCGGCTCCTGGAGCGCAAGGCGGCCGCCGGGGTTGACTTCGTCCAGACGCAGATGGTCTTCGACCTAGCCGCCTTCGACGAATTCCTTCAGGACCTGGCCGGAGTCCTTTCGCCCACGGTAACGGTGTTTGCCAGCGTGGGGGTGATCCGCTCCGCCCGCAGCCTTCAGTTCGTCCGCCGGGCTCTTCCCGACTGCCCGGTGCCTGATTCCTACGCCGAGCGGATCACTGCGGGGGAAGGTGTGGAGGTGGCCGTGGAGATCGCCGGCGAGCTGGGATCGCGCCCCGATCTCCGCCTGCACGTCATCCCCCTTGGCGCGGAGCGACATGCGGCGCGGATCTGCGCCGAGTTCCGATCGCGCCGGCTGGTGGTGGCCGCCGGGTGAAAACTCCCTCCGGCGGGTCGGGGCCAGGTGGCCGCGGTGGGGAGATGGCGCCCACCGAGTTCCGGCGGTACGGACACGAGGTGGTGGACTTGGTGGCCCGGTACCTGGAGGGGCTGGACGGGATCTCACCCCTCCCGCAGGTGAACCCCGGCGAGGTGCTGGCGGCGCTGGCGCCCTCACCCCCCGAGGAGGGGGAGGAGCTGGACACCATCCTGGGGGACATCGAGAGGATCCTGCTCCCCGCCTCGACCCACTGGAACCATCCCCGCTTCTTCGCCTACTTCAACAGCACCTCAGCGGTGGCTGGGATCCTGGGGGAGCTGATCGCCGCCTCGGTCAACGCCAACGCCATGCTCTGGCGGACCGGTCCGGCGGCCACCGAGCTGGAGTACCTCACCTGCGGCTGGCTGGCGGAGCTGCTCGGGCTGCCGGGGAGCTTCGACGGCCACATCAACGACACCGCCTCCACCTCCACCATGGTGGCCCTGGGCGCGGCTCGCCACCGGGCGGCACCGGAGTCCCGGGAGCAGGGGCTCAGCGGACTGCCCCCCCTCCGGGTCTACGGTTCGACACAGACTCATTCCTCGGTGGAGAAGGCGGTGGTAGCCCTGGGGATGGGCCGCCGAGGGTACCGCCCGGTGCCCTGCGACCCCGAGTTCCGGATGATCCCCGAAGAGCTCGAGCGGGCCATCGCCGAGGACCTCGAGGCCGGCGTGATCCCCTGCGCGGTGGTCGCCACCGCCGGCACCACCGCCACCACCAGCGTTGACCCCATCCCGGCCATCGCCGAGGTTGCCTCCCAGCATCACCTCTGGCTCCACGTGGATGCGGCGCACGGTGGCGTGGCCGCCATCCTGCCTGAACGTCGTTGGGTTCTGGAGGGGGCTGACCGGGCCGACTCCCTGGTAGTCAACCCCCACAAGTGGCTCTTCACCCCGATGGACTGCTCGGTCCTCTTCACCGCCCACCCCGAGGCCATCCGGCGGGCCTTCTCGCTGGTCCCGGCCTACCTCGAGACTCCGGAGGCGGACCGCGACTCCGAAATGGGCTCGCGCAATCTCATGGACCTCGGCGTCGCTCTGGGCCGTCGCCAGCGGGCCCTCAAGCTCTGGATGGTGATGCGCTACTTCGGCCGGTCTGGGCTGCAAAGGTTGCTGCGCTCCCATCTGCAGATGGCCGACTGGCTACGCCGCCAGCTGGAGGCCGGTGGAGGCTGGGAGGTGATGGCCCCGGTTCCGCTGGCCACCGTCTGTTTCCGGCACCATCCGAAAGGGTCCGATGAGGAATCGGGGCTGGAGGCCCACAACCGGGAGCTGATGCGGCTGGTGAACGAATCCGGCGAGGCTTTCATCTCCCACGCTGCCCCAGACGGGCGGTTTCTGCTTCGGGCCACGGTGGGGGGCCTGCGGACCACCCCCCACGATGTGGAGCGCCTCTTCGCAGCGCTGCAGCTGGCCGCCTCCCGGGCCGCCTGACCCCTGCGGTTTCTTCGCGCTTTACGTCAACGTAAAGTAGGGAGTATCCTCAACCGAGACAGCTGAGCCGGGAGGATCCCTTGCCCGCCGCATCCCCGCCGACCACCTCCGACCGCTATCGGGGAAAGTGGGTCGCACTCTCCAACACCACCCTGGGGATGCTCATGGTGGTGATCAACTCCTCGATCACCCTGATCGCCCTCCCCGACATCTTCCGGGGCATCCACCTGAACCCCCTCACCCCGGGGAACACCGGTTACTTCCTCTGGCTGCTCATGGGCTACATGGTGGTGACCGCGGTGCTGGTGGTGAGCTTCGGGCGGCTGGGTGACATGTACGGGCGGGTGCGCATGTACAACCTCGGGTTTGCGGTCTTCTCCGCCTTCTCGGTGCTGCTCTCCATCACCTGGCTGGACGGCCAGGCGGGCGCCCTCTGGCTGATCGCCATGCGGGTCATGCAGGGAGTGGGCGGGGCGCTTCTCTTCGCCAATTCCTCGGCCATCCTCACCGATGCCTTCCCCCCGGACCAGAGGGGGCTGGCCCTCGGGGTGAACCAGGTGGCGGCGATCGGTGGGTCCTTCATCGGCCTGATCCTTGGCGGGCTGCTGGGACCGGTGGACTGGCACCTGGTCTTTCTGGTCTCGGTGCCCTTCGGCATCTTCGGCACGATCTGGGCCTACTTCAAGCTCGAGGAGCGGGGAGTGCGCGTTCGCTCCTCGATCGACTGGTGGGGCAACGTGACCTTTGCCGCCGGGCTGATCTCGCTGCTGGTCGGCATCACCTATGGGATCGAGCCGTATGGCAATTCGACCATGGGCTGGACCAGCCCATCGGTGCTGACCGAGATCGGCTTGGGGCTGGTGCTGCTGGGCCTCTTCCTCTACCTGGAGACCCGGGTGCCCAACCCGATGTTCCGTCTCCCCCTCTTCCGGATCCGGGCCTTCGCCGCCGGCAACGTGGCCAGCCTGCTGGCCTCCCTCGGCCGGGGCGGCATCATGTTCATCCTCATCATCTGGCTGCAGGGTATCTGGCTCCCGGAGCACGGCTACAGCTTCGCCAGCACCCCTCTCTGGGCGGGGATCTACATGCTCCCGCTCACTGTGGGCTTTCTAGTCGCCGGGCCGGTATCCGGGTACCTGTCCGACCACTATGGGGCCCGGCCGTTCGCCACCGGGGGGATGCTGCTGGCCGCGCTCAGCTTCGGCCTGCTTGAGCTGCTGCCCGCTGATTTCAGCTACCCGGTCTTTGCCGCGCTGCTCCTCCTCAACGGCCTCGCCATGGGGCTCTTTGCATCCCCCAACCGGGCGGGGATCATGAACAGCCTCCCCGCCACCCAGCGCGGCGCCGGCTCCGGCATGACCGCGACCTTCCAGAACTCGGCCCAGGTCCTCTCGATTGGGATCTTCTTCACCCTGATCATCACCGGGCTGGCGGCCCAGCTCCCCGGGGCGCTCTACCACGGCCTCACGGCTCAGGGGATTCCGGCGGCGGCGGCGGCACGGATCTCCCACCTCCCCCCCACCGGAGCGCTCTTCGCCGCCTTCCTGGGGTACAACCCGGTGCACTCGCTGCTCGGGCCCCTACTTGCCCACATGCCGCCGGCCAAGGTTGCCTACCTCACCGGCCGCACCTTCTTCTCCTCCCTGATCTCCACCGCCTTCATGGGCGGGCTCCGTGTGGCTTTCGACTTCGCGGTGGCAGCCTGCCTGGTGGCCGGGGTGGCCTCGTGGTTGCGTGGGGGCAAGTTCCATTACGAGGAGAGTGAGGCGGCCTTCGACGCCACCAGCCACCGGACTTTCCGCACCCCGTCCCGGCCGGCCGCCGGGGGCCGCCTGCCTCAGGCGGAGAAGAGCCCGTCCAGGCGCCGATAGCGCTCCCGCCGGCGGGCGGGGTCGAACCCTCGGGAGGTGAGCTCCAAGAGCCGGGCCTCCAGCCGCGGGCGGAGTAGCCGGGCGGTCTCGTCCCAGTCGGTGTGGGCGCCGCCCGGAGGCTCGGGGACGATCTCGTCCGCGATCCCCCACTCCAGGAGGTTGGCCGCCTCCAACCTGAGCGCGGCTGCGGCCTGCTGCTTGCGCCCGGCGTCCCGGAAGAGGATGGCGGCGGCCGCCTCCGGCGAGGCCACGGAGAGGAAGGCGTGCTCCAACACCAGGACCGAGTCGGCCAGGAGCGTGGCCAGCGCCCCGCCACTTCCCCCCTCCCCGATCACCACCGCCAGGTATGGGGTGGGCAGGGCCAGCTGGGCCTCGAGGGTCTGGGCGATGGCCCAGGCCTGGCCCCGCTCCTCTGCGGCCACCCCGGGGTACGCCCCCGGTGTGTCGATGAAGCTGACCACCGGCAGCTTGAGCCGTCCAGCCAGGGTGAAGAGCCGCTGGGCCTTGCGGTAACCCTCCGGGTGGGCCATGCCGAAGTTGCGCTTGCCCCGCTCCTCCAGGGTCCGCCCCTTCTGGTTGGCGACCACCGCCAGCGGCTGCCCCCCCAGCCGTGCCAGCCCGATGACCACCGCGGCATCATCACCGCCCTGGCGGTCGCCGTGGAGCTCTATGAAGTCATCCAGGCAGCGCTGAACTAGGTCCAGGGAGTAGGGGCGGTCGGGGTGGCGAGAGACCTCGACGTGAGCCCAGGCGGCCTGGGCGGCCTCCCCGGCGGCGTTGCCGTCGAGGTCCGCGGATCTCACGCCGGGCGCCGGGCGTCCTCCGCGGCGGAGGGGCCGAGCACCGCCAGCAGCCGCCCCAGGACCTCGCGCAGCTGGCGGCGGTCAACCACCTGGTCGATCAGGCCGCGGGCATGGTGGAACTCGCTGGTCTGGAAGCCGGCGGGGAGCTGCTCGTAGGTGGCCTGGGTGATGACGCGGGCCCCGGTGAACCCGATCATCGCCTTGGGCTCCGCCAGGATGACGTCGCCAAGGGCCGCGAAGCTGGCGATGCTCCCCCCCATGGTGGGGTCGGCCAAGATGGAGATGAACGGGACGTGGGCCTCCACCAGCTCGTGAAGCGCGGCCACGCTCTTAGCCATCTGCATAAGTGAGAAGACGCCCTCCTGCATCCGGGCACCCCCGGAGGAGGTGACGCAGACGAAGGGACGCAGCTCGGCGGCACTCCGCTCGATGGCCCGGGCCAGCCGCTCGCCCACGGCGGTGGAGAGGCTGCCGCCCAGGAAGCCAAAGTCGAATGAGGCCAGTCCCACCGGATGACCGGAGATCGAGGCCGCCCCGGTGAGAATCGCGTCCGGGAGCTTCTGCCTCTGGCGGGCCTCCGCCAGGCGGTCCACGTAGGCCTTGGTGTCCACGAAGCCCAGCCGGTCGCGGCCGGCCAGATCCGCATCCCACTCCTGGAAGGTGCCCTTGTCGGCCAGCTGGCGCACCCTCTCATGGGCACTGATCCGGGAATGGTGCCCGCAGGCGGGGCAGACGTAGAGGCTGCCGGCGGCCTGAGCCATGGGGAAGGTCCGCTGGCAGGCGCCACAGGTGAAGCCGGAGTCCACCGTCCGGGGACGCGCGTAGGCAGGGCTTATCGCCATCTGGGTCCTCCCTCGCGGGCCCGCAGCCCGATCTCGACCACCATTCCGGCCCCAGGTCTCACTGAAGGTTGAGTCCCGGAGACCGGCAAAGGTTACGCTCCAGTAGGGTTCCCCCCTGAGCCCGTAACCTAGCGGGGACGATGAGCCTTGCAGAGCACGTGGGCAATCCGTGGCGGGCGGGCGATGGCGGCTCGCCCCCGGGCTGCCGGCTGGTGGCGGTGGGGAGCGCGCTGCCCGAGCGCCGCCTCACCAACTCCGAGGTCGAGACCTTCCTGGACACCTCAGACGAGTGGATCAGCAGCCGGACCGGGATCCGGGAGCGGCGCATCGCGGATCCCGGGACCACCCTGGTGGAAATCGCCGCCCGCGCTGCCCGCGCGGCCATGGCCGCCGGGGGCTGGACGGCGGACGACGTGGACACGATCATCTGCTCCAGCAGCTCGCCCGACGAGACGTTCCCCTCGCTGGCCTGCCGGCTGCAGGCCGAGCTGGGCTGTCCCCACGGGGCGGCCTTCGACATCCAGGCCGCCTGCTCCGGGGCCATCTATGGGCTGGCGCTGGCCCAGTCGCTGATCCAGACCGGGCTCAGCCACCGGGTGCTGGTCGTGGCGGCGGAGCTGTTCAGCCGCCTGGTGGACTGGTCGGACCGATCGACCGCGGTCCTCTTCGGGGACGGCGCTGGTGCCCTGCTGGTCGGGGGGCCAGGCGAGCCCGGCAGCGAGATCGTCGCCATCGACCTGGGGGCGGACGGGGCGGGGGCGGCCTCCCTCGGCACCTCGCCGGCCTCGGACGCGGCGCTCCCCGAAGGGATCCCGGCGTACGCCCGGGCGGAGCGGTCCCTCAATCGGGTCGTCTTCATGAACGGTCGCGAAGTCTTCCGCTTCTCCACCCGCATCCTGGAGCAGCTGATAGTCCGGCTCGCCACGGCAGCCGGGGTAACCCCCGGGGAGATCACCCTGGTGGTCCCCCACCAGGCCAACTCCCGCATCCTGGCCACCGCAGCTGGGCGCCTCGGCATGCCAATGGAGCGCTTTGCCATCAACGTCGACCGGATGGGCAACACCTCGTCGGCCTCGATCCCTCTGGCTCTGGCCGAGGCCGCCGCCGTCGGCCGCATCGCGCCCGGAGCCGGGGTCTGCATGGTGGCCTTTGGGGCAGGGCTGACTTGGGGCGGAGCCTTCCTCAGATGGGGGGACACCCCGGCGCTCGTTGATGACCCCGGCGGGGAGCAGGTAACCGATCGGGGACGACAGGAGGCAGTGGAGTGACGCAGGCGCGGAACGGAACCAGGGTCGTGGTCACGGGGATGGGGGCTGTGACCCCGGTCGGCATCGGGGTCAAGGCGGCCTGGGAGGCTGTGTGCGCCGGCCGCAACGGCATCCACCGGATCCAGGGTTTCGACCCCGAGCCGTATGGGTCCCAGATGGCGGGCGAGGTGCTGGACTTCGACCCTAACGACTACGTGGACCGCAAGCAGGTCAGCCGCACCGCTCGTTTCACCCAGTTCGCGCTGGCCGCCACCCAGGAGGCCATGGATCAGTCTGGCCTACCCATAGACGACTCCAACCGGGACCTCGTGGGGGTGATCGTGGGCTCGGGCATAGGCGGGCTCAAGGTCACCGAGGAGGCCACCCACACCCTGGCAGAGCGGGGCCCGCGGAGGCTGAGTCCCTTCACCGTGCCGATGATCCTGGCGGACATCGCGGCCGGGGAGGTCGCCATGCGCTTCGGGGCCAGCGGCCCCAACTTCGCCCTGGTCTCCGCTTGCGCCACGGGGGCACACGCCATCGGGGAGGCAGCGGAGATCATCCGGCGGGGGGACGCGGTGGCCTGCATCGCGGGCGGTAGCGAGGCCTCGATCACGCCGCTGGCGGTGGGCGCGTTCAGCTCCATGCGGGCTCTCTCGCAGCGCAACGACGATCCGGAGCACGCCAGCCGGCCCTTCGACGCGGGTCGGGACGGGTTTGTGGTGGCCGAGGGCTGCGCCATCCTCATCCTGGAGGAGTACGAGCATGCCCAAAGGCGCTCGGCAGCCATCCTGGCTGAGGTCGCCGGGTACGGCGCCAGCGCCGATGCCTATCACCTGACCGCCCCTGAGCCCAGCGGGCGCGGGGCCAGGAGGGCGATGGTCCGGGCGCTGGAGAAGGCAGGCGCGGGACCGGAGGAGGTGGACTACGTGAATGCCCACGGCACCTCCACCCCGATGAACGACGCTGCCGAGACCTCGGCGCTCAAGCAGGTTCTGGGGGCGAGGGCCCGTCGGATCCCGGTGTCCTCCACCAAGTCCATGACCGGACATGCCCTGGGGGCCGCGGGAGCGATGGAGTCGGTGTTCTCGGTGATGACCATCGTGGACGGCCGGGTTCCACCAACCATCAACTACCGGGATCCGGACCCGGAGTGCGACCTCGATTACGTGCCTGAGGGAGCCCGGCTGGTGCGACCCCGGCTGGTGCTGAACAACTCCTTCGGCTTTGGCGGGCACAACGCCTGCTTGGCCTTCCGGGCTATCGAGCCGGGGCCTTAACCAGACCTTAGCCCCCGGATAGCCCCGGCTTAGCCCCCGCGGCGCCACACTCCCTTCGAGGGGTCGCCCCGGGGACGGGCCAACCCCGCCCTCGATCCTGGCGTGGTCGAGGGCACCACTTCGCCGGACCCTCCCGTGCTGGGGGCTGCCCTCGGCAGCCCCCAGCCTTGCTGGCCCCCTGGATGGCCGCGTCACCCGGGTGGCAACTCCGGGGGGCGCTGAAGGGATACTCCCTTGGTTGGCGCCGTTCCCGGTGGAATCCTCAGAGCGTCCCGGAAGGCGACCCGGAAGGAGGTGGACGCCATGGACAGGCCGGCGGCTCGGGCTCCTCAGCGAGCCGGGGGTGGAGCTGGGGCAGTTCCCGTGGCTGTGCCGACGAAGTTCGCCACCGCCTTCACCCCGACCGGCGGACCGCCCCGCCGTACCTCGGCTGACGCCGGCAGCTGCCAGCGGCGGCAGGGCAGGGCAGGAGAGCACCGGCTCGGCGGGCGCGCGCTCGCCCTGGCGGCGGCGCTGGTCCTGGGCGGTGCGGCGTTGTCCGCCCTGCTCCCCGGGTCTCCCGGTAAGCCCAGCCCATCCACGCGGGCCGAGACGGCGGGGGCGGGCATCAACCTGGACCGCATCGCCCGCCTGGCGGACTCCGGGGTGGTGACCATCTCCGCGGTGGACGCCTACGGCGAGGACCGCCTGAGCGCCACCGGCATCATCGTCGACCGGGAGGGGGAGGTGCTGACCAACAACCATGTCGTCGAGGGGGCAACCTCAATCGTGGTTAAGCTCGGGGGAGTAGGCCGGTCATACCCGGCCACGGTGGTGGGAGCCGCTCCGAGTCGCGACATCGCCGTACTTGCGGTGGCGGGAGCCGAGGACCTCCAGCCCCTGCCCATGGCCGGGTCGGCGGAGCTCCACCCCGGTTCTGCCATCGTGGTGGTCGGGAACCAGGGCCCGGGCGCCCCATTGGCGAGTGCCGGCGAGGTCGTCGGGCTGGGGAGGCGGCTGGCGGCCACCGACCCCGTGACCGAGGCGCCCGATGACCTCCTGGGGATGATCGAGATGAATGTCCCGGTTCAACCGGGAGACTCCGGTGGCCCGGTCCTGAATGCGTCGGGGCAGGTGGTGGGGATGACCACGGCTGGCGAGGAGATCGTGGACGGGCTGGTCCCCGCGGATGCGGCCTACGCCATCCCCATCGCGGCGGCGCTCGGGGTGGCTGAGCAGATCGAGGACGGGAGCGGCGGACCAGGAATCGTCCTCGGTGCCCCGGCGTTCCTCGGCGTCGAGGCCGAGACGTACACCCCTGAGGTGGAGGCGGGGCCGCCGCCGGTCCTGGCCCTCCTCAGCGACCAGCGGATGCGCCCGGCTTGGGGGGTGCTCGTCCTGCAAGTGGTGAGCGGCTCCCCGGCCGCCCTGGCCGGGATGCAGGCAGGGGACGTGATCGTCCGCCTGGCCACCGTTCGGGTCGACTCCCTGGGATCCCTGCGAACGGCCCTTTACGGGCTGCACCCAGGTACCGAGGTCCAGGTGTGCTGGGTGGATACCACCGGGAACCCCGTGGCCGCCACGGTGGACCTCGCGGCCGGGCCACCCGCCTGACGCACGATCCCCATCTCGATTGCGGCCCACCTGGGGGGAAACCCTGGGGGTTGCGGGGGTGGAGTCACGCTCCGGGGAATTGGTGCAATCACCCTTAGAGCTGGGGCTCAGGAACTCCAGACTCTGTAAGTGGAATCCACCGGAAGCCCCGGCAAGGCCAGGGTGATGGGGAGAGGTATTAAGGGTCTGGGCCCCATGGCCCGGGAGGTGCCACGATGCGACGGAAGACCTTCGACGGAGTCCTGACAGTGCTGGGAGCGCTGATCACGGTGATCCTGGTGGGGGCGGGCTCGCTCCTGCTCTGGGGCGCCAACTACACCAACACCGAGGTCCACAACCAGCTGGCCGCTCAGAAGATCTACTTCCCGGCGGCCAACAGTGCTGAGATCACGGCGCTTCCCAAGGCTGACGCCACCCTGATGAAGCAGTACGCGGGCCAGCTCATGACCACCGGAGCTCAGGCCGAGGTCTGGGCCGACCACTTCATCGCCGTCCATCTCCACGAGATTGGGCTCACCTACGACCAGGCCAGCACACTGGCTCGCTCCAACCCCACCAACGCCAAGTACGCGGCCCTCGAGAGCACGGTTTTCCAGGGCACCACACTGCGCAGCGAGCTGCTGGAGGCCTACGGGTTCTCCGTCTTCGGAACCATCGCCTGGATCTCCTCGCTGGTGGCCTTCTCCCTGGCGGTGGTCTTCCTCCTGCTGACGGTGCTGGGAGTCGCCCACTGGCGGAAGGTCTCACCCACGGCTGAGATCTGAGCCCCGAAGCTCTGACCAGACCCGGAAAGGAGGGGTCCCGCCCCGGGGCGGGGCCCCTCCCGATTGCCTACACGGCTAAATCTGGGCCGACCGGCGTCGGCGGGTTCGCCCAGCGAACGACTCAATCGTCGTTCCCGATACCGGGCTTGGCCCGGTCCCCGCGTCCCGGCAAGGAAGCCCCCATGCGGGGCAACCACGGCTCGCCTCCCCGGCATCCACCCAGCTAAGGCAGGTGATTCCGCGCTGATCTCGCCCGGTCCCGCCTTCGACCATGGGAGATAGAATTTCGTCTCCGGGCCGTCGGCGCGGCCCGGCCCTGGAGGGCTAGGTTGTGGGATTGGCTCCCGGCGCAACGGTGCCGGCCAGGAGCTCAGGCTGGGCCCGGGCGGCCGACTTCCTGACCTTCGTCAAGCCTCACATTGACGTGACCTTCGTGGCCGTGGCGGTGGCGGGGGCGGTTGTCAGCTGGCACTGGTCCGGGCCCTTCCCGCTTTTTCGGGTCCTTGTACTGGCGGGCTCGGTGGCGCTGCTCAGCTCCGGGGCCGAGTGCTGGACCAACATCCATGACCGCGATCTCGACGCGCTGATGCCCAGGACCCAGGGCCGG
This sequence comes from bacterium, assembly GCA_021827985.1. Lineage (GTDB taxonomy): Bacteria > Chloroflexota > Dormibacteria > Aeolococcales > Bog-877 > JAJYXT01. The sequence continues at coordinate 54,877 of JAKATL010000004.1, forward strand.
CCCCTGGTGAGCGGCCGGATCTCCCTGCCAGAAGCGCTCATTCTCGCTGTCGCCCTCACCGGGACGGGGCTGGTGCTGGCCGCGCTGCTCGGCCCGGTCGCCCTGACGTTCCTGGCCTTCGCCCTTCTCAGCAACGTGGTGGTCTACAGCCTGCTCACCAAGCGCGCCACCCCCTGGAGCATCGTTCTAGGCTCGGTGGTGGGAGCGCTCCCCCTCTGGGCCGGCGCGGCCGCTGTTCGTGAGCCCCTGCCCGCGGCGGAGTGGATGCTCGGCGGCACGGTGGGCGTCTGGATCTTCGTCCACATCTGGGTGATCGCTCTGCGCTATCGGGACGACTACGCCGCGGGGGCCGTCCCCATGGCGCCTTTGGTGTGGAGCCCCGGCCGGCTCCGCGCGGGCCTTGTGGTGTCCGCGGCGGGGATGGGCGCCCTCGCGGTGGCCTCCCTGCTCAGCCTGGGCGGCCCGGCTGTGCCAGCGGCAGCGGCTCTGACCGCAGCCTACTCCGCCGCGATCCTGGTGGGAACGGCCCTGGTGCCGACCCGGCCCCGGCTGGCGGGCCCCCTGATTCACCTCATCACGGTCTATTTGTTGGTGGTCCTGGGGGCGGCTGTGGCCTGCGCGCTGTGAGCGTGCGGCGAGCCGCCTGAAAGGTTCTAGCGGAGAGGAGGGGAAGATGGCAACAGCAGTCGACACCACGGGCAGCCCGGGATCGCTTCCGATCCCGAAGGGTTCCGGGCTGGACTTCACCACCGTGATGGTGAGGGTCCTCATGGCCTGGATCGTGATCGTGGCGGTGCTGAGCTTCATCACCGCTCCCTGGCTGGCTCCGGGCAACAGCGGGGACCTCACCCCCACCCTGGTGTGGTTCTACCACGCCCTCATGCTCCCGGCCGCCCTCCTGTTCCTGATCATCTGCACAAGGGTGTTCACCCTGCACTCCTGGGTGCGCTACCTGGTGACCCACAGCGCCCTGGTCGCGCTCTTCGAGGGTGCCGGTTTCCTGATCCTCGGCTACGGGACCCTGCACAACGTCCCGTCGCTGGTCGACTTCGGCTTCTGGGTCATCATGCCGGCCACCCTGGAGCTCTTCGGGGTGACCGTGTTGTTCGTCGTGGACCTCGCCTGGTGCGCGCTGGTGCCTCCCAAGGGTGAGGCGATGACCCCACAGAAGGCGGAGATCACCTGGGTGTTCTTCTTCGCTGGGGTCTCGGTGCTTACCTGGGTGGTGTTCGGGCTGCTGGCGGCGGCCTCTGAGGTGGGCATCAGCTGGAGTTTCTGGGCCGGAGCCCAACACGAGTCCGCCTCGGCGCTGATGGGCAACATCGTCACCTCGCACTCCCACGGGATGCTGCCCACATTCATGGGGGCGATCGTGCTGCTGGCGGCGGAGGCCTTCGGCTACTCGCGGCTCACCGGCGCGCGCAAGCAGGTGGCTCGGTCGGGAGCGGGTCTCATGCTGGCGGGGATCGCCCTCTACTCCGGCATCTACACCGTCTCCGGGCTGGGCACCTTCGTGATCCCCGCCTGGTTCCCCCACGGCGCGGGGGGCGCCAATGGGATCGCCATGGACGACACCATGACCGGGCTGGTGGGCGTGGGCTCGCTCATCCTGGCGGGCGCTATGCTGCCTGAGCTTCGCGGGGCCTTCCTCCGGGTTGCGGGAGGCACCGGGCGGGCTCTCAGGCGGCTGAACCCGGTCCGGGTCGGGGTCTACCTCACCTACGTGATGGCGACCGCCGACATGTTCTTCTACGGCTACTACATCGAGATGAACGAGACCCAGTTCGGGTTCGCCAACACCGGCTCCGCCTCCCGGGTGATCGACGACCAGATCTTCACCCGCAGCCATCTGCTGTTCGTCTTCGGGGCGCTGCCCATTGTGGCGGTGTTCCTGCTGGCCACTGAGCTGGTGGGCAACGTCTCCGCCGCCGGGCTCACGGTGAAGAAGTGGATGGCCCGCCTGGTGATGGCGGGCATGGTGGTGACGCTCGTGGGCATGGGCATCTGGGTGTTCTCGACCCCGGGACACCTGAGCACCTGGTCCATCGGCAGCGGGGGCGAGCTGCTCTACGTCGCCGGACAGGTGCTGATGCTCATCGGGGCCATCGTCTCTCTCTTCGCCCCTCTGCTCAACCGGAGCGAGTCGGGAGCCACCCTGGAGGCGCCGGCGCCTCGCGCGAGCGCCGCCTGACCCAACTGGTCCGCACCCTCCGCGAGGAGGGTGCGGACAGTTCCCCGGCCGTACCGGACAGGGCGGGCGAATATCGCCGCTGTCCCTGGCCCTGGGCTGAAAGCGCCCGCGCAGTGGGCCGGTTCGCCCAGCACCCCCGTGCCGGCTGGGCCACCCGGCCATCCAGAGCGCTCAAACTGGATGGCTGGGCTGTCCGACCCCGGTCGTGATGTGGTCCCGGAGGGATTCCGTGACGTAGAAGGTCCATGCCCCCGAGCAGGCCTCGTAGCACTTCAGGCTGTCCGTCAGCCCCCTGTGGGTGAAGCGCAGCTCGGTGGCGCCGTGTGCTGGTTCGATCTCGAAGCAGATCTCCGTGCCGACCCACTCGTCCGGGTCCCTCGTGAAGTTGAGGCGGGCTTCGTCAACCCGCCAAACAACGCGCCGGCCGGGCGCCAGGTCGGCGATGGTCTGCTTGGAGTAATGGACCTCTCCGTACCGATAGGAGAAGGTGGACCCCAGAGTCCCTGTCTCTCCGGAGACGTCCTCCGACCACCAGCCGCGCACGTTGTTGACCGCGGCAAAGACGGCATCCGGAGGCTGGTCCACGGTGATGCTGACGGAGAAGTCGCGACTGTCCATGGTGGTGTCCCTCCCAACGCGAGGTTGTATGGTGCAAGCGATAGTACACCAAGGACTTGCTTCATGCAAGTGATGGATGGGAGGCCCCATGCTGGGAAGGAGCTATGACCAACAGGTCTGCTCGATTGCCCGCGCTCTGGAGGTGGTCGGCGAGAGGTGGACCTTACTCATCATCCGCGACGCGCTCTTCGCGCACGCGACCCGCTTCAACGACTTCCAGCACAACCTCGGCCTTGCCACCAACGTGCTGAAGACCCGGCTCGATTCACTGGTTGCCGCTGGCCTCATGGAGCGGCACCCCTCGGGGTCAAAAGCAAGGAGCGACTACTGGCTCACGGAGAAAGGGCGTGACTTGGCGCCGGCCCTCATCGCGCTCACAGCCTGGGGCGACCGCTGGGCGAGTCCCGACGGTCCTCCCATCCTCTACCGACACACGAAGTGCGGCGGCCCGGTAGTTCAGGCGCTGAGGTGCGCGACCTGCGGCGAGATCCCAATTGCGGAGGTGGGTGTCCGCCCGGGGCCCGGCATGTCGCCCGAATACCTTGCCGCGCGGAGGCCCAGGCGGACGGTGGAGGACAATCTGCCCCCCGGAGCCGGGAAGGCCGCCGGATAACGAGACCAAGCGCTTGGGCCTACCACGCTCTGCAGGTCGACGGGGCGAACCGTCCCGCCATCCGCAGGTGAATGAAGTTGACAGCTCAGGTGGCCAGAGCCGGATCTCAGGATGTGGTGCCCGCCTGAGGACTTGAATTTGGTCCCTTGGGATTAGGAGGCCGGCTCGCCGACGTCTGCCGGTCGTGGGCACGGCCCGTCTCCGGCTTCGAGGTGTGGCGGTCTGCCCGTCGCGTTGAGTGTGGATGCTACGGGTTTCGCCCGGGGCACTGCGAGCGGAGCTCTTGGCCGGCTGCTTACGGCGACGCGCGCAGCCGTCGCCGTACCCGCAACGAAGTGGGTAGCGAGGTGACCAACGCAATCGGCTTTGCTGAGGCTATACACTGCCAGTATATACTTCAAGTGTAGAAAGCGGCACAGGCGCTTGGGATGCGGCGAACCGCGACCACCTTGGTCGGCGTCACCCGGAGCGCAACATCACCCCAACCGAGATCAAAGAAGCTATGAACGAACCGGACCGAGATGACGAGCCGGACCCGAAACGGGAACCATTCCGGGTACTGCGGGGCCATACGCATGCTGGGCGACTGCTTTACGTCGCCTGCATCCCTCTACCCGCAGGCCGATACCCGGTTCATGCGCATGCCAGTGGGAGGCGAGGGCGATGACGGTCGATCGCGCGATCGGACAGCAGTTTGGGCCAGAGCCGCATCAATACGACCCGTACGAGGGGATAGGAGGTGATGAGTTCGTGGCTGAGGTGGAGGCAGCCCTCGTGGCGGCTCGCAAGCATCAGCGGGCAATCTCGCTAAGGCTGCCGGAGGAACTACTGGAACGCACTAAGGCCGAAGCGCTCCACCGCGGCCTCCCCTATCAGACGTTCATCAAGGTCGTCCTGGAGAAGAGCCTGGACCGCTTGGATCGGAGCGCCCTTCGGCCGTGACGGCACTCTTCCCCGACGGCGGACTGTCAGCACGCCAAACCGACAACCATCAACTCGGCGCGCGCGCATAGGCGACAGCTGGTCCTGTGGCCGGCGAAGTGCCGCGCGGACGGCCCGATATATCCGCCACACGGAAGCGGCGGGGGGCGCCGACTTCGGCGGGAACGGGCGATGCCCTGGTTGGAGAGGACTGCCGAAAGGCGGCGATGCATCGGACGCGATCACCGAGGAGCCCGTTGGGGTGAACGCAGGTAATCGGCCGGGGAGTCGGCCCGGCGCTGGTCGTGATCCACTCCGCCAGGTCGGTGGAGGCGAGTTCCCTCTCCGGCAGAATACGACTGCCCTCCTGCACGGACTTCGTCGCCGCGGCTAGCACTTACGCCGGCCCGGCCCGGCCACGAGCCTACCGGAGCACACGATGGCCAGCGCATCGGTCACGGAAGCCACTCACCGTGCGTCGCTGCACTGAAGGATGATCCTGAAGGTGAGGGGACCCAGTCGTCGGGGTCGCGTCCGTGGCACTGCGCGCGATACCTTTCGGTGCCGCTCCTGGCTGCTGTCAAAAGCGTTGCCAGCCGAGTCGCGTAAGGCGTCGCGCACCACGAGAGGGTGGCACCTGGAGTTCGAAGTGTGGTGCCCGCACCAGGACTCGAACCTGGAACCTTGGGATTAAGAGTCCCCTGCTCTAACCAATTGAGCCATGCGGGCCGCTTGCCAGTTTAGCCGCCTGGCAGAAGGCGGGCCGCTCCGCGCGCCTGCGGAGCATCCGGCGACCGTCAAGGAGACATCCGAGCTCGGCGCTCTGAGCCCCGGCAAAGGAACGCCAGCCGGAACAGGGCTCCGCCCTCGGGACCATGATCGACAGTGATGCCGGCACCGTGCGCCACGGCGATGGTGCGGACCACAGCCAGTCCGAGCCCACTTCCGGTCTGGGCCGATCCGGCCGCCTCGAGGCGGACAAACGGCTCGAATATCCGCTCCCGCTGCCCCCTGGGGATGCCCGGACCCGAGTCGGCGACTTCGACCACCACCAAGGAGCCCCGAACTGCCACCCCTGCCGTGATAACCCCAGGAGGGGTGTGGCGGATGGCGTTGTCCACGAGGTTGCCCACGGCCCGTCCCAGCAGCTCGCGGTCCCCCAGCACCTCGGCGGCGGTCTGGGGAGCCTCTACTGTCAGCTCGTGCCCGGTGGCGGCGGCCAGCAGGGAGTAGGTGTCCGCCACATCGGAGAGCACCTCGCGCAGGTCGACCAGCTCCGCCCCAGGGCCCGAAGTCCCAAGACGCTCGACTCGGACGAGATCGGAGATTCCCTGAAGTACTCCGCGGAGCCGGGCGGCTGCGCGCGACAGCCTGCCCACTACCTCCGCCATCTCTCCCGTCCCCGCGAACTGGGCCAGTCCCTCCAGCCCCTCGTCGAGGGCAAAGAGGGGTGCCCGGAGCTCATGAAGCAGCAGGCGGGGCGAAGGCAGCGCCTCCTCTACGGGACGTGCCGGTGGGGCATCCCTGCCGACTACCGCGGTCCATCCCGGCGCGGTCGTGAGGGGGAAGACCTCGACCCAAGACTGCTGCGCGGGTTCCTTCACCGCCACGCTGAGGGGGTGGCTGTGACCGGGATCTCGCAGGGCTTCGATCCGTACCCGCTCCAGATCGGGGTGCGCCACCTTGCGGCGCTGGTCCAGCAGCGACTCGGTCAGCGTGGAAGTGCTGAAAGAGGTGTTGGCGTAGCCCAACCGGCCGGCATGATCGAAGACGGCGATCGGCACCCGCATGCGCTCCAGCACCTCGGCAGCGAAGAACGCCGGCTCCGCGGACGTCTGCCGTTCGGCCGGGCGCCACGATCGGGTCACGGCATCGGTTCGAACTTGTAGCCCACGCCGCGCACCGTGTGGATGAGCCGGGGGGTCGGCCCGCGGTCGCCGATGAGACGGCGCAGCTCGACCACTGCGTTGTCGACGGCGCGGTTGTAAACGTCCGAGTTCAGCCCCCACACCTGGCCGATCAGCTGTTCCTTGCGCAGGACCATGCCCGGTCGGCTCGCCAGGGCCCCCAGGAGCCGGAAGAGACGGGGGGGCAGGTGGACCTCCTCCCCGTTCACAATGCAAGTCCAGGTGGACCAGTCCACCACCAGCCCGGGAAACTCACTGCGCGGGGCGCTCGGTCCACCGCGGTCCAGGTGGCGGGCGATGGCTGCGCGCAGGACCGCGGAATCCTCTCCCTTCCCGATGCAAACGTCCGCGCCGCTGGCGTAGCCCGCGGCCCTGTCATAAGGGTCGCTCTTGGCGCTCAGCAGGATGACCGGAACCTGATCCCCGGCCTTGCGCAGCGCCTGCAGGACCTCCAACCCGGTCATCTCCGGCATGGCGTAGTCCAGGACGATGAGGTCTGGGCGCAGGCGGGTCGCGAGAGCCAAGGCGGCCCGCCCACTGGTAGCGGTCAGCACGGTTCGACCGTCGGCCTCCAAAAGGGCGCGCATGGAGTCCAGGCACAGTGCGTCGTCGTCCACCGCCAGAACCGTCGCCTTGGTGCCGCCCATGCCTCTCCCTACCTCAGCCCGCCAGAGTACGCGCTCCGAGGCGTCGACACAAACCGTGCGCCACGGGGGCACAACCGGGGACGAGTCGGGGGCTGAGTGGTGCCGAAGGCGAGCGGAGCCAGTCGCAGACTGCGGCGCCTGGGGCCGGTGGGAGGTCCGCTGTGGGAGGCCGATTGGTGGAAGAGGACTTCGGCGCGCGCGTCGCAGCATTGCGGCGGGGTGACCAGGACGCCATCGCTTGGATGTTCACCGCCTTCGCCGGTGACGTCGAGAGGTGTTTCCGGCGCCGCCCCCCGGAGGACCGCCGCGATCTGGTCCAGGACGTCTTCGTCACGGCCATCGTCAGGATCCACACCTTCCAGGGTGATCGCGAGGCGGCGCTGCGGGCGTGGTTGCGCAGCATTGCCTTCCACAGATGGCATCACCGGTGGGAAGCGGACCTGGTGCGGCAGCGCTACCAGGGACCGGCGCTGGAGCAGCTTTTGGAGCTGAACCCCAGCCACTCCGCGTTTCGCGACCCCGCCACCGACCCAGCTGCCGAGGTGGCATCGAGGGAGGCGGTGATCACTCTCCTCGGCCAGCTCACGCCACGCCAAGCGGAGGTGGTCAGGGCCCACGTCCTCGAGGGACGCAGCACCCAGGACATCGCCGACTCATGGGGTGTTCCACGCGAGCGGGTTCGCGGGCTCTACAAGCGGGGGATGGCCCGGTTGCGGCGCCCTCGCCAGACACTGCGCCCGGCATGAGTGCGGCTGCCCCGGACCGCCAAGTTTACGGATCCGTAACCCCCACACCTCTTCCCCCAGAGGTCGGCGGGAGCGCAGAATCGGCTGCCATCGGGGTTGGGCCTGGGGTGACGCCTCGAAGGGCCGGGGGCGGCTTGGTGTGGGGAGCGGAGCGGTGAGGTGGCGAGTCGCAGCCGTGGTGGGTCTTTTGACCTTTGCTGCGGCGCTCGTCGGCCTCCTCGCCCTGCAGATCGAGGTCCAGGGCGGCGAGGTCCGGGTGCTGGTGGCGGCGCAGACGATCGAGCCGGGTCAGGTAATCCAGGCGGACACAGCGTTCTTGGCCCCGGGCGGATCCCTGGTCCGGCTCGGGAAGGCTGGTCTGGCAGACGCCATCCCGGAGGCCAGCTACCGCGAGGTGGCGGGGGCCGTTGCGTTGGTGCGAATCCCCGCCGGGGCCCTGATTCTGCGCCACGACCTGGCGATGGGTGCCTCGGCCGATCTTCGCCAGCTGACCCTCACTCTGGCCTCCATGCCCAGCGGACTCGGGCCAGGCAGCAGGGTGGACCTTCTCGCGGTCTGGGGCCAGGGGGGTGGGGCGGGTTCGCCGGGATCCATATGTCCCAGTTCTGCGCCGGCAGGGTGTGTGGTCCCGCTTGCCCAGGGGGTCTCCCTGCTGGCCGCGAACTCTGGGGCGCACACGGTGACCATCGACGTCCCGCCGTCCGAGGTGAGCCCCTGGCTCCTGCTGGACGCCACCCAGCCCATCTGGGCCGTGCCCGCAGGGTCAGCAGTCTGCCCCGGGGTGGAGCAGCCCATCTCAAGCCCCTCCCAGGCGCTGCAGGAGATCCGTGGCGGTTTGAGCCTCGCCGCCTGCCCCGGGGGCCGCACCCCTTGAGGTTGAGGCAAGCGGCGGCCAAGGATCATCCCATCGATTGGGATGACCCTTCGTCGGCAACCGAGGGCCGGGTGGTGGGGGTCGTAGGCCCGGGAGGGGGGTCGGGTGTCACCACGCTGGCGGTCAGCCTCGCCCTGGCGGCGGCGGGCACCGGCCGGTCGGTCGCCCTGGTGGACGCTGATCCCGGGCTCGGGATGGTGGCGGCCCAGCTGGGTTTGGGGGAGGACCGCTCCCTCTTCCATCTGGTTCACGAAGCCACGCTTCGGCCAGTCGACCATGCCGCGCTCGGGCGGCACCTGCAGTCGTATCGCGGCCTCGCAGTCCTGGCCGGCCGCGCCGAGCCAGGGAGGGCGGTGGGTTCACTCTTGTCCGGGTTGGAGTCGGTGATGGGCCTCCTGGCCGAACTCCACGAGCTGATCCTGGTCGATATCGGACCGCTGCACTCCGAAACCGCGGCCGCGATCGCCTTCCGCTGCCAGGCGCTGGTATGGGTGGTGGACGGGTCGCCGCTCGGTGCCGACCGCCTGGACCGCTGCCTCTCCTCATCCTTCGGCCGCCCTCTCCGCTCGAAGCCGCAGATGGCGATCATCAATCGCGCCGGCCCGGGGCTGCCCACCAGGGCCCGGGAATGGCTGGCCCGGGAGTATGGGCTATCGGTACTGGGACTCGTGCCCTTCGACCTGGCCGCCGTTCGGTCCGCCGAGGAGCGCCTGCTTCCCCCGGTCCTCGGGGGAGCGCTCACCTCCTCCTTGCGCCGAGCGGCAAATCGCATGATGGAGGTCCTCGACGGGCAGGGCGGTGCCCGCCTCCCGTCGGGCGCGCCGGCGTCCACGCTGAGACCGGAGTCCTCGAGCGCGTGACCCTCGCCATTCCTCCGTCCGAGGACAGGGTGGGCAGCGGTCTGGCAGCTGCGGAGCAGCGCCTCCTGGCCCAGATCCGGTCGGGGATCGCCGGGAGGCTCATGGGCCGCAGGGAGACGCAGCTGGTGGCTTCCGATCGAGACTGGATTCAGGAGCTGGTGGAGCGCGAGGTCCAGGCGTACCACGCCGCGGCGCCTAGACTCCAGGACCCGATTTTGGACTCTGATGGCTACGCCGCCCTGCGCCGCCGGCTGATGGCTGAGGTAGCCCCCCTCGGCCCGCTCCACGAGCTTCTCACTGACCCACTTGTGGAGGAGGTGATCGTCAACGGACCGGGGGAGGTCCTGGTGGTCCGGGATGGAGTCCAGCTCGACTCCGGGGTGCGGTTCTCCAGTGAGGAGGCGCTCCTCACCACCGTCCAGCACCTGCTGGGTGCGGGGGCTGCGCACCTGGACCGCGCCAATCCCATGGTCACCGCCACGCTGGAGGACGGCTCGAGGCTGAACGCCGTGCTTCCACCGGTCGCCGTTCCGATGGCGGTTACGATCCGTCGCCACCAGCTGGGCCGCTTCGCCCGGCTCTCAGATCTGGCCCTAGCCGGCGCGCTGCCATGGGAGCTTCTGCCGCTGCTCCAGGCGGCGGTCAGGGCCCGCCTCAGCATGGTGGTTTCCGGGAGCACCGGGTCGGGGAAGACCACCATGCTGAGGCTCCTGATCGCCGAGGTCCCCGAGTGGGAGCGGGTCATCACGATCGAGGACCAGCGCGAACTTCACGTGCGGACCCCCAGCGGCGGTCGCGCCAACACCATCTCGCTCGAGGCTCGGGACCCCAACACCGAAGGCAGCGGAGAGGTGAGCATCCAGCAGCTGGTCCGCAATGCGCTCCGTCAGCGGCCCGACCGGATATTCGTGGGCGAGTGTCGCGGGGCCGAAGCTCTGGACGTCATCGATGCCATGGGCACCGGTCACGACGGCAGCGGCACCACCCTTCACGCCAACAGCGCTCGGGACGCCCTTCTGCGACTGGCGGGCCTGGTCCGTCGCCACCCCGCCCAAGCGCGCGCCGACCCCAGTGCCGTGGCGCGGGAGATCGCCGCCAAGGTGGACCTGGTGATCCATCTCAGTCGCTTCCGCCGTGCCGACGGCTCCGACTGCCGGGTGGTCCACTCGGTGGGATTCGTCACCGGCCAGGTGGAGGCCGACCTGCCCGTGGTCGACGAGATCTGCCGCTACCGACGCAGCCGGGGCGAGTGGCAGTGGCTGGTGGGGCGGCTCGACGACCTCGCCCCAAAGATCGGCGACAAGCTGCAGGCGGCCGGGGTGGACCTGGGATCACTTCCCCTCGGGGTCCCGATGCACACCTCAGCCCTGCCATGAACCTTCTCCTGCTTCTGGCCGCCTCCGCCGGGATCGCCGGCGCCGGCAGTGCCGCGGTACTCCTCGGGGGGCCAGTTGCCGGATGGTGGGCGTCCCCGCCCGCGCAGCTGCCCTCCCAGAGAGGGACGGCCAGCAGGGCGAGGCGTTTCCGGCTTCCTTCGCGGGCAGCCGTCATCTTGTCACTTGCTGCTGGCATTGCCGCCGCGGCTCTCATGTGGCTGGTCCTGGGACTGCTCCTTCCCAGCCTGATGGTGGGGGCAATGGCTGGCGCCGGTGGGCTGAGCCTGGATGCCGTGCGCTGCCTGCACCGGCGCGGACGAGAGCGCGAGGCGCTGGTAGCGCTGGTCGACCTTCTGGTGCAGCTGCTGGCCGCGGGGCAGAGTGTCCGCCAAGCGCTCGAGGCCCTCTCCAAGAGCGGTCCTGGCCTGCTGCGACCCGAGCTGCAGGCGATCGTCCGGAGGCAGCGGCAGGTCTCCCTGGAACAGGCCCTCTGGGAGGCACAGCTCCGGATCAGCCAGCCCCTCTTCACCCTGACCGCCACAGCTCTGGCGGTCGGAAGCCGATCTGGGGGCCGGCTCACTCCCCTGCTGGACGAGCTTTCCCGCTCCGCCCACCAGCTCGAGGCAGTGCAGCGTCAGCTGCGGGCGGAGCAGGCTCAGGGGCGACTCGGGGCATTGGTGATTGCGGCCATGCCCATCTGCCTCCTGGTGGTCCTGCGGGTGGTCAACCCCGGCTACCTCTCCCCCTACGCCTCGATCTCGGGCCAGCTCCTGCTCTCGCTCCTTCTCGGCCTGATCGTGGCCGGCTACCTGTGGATGCTGTGGATCCTGCGCCTACCGGAGCCGGAGCTGGGCGTTCTCCCCCCGGTCGCGACCGCCCGAGGCGAGGACGAGCCAGCGGAGCACCCAGTTTGAAGGCCGGGATCTCGCCGGCCTCCCTGCTCGTGACAGACTGGCCCCTACTGGTGGGGGCGGCGGCCGTCGCCGTGCTGGCTGCGTTGGCCGGCTGGACTTGGCCTCGCAGGCGAACCTGGGGGGAGCGTGTCGCCGCCGCCAGGAGGCGACGGCTGCAGGCTCCCGGCTCGGCGGACCCACCCCGCGGGTGGCTGGCCATGGCCGGGGGCCGCCTGCCCCGCGACCTGCGGGCCCGGGTGCGACAGTCCTTGGAGCGATCGGGCTACGAGCTGGGTGCGGAGGAGCTGCTCGGCCGCCTGATCGCAGCCGAGGCCATCGCGCTGGTTCTGGCGACTCTCCTGGTTCTTACCATGTCATTGCCGGTGCAGCTGTTGGCGGTGGTCGCTGTGCCGCCACTGATCGTGGCGGGGGCGTTGCAGCGCTCGGCCCGGCGGCGGCGAGCCTCGATCTTGGGGGAGCTGCCGCTCTTGGTGGACCTTATGGCCCTGGAGCAGGCGGGGGGTGGAGTGGGCGCCCGGCGGGCCATGGAACTGGTGGTGGCCAGGAGCGCTGGCCCGGCCGCTGCCATCATCAGGGACTGCCTCACTCGCTCCGCGACCCCTGGGAGTCCACCGCTTGACGGCGAGTTGGAGCGGGCCGCTGCACAATATCGGCTCCCCGCGGTCGCGGCCCTGGCGGCGGTGATAAGGATCCAGCGTGCCGAGGGGATTGCCACCGGCGCCCCCCTGGGCAACCTGGCTCGTGGGCTCCGAGACCGGCAGCGCGACCGTGTCACCGAGGAGGGCCGGCGGGCGCTGGTGGCCATGCTCCTGCCGGTCGCGGCCTGCATCCTCCTCCCGTTCATCCTGATCGTCCTCTTCCCGGCCATCTCCCAGTTTGGGAAGGCGTTCTCGTGAGCGCCGGGCGGAGGGGGCGGAGTTCCGGCCAGGCCATGGTAGAGATGGCCATCGGGACGGGCATCTTCCTGCTGGCGGTCCTTGGGGCAGCCCAGCTGGGCGTCTCCGCCCTGAGCCAGGAGGGGATCCAGAGCGCCGCCCTCAGCGGCGCCCGGGCTGCCTCCGCGGCCGTGGTCGCCGGGGACCCGCTGCAGCGGCTGCAGGAGGGCCAGTCGGCCGCCCTGGCCTCGCTGGCCACAACCCGACTGGGAATGGACGAACTCCTGCCCTGTCCCGGAGGAAGCGCTTTTGGCTGCGGGGTCGGAATGGACTGTGCCCTCTACCTCCACGGCCGTGCGCTTGCCGGGACCGAGGAGCCCTGTGGGGTCGCCAACTCCGCCAACGGCTATGGGCCGGCACCACGCGATCTGGACGGTTCCCAGAACCCTGCCTGCAGCGACCAGGACTGCTTCGGCGCCGCGCTCTCCATGCGCCCGTGCGCCCAGCCGGGCCTACCGGGCCGACTCAGGGTCTGTATCGCCTACACATCCTGGCCCCCCCGAGCGGTCGACATCTGGATCACGGGGACCGTGCGCACCCTGCTTCCCTGGTTCAGCGGGGCTGGCCTTGACCTGCAGACCGTGAGCGCCAGACTCCGCCTGCAGGTCGAGGGGCTGGCTTGAGAGCTCCGGGTTCGGGTCGGGGCCAGGCGTTGGTGGAGCTTGCCCTGGTTCTTCCTGTCCTGCTCCTCCTCGGGCTGGCCGCGGCCGCCATAGTGCAGGTGGCCAGGACCCAGCTTGCCATGTCCACGGCCGCCTCGGCCGCAGCGCTGGTGGCGGCGCGCGCTCCCGACGCGGCTGCCGCCTGCACCCAGTCCCGGCTGCAGTTGGAGACCTCCATCTCGGACAGCGGCGGACTGATCCCCGCCACGCTCACCGACCACCTCGACGGTCGGTGCGCCGGGCCCCTGCCGCTCCCCGCCGCGGCCGTTCCGAATTCGTACTTCATCTGGCTGGGGCTGGGTGGTGCCCAGGACACCTTCTGCCGCCGGGGCACGCCAGTCCGCGGCTCCCTGACGGACGGTGACGTGGTGGTCTCTCTCGCATACCGTCCCAACCTCTCCTGGCTGCCGCTGGTGGGCAGCTGGCTGAGCCCGGTGCTTCAAACGCAGTCGGTCCAGAAGGTCGACCCCTTTAGAAGCCGCGACCCGAGCCAGGATCCCACCGGTGACAACTGCTGACCGCCGGGCAAGACAGAGGGGTCAAATCCTGCCCCTCTTCGCCCTCCTCCTGGCGATACTGCTCCTGCCGGTGGCAGCCCTTGCCGTGGACGGAGGGCTGATCCTGAGCCGCCACGCGGAGCTGGTCGGGGAGGCCCAGGCCGCCGCCGAGGCGGGGTCGCAAGCGGTGGACCAGACCGCTCTCTCCCAAAACGGGACGTTCCAGCTCTGTGTCGCCGCGGACGGAGGTCCGGACTGCGGTAATGGGGTGGGCAACGTACTGGACGTAGTCAACGAGGTCATCAGTTCGTCAGCTGGGGCGGGTGTCAACCGGTGCACCCAGGTGACCGCGATCCCAGCCCAGTTCGCGGGCGCCAGCGGTTGCGACATGACGGTTCTAGCCCCCTGCGGCGCGGACGGACCGCCGCTCGGGGTCGAGGTGACGATCTGGGCGCCCGCGGAGATCCCTCTGGCCGGCATTGGCCCGCTGGGCACCCTCCGGCTGCGGGCGGAGGCCACATCCTGGCTCGCCCACGGGATCGGAGCTATGGCGAATCCGCCGGTGCTACCCCGATGCTGACTCCTTGGCCCCGCCTTCCTCTGGCCGCAACCGAGGCACCGCCGCCACCGGAATACTCCGCGCCGGCCACCCTGCCCTGGAGCTCCGGGAATGCGAGTGCGATCAGCCCGCCCCTCCACCCCCTGCTGGTGGTCGCTGATCCACCCCCAGTGACCGCGGAGCGGCCCTCTCGCCCTGTGGCGTCGCTGAGGTCGGCGCTTCGCCTCGTCCGCCCCGGAGGTGGCTCACAGCCCAGCCGCTCGGAGCCGGGGTCACCGCGGACGGGTAGGCTCCCCGAGTTGGTGGTCGTCCTGGGGGCGCGAGGCGGGGTGGGAGCCTCCAGCCTGGCTCTAGACCTGGCCTGGCGCGGTGCCCGAGCCTACAGAAATCCGGTACTGCTGATCGACGCGGACGAGGAGCATCCTGCCCTCGACCTCCTGCTCGGAGCCGCAACCGTGGAGGAGGACCTCTGGCCGTCGGCGCGGCTCGACCACATCCTGCTGCGACTGGCAGACCTGGCCAGCGGTGCCGCCACCCTGGAGCGGATGCTTTGGAGCGGACCCTCGGATGGATTCCACGCCCTCCTCGGCCTGACCCCACACCGGGAGCCCACCCCGGTCGGGGTGGAGCACCTCGACTACCTCTACCGTTACCACCTCCGCCCCGGCTTCCGGACCGTTCTGGTGGACGGCGGGGCGGCGGGCCAGGAGCTTTCCACCTCCGCCCGCTTCTACGCCTCCATAGCCGACTGGCTGGTGGTGGTCACCCACGAGGGCGACACCTGCCTTAGGAGCTGCCTCGGGTTGCTCGAGCAGGTCCTGGCCCTTCCTGGCCGGCGACAGGTCGCGGTGGTGGTGACCGGGACGGGTGGGAGCGGGGGTGACCCGGCCCTGCGCCGGTTCGAGCGGGCGGCGGCCGTGCGCCTGCGTCGACCCTGGGTCCCGACCACGGCCCAGTTGGCCACTCACCGCCATCGTCCGCTCGCCGAAGTGGATCGGAAGGTCCTGGCGGCCGTCGACCAGCTGTTGTGCGCCGTCTCGGTTCCTGGTGGCATCCCTGAGTAGGGCGGCGGGACTCCTCCGCCGCCTGGACAGCACCTCGTCGGAACGCCAGAGGGGCGCGGAGCTGGTCACCTTCCGTCTGCGCCAGATGGTCGACGAGCTCGAGTCCGCCACCTCACAGCGGGACGAGCTGGCCCTGGCCCGGGTGGTCGCACCAACCCTCCTGGCCCGGCTCAGCTCCCACGGAGCGGAGCTGGCCCGTGGGCAGGTGAGATGGAGGCCGGCGCGCCAAGGGCTGCGGTGGGCCGAGGCCGATCGCGTGTCCGGCAGTACGGGCAGAGCCTGGTTCCGAGTTCGCTTCGAGGATCTGACCACCCACCTCGGACCCCAGGGACTCCTCGCCGCCCGGGCGGAAACCCGGGAACTCGAGCTGGAGGTCGACACCACGACCTCTCCCTGGCGGCTCTGGCAGGTCCTGGTGGTGGACAGGCGGTAGGGACGCGGCACCATCTGGGCCAGCGTTTAGGCGGTGCTCTCCCGCAGGCGGTGGAGCCTCAGGCTCAGCCCGCACCAGAGCAGGGCTGCACCCACCACCACCGACCCCGCGGCGATCGCCCCGAAGAGCGAGGCCTCCGCCGCCAGCGCCGAGTAAAGCAGGCTTCCCAGTGGTCCGCCCCCGGAGTAGCCGAGCGCATAAAGGGCCAGGACCCGGTTGCGCAGGCCGGGAGGCGCCTCCGCCTGCAGGGTGGAGAGCATTGCGCCATTGGCCGCCAGGAAACCGAGGCTGATCCCCGCGAGACAGGGGACCGCCTGGGGGAGCGAGGTCACCCGCGTGAGGGTGAAGAGGCTTGCCCCGTACAGCGGTGCGGCGACGATGAGGAGGGTGTGGCGCTGAAGACGCCGGCTGAGAACACCGATCGTCAGCCCTCCGGCCAGGGCACCGAATCCGCCCACGCTGTACATGATCCCCAGGACCTGCCCGCCACCGTGGAGGTGGTAGCGCGCGAAAACCGGAAGGAAGGGCATGTAGCCCACGCCCAGGACCCCCAGCACCCAACCCGCCGCCAGTACTGAGCGCGCCGTCCGGTCTCGAATCGCCCAGGCGAGCCCACCAAGCAGCTCGGCCGCCGCCCCGCCGGTTCTGGCCCTCCGTTCGGGTGCGGGCCAGCGGTTGCGCGCCAGGACCAGGAGGTACGGCAGAACCAGCGCTGCCATGGCGGCGAAACAGGCAGCAGCCCCAGCCGTCCCCAGCAGCACTCCCGCGATTGCTGGACCCAGGATCCGGGTCAGGCTCCCCACCGTGGCGGTCACCGCCACTGCACCCAGGAGCTGCGACCGGGGCATCATGTCCGCCACCATGGCCTGGCGAGTGGGGGCGTCAAAGGCGGTGGCCGATCCGAGGAGGATGGCTCCCAGGACCAGGACCGTCAACGAGGCGTGCCCGGTCCCCGCTGCCACCGCCAGCGCCAGAGAGATGAGGCCCATCGCCGAGCTGGCGGCCGCCAGTACCGCCGGCCGGGGCCAGCGGTCGCCGGCGGCGCCTGCAGGAAGGGCCAGGGCGATGGCCGGGATCCCATCGGCGGCCCCAACCAGCCCGACTGCGGTGGGCGACCCCGTGACCCTCAGCGTGAGATAGCCGAGAGCGACCAGCTGCATCCACGTGCCCAGCGACAGCGGCGCGAGCCCCCCCACGTACCGCCGGAAGAGCTGGACCCCCAGCGCCTCGGGCACCAGGCCGCGCAAGCGCGACGCCCCAGCAGGGGGTCCAGCGACGGGCTCCGGGCTGATAGGTGCGAACTCCTCTGGCATACTCAAACCTTCGTGGATCACCGCAACCGTGCCGAACCCGAATGGGCGGAGGACATCTTTCGGGGCACCTTGGTGCGGTTGTCGGCGCCGCGGCCCGGGGATGGGGAGATCCTATCCAGATGGAGCGAGGACGCGGGTTACCGGCGGCGGATGGACACGGATGCCCCCCGGCCTCTGCCCGCCCAGCACTTCGAGGAGCAGGACGCTAGCGACGACCGGGATGGGACCCATTTCGAGTTCCGCATCCGGACCCTTGAGGATGACCGGCTGGTGGGCTTCACCGCGGTCTTCTCGATCGAGTGGCCCAACGGGAGCGGCTGGATGGCCATGGGCATCGGGGATCCCCAGGACCGCGGCCGAGGATACGGGTGGGATGCGCTCCAACTGACCTTGCGGTTCTGCTTTGAGGAGCTCCAGCTGCACCGTCTCAGCCTGGACGTGATCGAGCCCAACGAGCCGGCGGTGCGGTTGTACCGCCGGGCCGGCTTTGTCGTGGAGGGGCGGCAGCGGGAGCGGATCCGGCGTGCGGGGTCCGCCTACGACCTGCTGTACATGGGGCTCCTGGCGCGCGACTGGAGCCGCCCGGGTCCGGGCCATGAGCCCCTGCCCGGCTGACCCATGCCCAGCGAGCCACACCACGATTGGGATTCGTATTGGCCCCAGCTCGTCCGGCGGCCCGGCGCCCAGAGGGTGGGGGATGCCGAACGAGAACAGGTGACGGCTGAGCTCGCCGACCACCACGTCGCCGGCCGTCTGACCACCGAGGAGTTGCGCACACGCTGTGAGCTGGCCCTGGCGGCGAGAACCCGGGCGGACCTGGACCGGCTCACCGCCGACCTGCCCCGGAACCAAGCCGGAACCGAGGTGCTGCCCTGGCTGGCCCGTCCCCCGGGTCCTTTCCCCGGGACACGGTTCGCAGGCTTCTGGGCCCGGGCGGGCGGGTTCTGGCTGGACAGCGTGGCCTTGGTCGCCGCGAATGCGGCATTGAGCATCCCCGCCGGCGGCGCCCACCTTGGGCTACTTCTCTGGCTGTCCCCGGTGGCCTACTTCGTGGGCTTCTGGGGCTCAGCTGGCAGGACCCCGGGCATGTGGATCGCCGGGGTCCGGGTGGTTCGCGAGGAGGACGGAGGCCGGCTGGGCTTCCGGCGCAGCCTGCTGCGGCTCGTCGGCTACCTGGTGGACATGACCACCGCCGGTGCCGGATTCGTCTGGGCAGCGGTGGACCGCCGCCGCCAAGGCTGGCACGACAAGATCGCCGGTAGCCTGGTTCTTAGATCGCGCTGAGGTCGCCGGACCACTGGACGGCACGGGGTCATCCCATTCCACTCGGAAACGGCGTCCGAGCCGCCGAAGCCCGACCAGGAGGGGTATCCCCAGTAGTCCGACCATGAGTGCGTTGCCCCCGGCCCGGAAGGAGTCATAGGCGAGGGAGGTGATGAGGTAGTAGCGCCCAAAGCGACCGAGGGCCGCCAGCGGAGCCAGCCCCGGATTCCAGCCCAGCTGCGGTGAGCCGGCGAAGAAGGTCCAGTTCCATACGTCCATCACAACCCCGTAGGCGTAGCCGGCCGCCAGCCCGTAGGCGCCAAGCACAAGGACATCGGTCCACCCCGGCCGCCGCCCCCTTCGCCACCCTCCCACCAGCCCAGCTCCCAGCCCCACCCACCCCAGCGCGAACAGCTCATAGGGAAGCCACGGGCCCAGCCCTCCGGTGACCAGGGCCGAGGTGAGCAGGGAGCCAGCCCCGAGCAGGAAGCCGAACTCCGGCCCAAGGACATAGCCGCCGCAGAGCACCAGGAGGAAGATGGGGCTGAAGCCCCCGATCCCCGTGACCAGGGCTGCGCGCAGGGCCGCGTCCGCGGCACTGAGGGCGGCGAGCAGGGCCAGGCCCCGGGAGTCCAGCCTGCGGGCCCCCACCTCGAAGGCGGCGAGAGCACCGAGCGAACCGAGGGCCACCAGCATGGCTGGAGTTGCCGCTGGCAGGGACGCCCCCAGGAAGGGCCAGAGGAAGAGGCAAAGCCCGGCCAGCGAGACCAGAATCAGGATCATCGGGGAGGCCCCGAGACCACCTCACCCTCCGCCAGCTCCAGGACCCGGTCCGCAGCCGCGGCGGCGAACTCGTGGTCGTTGGTGGCGATCAGGATGGCCGTGCCCCGGCTCGCGAGGTGGTCGAGGGCGGTGAAGAGCGCCCTCCTGGCCGCCGGATCCGCCCCCCGGGTGGGCTCGTCCAGGAGGACCAGCTCGGGGTCGCCCACCAGGATGGCCGCCAACGCTGCCCGCTGGCGTTCCCCGGCGCTGAGGTCCCGGGGGTCCAGGTCACTGAGCGTCTGCAGGTTGAAGCGCTCCAGCACCGGGGCGGCCGGCGCCGCGAGGCGCAGCCAGCGCCGGGTCTGCTCCACCTCCAGCCGAACGGTCCTCTGGTGGAGTAGCGCCCCTGGCTCCTGGGGCAGGTAGGCGACGCGGCGGGCTTCTACTCGGACCTGGCCCGCCAGCGGGGGCAGGAGTCTTGCCAGGGTTCGCAGCAGGGTGGTCTTCCCCGACCCGTTGGCCCCGGTCAATCCAACCACCTCACCGCCGCGCAGGGCCAAATCGCCGGCCCGCAGCAGGCGCCGACCGCGTCCCACCTCCAGGCTGAGTGTCCGTAGCCGCACCGGGCCATCCTTGGCGCCACGGTTGGCGCGCGGTGGCCAGAGCCCCGCGGGAGCCGATCCTGGTCCGAGAGCAAGTCGCTGGTCGGCTGCCGCGGCCAGCCTCTCGGGGCGCTGCTCGGCCACCACCGTAGCCCGTCCGTCCTCCCGGAAGTCGCCGAGCCGCTCAAGCAGAAGGGTGACACCCTGGGGATCCAGCTGAGAGGTGGGCTCATCCAGCACCAGTAGCTCCGGCTCCATCGCCAGGCAGCCGGCCAGGGCGACCCGCTGCCGCTCGCCCCCCGAGAGGTCGGCCAGCTGGCGCTGCCGGAGGTGGGCCACCCCCATCGCCTCCAGCGCGGTGTCCACGCGGCGGGCCACCGCTTCAGGAGTGATCCCGAGACCGGCTGGGCCGAACGCCACCTCCTGGGTCACCACCGGCATGACCAGCTGCTGCTCCGGTTCCTGGAACAGCAGCGCCACCCGCCGTGAGAGATGCCTTGGGCGCGCCTCCCGCAGGGAGCCACCCAGGATGGACGCCTCCCCGCTTACGCGCCCGCCGTAGAAGTGGGGCACCAGGCCGTTGAGGGCTCGGAGCAGGGTGCTCTTCCCACTCCCGGACATGCCGGTCAGAAGGGTCACACCCGGGCGGATCTCCAGACTGACCGGCCCTACGGCCCATTCTTCGCTGTCCGGGTAGGCGTAGGCGAAGCTCCGGAACTCGGCCAGGGGGGTCATCGGAACGCGGCCGGCACCAGGAGCGCGGCCGCCGCCAGGCTGGGGAGCAGGTCGATGGCGGGCAGCTGGAGGGTGGGGTACGGTTGCCAGACCCCCAGGGCGCCGGTGACCAGGGAGATGGCCGCCAGGACGATGGAGGTGGCCGCGGCGGAGAGCGTCACCCGGTCACCGATGGAGGTCGCCGGCGGTGCCATCCGGGTCCTGGGACCGCTGCCCAACCCACGCGCCTCCATCGCCTCGGCCAGGAGGACTGAGCCCTCTATGGCGGTCAGCAGGGCCGGCACGGCCACGGCCCGCCAGGAGCGAGGCCCGCGAGGCCTCCATCCTCGCATCGCCTGGGCCTCCCGAACTTGGGCGAAGGCGTCGCTCAGGCGCGGGAGGAGGGTGACCGAGGCGCTCAGGGCGGCGCTGGTGCGCCGCAGCTGGGGCGGGAGGCTGTCCAGCAGCTCCTGTCCCTCGAGCCCCTGGCTGAGCACGGCCGCGGCCAGCAGCGCCGCCATCAACCCCACCGCGATGTCGGCACCGTACACCAGACCCTCCAGGGTCATGGGGCCGCCCACGGCCGGGAGCAGCGGTGGGAGTGAGATCAGCACCGTGGCGCCTGTGTGGCTCAGGACGAAGTTGAGGAGGATCGCCGATCCCCCGGCGACCAGGATCCAGTAGGGTCGGCGCCGGTGTGCCCCGCTCCTCCGCCGCGCCAGGTAGACGGCGGTCACCGCCCCCAGAACCATGATCCGATACAGCGGATCCTCCGTTCCCAGGGAGAGGAGCAGCACCGCCGCCACCCAGGCGAGGAGAGACCGGGCGCGCATTTCGCCTCAGCCGGCGAGGGGCGGCCGCGGTGGCGGTGGGGGGGAGCCTGTGCCGAAGTGCCACCCGACCGCCTGCCCGGCCTTGAAGCTGAGATCGGAGATCCCCTTGGTGGCGGCCTTCCACGGCCCCTTCCCCGTCCAGGTGTAGAGCGCCCAATAGGGCTGGCCTGAGGCGAAGCAGGAGGTGTAGGAGAGGGGCGTCTGATCGATCTGGCAGACAGCGTCGCCAAAGCTGAAGTGCTGCAGGGCGAACTCGATTCCGCTCCGGCGCATCAGTGCCTCACCGCTGAGGCTACCTTTGGGGAGCTGCACGCAGCTGTCGACCACCTTGCCGGTCTGCAACTCCACCACCACGTCGGCCTGCCCGGTGCGGCCGCAAGCGGTGTGATTGGGGCCGGTCCGGGCGCTGGCCCCACAACCTGCCACCAGGATCCCCAGAAACACCGGGACCAGAGTCGCGCTGGCCCAACGAGACGAGACCATCGCCGCATCCTCCCGACGGCAATGTGGAGACCCCAACGCGAGAGCTGGGCCTGCCGTCGAGGGCCGTCCTTCCCGTGGCGCGCGGGGGTACGCATCACCCCCGGGGCCGGTCTCCTGGCTCGCGGATCGGCGCCCTTGGCCCGCCTTCCCGGGAATCACCCGGTGGCCGCTGGACCTGGACTCCCCGCTCACAGTTGCGCGACAGCTCCGGACTTGGGACGGATCCCGCACCGGATTCCCATTCGCCTCGGGGGCTATTCGGTTGTCCCGGCCATGATAAGGCGCCGCTGTCGGGGGCCGCCCAGGCGTCTACCTCATCCCTCCACCTCAAGGTCGGCGGCCTGGGCCGCGTGCACCCGGAAGAGCAGCTTGTGCATCTGCCGGGTCAGCTGGAGGCGCTCCTCCTCAAGCCGGTGGCGGCGGCGACCCTGGTGGATGAGGTTGAGCGTCCCCCCAGCGGCGATGCAAGCCCCGACGTCACTGGTCACGTTGGTGTAGTTGCCGCCGATCAGCTCCGCCTTGGCGCTCACCACCACCCCGAGGAGTGGGAGCACCACCAGATATATCCCCAGGCCGATGAGGAAGATCACGTGGGCCTTGCTGGAAAGCACCCGGGGGACATAACCCAGGATGTGGTCGAATCGCGACTCCGGACTGGCGAGGTTGGCGAGGGAGTTGAACTGGTTGTCAGCGCCGACCTGGTCTTCTGGCACGGAGATCTCCTCCGCGGCGTGGCCCTCCGGTGGAGGGCGTGGTCAACCGCCGCTCAGGTCCGCAATCCTAATTCGGCGCGCCCCGGACGGGGGCGGCGGTCAGTAGAAGACCTTGGCCAGCTCGTAGAGGTCCTCGGGCACCCGGCGCTGGCTCTCGACCACGGCGGCGATCTCCGCCACAGCCACCCCGTCCCCCCGCTTCACGGGAATCTTGCCGAAGGCGCCCTGGGCCGCCAGGTCGTAGGCCGCGGCGCCGACCCTCGTCGCCCAGATCCGGTCGTACGCGGTAGGGGCGCCGCCCCTCTGGGTGTACCCGAGGACCGTCACCCGGGTCTCGAATCCGGTGGCTCCCTCCAGCGCCTCCGCCAGCTGGGCTCCGATCCCGCGGCGGCTGAGGAGGGCGTGACCGAACTGGTCGCGGGCCTCGGGAGCCACCTCGAAATCCGCCAGCCCGGACACTGTGGCTCCCTCGGCCACCACCACGATGGAGAAGTCACGCCCTCGGGTCCTTCGGCCGCGCAGGTGATGGGCGATCTGGTCCAGCTCCACCGGGAACTCGGGGATGATGATCATGTCTGCCCCACCCGCCAGCCCACCCATCACCGCCACCCAACCCGTGTCGCGGCCCATGACCTCGACCACCATCACCCGATGATGCGCGGCGGCGGTGGTGTGCAGTCGGTCGAGCGCCTCGGTGACGATCGCCACCGCGCTGTCGAACCCGATGCAGTACTCGGTCACCTGGAGGTCGTTGTCCATGGTCTTGGGCACGCCGACCACCGGGAGCCCCTGGGCGGCAAGCGCCCCCGCCACCGACAGGGTGTCGTCGCCCCCCATGGCCACCAGCCCATCCAGCTCAAGCTCACCGATCCGGGAGGCGACCTGGCCGAGGCTGCCCTGGCTCTTCAGGGGATTGACCCGTGAGGTGCCCAGCATGGTGCCCCCGACGGCCAGTATCCCCGAGACCTCGTGGGGGTCGATGAGGCGCGTCTGGTGCGGTTCCACCAGCCCCGCCCAGCCGTTGCGCACCCCGACCACCTCGCCATGGTCCGCCTGGGCCCGGCGCACCACGGCGCGGATCGCCGCATTGAGCCCCGGAGCATCGCCCCCACCGGTCAGGAGTCCCAGCCGCATAACCTCACTCCCCACACGTCCTACGTCCCTTGGGCCAGGATACCGCCGGCCCACCCAACCACCCTCGGTCTAGGTGATTACCCGCAGGTGAGGCGGCGGGAATCGCCCTGGGATACGCCAGCTCCCTAGGCCAACATGGATTCCAGCCATCCGAGCAAGGAAGTTGGGAGCAGTGATGAAGTCAAGAGTTGAACGGCGGGAGGTGGCGGAACCCGGGATGTGGGTCCTGGGAACCCTCATGGTGGCGGCGCTGGCAGCGGCCGCGGTCCTGATCGGCGGGTTCGCGACCGGCTTCGGCGGCCACCTCAAGGTCACGCAGACGGCGGTTCCGGTCAGCAGCGTCTCGGGCACCACATCCGCCACCTTGAACCTCACGATCGTCACCGGGGAGATGATGGGGCAGGGTGCCGAGGGCCCCGCCTATGTGCCCTCCGACTTCACCGTTCCGGCTCACTCCACGGTCAAGGTGACGGTCACCGACTTCGACAATGCCACCCCGCTCACCGGGACGCTGACCAAGTACGCCAAGGTGACCGGGACCGTGGGTGGTGTGATGACCGTCCAGGGGATCAACCCGGTGGCCCCCAACACCACCGTGGGGGCGCCGCGGACGATGAGCTACCTGGCTCCTGACCTGGTGGCCCACACCCTCACCATCCCGCGCCTCGGCATCAACGTGCCCATGGCCGGTCAGTCGAGGATCACCTTCTACATCAAGACCGGCAACCCTGGCATTTACCAGTGGCAGTGCATGGACCCCTGTGGCTCCGGGGACTCCGGAATGGGCGCCCCGATGGGGGAGGACGGTTACATGGCCGGAACCATGACGGTGGCCGGCTGACGACGTCCCGGGGGGGACGGGTTAATAAGCCCCGAGGGGGGGTGAAATCGCCCTTCGCGACCGGACCGGGAGCAGGCCCCGTAAGGGGCCTCTCCCGGTCACTTGCTTCTGCGGAGGCGCCTGGGGATGACCACGGACGCGCCGCACAGCTATCAGGTGTGGGCCAGCATCTCCCCAGGGGGCACAGCTCACGTGAAACTGGAGGCGGGAGGCCTCGACTTCGACGGGTCCGCGCTCGGCAATCCCACACTGCCCGGGCCGGCGGACCTGCTGGCCGCGGCGCTAGCGGCGTGCCTTTCCAAGAACCTGGAGCGCTTCTCCAAAATCCTTGGCTTTCATTACCAGCTCGGACGGGTCACCGTCAGGCTGGAACGGCAGGATGCACCCGCTCGGATCATCCGCGCGGCCTACCTGGTGGAGGTGACGACGGATGAGCCGGAGGAGCGGCTCCAGCTGCTGCACCGCAACCTCCGGAAGTACGGCACCATCACCAACACCCTGGCCGCCGCGTGTGAGCTTTCCGGCGAGCTGCGGCGGGCCTCGCCGGGGGACTAGGAGGATGGCCCTGGAACCTCTCGGGGGCACGGTCCGATGGGGCCTGCGCATTCGTAACCGGGCCAACCGGGCCGGCGTTTTCGTGACGTGGTGCGCTGGCCGGTGGCAGCCCTTCTGGTGCTCCTCAGCGGCTGTGCCGCGGCTCCTTTGCCACTGCCCTCCGTGGGCAGCAGGTTGGTGGCCGAGGTGCACACCCCCGGCCTTTCCTACTCCTATCCTCCGGGGTGGTCCAACGTGAGCTGGGGCAGCTTCTCGAGCAACTTCTCGTACATGGTGGCCGCACTCAGCAACCAGCGGCTTCACTCACCCTGCTTCCACGACGCCAATGTCTTCAGCTGCGGCCAGCCGCTGGGGCGCCTCCAGCGGGCGGCGATCCTCGTCGAATGGTGGGAGAACGGCTACCCAGGTTGGCAGCTCGCCGACCAGCCCGGGGCGGCAATCTCCGTGGACGGGCTTCCGGCCAAGATGGAGCGGGGACCGAGTGCTTCCCCCAACTGCCGCGGTCTTGGAGCGAGCCTTGGCATCTCGGTGGTGGTAGCTCGTCCCCAGGCCCCCGGCAACTACTTCCAGTTCATCGCCTGCCTGCGCGGCCCTCAGCTGAGCCGCGAGACTTCCCTGGCGCTGGAGATGCTTGACTCCGCCCGGCTCAGCTCCGGCTGACCGGCGCCGCCGGCCGTCGGCGAACGCCGTCCGGCGCTCCGCACCGGTGCCGGTTTCCGAGCCATCCTGGCCGGCCCTTGACGCGGACGGCGCTGGGTGCTTGAGTACGCTCACCGCTCCAGCCCTGCCGCGAGCTGTGCCCGGCATCCCCTCTGGGTGCGGCTCGGCCCCGGAGGTTGTCGCCGATGGCCTATCAGATCCGTCCCCTGGACTCCTCGACCTGGGAGGCGTTTGCGGAGCTGGTGGAGCGCAACAACGGCATCTTCGGTGGCTGCTGGTGCATCGGGTATCACCCGGAGTGCGGCCAGCGCAGCATCAGCTACCGGGCGGCTAAGGAACTACGGGTCCGGAGCGGCACGGCGCACGCCGCCTTGGTCTTCGACGAGGACGGCCTGGCCCAGGGATGGTGCCAGTTCGGCGGACCTGAGGAGCTCTCCAACATCAAACACGCGCGCGAGTACTTCAGGGATGCGCCGCCGCGTCCGGACTGGCGGATCACCTGTTTCTACGTCGACCGGCAGCACCGGCGCCAGGGCATCGCCCGGGCGGCACTGGAAGGAGCCCTCGAGGAGATCGCGCGTAGCGGGGGCGGCCTGGTGGAGGCGATTCCTGAGATCACCGCCGGCCGTGAGGCCCAAGGGCGCTTCCTCTTCAGCGCCAGCGTCGAGCTCTTCGAGGAGTACGGCTTCACCCGAGCCCGCCAGGTGGGGAAGCATGCCTGGATCGTGAGCCGCTCCCTCGACCCATCCTGAGCGGCGGCGGTTACCCCGGGAGCACCCCTCGGGGCGGAGCGCTCGTAGAGGCGCGCCACGGCTCGTTCGGCCGCAGCTCGCACCCGCGGCGCCGGATCGTCCAGCATTTTGAGCAACGGTTGCTTGTCCGACTCCTTCGTCCTCCTCCTGATCAGCATGGGGGCGTGCCTGACGTCCCGCGAGTGATGTGCTACCTGGCGGTGGTAGCGGCCACGCCGTATCTTGGCCCTGCCTTAGGGAGGGGACTTCGGAGCGATCGCCGCGGCGGTCCGCCCCAGGCTACCTGCGGTTCTCTGCCCGGGGCGTGCGGGCCGCCGCTGCGCGGTGAGGCCGGCAGCCCTCAAGCCAGGGGCTTGGCACACACTTTGGCCATGCCGAATCGCGGGGAGGCAGATGGCCAAGCGGCATCGCCGGGGCGCTGGCTGGGGCGGGAGGGGTCGAACCTCCGATCTCCTGATCTGGAGTCAGGCGGCTTATGAAATCTTGAGTGCACGACTTTATAGCAGCGGCTGATCTCAAGATAGCGCTACATGACAGCTCTTGTCCCCGGTCCTTTCAGGGTCAGACTCTGTTGAGGTTCGTGGCGGCACGCGAGTCCACCGGTGCCCACCTCGGAGACGAAGGCGAGGCCGCTCATCCGACGCTGGGCGCGCTCCCTTCTGCTATCGTTACATGTAACATTGGAGGCTGTTGATGGCGAGGACAGGGTCCGCTCAGAGGGTGCGCGAGCATCGAGCGCGACTGGCGGAGCAGGGGCTCCGCCCGGTTCAGATCTGGGTCCCAGATGTCCGCGCGCCCGGGTTCGCCGAGGAGGCCCACCGCCAGTCGCGAGCTGTCGCCGAGAGTCGGTCCGCGGCTGAGGACCAAGCGTTTGTCGATGCCGTCTCCGCCTGGCCCGATGAGTGAGACGAGGTGAGATCTGGACCGTTGCCGGGGGCACGGGTTACGCAGGCAAGCCTCGGCCGGCGGTCATCGTCCAGGACGACCGCTTCGACACCGACTCGGTGACCGTCTGCCCGTTCACCACCGATTCGACCGATGCCCCGCTATTTCGCCTCGCGGTCCAGCCGACTGCGTCCAACGGCCTTCAGGCAACTGCCCGGCTGATGGTAGACAAGCTGACAACCGTCTCCCGCTTGAAAGTCGGAAGGCAGATCGGCGTCCTCGCCGACCTTGACCTCACCCGTCTCAACCGGGCTATCGTGGTGTTTCTGGGCCTAGCTTCAGCTCCCTGACTGCCGCGGCGGGCCCAGCGCTTGAGGCCGTGAGCCACCGCGTCCCCGGCGCGAGTTGGGCAGGACAACAGCAGTGCACCCGGTCCCTGTTCAGTACCGAAGCCTTGCCGGTGGCGTAGCGCGCGGACACCGCGCCGGCTAGGACGACCAGGTGCGCCCTGGCCTCCGGGGCTGCGCCTGCGCAGCATGGGGCGGCACTTCGACCTTGGTGCTGCTCAACAAGGGCACCCAGCCGCGATTCGGCGGCCAAGACGTCCCCCCGCCCGCCTCGAGGGCAGCTCCTCTTGTGGGTGCGGGTGAGTCCCGGAATCCACTCGAGGTGTGCCGGCCCGCATTGAGGTCCCAGCCATCGGCCTGCCCACGTTGAGATCCGAGCAGGTGCCGAGGCGAGCACGAACTCGGAGCGCCGTGGGAATCCCAGCTTGGCGCCGCGCCGGACGGATCGACTACGAGTGTCATTCCGCGAGGTATGGTCCCCACCAGGCACATATGCTATCTTCCGAATGTGAGGATACCGTTACCGGAGAGTGCTGATGCGTTATGACCTGGCGGTAGTGGGTTCCGGGGGCGCCGGCTTCGCGGCTGCGATCGCGGCCCGCAGCCGGGGGCTCAAGGTGCTGATGATCGAACAGGGCACCGTGGGGGGAACGTGTGTAAACGTTGGCTGCATCCCCTCCAAGGCCCTGCTGGCTGCGGCCGAGGCGCGCCACGTGGCGCTGGTGGGTCACCGTTTTCCCGGGATCTCGTCGGAGGCCGGCCCAGTGGACATGGAGGCGCTCATCGCTGGCAAGGCGGAGATTGTGGACTCGCTCCGCCAGGAGAAGTACCTAGATCTTGCCCTGAGCTACGGCTGGGAGATAAGGAGGGGGCATGCCCGGTTTGTGGACGGACCGGCCCTCGACGTCGGCGGCGAGCGGATCGAGGCCGAACACTACCTGGTCGCCACCGGTGCGTCGCCGTGGATCCCACCGGTGCCGGG
The DNA here is from genome assembly GCA_021827985.1 of bacterium. Classification (GTDB taxonomy): domain Bacteria; phylum Chloroflexota; class Dormibacteria; order Aeolococcales; family Bog-877; genus JAJYXT01. The sequence goes on from JAKATL010000004.1 coordinate 83,533, forward strand.
ACTGGACGGCGGCCCCTACCTGACCTCCACCTCGGCGCTCGAACTGGACCGTCTACCTCAGTCGCTGATAGTGACGGGTGGCAACTACGTGGGACTCGAGTTGGGCCAGCTCTTCGCCAGGCTGGGCAGCCAGGTCACCTTGGTGGAGGCCCTGCCTCGGCTGGCCCCGGCAGAGGAGCCGGAGATCTCGGCCGGGATAGCTGAGATCCTCGCCGCAGAAGGCATCGAGGTGGTGACCAACGCCCCGCTCTCGTCCGTGAGCTGGGAGGAAGGTCAGCCCCGAGTCCGAGTGGGAGGCGGGGCCGAGCGGGAGATCGGGGCGGACCAGCTCCTGATGGCGACGGGCCGCCGTCCCAACACCGCCAACTTAGGGCTCGAGGAGATCGGAGTCGAGGTCGGATCCCGAGGAGAAGTTCTGGTGGATGCTCACCTCAGAACCACCGTCCCTCGAGTGTGGGCCGCGGGCGACGTCACCGGGGCGCCGCAGTTCGTCTACGTCGCCGGGGCGCACGGCACCGCGGTGGTGGAAAACGCGTTCTTTTCAGGGTCCAGAGAGATGGACTACCGGCACCTTCCCCGTGTTACTTTCACCTCACCTGCCATCGCGGCCGTGGGCATGACCGACCAGGAGGCGGTGGACTCGGGCATCCAATGCACTTGCTCCGTCCTTCCCCTGGCCTACGTACCCCGGGCGATCGTCAATCGGGACACCCACGGGCTGGTCAAGATCGTCGCCGACGCCACGTCCAGAAGGGTTCTCGGTGTGCACATCCTGGCCGAGGGTGCGGGCGACATGGTGCTGGCCGCCACCTATGCCCTGGACGCGGGAATGACCGTGGACCAGCTGGCTACGACGTGGTGTCCGTATCTCACCATGGCGGAGGGGATCAAGCTGGCAGCGCAGGCATTCGACCGGGATGTCAGCAAGCTGTCATGCTGCGCAGCATGACAGCTTCGTACGCGCCCTCCCTCCCGCTGCTGGAGGCATCGCCCGAGCAGACTGCGGCGGAGCTGCTGGCCCGCTTCTACCGGGCGCTGGGCGACCCCACCCGGCTGCGGTTGCTCGAGTTCTGCGCGCAGCAGGAGCGCACCGGTGCGGAGTGTGTGGCGCAGACCACCATCTCCCAGGGCAGGGTATCGGCGCATCTCGCCTGCCTCGTGTCGTGCGGCCTCCTGGGGATGCGGCGGCAGGGCCGATTTGCCTACTACCGTGTCGTCGATCCCAGGGTGATGGAGCTCGTGGGTCTGGCCCGGGTGATGGTAGCCGACCATGCGGCCTCGATCGCTGCTTGCGCGACCGTGCGGCAGGGGATGTGACCCATTTGAACCTGCCGGGTGGTTTGGGCTTCTCTGGCAATCCGGCGACTTAGCAGCAAGGCACCGAGGAGGCGGCGGTGGTTCGCGCCGCCTCGCCGAGGCTGTGGGCCTCAGCCAGCAGTTCAGGCATGGTGCTCACTGGAACACTTCCCCGGTAGCGCACCTGCCCATTGGGGTTGAGGAGGAGGTAGGTGTCGGGGGTGCCGGACGGGTCATATGTTTCGCTCAAGGTCCGCGACCCGACTCCCCAGATCCAACCTGGGTGGCTGAGAGCCGAGGGCGCCGCCGCATCGGCGAACTCTCTGAGCTGGTCCACCCCCGTTTGGCCCTGGGGAAAGTCGCCGTACAGGCCCACCGAGATCACGATCAGCCCGTCGCCCGTGAGTTGCTGGATGTTCTCCTGGACCGCCGGGATGCTGGCCGCACAGCTGGCACAGCCTCCGGCGACGAACCAGATCATGGCCGGCTGGCCTCCCCGCACCTGGCTCACGGTACTGGTGGTTCCGGCCAGGGTGAGGAAGGTCCCGTTGACAACGGCCCCAGGGTGGGTCCTGGTGCTGCGCGCGGTGGACTCGGCCAGGGGGTGGACAGGCATCCTACCCTGGGTTAGGTGAAGTCCCATCACCAAGACACCGAACGCCAGTAGGGCTGTTGCCAGGATCCACCCCCGGCGGCCATGCCTGGCGGGCCCAGGTTGGTCCTGCGGACCAGGCTGCGTCTGCCCGTTCACGCGAGGGTCTTGGCGGCGCTGAGCAACTGGGGCATGGTGGAGGCGGGAGAGCTGTTGACGAACGTGATCCGTCCCTCGGAGTTGATCAAGTAGTAGATGTCAAGGTCCGCGTGAGGGTTGTAGGCCTGAGTCAACTCCTCTGAGGCGGTGCCGAAGGTCCAGTCCGTGCTGGCCGCCTCCCTGCCTGCCAGCACGGTCGCGAACTGGCTCATGGACGGACCGGTCTCGCCGAGGTCACGGTAGTTCTCCACCTCCACCACCCTGACGCCGTCCGCTTCCAGCTTCGGCAACGTCTGGGCCATCGCCTGGGTTCCCGCCTGGCAGCTGCTGCACCAGGTGGTCACGAACCACAGCAAGGTCGGGGTGCCCCGGAGCGAGGCGACGGTGGTGGTCGCGCCCCCGGTGGTGGTCAGCGTCCCGTTCGGAGCAGGCTGACCGAGGGCAGCCACGGGTACCACTGCTCCGTGGGCGTCCCGCGGACTCCCACTGAAGTGGAGGCCGAGAACGACGCCCCCCAGCACGACCACTGCCGCTGCGGCCGCGATCCAGCCTCCACGAATCCTGCGGCGGCGAGAGATCTCAGCCCGCAGCTGCCGGCGTTCGCGCCTGGTGCTGCTAGGTGGGCTGACGCGCCGCCGGCTCACGCCCCCCCTCCCCTGCCGTCGGAGCCGGTCGCCACCCGGCCGGGAGGGAGGGATGGCAGTGCGCCTGCCGACGTTGAAAGCTGGCATTGGTCGCAGCCTGCCCGGTCCAGGCATGCGGCACGGGATACCTTGCGCAGGCTCCATCCGGACGTGCCGGCAATCAGGAGCAGGCTCGCGAGGAGGAGAGGCGTTTGCTCGGTCGCGAAGAAGTGCTGAACGCTCCCGGTGGTGGAGTACAGGCTGGCGCCGGAGAGCCCTACGAACGCGAGGAAACTCGGCACCAAAGGCGTGCAGCAGAGAAAGCTGGGCAGCAGGCTCACGACGGCGGCTACCCCGCCCGCCCGGGCAGGCCGCCCCACCGCGACTGCTCTCACGGCGTGCAACTGGATCATGAGGAGGAACCCGAGGCCGAAGCCCAGGAGCACGCTCCAAGCCCCCAACAGGGGGGTAAGGTAGCGCCAGTTGTCCAGCCCAACGCGCTGGGTGTACGAGAAGGGAAGAAGCAGGCTGTAGAGAACAGTCGCCGACATTCCGAGCAGCAAATAGGCGGCCACGCGCGGCCTGGAGTTCAACACCTGTCTCGCCGTCCGGACCAGCGCCGTCGTCCCATCTGCGAGGCGCTGCCAACCGCTCATTTGGACCAATCGCCACCGCCAGGTGGGCAGCATCGTGCAACTTCCCGTGCCGTGCGCCTCCTTCGCCACAGAAGGAATGCGCCGGCCCCTAGGATCAAGGTCACGGCTCCGCCGCCGACTCCTAGGAAGGCGGTGCCGGCTGCAGCTGCCAGCGCGATCACGAGAGGGGCGCCGCAACAGACGAGTGGGAGTGCCAGGACCAGGTACGCGCCCCAGGAGCCTCGACTCTCTGAAGCGTGGCGCAACTCCCGGGCGCTGCCTGCGGCGGGCACCGTTGCCCCTCGGACGGCGTCGCCCGCGACCGAACTCAGGGGCACGCCCCGCCCCGAGCTGAGGTGATCACTCTGCTGGTGTGGGAGGGCGGGGAGAGTATCGAGAGGGCAGTCGCCTACTCCGTCGGCTTGCACGCGCGTATGCTACTACACATTCGTATATAGGTCAACTCAGGGTCTGGGGGCGGTGCTTGAGACCTCCCGTGGATCGCCATCCGGTCCAAGTGGCGGGGAGGCCGATCGCCGCCAGACAGAGAACGAGCCCCACCGGGGTGGGCTGTCCCGCAATGAAAATGCACAGGGATGATGCCAGTAGGGCCGCAAGGGCGGCGACCAGAGTGGCTGTGCCGACTGTGGCAGGCAGATGCCAGCCGGGATCGGAGGTGAGCCGCCGAATTCGGTATCGGATGTGCTCCGGATCAGACACAGCAGACCCCATGGCAGGAGCAGAGCGACTCTCTCCCATGGCCAGCAGGGCCCGGAGGAGCGCACCTCTGCCGACGAAGCGGAGCGCCTGCCTGTCGGCTACCGCCTCCAGTTCGCGGCGAAACCCCGAAGTGAGCCATCGCACGGGCGGAAGTCGACCATAGGCGCCCTCCACCGCTGCCGCCAGGACGAGAAAGCGAGCGTGGCCCAGCCGAGTGTGGGCCGCCTCGTGCTCCAGCACAGCCTGCGCCTGTTCTGGCGATAGGCCCACCAGGGCACCCCGACTCACGACCGCTTGAGGGGCCAGGAAGCCAACGGAAAAGGCCACCTTCACATCGGTCGGAAAGACCAGGACCTGCTGACCGGACTCGGTCATCACCTGTTTCGCACAGAACCGGGCCAGGCTGCGGAGATGGCCGGCGCGCAGACGTCGGTACTCCACGATCATCGGGATCAGGAGCGGTGCCAGGAGCAGGCTCGCAAGAACTCCTCCGAGGACCGTCCAATCGCGTGAATTCAGGCCCAGCCAACAGACTCCCGCGTAATGAGCATGGCCCCCTGCGGCCGCGGCCGAGATCACAACAACCAGGCACCCGGTTGCGGCCGTGGGAAGCAATGCCCAAGCGAAAAGACCGAGGAGGTCGGCAGCGGCCAGCACCCCCGGTGACGCGGTCTCCAGCAGCCGCGATCTCGTGGCCATCGGCAGGAGGCTGAAAGTGACCAGGATCAGGGCGGCCGCAATGAGTAGGGTCACTTGGGCCCGAGCTGCTCCAGCGCCGAGCGCAGATCGTCGATCAGGCTGGGATCTTCAATCCTCTCCACGAAGTGCGCCAGGACCGCGCCCCGATCGGTGACCGACGCAACCAGCCGCTCGATCGCTTGGGCGGCCAATTCCTCCGGAGTGCCCGCGGCCCTGTAGCGGTAAGTGCCATCGATGAGCTCCCGCTCCACCAACCCCTTGGCCATGAGCCGCGAGAGGATGGTCATGACCGTGGTGTAGGCGCGCTCCGGAGGCGACAGCATCGGGGCCAACTCGCGCCCCGAAACCGGAGTCGTGACTTGCCAGAGACGGTCTAGGACCTCGCTCTCAAGCCTCCCCACCCTCTGACCGGCGATGAGCCGTCTTGCCATTCGCCCTCCTCACGTGCGCGATAGGCTACTACATTTTGGTAGAGGAGCTTTTGCGCTGCCTTGGGGCTCGGATCTAAGGGCGCTGACGCCGTCAGCCATGAACCAGTGGATGGGCTGGAAGGGAGACGGCGGTAGGGGGTCAGGGAGGTGCTGCGGCCCTGGTGAGCACCGTCTCCGCCCATCCCGCCCCCGAGGCCGCTTGAGGCCCCACGGTCCAGGTTCTGGAGCGGCTGGACCCCCATGGTGTCCAAGGCGGCCACGATGCCGCGCGAGGCCAAGGAGGACATCGGCGCTAACCCAGGCCTCCTCCAAGAGCACCCTGCCGCCATCATCTGCCATGGCGACATCGAGCAGGTTACCGCCGAGGTCGATCGTCGGTCCAAGGTGGTGGGGAGGCAACGCCGCCGCCCCGTTACTACTTGCGACGGCCGCTCTCCATGAGCGGCGTGACGAGTGGCAGGATGGCGATCGCCACTTCTCCCCCGGTTCTCTTGCCCAGCTCTCAGCGGACGGCCATTATCTCCTCACCAACCACCTCACCGCCGGGCTGGTGGCCCGATGAGCAGCCCCCAGTCCCTCTCCAAGATTTACACCACACGAGGGGACTTGACTCCAGCCGGCTATCCCACCCCGTGGCCACCCCTCCGCCTATTCCCGTGAATGACTGCGGTAAGTGGTGCTTTCCAGGTCCTTAAGATCCGCATGTGAAGTAAATGGCTGGGGCGGGAGGGGTCGAACCTCCGATCTCCTGATCCAGAGTCAGGCGCCTTACCACTTGGCCACGCCCCAATGACGGCCGGCGCCGCCCAACTCAGATACTACCTGCCCGCCTCAGAGACCAGCCGGCCCGCGCAGCTCCCCGAGGGAGTGCCGCAGCCGCCGCTCCACCGCCTCAGGCCCGAGGAAGCGGGCGCAGGCGTCCAGCGGCGGCGAGACCTCCTGCCCGGTCAGGGCTATCCGCACCACCCGCATCCGCCGGCGGACCTCCGCCTTGGCTCCTTCCGGTGAGCTCGCCGCTGCCGAGCTGGCCAGGGCACGGAGCGCGTCCATCAAGCCATCCGGGCCGCCCTGGAACACCGGCACGGCGCCCTGGAGGAAGTCATGAGCTGCCCTTGCCGAGAGTGACCCCTGGAGTACGGTGGCGCTCGGCTCGGGGTCGGCCCAGGCGAAGGCCATCAGGCTCGGCACCTCGTCCAGCCTCCGTATCCGCTCCTGCACCATCTCCGCGATGGGCTCCAGCTGCTCCGCCCGCGCCTGAGGCAGGAACGGCCTCAGTCTCCGGCCCAGCTCGCCGGGGCTCAGCCGCCGGATCCAGACACCGTTCAGATAGTCGAGCCGCTGCCCGTCGAAGACGGCTGGGCTGGACTGGAGCCGCTGGAAGGTCATCCTGGAGCGGAGCTCGGAGAGGCTGAACACCTCCTCCTCGGTCCCCGGCGACCAGCCCAGGAAGGCCAGGAAGTTGACCAATGCCTCGGGGAGGTAGCCCATCTCCCGGTACTCGGAGACCGCCGCCGCCCCGTGGCGCTTGGCCAGCTTCTGGCGATCAGGGCCAAGCACCAGGGGCACGTGGGCCAGCTCAGGCGGACTCCACCCCAGCGCTCGGTAGAGCACCAGGTGCTTGGGGGTGGAGGGGAGCCACTCCACAGCCCGCACCACGTGAGTCACCCCCATCAGGTGGTCGTCGACCACGTGGGCGAGGTGGTAAGTGGGGTATCCGTCGGATTTCAGGAGTATCTGGTCATCGATCTCGGCATTGTCGAAGCGCTGGGGGCCCAGGACCAGGTCTTCCCACACCGATTCCCCCTCCGGCATCCGCAACCGCACAACCTCAGGCCGCCCCTGAGCCCGCAGCTCAGCAACCTCGTCCGGGCTCAGGTGCAGGCAGCGGCGGTCATACCGGGTGGGAAGCCCGCTCGCCCGCTGCGCGGCCCTCAGCTCCTCGAGCCGTTCCCGGCTGCAGAAACAGGGGTACGCAGCTCCCCCGACCAGCAGCTGGTCAGCGGCCCTCCGGTAAAGGGGCAGCCGTTCGGACTCCACGTAGGGGGCGCACGGCCCCCCCACGTCGGGTCCCTCGTCCCATAGAAGGCCCAACCAGCGCAGATCGGCCTGGTACTCCAGGACCGACTCGGGGCGGTAGCGCTCCCGGTCGGTGTCCTCAATGCGTAGCAGGAAGCGCCCTTCTGGACCGGCCAGGCAGTAGTTGAAGAGCGCCGTTCGCACGTTACCGATGTGCAGCGCTCCGGTGGGGCTAGGCGCGAAGCGCAGGCGCCGGTCGCCGGGAAGTGCGGTGGGCGTTGGCAGGGACGCCGGTCCCTCGCTCAATGGTGCAGGACGACCAGATAGATGCCCATCGCCAGGCAACTGGCGAGGAGCAGAGTACCCGCCACCAGCCACCCTTCCATCCTGGAGGTTTGGAATGTGACATCGGCACGCGCATCACTGCTCACCGCCACCCCCTCCGTACCCAGGTTGGAGTACCTGGCCCGCAGAGCCGCGGGACCGCTCTCCGCGGCGTTGGGGGCGTCGGTCTCCGGAGTCGATCTGCTGGGGTCGGGCCGGCGGCGCCCGCTCTTGGTCTCGGCCACCCTGCGAGTATAGGCAACAGTCCATTCCGGCCCGCATCGTCTAGCGGTTAGGACATCACCCTTTCAAGGTGGTAACCGGGGTTCGACTCCCCGTGCGGGTAGGGGACGCCTTTCCTGGGCACGGTCAAAGTTGCCAGGAAGGTGGTCGGGTTTCGGGGCCCCTCAAGGGCGCGGGGCCAGCCGGTCCGGTCCGGCGCCGGCGCTCACCGCGGTGGGGGGCGGAAGTCAGCGAATCGAGATGGCCCGCGGCAGGGAGAAGTAGCGGGGGTGCTGGTCCTAGCCGGTGGGGTCAGCGGGCCCGCGCTCGTGCCCACCTGGCTGGGTCAAGCGAGCAACGCCGTGAGGAATACCAGGGCAAGGTGGCCACGGGCCGCCAGCGCCTCTCGGCCTGACCCGTGATCCCTGATCCGACCGGACGGATCACGCCGTGACGGTTGGCTTCCCGGCCAGCTCGGTGCGAGACTGCTTCCCATGAACGAAGTCGAGTTGCCCCGTGCAACCATGAGGTCCTTTCGTGGACTTGGTCTCCAGATCGCGCGCCTTCCCAGGCGTCACCCCCTTCTGGTGGCCATCGACGGGCCAGGGGGAGCGGGTAAGAGCACCTTTGCCGAGAGGCTGTCGATTGCGCTCGGAGGGGCTCCGGTCGTGCCTACGGACGACTTCGCCTCGGCCGATGCCCCACTGGAGTGGGGGCCGAGGCTTCTGAGCCAGGTGATCGAGCCCCTTTCCCAGAGCCGTCCAGCCCGCTACCAGCGCTACGACTGGGCGAGACGCGAGCTTGCTGAATGGGTGGAGGTGCCCACCGCTCCAGCCGTGCTTATCGAGGGTGTCAGCTCCGGGCGCCTTGAGTGGGCTGAGCACCTCGCGTTTCTCGTTTGGATCCACACTGATCGAGCGGAACGGTTGCGCCGAGGACTCCAGCGGGACGGTGCCGGAGCCGCCCAACTCTGGCAGCGGTGGATGGCCGCCGAGGACACCTACGTCGCTGAGAACGACCCCGTGGCGCGCGCGGACCTTGTTGTGGACGGGGCTCCCACGCTTCTCCACGACCCGCAAATCAGCTTCGTCGCGATTCCCCGCAGTGAGGCTATTGCCTCGCCGTGACCTCCCCGCGGAGATGCGCGTCTCGGTGGCCGGGAGCGTGGTGATCGACTCGGATTGGATAGTCGGTTCCGGAGCTGACACCTCGGGTGAATCGTCCGTCCGTGCGACGTGGTGGCCGGGCCTTTGCCGGAGGCGACCCGCGTCACTGCGGGAGTGCCAGGTGAGTCTCCGCCGGGCTGCTCCGGGGGTGAGCCCCCGCGATCTCCCTGAACTTGTGGACGGACGTCTACCCACACCGTGCAGGGGCCGGGCACCGCGCCCGTGCCCCGCTCCTGAAGTCAGCTCACGAGCCGTCCGGAACCGTGGAACGCCCCTCCTGCACCGATGGCCCTCGAGCTGCCCGCGGGCCGAGGGGGAGAGGTTCCCCATTCACGGTGCCGGCACTGATAGGTTGCTGCCATGCGGATCCATGACTACCGGGCCACGGTCACCTGGACCGGCAATACTGGCCTGGGAACGGCTTCGTACAGCTCGTACAGCCGGGACCATGAGGTGCGAGCTGCGGACCGGCCGCCGATCCTGGGGTCCTCCGACCCCGCCTTTCGCGGTGACACTGCGCGGTACTCGCCGGAGGAGCTACTGGTCTCCGCGATCAGCGCCTGCCACATGCTCTGGTACCTCCACCTGAGCGCCAGCTCGGGCCTCACCGTCACCGCGTACACCGATGAGGCCGTCGGCGAGATGTCCGAGCACTCGGACGGTAGCGGGGAGTTCCAGCTGGTGACGCTGCGCCCCCGGGTCGAGCTGGCGGCCCCGGGCGATCTCAACCTGGCCCAGGAGCTGCACCGCCGGGCGCACCGCCTCTGTTTCATCGCCCGTTCCCTCAACTTCGAGGTGATCTGTCAGCCGGAGATCACCATCCAAGCCAGCGTGGGAGGGTGACTTCGGGCGCCCCGGCCGCGTGGGGCGCAGCCGGCGGCGGCTCGACAGCGGGCCGGCGGGGAGTCGCCCTCAAGCGGAGGTCGCCAGCCTCTCGTATCTCCTAGTTCCGCGAGCTGAGCAGGGCGGCGGCGCCGAGCACCGCTCCCGGCAGAGCCCTGAGCCGTCCCTTTCCCACCCGGAGATGGACGAGGTAGAGGGCGATGTTGCCCGCTCCACATGCTCGGGCCAGCCGCCTCGTGAGGGCAGTGCGCGGGGCGGTGTTGGCGGCGCCGCTCAGGGCCAACCACATCGCCAGTCCGGCGATCGACCCCAGGGCGCGCCCCGGGGACTGTCGGAACAGAGAGTTCCGGCGGGACCACACGAAATGGGCGATGTCCACCGCGCCCAGCCACCCGACGAGGGCGAGCCGCGCCCCGTGCCCAGAGGTGTGCGATCTCATGGCGCAGCAACCATGGGCTCGCGACCTCCTCGTCCGCCGGCGTGGGTGCCGTAGGGCGCCTCCCCACCCGGCTCCGCCATGCCCTGCAGGATCCGGTAGCCACGCAGGGCCAGCTCCAGGCGAAGGCGGTCGTCGGGATCCTTCCAATCCCCGACCAGCTCGCGGATTCGCTCAAGCCGGTAGAGGAGGGTGTGGCGGTGGACGTGGAGTTCCCGGGCCGCCTCACTCAGTCCGCTTGCGGAGAGGACCACCTCCAACGTCTGGCGCAGAGGGGGGCGCCGGTGGGACTCTCGGTCCAGAAGCGGGCCGAGGCTGGCGACCACGAAGCCCTCCAGTCCGGCGAGGTCATGGACCCACCCCAGATACGGGTGGAGCCGGCGCCAGTCGTGGACCGCCTCCTCGGGCTGGAGAATGGCGCCCACGGCGAGGGCATCGCGGGCGGCCCGCACCGCCTGGGGAACCTCCGCGAGGCTCTGGGCCACCGGGCCCCGGGCGATCCTCCAGGGCAGCTGCTCGGCTCCGGTGGCAGTGCGCAGCGACCGCCGCAGGGTGGCGATCCGGACGGAGGTCGGGACCAGCGCCACAAGCGTGGACTGGTAGAGAGCGACATGGGCCCCCAGCGGCATCCACGAGGTCGCCACCGAGGCTTCCGCGCTGGTGTCCTCGGCCCCCACCACGACCACCTGGTACGGGAAGTTGAGCACGGTGCCGCCGGCCGCGGCGCGAGCCAGCGCCTCCTGGTCGGCCGTCCCCTGGATCACCTCGGCGAAGAATTGGTCGTACTGGCGGTCCTGTTCCCTCCGGGTGCGCTCGCGCGTCTCCAGGTAGCTGGTGCTCACCGCGGCGCTGATGCTGTCCAGGTAGTCGAAGAGCGGTCCCACCGCCGTGAGAACCGACTGGGCATCGATCTCTGGGTGATTGCGCACCAGCTCGATCACGTGCTGCCAGATGACCAGGGCCGCCACTCGGTAGGCCCGCAGGATGGCGTCCAACGGCACCCCGGTGGTGGCCAGCCGCCCGCCCATGCGCGAGAGCTGCTGCAGCTCGGGGCCTGAGGGCGGCCGGGACTCGGCCCACAGGGAGAGGAGCGTGGCCACCCCCTCTCGACAGGCCGCCAGCACCTCGCTGGAGAAGGCGGATCCACCGGCCACCCCCTCGGCGAGGGGGATCGTCCGGGCCATCTCGATCGCCATCCGCCGGGCCACCCGCTCCATCCGCTGGCGGAGGGAGTCGATGATCACCGGGCTGACTGAGGGCATGCCCTCGTAGGTGCGGCGCGGTCGGCGGGGGCGGAGCAGGGCTACGGCCACAGCCCGTCCAGCATATGCCGATCTTCGGGGGATGCCGCGCGGGCCGCCGCCCGCATACTGGCCGGCCCTGCCGGCGCCGGTCCTCGCCAGGTTAGACTCGGGAGGAGATGTGGGGCTCTGAAGCTCGAGGATGCTAGCCGCCTACGCGACCAGAGTCGGCGGCGACGAGCCGCTGGCCAACCTCGAGGTGGGGGAGCGGCCGCGGCCGGAGCCGACCACTGGGTGGGCGCTGCTGCGCACCCAGGCAGTCTCGCTCAACCACCACGACCTTTGGACGCTTAGGGGAGTGGGCGCGCCGCCCGAGAGCCTGCCGCGGATTCTGGGCTGCGACGTGGCCGGGAAGGTGGAGGCTTACGGGCCGGACACCCCGGAGGCGCTGCCTCTGGGCTCCTCCGCCGTGGCCCATGCGGTGATCACCTGTGGATCGTGCGACGCCTGTCTCGGCCCCGACGAGACCTCCTGCCGCCACTTCGCCATGCTCAGCGAAGGCCCCTACGAAGGCACGCTGGCGGAGTACTGCCTCGTCCCGGCGACCAACCTCTTCCCCGTTTCGGCCGGCCTCTCGGCACCGGAGGCCGCCTGCCTTCCCACCGCCTACCTCACCGCCTTTCGCATGCTGTTCACCAAGGCGCGCTTGCAACCTGGTGCCACGGTTCTGATTCAGGGTGCCGGCGGTGGGCTGGCCACGGCCGCCCAGGCTTTGGCGCTGGCAGCCGGCCTCAGGGTCCTGGTCAGCAGCCGCTCGGAGGAGAAACGGCGGGCCGCGCTGGCCCGGGGGGCGCATCACGCCCTGGCCCCTGGCCGGGAGGCGGTCTCGGCGGTCATGGAGCTGACCGGGGGCGAGGGGGTGGACGCGGTGATCGAGTCCGTGGGGGAGCCGACCTGGGCCACCAGCCTGCGCTCTCTGCGCCGGGGCGGCGCAGTGGTAGTCGCCGGGGCCACCGGAGGGGCCGACCCGCCGGCCGACCTGCGTCGGGTCTTCTGGCGCCAGCTGCAGATTCTGGGCTCGACCATGGGGACCCGGGCCGAGTTCCGAGCCCTCCTGCGGTTCACCGAGGCGGCCGGACTCCACCCGCTGATCGACGAGGTCGTGCCACTGGCCAGGGCCGCTTCCGCCTTCGCCAGGCTGGAGTCCGGAGCGGCTGTCGGGAAGGTGGTCATCGTCGCCAGTTGACCCTGATCCGGTCCGGGGAGTGCGCCCGCTCCACCTGGTAGAGTCCAGGGCGGCGATGGGGCCCGCCTGCGCCGGCAACCGCCGGATGATGGCTTCTACCTCTTTCCCGACTGGCAGGAGGTGGTTGTGGGGGCAGTCCCCGAAGCGTCGCCCGGATCTTCGCTCACCGGGTGGAGCCAGGCCCGAGATCGGGCTATGCAGGTCCTGGACCGGTTGGCTGAGATGGCCGCGAGGCGAGGTGACAGCGCCGGGGAGGAGGGGCTCCGCGCGGCCCGGGAGCGGCTGGGTGCCGGGCGGCTGAACCTGGCCGTACTGGGCGAGTTCAAGCGCGGCAAGAGCACGCTGATAAACCGTCTGCTGGGCGAGCCGGTGCTGCCGGTGGGAGTGGTACCCATGACCTCCCTCCCGATCCTGGTCGAGCATGGGCCACGGCCGGAGGTCGAGATCGAGCTGACCTCCGGTGAGCGGCTCCGGCTAGGGCCGGGGGATCTTGCGGACTACGCCACCGAGGTGGGGAATCCGGAGAATCGCCGCCAGGTGACGCGGGTGGTCGTACGCCACCCGGCCCCGATCCTGGCGGAGGGGGTGGTCCTGGTCGACACCCCCGGGATCGGGTCGGCGCATGATCACAACACGGAGGTGGCGCACCGGGCGCTGGCCGAGGCCGACGCTGCCGTCTTCGTCCTCTCGGTCGACAGCCCAGCCAGCCGGGCTGAGTTGGACTTCCTCCGCTCGGTGCGGGAGCGGGTCGGGCGCCTCATCTATGTCTTGAACAAAGCGGACCTGCTCAGTGCTCCCGAGCTCACCGAGGCTGCCCAGTTCGTGCGTCGGATGCTTAGCTCCCCCGCTGACGGCCCGCCGGCCCAGCTCTTCCCGCTCTCGGCCCGGGAGGGGGATGCCGGCTTCGCAGGCTTCCGCGCCCAGCTGGAGTCTGCCCTCACCGGTGGGCGGGCATCGCTGCTCCTGGAGCGGATGCGGGGCCTCAGCCGGGAGGCGCTGGCGCAGGAGCGCCGGATGGTGGCGCTTCAGCGGTCGGCCATGCGTCTTTCCAGCCAGGAGGCTCGCGAGCGTGAGAGAGGGCTGGAGCTCCTGCTCGGCGAGGTGCGCCGGACCGCGACCGACGTGGAGCAGCTTCTGCGCGCCGACGTGGCCCGGCTGGTGCCGGAGGTGGCCCAGCCGGCCATCGAGGAGTTTCGGGCGGCGGCGCTGGGGACGCTGTCCACACGGGTAGTCGGTCTGGTGTCGTCAGGTATCTCACCCCGCCAGATGGAGGAGCAGGTCGGCGCACAGCTCGTCGGCCTGGTCCGCGACTGGATGGAGCGCATCGAGGGGGAGGTGGCCCGGGCGCTGGAACCGGTCGCTGATCGCCACTCCCAGAGGGCGAATCAGATGCTGGCCACCTCCTCCGCCCAGATAGCCGCACTCTTCGAGGTCGACCTCCCCCCGGTTTCCCTTAGGGAGGGGATAGGGGCGGCCAGCTCGCGCTTGGTGCTGCTCGAGCATCAGCAGCTGGCCCTGGAGGCAGCCGCTTCCAGCCTGCGCCGGCTTGCGCCCGGCCGTCTGGGCCGGCGACTCGTGGCACGGGAGGCGATCTCTCGGATGGAGGAGGCGGTCGACCGCCACTGCGGCCGGCTGCGCTACGACATCTCCACGCGGCTGGACCGCAAGGAGTCGGAGTGGCGCCAGCAGCTCCGTGAGGCGCTGGAGCGTCTGGAGGAAACCGTCCGGCGGGCGTTCGAGCTGGCGGAGACGGCGCGCTCCGCGGGGGCCGAAGCCTGGTCCCGGACGGTGGCCGACCTCGACCAGAGGGATGGTGAAGTCGAGCTCTTGGAGCGGAAGTTGGCGTCCTGAGTTCTCAGCTTGACGTCCGCGGCTCCCAGGGCTAATATACATAACGACACCTTTATGAAAGAAGCCTTTAAGTGAACAGAGTCGCTGGGGACAGGTCCCGACCCACCCGCCAGATCCTCCCCCTGGCTCTGACCCCCGTGGTGGAGGGGGACCTCGCCACCTACTTCGAGGGGCTGGCCAACCCCACGCGGCTGCACATAGTTGAGCGGCTGGCGCAGGTGAAGGAGGCCAGGGTTTCGGACGTGGCGATGCTTCTCGGGATCAGCCAGCCACGGATGTCCTGGCACTTGCGCCTTTTGCGCCGCGCCGGCCTGGTCCTGACCCGCCGGGAGGGCCGCGAGGTCTTCTGCCGGCTCGATCGCACGTCGATCGCGGAGAACCTCTCCGCGTTCACGGCCCTGCTGGCCGGTGATGGTCAGCCGGGGCCGGCCGAATCAAGGCTCGGCCCGGCCGAGACCGTCAATCCGCCGTCCCCACGTCATGGCGTGGAGCGGTCGCTTCCGGAGGTGATCTGAGGTGAGCAAAAAAGTCCGCGTAGCCATCATCGGAGTGGGGAACTGCGCCTCCTCCCTCGTCCAGGGTGTGGAGTTCTATCGCCACACCGAGCCCTCCCAGTTCGTTCCCGGGCTGATGCACGTGGACCTGGGCGGGTATCACGTGGGGGACATCGAGTTCTCCGCCGCCTTTGACATCGACAAGGAGAAGGTGGGATACGACCTGGGCGAGGCAATCTGGAGGGGACAGAACAACACCGTGGCCTTCGCCAAGGTCGGGCCGCTCGGGGTGCCGGTGCATCGCGGGATGACCCACGACGGACTCGGCAAGTACCTCTCCGAGGTGATCGAGAAGGCCCCTGGGTCCACCGCCGACATCGTCAAGATCCTCAAGGACACCGGCACCGACGTGGTGGTCAACTACCTGCCGGTGGGGTCCGAGATGGCCACCAAGTGGTACACCGAGCAGATCCTGGAGGCCGGCTGCGCCATGGTCAACTGCATGCCGGTGTTCATCGCCCGGGAGCAGTACTGGCGGCAGCGCTTCGAGGAGCGCGGGCTGCCGATCATCGGCGACGACATCAAGTCCCAGGTGGGCTCCACCATCATCCACAGGGTTCTGACCCGGCTCTTCCAGGAGCGCGGGGTCAAGCTGGAGCACACCTATCAGCTCAACTTCGGGGGGAACACCGACTTCCTCAACATGCTGGAGCGCGAGCGGCTGGTGAGCAAGAAGATCTCCAAGACCAACTCCGTCCTCTCCCAGATGGAGCACGAGATCGGACGGGAGGACGTGCACATCGGCCCCAGCGACTACGTGCCGTGGCTGAAGGACCGCAAGTGGGCGCACATCCGGATGGAGGGCAAGGCCTTTGGGGAGGTGCCGCTCACGGTGGACCTGAAGCTTGAGGTGCACGACTCCCCCAACTCGGCCGGGATCGTCATCGACGCCGTCCGCTGCTGCAAGCTGGGCTTGGAGCGGGGGCTGTCCGGGGCGCTCGAGGGTCCCGCCTCGTACTTCATGAAGTCGCCGCCCTTCCAGGTCTCTGATGAGCGGGCTCACGAGCTGACCGAGCTCTTCATCGCCGGCCGGGTCGGGGCCAAGTGCATCAGCGACCCCGAGGCGGACCACGCTCCGCGGCCGAGCCAGGACGGGACGGCGGACACCCAGCCGCTGGCCGCCCACCCGGCCGAAGGTTAGGGGCCAGGGGGCGGGCCGGGGCCCGGAGGAAGCGGATGGCGACCGTGGCGGCGGGGGAGAGCAGGGCCGGACGGCCCCTCACATCCCCGCGGCTGGCCGCCTCTGAGTGGATCCGCCGGGGGGAGCCCCTCGGCCTGCTTCTGGCGGCGGCGACATCCCTCACCGCGGCCATGCCCACCGCCGTCCGCTACGGGTTGGCGGACATCGGTGGGGAGGGGGCGTACTGGCTGCTGCGCCCGCGCTCCCGGCTGGCGGAGGAGAACTACCGGATCTTCGCCAGCAGCCCGGCGCAGGCCCGCCGCCTGACCCGCCGCGCCTTCCGCAACTACGCCCGGACCGTCATGGACTTCCTGGTGCTGGAGTCACTTGTCCGGTTTACCGGGGAGGCGAAGGAGATGGTCGAGTCCGGGCCTCTTCGCCGGGTGCTGGGGGACCACCGGACCGCGATCGTGGTCACTCCCCACTTCGGGAACTGGGACCTCGGAGCGGCCATGACCGCCACGGCCGGCCGCCCGGTCTTCACGGTGGCCGATCGGTTCGGCCCGCCCGCCGTCGATCGGCGCGTGAGGGCCATGCGGGGGCGGGTGGGAGTCACGGTTATTCCCACCGGGCCGAGCAGCGGCCGGGAGGCGCTGCGCGTCCTGCGCCGGGGGGACGTCCTCTGCCTGGCCGCGGACATCGATCACAGCGCAAGCGGGGTGGCGGTTTCCTTTTTCGGGAGGAGGGTCACCTTCCCGGCGGGTCCTGCCACTCTGGCGCTGCACACCGAGTCCCCGATCATCCCGGGGTTCGTCAGGCGCTGGCCCCGGGGTAAGCATGAGGCGAGGTTGCTCGACCCCCTTCCCTGGCCGCCGCCCGGGAGCTTTGGAGAGCGTGTCCAGGCCTTGACCCAGCAGATCGCCTCGGCGTTCGAGGGGATCATCGGCCAGGAGCCAGCGCAGTGGTTCGCCTTCCACCGCCTGCCGGTCCCTGTTCCGGGTGAGGCGAGATGAAGGTGCGGGTGATCCCCAGCCCGCGCGCCGCGCTGGGGCGCGTCCGCCAGGTGGCCCTGCCCTCCAGCCTGCCGCGACCCGACCCGGACGAGCCCTGGCTGCCCTACCTCGGGCTGCGGAGTGCGGAGGTGGTGATGCGGGCCGTGGACCGGCGGGTCGCCTACTGGTTCGCCGGGCCCCTGGCAGCGGCCCTCACCCTCTGCTGGCCCTCACACTGGCGGGGGCTGAGGACCAATCTGGAGGTGGTGCGCCCCGGCCTGGGCCGACGAGGGATGCGCCGTCTCCTTCGCGCCAATGTGCGCAACTTCCTGAAGGCCTGGATCGACGTGCTGCAGATGAGCCACCGGCCCCTGGAGGCCTGGACCCCCTGGCTGCGGACCGAGGACGCCCACCTTCTGGAGGAGGCGCGCCGCCTGGGCCGGGGAGTGATCATCGTCAGCCTGCACCTGGGCTCCTGGGAAGCGGCCATCGCTGCGCTCCGGGAGAACTTCGAGGGGGTCGGGCTGGCGCTGCTGGCCGAGCAGGTTCGGCCCATCCGCTGCTTCAACTGGCTGGTTCGCAACCGCGCCCGGGTCGGCTGCCAGGTGGTCCCCCTCAACGTCGACGCGGTGCGCCGGGGGGACCAGGCCGCGGTCCATCGTTCCGGGGCCGCAGCGGTGCGGCAGATCTACCGGATCCTGGGCGCCGGAGGCGTGGTGGTGATCGCCGTCGACCGTGACCTCCTGGGGACCGGGGCGGAGATGGCCTTCCTGGGGCACCGCGCCTCGATCCCCCTGGGGGCGGTGGAGATCGCCGCCCGGACCGGGGCGGCGGTGCTACCCGTCTCCCTCACCCGCGATGCTCAGGACAACTATCACTGCCGTGGCTTCGCCCCCTTCACGGTCACCCTGGGCAAGGAGCCCGGCGCTGACCTGGAGGCGGCGGCCCGGCGCATCTTGCGCACCCTGGAGCCGGAGCTCCGGGCCCACCCCGATCAGTGGCATGTGATGAACCCGATCTTCGGCCCCCCGATGGCGGCCGAGGAGCCGGAGCCACCGGGGCTACGCGAGGTGGCCTCGTGATCCGGGTGGGGATGGTCTCCCCCTACGACTACCAGCGGCCCGGCGGGGTCGGAGAGCATGTCCGCCACCTCGCCGAGGAGCTGCGGCGGCGCGGGCACCTGGTCAAGGTCCTGGCTCCGGCCGCCGGTGGCGAACGGCTGGATGTGGAGGGGCTGATCCCGCTCGGGCGTCCCATCCCCTTCCCGGCCAACGGCTCGGTGGCGAGGATCTCTCTCTCCTTCCATCTCACGCGCCGGATCCGTTCGGTCCTGGCCGAGGAGGCCTTCGACGTCCTCCACATCCACGAGCCCCTCATGCCGGCACTGCCGATCACCGTCCTCCGGCTGAACCAGTCCAGCGCCGCGGTGGGCACCTTCCACGCCTATGCCCGCCAGAACCTCGGTTATTACTACGGCCGCCCGCTCCTGCGCCGGCAGTTCGGGCATCTGGACGCCTGCATCGCGGTGTCGGAGCCGGCCCGGCGCTTTGTGGCCCGCTACTTCCCTGGCGACTACACGGTGATCCCCAACGGGATCGACCCTCAGCGCTTCCATCCCGAGGTGCCCCCCAAGGCCGGCCTCCAGGACCCGCGGCGCACGACCATCCTCTTCCTGGGCCGCCTCGAGGAGCGCAAGGGGCTCTCCACCCTGCTCGACGCCTATCAGCTGCTCCGCCAGGTGCGCACCGACTGCCAACTGGTGGTCATCGGGGACGGCCCACTGCGCCGGGGGTACGAGCGGCGGGTCGAGGAGGAGGGGATCCCGGACGTCCGGTTCCTGGGGTTCGTTCCCGAAGAGGAGAAGCCCGCCCACCTCACCGCCTCCGACATCTACTGCGCCCCCAACACCGGCAAGGAGTCCTTCGGGGTGATCCTCCTGGAGGCGATGGCCAGCGGCCGCCCGGTGGTGGCGACGGCGATAGACGGGTTCCGCCAGGTACTCACCGACGGCCAGGAAGGGCTGCTGGTCCCCAAGGGGGACGAGGGGCAGATGGCCCGTGCCCTTGCCCACCTGCTCGATCATCCGGAACTCCGCATGGAGATGGGGCGTCGGGGCCGGGCGACCGCTGAGCGTTACGCCTGGCCGCTGGTGGCGGACCGGGTTCTTCAGGTTTACCGTAGGGCGCTGCGTCAGCGCCCCTCCCAAGAGGTGCAACCAAGTGTTCAGCAGACTGCTCCAGGCCTCCGTTAGGGCGGCCGCCCAGCGGCTTGCCGCCGCCAGCCGGCTGGCGGGGCTGAGCCCCAACGCCATCACCCTGATCGGGCTGGCCATCGCCGGCGGCGCGGCGGCGCTGGCGGCCCTCGACCTCCAGCTGTGGGCGGGGATCGTTCTGCTCCTGGCAGGGGCCTTCGACATCCTCGACGGAGCCGTGGCCCGGGAGTCCGGCCGGGTCCACCCCTTCGGCGCCTTCCTGGACAGCACCGCCGACCGGTACGGGGAGGGGGTGCTCTACGCCGGCCTCGCCTACCTCTTCCTCGCCCACCTCCATCAGGAGGTCCCGGTTTTCCTGATCGTGGCGGCGCTCTTCGGCTCCCTGCTGGTCAGCTACGTGCGGGCCCGGGCGCAGTCACTCGGGTACACCTGCGACGTCGGCTGGTTCGCCCGTCCGGAGCGGGTCGTGATCACCGCTCTGGGCCTGATCCTGGGCCTCATGGTGCCGGTCCTCTGGATACTGGCGGTGGCCACCAACCTGACCGCCCTGCAGCGCATCCACGCCGTCTACCGTCAGTACCGTAAATCCCAGGATGAGGCGGCCCCGGCGGCCCCCGCGGAGGGGATACCCGAGCCCTCGCCAGGCCGCCCGCGGCGCCGGGGTGCCGCTCCCAGCTCCCCCTGACGCAGCGGGCCTCTCGAACTTAGGTTCGCCAACCAACCGGGGGTTTTCACCTAGGTGAAAGCAGGTGCAATCCCCACATGGTTGACTATTCACTGGTACTAGGTCTACCCTCTGCCTGCCGACCCGCGGGGGCTGCTTGCCTGGCGCGAGGAGCGGTGGAGCGCTGATCAGAGGAGGGACAGGTGGCATGGCGACGGATATCAAGCCGCTGCACGGTGAGGGGAGGTCCTTCGCCGGGCTGAGCGGTCTAACGGGCGAGCTGATGGCGGAGTTCTTCGGGACCTTGGTTCTCATCGCCTTCGGAGATGGGGTGGTGGCGGTCGCGGTGGCCGGCTTGCCAGGTTCGGGCAGGACCGGAGGCCCGACCACGATCTTCGTCGGGGTAGGGGGCTGGCTCTTGATCACCTGGGGATGGGCGCTGGCCGTGGCTCTGGCCGTCTATGTCGCCGGGGGGATCACCGGGGCCCACATCAACCCGGCGGTTACCTTGGGATTGGCGGTGCGCAGGCGCTTTCCCTGGAACAAGGTGCTGCCCTACTGGGCGGTCCAGGTCGCCGGGGCTTTCTTCGGAGCCGCCATCGTCTACATGGTCTACGGGCCGGCCATCCAGGCCTTCGATCTGGCGGCCAAGGTGGTCCCGCAGCAGGGGACTGCGTTGGCCACCTACTCCATCTTCTCCACCTTCCCGGCGCCTTACTTCCATGGGAGTTCGCTGGGGCCGCTGGTGGACCAGATCGTGGGCACCGCGTTTCTGCTCATCTTCGTGCTGGCGCTCACCGATGGACGCAACCTCTCCCCGGCGAGCAATTTGACGCCTTTCATGGTCGGCATGGCGGTGGCGGCGATCGGCATGTCCTACGGTCCCAACGCTGGATACGCGATCAATCCCGCTCGTGACTTCGGACCTCGGTTCGCCGCCTGGCTCTTCGGCTGGGGCAAGACGGCTCTCCCCGGAACCTACAGCTCGGGGGCGTTCCACTTCGCCAACTACTTCTGGATTCCGATCGTCGGCCCACTCATCGGGGCGGTGATTGGAGTCTTGCTCTATGACTTCTTCATCGGTGACGTCCTCGCTTCCCGGCTGAAGAAGAGCGAGGCGCCAGAGGCCGAGCGCGCGGCCGGCAACTGAGCCGAGGAGGGGATGAGTTCATGAAGAAGCTGATCAACCGTCCCGAGGACGTGGTCCGGGAGGAGCTGGAGGGCATCGCCGCCGCTCACTCCGACCGGGTCAAGGTTTCTCTCGACCCCTACTACGTGATGCGCAAGGACGCTCCGGTCCAGGGCAAGGTGGCGGTGGTCTCCGGCGGGGGCTCGGGCCACGAGCCGATGCACGGGGGCTTCGTGGGGCGCGGCATGCTGGACGCGGCCTGCCCCGGGGAGGTGTTCACCTCTCCCACCCCTGACCAGATCCTGGCCGCCACCAAGGCGGTCAGCGGGGGCGCCGGGGTGCTGCACATCGTCAAGAACTACACCGGGGACATCCTCAACTTCGAGATGGCGGCGGACCTGGCCAAGGAGGATGGCATCCAGGTGGAGGCGGTGGTGACCAACGACGACGTGGCGGTCCAGGACAGCCTCTACACCGCGGGCCGCCGCGGCGTGGGCGTCACGGTCCTGGCCGAGAAGATCTGCGGCGCGGCCGCCGAGGCCGGGCGCCCGCTCGGCGAGGTGGCCGAGCTCTGCCGCAAGGTCAACGCCAACGGCCGCTCGATGGGCATGGCGCTCACCTCCTGCACGGTGCCGGCGGCGGGCAAGCCCACCTTCGAGCTGGGCGAGGACGAGATGGAGATCGGGATCGGGATCCACGGAGAGCCCGGTCGGGAGCGGCGCAAGCTGGCCACCGCCGACGAGATCGTCGAGGTGCTGGCCAGCACCATCGTCGACGATCTTCCCTTCAAGTCCAACGACCGGGTCCTGGCGTTCGTAAACGGCATGGGTGGCACCCCCCTGATCGAGCTATACGTGGTCTACCGGGCCCTGGACCGCTTCCTGAAGGGCCGGGGGATCGCCATTGAGCGGAATCTGGTGGGCTCGTACATCACCTCGCTGGAGATGGCCGGCACCTCGATCACCCTGCTCCGGCTCGACGACGAGCTGGTGCGGCTTTGGGACGCGCCGGTCAACACCCCCGGGCTGCGCTGGGGGGTCTGAAGGATGGGGACGGCGGCGGCCCGAGCGGACAGCCCTGGGGGAGGGCGCTGAGATGGGGGTGGGTTACCCCGAGTGCGTCTCCTTCGTGCAGGGCTTCGCGAAGGCCGTCGCCGCCAACCGGGAGTTCCTGACTCAGCTGGACGCGGAGATCGGGGACGCCGACCACGGGATCAACATGGACCGGGGGATGCGCGCTGTAATCCCCAAGGTGGAGGCGCTCACCGACCAGGACATCTCCGGGCTCTTCCGGACCGTGGCCATGGCCCTCATCTCCACCGTGGGGGGGGCCAGCGGACCGCTGTACGGCACCGTCTTCCTGCAGCTGTCCTCCAGCCTCAAGGGCAAGTCGGAGATCGAGCTCTCCGACTGGGCGGAGGCGGTTCTGGCGGCGGTGACGGCGGTCCGGGCCCGGGGCAAGGCGGAGCCAGGGGACAAGACCATGGTGGACGCGCTGCTCCCGGCGGCGGAGGCGCTCCGAGCGGCGGCCGATGAGGGGGTGACCCTTGCCGAGGGGCTCGCCCGGGCCACTGCCGCGGCCCACCAAGGGATGGAGGCCACGATCCCGCTCCTGGCCCGGCGAGGCAGGGCCAGCTATCTGGGAGAGCGGAGTCAGGGGCACCAGGATCCGGGGGCGACCTCTTCCTGGCTCCTGATGCAGACGGCGGAGGCTGCTTTCGCGAAGGGCAACTAGACGGGCGGAGTGCCGCGGGGGGCGCGGCGGCGGAAAACTAGCGGAGGTGGCGTGATGGCCAAATACGTGGGGGCCCTGGATCAGGGTACCACCAGCACCCGGTTCATGATCTTCGATCATTCCGGGAACGTGATCGCGGTGGACCAGAAGGAGCACGAGCAGATCTACCCCAAGCCGGGGTGGGTCGAGCACGATGCCATGGAGATCTGGACCCGCAGCAAGGAGGTGATCTCAGGGGCGCTGGCCAAGGCAGGCATCCAAGCGTCTGACCTGGCCGCTGTGGGGGTCACCAATCAGCGGGAGACCACCGTGGTCTGGGACAAGACCACGGGCCGGCCGGTGCACAACGCCATCGTCTGGCAGGACACCCGGACCGACACCATCTGCAACGACCTGTCCAAGGACGGCGGTCAGGACCGCTTCCGCGAGAAGGTGGGGCTGCCGCTGGCCACCTACTTCTCCGGCCCCAAGATCCGCTGGATCCTGGACAACGTCCCCGGGGTGCGGGAGCGGGCCGAGCGGGGCGAGGTGGTTTTCGGCAACATCGACAGCTGGTGCATCTGGAACCTCACCGGCGGGGTGAACGGCGGCCTGCACCTCACCGATGTCACCAACGCCAGCCGCACCATGCTGATGAACCTCAAGACCTTGGACTGGGATGACGAGATCCTCGGGATCCTGGGGGTCCCCCGGGCCATGCTGCCCCAGATCCGTCCCTCCAGCGAGGTCTACGGCACCTGCAAGGAGCCCCTTCCGGGGGTGCCGGTGGCCGGCGACCTGGGCGACCAGCAGGCGGCCATCTTTGGGCAGACCTGCTACGCCGTGGGCGAGGCCAAGAACACCTACGGCACCGGGAACTTCCTCCTGCTCAACACCGGCACCAGCCCGATCCAGTCCAGGAGCGGCCTTCTGACCACCCTTGGCTACAGGATCGGCGACCAGCCGGCGGTGTACTGCCTCGAGGGCTCCATCGCGATCACCGGTGCCCTGGTGCAGTGGCTGAGGGACAACCTGGGGATGATCAGCCAGTCCTCGGACATCGAGAAGCTGGCCGCCACGGTGGAGGACAACGGCGGGGTCTACTTCGTGCCCGCCTTCTCCGGCCTCTTCGCTCCCTACTGGCGCAGCGACGCCCGGGGCGTGATCGCCGGCCTCACCCGCTACGTCAACAAGGGGCACATCGCCAGGGCCGTCCTGGAGGCGACCGCCTGGCAGACTCGCGAGGTGGTGGACGCCATGAACCAGGACTCGGGGGTCGCCCTGACCTCCCTCCGGGTGGACGGCGGCATGGTCCACGACGAGCTCCTCATGCAGTTCCAGGCCGATGTCCTGGGAGTCCCGGTGATCCGGCCCAAGGTGGCCGAGACCACCTCGCTCGGCGCCGCCTACGCCGCCGGGCTGGCGGTGGGCTTCTGGACCCAGCTGGACGAGCTGCGGGCCAACTGGGGAGTGGACCGGACCTGGGAGCCCCGGATGGACTCCGAGCTCCGCGAGAAGGAGTACCGGCTCTGGAAGAAGGCCGTAACCCGCACCTTCGACTGGGTGGAGTGAGGCCTCCGGCGGGAGCCTAGGGATGAACGCGTTGGACACCGACGTCCTGGTGATTGGGGGAGGCTCCACCGGGGCGGGGGTGGCGTGGGACTCCGCTCTGCGGGGTCTCCACGTCACCCTGGTGGACCGGCAGGACTTCGCCACCGGAACCAGCGGCCGCTTCCACGGCCTGCTGCACTCCGGGGGGCGGTACGCGGTGAAGGACCCGGGCTCGGCCCGCGAGTGCGCGGCCGAGAACCGGATCCTTCGACAGGTCGCCGCTGACTGCCTTGAGGACACCGGGGGGCTGTTCGTCAGCACTCCGGAGGATGATCTGGAGTACGCCGACCGCTTCCTCGCCGCGGCTAGAGCCGCGGGGATGGAGATCGAGGAGGTGCCGGTGGGGGTGGCCCTCCGGGATGAGCCCCGCCTGAACCCCAAGATCCGGCGGGCCTTCCGGGTCCAGGACGGCTCCATCGACTCCTGGAAGATGATCTCTGCCCTGCTCCGGGGAGCCCAGGCCCACGGGGCCAAGGTGCTCCCGTATCACAAGGTGGTCAAGGTGATTCGCCAGGGCGACCGGGTCGAGGGGGCGGTGATGGAGGACCAGCGCACCGGGGAGGAGGTGCGGGTCAACGCCGGGTGCGTCGTCAACGCCGCCGGCGCCTGGAGCGGCCAGGTGGCCCAGCTGGCCGGCTGCGAGGTCGGAGTGCGGCCGGGCAAGGGGGTGATGGTGGCGATCAACCACCGGCTGGCGCGGGCCGTCCTCAACCGCTGCCACCTGCCCTCGGACGGGGACATCATCGTCCCCGTCCGCACCGTGAGCGTGATCGGGACCACCGATCACCCGGTGGCCGACCCGGACGACACCGAATGCAGCCCGGAGGAGGTCCATCAGATGATCGAGGCCGGCGAGCTCCTGGTGCCGGGGTTCAAGGAGAGCCGGGCACTCAGGGTCTGGTCGGGCTCCCGGCCCCTCCTCCCCAAGACGGAAGGCGCTGCAGGGGCAGGCGACCGGGAGGTCAGCCGCTCCCACACCGTGCTGGACCACGGGGCCCGGGACGGGCTGGAGGGGCTGGTGACCATCGCCGGGGGCAAGTTCACAACCCTGCGCCTCATGGCCGAGGACACAGTGGACGTGGTGGTGCGCAAGCTGGGGCGCGGGGCGGAGTGCCGCACCCGCACGGAGGTCCTTCCCGGGAGCGAGTCGCACCACTTCTACTGGATCGGGAACCGCCAGCAAGAGGCCGAGTCCGATCCGCCGGACGACCCGCTCATCTGCGAGTGCGAGCTCGTATCCCAGCACGATCTGGACACGGTGGTGGCCCGGCGTCCCAACTGGCGGCTGGATGACATCCGCCGGGCCCTGCGGGTCGGGATGGGCCCCTGCCAGGGCGGCTTCTGCGCCTTCCGGGTGGCGGGCATGCTGCACCAGGAGGGCCGCTACGGCCGGGCGGAGGCCAACTCGGCGCTCCGGGAGTTTGTCCAGGAGCGCTGGAAGGGGGTCAAGGTCATCTCCTGGGGGGCCCAGGCCCGACAGACGCGGCTGGACCGCTGGATCTTCGAAGGGGTGTACGACCTGGAGCACCTGCCAGAGTGATGGCGGGGCGGCGCGTTCCCTGGAGGAGGGGGTGATGGGGACGGACGCGGTGGTGTTGGGGGCCGGGACAGCCGGGATGGTCGCGGCGCTGCGACTGGCCGCCGCTGGGGCCTCGGTCCTGGTCCTGGCAGAGGGCGAGGGCGGGCTGCCTCTGGCTCCTGCACAGATCGACGTGCTCGGCTATCGGCCGCAGCTGATCCTGGATCCGCTGGGCGAACTGGGGGGCTTCCTGGAGTCCCGGCCCGACCATCCCTATCGCCTCATCGAGGCGGAGGAGGTGGGAGCCAGCCTGGAGTGGTTCCTGGAGCTGTCGGCGCCCCTGGGCTACACCGGGAGCCCGCACCTCAATCGGCTGCAACCCACCGCTCTCGGGGCCCTGCGTCCCACCTGTCTGGTGCCCGAGACCATGGCGGCCGGGGACCTCAGTGGCGGTGGGTCGGTCCTGGTGGTCGGGCTCCGGGGATTCCGGGACTTCCACGCACCGCTCCTGGCGGAGAACCTGTCCCTCGCGCATCCTCCCTCGGGAGCCGAGGTCCGCGCCCGGTCGGTGGAGGTGAGTCTCCTCGGGGATCCCCGGGACCTTCGGCCCCAGCTGCTGGCGCGGCGCCTCGAGGAGAGGCCGGTGCTGGCGGAGCTGGGGCGGGAGATCCGCTCCCGCCTGGAGCAGGAGGAGCTGGTGGGGATGCCCGCCGTCCTGGGGCTCGAGCGCTCCCACGAGGCCTGGCAGCGGCTCCAGGAGCTGGTCGGCAGGCCGGTCTTCGAGATCCCCACCCCACCCCCCTCCCAGCCCGGTCAGCGGCTGCAGCAGCACCTCTTCCGGGCGCTGCGCCGGCTGGGCGGCGAGGTTCGCTTGGGGGTCCGGGCCACCGGTTACCGGAGAGCTGGCGACCGGCTGATGGCGGTCAGGGTGGTGACGGCGGCGCGGGAGGTGGAGATACCGGCCGACCACTTCGTCTTGGCCACCGGGGGAATAGGCACCGGGGGGATCACGGCCGGTGCCGACGGAGAGCTGCGCGAGGAGGTGTTCGGTGCCCGGGTCTCCAGGGGAGGGGCGCCGGACCAGCCGCTGGTCGAGTACATGGCGACCCAGCCGCTGGACCGGCTCGGCGTCGAGGTCGACCAGGAGCAGCGGCCCCTGGGAGCGGGCGGGGAGCCGCTCTTCCAGAATCTCTGGGCCGCGGGGGCGGCGCTGGCCGGAGCGGAACCCTGGCGCGAGAAATCCGGGGAGGGGATCAGCCTGGCGACCGGATACCGCGCCGCTCGGCTGGCCGGGGGGGCACGGGCATGACCGAGTTGGCCTGGGGCGCGGAGGCGTGGTCGGAGGTCCGGGCATCGCTGGACAGGTGCATCAAATGCACGGTGTGCGAGACCGCCTGTCCGGTGGCCGCGGTCACCGAGCTCTTCCCCGGCCCCAAGACCGTCGGCCCCCAGGCCGAGCGCTTCCGCACCGGCGGCCAGTCGCCGGACCTCTCCGTGGACTACTGCTCCGGTTGCGGCATCTGCAGCCGGGTGTGCCCTCAGGATGTCCGGATCGCCGAGCTCAACTCCAGGGCCCGCTCCGAGCTGAAGCGAGAACGCGGGGCGCCGCTGCGTGACCAGCTGGTGGCCCGCCCCGGGCTGCTGGGACGGGCCGGGCGTCCGGTGGCCCCGCTCTTCAACTGGGCCATGGCCAACTCCCTCATCCGCTGGGCGGGTGAGCGCACCATCGGAATTCACCGCAAGGCGCCGGTCCCTCGCTCCACCACCCGCACCTTCTCTTACTGGGTCGGGCACCACGTGGGCACCAGGTCAGCCCGCCGGGTGGTCTACTTCCATGGCTGCAGCACCCAGTGGTACGAGCCCCACGTCGGCCAGAAGGTGACTGCCATCCTCGAGCACAACGGCTACCAGGTGGTCATCCCCAAGCAGGACTGCTGCGGGCTTCCGCTGCAGTCGAATGGGCTCTTCCCTGCCGCCCGCAAGGCGGTGACCAGGCTGGCACGGCAGCTGGTCCCGGACGGCACCAGTGACCTTCCGGTGATCGCCTCATCCACCAGCTGCGGCCTGATGCTCAAGCGGGAGGCTCGCGAG
Source organism: bacterium (assembly GCA_021827985.1). Classification (GTDB taxonomy): domain Bacteria; phylum Chloroflexota; class Dormibacteria; order Aeolococcales; family Bog-877; genus JAJYXT01. The sequence continues at coordinate 111,638 of JAKATL010000004.1, forward strand.
ATCCTGGGTGCCGACTCCCCGGAGCTCCGCTCGGTGAGCCAGCGCACCTACGACATCTTCGAGTTCCTTTTGGAACTCCACCAGCGGGGGGAGCTACGAACTGACTTCAAGCCGGTGCCGCTCACCGTGGCGTATCACGCTCCTTGCCAGCAGCAGAACCAGTTGATCGGGAAGCCGGCGCTGGAGATCCTCCGGCTCATCCCCGGGCTGCGGCTGGTGGAGCTTGATCGGTCCTGTTGTGGGATCGCCGGGACCTACGGGGTCAAGCGGGAGAAGTACGAGATCGCCATGCGGGTGGGGGAGCCTCTCTTCGCCGACATCCAGGCCGAGGGACCGGACCTGGTGGCCTGTGACAGCGAGACCTGCCGCTGGCAGATCTCGGCGGCCACAGGAGCCACCTCAGTCCATCCCCTCGAGATTCTCCACCGGGCCTATGGCGGAAGCTGAGTCGCCCACGGATCGCGTCCGCCTGGTTCTGGTCTCCCACAGCTCCCAGCTGGCGGCCAGCGCCGCCGCTCTGGCCTCGGCCATGGCACCCGAGGTGTTGGTGGTGCCGGCCGGCGGGGTGGGGGAGGACCCCACTGTGCTGGGGACGGATGCCAAGCGGGTGGCGGATTCCATCCAACGCGCCTGGTCCCCGGCGGGGGTGGTCGTCCTGATGGACCTGGGCAGCGCCGTCCTCTCGGCCGAGCTGGCGTTGGACCTGCTCCCCGATGGGAGGCGCCAGGGAGTCCGCCTGAGTTCGGCCCCGCTGGTCGAGGGCGCGGTGGCGGCGGCGGTGGCCGCCCAGGGAGGTGGGGATCTCGCGCAGGTGGTGCAGGAGGCGGAGTCGGGGTTGGCCGGGAAGCATTCCCAGCTGGGTGAGGTCTCCCCCGGTCCCCAGCCCGCGGCTCCCGCGGAGGAGAGCACAGGATGGAAAGAGCTCTCGGTGCTGGTGAAGCTTCCCATGGGGCTCCATGCCCGGCCGGCGGCCCGGGTGGTCCAGCAGCTGGCGGGGCTGGACGCGGAGGTCCGGGCCACCAACTCGACCACCGGTGAGGGACCGGTCAGCGCCCGCAGCCTCAACGCCCTCGCCACCCTGCAGGTCGGGATGTCCCAGCTCCTGCTCTTTGAAGCCCGTGGGGTGGACGCCGATGTGGCGCTCAGCCGGATCGGCGAGCTGGCGGGCCGCGGCTTCGACGACTTTGAGGAGCCCCCCCCTGCGACACCGGCGGTGGCGCCCGAAGCACTCTCCGCCGCCGGGACTCTGGTGGGGCTGCCGGCGTCTCCCGGGGCCGCGGTGGGCGAGGTGGTCCACCTCGAACAGGCCGAGCTGGAGGTGCACGACCGGGTGCCGGCGCCTCCCGAGCGGGAGCTCAACCTCCTCGAGGGGGCCCTGGGGGCCGTCCGGGAGGAGCTGAGAGAGCTGCGCGATCTGACGGCTCGACGATCCGGCAAATATGCCGCCGCCATTCTGGACGCCGACCTGCTCTTTCTGGATGACCCGGAGCTCGCCGGGCGCGCACGCGAGGCGATCTCAGCCGGCGGAGTGACCGCGGAGGCCGCCTGGGAAGCAGCCGCCAGGGCCGCCCACGCCAGCTGGGAGAGGGTCGCCGACCCCCGGCTGCGGCTCCGGGCCGCCGACCTGGACGGGGTGGCCAGGAGGGTGCTGGCCCACCTCCTGGGGACCTCAGAGGTGAGGCCGACCGGGACCGGAGTGCTGGTCGCCGAGGAGCTGACCCCCGCGGACACCGCCCAGCTGGACCCGGCGGCCGTCCTCGGGATCGCCACCGCGGCCGGGGGGCCGACCTCTCACAGTGCCATCCTGGCGCGGTCGCTGGGCATTCCCGCGGTGGTCGGGGTGGGGCCAGGGCTTCTTGAGCTTCCCGCCGGCCGCACGGTGCTCCTGGACGGCGACCGGGGCGTAGTCCGCCTTGACCCGACTGAGGAGGAGCAGGCCACCGTGCGGAGGGAGACTGCCCGGCAGGCCGACGCCGCCCGCGCCGCCTCCGAGGCTGCCAGCCGAGCTGCTCTGACCCGGGATGGAGTCACGGTGGAGGTGGCGGCCAACATCGGGTCGGTGGCGGACGCCCGGGCCGCGGTCCTGGCCGGCGCCGACGGGGTGGGGCTCCTGCGAACCGAGTTCCTGTTCCAGGACCAACCGGTCCTCCCCGACGAGGAGGCGCAGTTTCAACAGTACAGTGAGATCGCCGAGGCCCTGCTGGGCCGCCCGCTCACCATCCGCACGCTGGACGTCGGTGCGGACAAGCCGCTGGCCGCGCTGCCCCGGGACCCCGAGCCCAACCCGGCCCTCGGGGTGCGCGGCCTGCGCCTAGGTCTCGCCCGGCCAGACCTCCTGAAAACCCAGCTGGCGGCGGTGGCCCGGGTGGCGGCTGAGCACCGGGTCCGCGTCATGTTCCCCATGGTGGCGACGGTGGGCGAAGTGAGGGGCGCGCTGGAGCTCCTGGCCGGACTGCCCACCTCCGAGCGGAGGGACAAAGTACCACCGCTCGAGGTGGGGATCATGGTCGAGGTCCCGGCGGCCGCGCTGGGGGCGGACCGGCTGGCGGAGCTGGTGGACTTCATGTCCATCGGCACCAACGACCTCTCCCAGTACACCATGGCGGCCGACCGGGGAAACGGCGGCCTGCGGGGACTGGCCGACCCCCTGCACCCGGCGGTCCTCCGCCTCATCCAGCTGACCGCCGCGGCCGCCACCGGCCGGCGGTGGACAGGGGTCTGTGGTGAGCTGGCGGGGAATCCCCTGGCCACCGAGCTGCTCATCGGGCTGGGGGTGAGGGAGCTGTCCGCCGCGCCGCGGCTGGTGCCGGGTGTGAAGGAGGCGGTCCGGGCCACTACCCTAGCCAAGGCCGGCCGGCTGGCCGAGCGGGCACTTCAGCTGCCGGACGCCGACGCGGTGCGGGAGCTGCTCGCCGAGCCCTGCCGCTGACCATCGCGCATCTCCCTGCTACGATCTGCGGCGAGGTGGAGCCGCAAGCGACAGCCACGCGGCGCCGCGTGCGCCCGGGCCGCTGATGGGTGCCCGTGGGACCGCACCCAGCCCCTCCGGCACCGGGGCGGCAGCGCCGGCCCGGGGCGGCCCCTGGCAGACCGGAGCCGTGGCGGGAGCCACCGGGCTGCGCCTCGCCGCCGCTCCTGCGGTCATGGCGCTATGCCTGGCCGCCGACTACCTGGTGGCCCTGCTGGTCTTCGCGGTTGCCGCCGCCACCGACTACTTGGATGGGTACCTGGCCCGTCGCTGGCGGGTCACCACCGCCACCGGCAGCTTCCTCGACACCACCGCCGACAAGCTGCTGGTGACCGCCGCCCTGGTGGCGCTGGTGGCGGTGGATCGGGCTTCCCCCTGGGCGGCCGCCGCCATCGTGGGTCGGGAGGTCCTGATCCTCGGCCTGAGAGCGGCCGCGGCGTCCCACGGGGTGGTGGTGGTCGCTTCGCAACTGGGTCGGATCAAGGCCACCATGCAGTTCGTCGCGGTGGCCGCGTCCCTGTACGCCCTTGGCCCCGCCCTCGGCCCCCTGCCCCTCTACCAATGGCTGATGTGGCTGGCGGTGGCCCTCACCCTTCTCTCCGCTGCCGACTACCTCCGCCGCTTCTCCGGGGTGGCCACCGGTCACACTGGGGGGCCTCGATGAGCTCCGGCACGGTGGCGGTGGTTGGGGCCACCGGCTTCCTCGGTTCGGCACTGCTGGCCGACCTCGTGGCCGCGGGGGCCGTGCCCCGCGGGACCTTCCGGTCGCCCGGGGGAGAGGCCACGGTCGCTCGACTGGGCGGGATGCCGGTGCCCGCCGACCTGCTCGATCCCGCGAGCCTGCGCCGCGCTCTGGACGGGTGTGCTCTTGCCTACCACCTGGGCGGGCTGAACAGCCTGTGTCCCCGAGACCCGGGCCGACTCTTCGACGTCAACCTGCGCGGATCCGCCAACCTGATTCAGGCGGCTGCAGCCGTGGGCGTGCGTCGGGTGGTCTACACCTCCTCCGCCGCCACCATTGGGGAGCCCGCCGGGGTGGTGGCCACCGAGGAGTCGGAGCACCGTGGGTGGTTCCTCTCCACCTACGAGCGTTCCAAGTACCTCGCCGAGCGCCGGGTCATGGAGCTGGGGCGGGAGCTCGGGGTGGAGGTGGTCTGCCTCAATCCCTCCTCGGTCCAGGGCCCCGGCCGCACTGGCGGGACCGCCCGCTTCCTCATCCGCTACGCCCAGGGAAGGCTGCGCTGGATGGTCCGAACCCGGGTGAGCCTCTTGGCGGTCAGCGACTGCGTCGCCGCCCACCGGCTGGCGGCTGACCGGGGTCGCCCGGGTCGGCGCTACCTGCTCAACTCGTTCACGATGCAGATCGAGGACCTGCTGGAGCTGGCGGGCCGCATCACTGGGGTGCAGCACCGGCTCCGCTTCCTGCCACCGCGGCTGGCCGTCGGGGGGGCGGTGGCGGTGGGGCGTCTGGTCGCCATGACCGGCCGCCGGCCACCGGTGTGCGGTGAGATGGTGCGGACCCTTCTGCACGGCCATGCCTATGACGGCACCGAGGCGGCTCGGGAACTCGGCCTCACCTACACCTCAGCCGACGACCTTCTTCGCCAGACATTCGCCTGGTACCGCTCCCAGAAGCTGCTCTGAGCCGGGGCGGTTCCGCGGCTCCCGGCCTATACTCAAAGTTGGCCGGCCTGGTCGGGGCCCGGACGGCGAGGCAGCGGCCCTGCGGGGAGATGCGGATTTTGGAGCAAGGGGAGCGGCCCAGGCCCTGGCGCCGAGCGTACCGCCGCGACCGCGACCTACCGTGGGCGCGCAGTCCCGCCGCTCGAGCGGTCCGGGGAGCCCTGCTCAACTTCGTGATCGGGCCGGTGGTTCACCACTATGGCCATCCCCGCGTACGGGGGCTGGAGAACCTGCGCGGGCTGAGGCCCCCCTTCCTCCTAGCCGCCAACCATTCCAGCCACCTGGACACCCCAGCTATCCTGCTGGCCCTACCGCCTCGGCTGAGGCGCCGAACCCTGGTGGCGGCGGCCGCCGACTACTTCTTCGACGAGCCCTGGAAGGGGGCGTTGGTGGCGCTGGCGGTGGGTGCCATCGCGGTCGAGCGGGAGCGGCCGCCGCGCCAGTCGGTCAAGCTGGTCCGCCGGCTTCTCCAGGAGGGCTGGAACCTGGTGGTGTTCCCGGAGGGGGGCCGAAGCCACGACGGCCGGCTGCATCGGGGCAAGCGGGGGATCGCCCACCTGGCGGCGGCGGCCGGAGTCCCGGTGGTCCCGGTGGGGATCGTCGGCACCTTCGCCGCCCTGCCCGCGGGCTACCACTGGCCGCGCCGCAGCCAGCTCGAGGTCCGCTTCGGCAAGCCGATGTTTCGCAACGCCCAGGAGCGGCCCCTGCCCGGCCCCGCAGGGTTGCGCTCAGCCACCGAGGGGATCATGGCCTCGATCCAGGCGCTGACCGGCCAGGAGCTGGCCGCCGAGGAGGCGGTTCCGCTCGATGCCAGGGGCGCTCGCCGGGCCAGCTAGCACTCCCCGCTAACCTATCCCCGTGGACGTGGAGCGCGATCCCGAGGCTGGTGACGCGCCCGTGGTGGGGGTGGTGATGGGGTCCCGCTCCGATTGGGAGACCATGCGCCACGCCTCGGAGACCTTGGAGCGTCTCGGAGTTCCCCATGAGGTGCGGGTCGTGTCCGCCCACCGGACCCCCGAACTGCTCAGCCGGTACGCCGCCGAGGCGCAGGGGAGGGGGCTCCGGGTGCTGATCGCCGGCGCTGGGGGAGCCGCCCACCTACCGGGGATGCTGGCCGCCGGCACGCACCTGCCGGTCCTGGGGGTGCCAGTGGAGACGAAGTCGCTGGGTGGGCTGGATTCCCTCCTGGCCATCGTCCAGATGCCCGCCGGGATCCCCGTGGGAACGCTGGCGGTGGGAAGGGCCGGCGCGGTCAACGCGGCGCTGCTGGCGGCCGCCGTCCTGGCCCTCGCGGACGCCGGGGTTCGGGCAAGGCTCCTGGAGTACCGGCGCCACCAGACTGAGGAGGTGCTCGCCACCGGTGATCCCCGGCAGGCGGGCTAGCGGGTGGTCCGGGTGGGCTGCCTGGGGGGTGGCCAGCTGGGGCGGATGCTGGCCCTGGCCGGTAAGCCGCTGGGACTGAGTTTCACCTTCCTGGAGCCGCAGCCCGACTCCTCGGCGGGCCAGGTGGGCGCACAGCTTCTCGGACCCTACGACGACCCCGCACGGCTGCGCGAGCTGGCGGAGAGCAGCGACCTCGTGACCTTCGAGTTCGAGTCAGTGCCGGAACGGTCAGCCGCGGAGCTGGCCCGCCGGTGCCCGATCTTCCCTCCTCCGATGGCCCTGGCGGTGGCCCAAGACCGGCTGCGAGAGAAGGAGATCTTCGCCCGGCTGGGGATCCCCAGCGCCCCTTACCACCCGGTCTCTGGCCCCGCAGATCTGCTGCCGGCGCTGGAAGCGGTGCCGCCACCGGCCCGGCTCAAGACGAGGACCTTGGGCTACGACGGCCACGGCCAGGTCGAGGTGGATGGCCTGGCGTCGCTGCGCTCCGCCCTGGAGGCCGTCCAGTCCGTCCCCTCCATCCTCGAGCAGGAGCAGCGCTTCAGCCGCGAGCTCTCCATCGTGGGGGTCCGCTCGAGCACGGGCCAGCTGGCCTTCTATCCCCTCACGGAGAACCACCACGAGGGATCCGTGCTGCGACTCTCCATCGCTCCGGCGCCGCGGGTCGGGCCCGCCCTGCAGCGGCGCGCGGAGGAGATGTGCGCCGCGGTCATGGAGGAGCTGGAGTACGTCGGGGTGATCGCCATCGAGCTCTTTGACCAGGAGGCGGAGTTGGTGGCCAACGAGATCGCGCCGCGGGTGCACAACTCGGGACACTGGACCATCGAGGGGGCCGTCACCTCTCAATTCGAGAACCACCTCCGGGCGGGCCTGGGGTGGCCGCTGGGGGAGACCTCCGCCCGCGGCCGCTCGGTGATGCTCAACATCCTCGGCGAGCTGCCCCCCACCCCGAGCGTCCTGGATGTGCCGGGAAGTCACCTCCATCTGTACGGCAAGGAGCCCCGGGCGGGCCGGAAGCTGGGCCACGTCACCGTCAGCCCGGCTCCGGATTGGGGAGGGGTGCTGGCCCTCGGGCGCCTCCCGGGCATCCGGGTTCCGCCGACGGCCAGCGCCGGATGACCCCGGTGCCGGCCGCGGCCCGCACCGCCGACCGGGGACCCACCGACCATCCTCCCACCCGCCTCGCCGAGGTGGTCGGCCACCTCATGCAGCGCCAGCAACTTGAGCGCCAGATCCTCCAGGGCGCTCTCGCCCACGCCTACTGGATATCCGGCCCTGCGCGAGTCGGGAAGACCACGCTGGCTCTGGCCCTGGCCTCCGAGCTGCTCCAGGCGGAGAGCTGGCCAGGAGGGCTGGGGGCCCACCCCGACTTCTGGCTGGACGATCAGCAGGAGAGCTTGGGGGTGGATCGGGTGAGGGGCCCGGAGGGAGAGCTGGGGCCCTCTCTGCAGCATTTCCTCAGCCTGTTGGCCTACGCCTCCGGCCCCAAGGTGGCGGTGCTGGCCAACGCCGACCGGCTCACCCTCCCGGCGGCCAACAGCTTGCTCCGCCTCCTGGAGGAGCCGCCCTCCGAGTCTATCCTCATCCTGACCACCTCCCGGCCGGACTCGGAGCACCTTCCCGGAACCCTGCGAAGCCGCTGTCAGCAACTTGGGCTGGGCCCGGTTGCAGCGCCCCTCATCGCCACCTGGCTGGCCGCCGGGGGCCGACCGGAGCTGGAGTGCGAGACCGCCGCCGCGATCTCCGAAGGGCGCCCCGGGCTGGCCCGGGAGCTGGCCTCAGACCCCGAGCTGGCCTCTCGGACTCAGGGATTGCTGGATTCGTTCCTGGGCTGCTCGAACCTCGGGCCGGCTGGTTGGCTCGAGCTCAGCCGCGAGCTGGCCGAGCGTGGTCGGGAACGGGAGCTGGCCTGGGCGGCGCTGCGCACCTGGGCGGCCTTCCTCAGGACCTGCTGCGCCCTGGCGGCCGGGGCCGAGCCTCCCCCCGGGCCCCCGGCGTTCCGGGCCGGAGGCGAGGGGTGGGCGCGAGCGCTGGGGCTCCCCGAGTGCCTGAGGCGCTACGATCTGGCGGTGGAGGGCCTGTCGCGCCTCGCCGAGGGGGCCACCGCCAGACTGGTCTTGGACCGTCTCCTGCTGCTGACCTTCGGAGCCTTCGCCTCCCAACCCGCGGCCCCCGCCGGCCGGGTGCGTCTTTGAGGAGATCCTGATGCCACTTGCGGTGGGGGTCAAGTTCCGCCGCCACGGCCCGCTCAACTACTACGCGCCTCCCCCAGACGAGGAGCTGGCGCCGGGCTGCCGGGTGCTGGCCGAGACCGCCCGGGGCCCGGAGATCGGTGAGGTCGTGATGGGGGCCACCCAGCTGGCCCCGGAGCTGCTTCCCAAAAGGCTGGAGCCGGTGATCCGCCGAGCCACGGAGGAGGACCTGCAACAGCGGCAGGCCATGGACGAGAGGCTGCCGGCCGCCATGGCCGCCGCCCGAGAGCTGGTGGCCCGCCGCGACCTGCCCGTCAAGGTGGCTCGGGGGGAGATCAACTTCGAGGGCAGCCGCATCCTCTTCGATCTCACCGCGGAGCGCCAGACCGCCTACCAGGACCTGGCCCGGGAGCTGGCCGCCGAGCTTCGCTGCCGCGTGGAGATCCGCCAGATCGGAGCCCGGGACGAGGCGCGAATCCAGGACGGCTATGGCCCATGCGGGCGCCGCCTCTGCTGCTCCTCCTGGCTCAAGGAGTTCGTGCCGGTCACCATCAAGATGGCCAAGGAGCAGGGGCTCCCCCTCAACCCCACTCGCCTCAACGGCATGTGCGGCAAGCTCAAGTGCTGCCTCCAGTACGAGAACGAACAGTACGTCGAGGTCAAGCGCCGGCTGCCCCGCCCCGGCCAGGAGATCCGGCTGGAGCAGGGCTCGGGGGTGGTGGCCGAGGTCGACGTGGTTCGCGAACAGGTGCTGGTCACCATGACCGAGAGTGGAACGGTAATGGCCGTGCCCGCCGCCGAAATGGAGGTCGAGCCGTCCCCGGGCGGCCGGCGCAGGGGGCGCCGCAGCGGGCCGCCCAGGGAGCCGGAGGGCTGAGCCTAAGCGGGCCTCATCGTCTGCGCAGATACCTCCAGGCGACCCAGGCGCTGGCGGCCAGGGTGGCCAGCCCCAGCGCCCCCGCCAGCCAGCGGTCCCTCGGCGACGCCCCCGCCTGCACCGGAGGCAGGATCTCGAGCTGAGGTGGGGGGCCAGCCACTGCGGCCGGGGCCTCCGGGGCTGGTTCCTGGCGCAGCCGCGTCTCCAGGGCCCGGCGGAACCGGGCCACTCCCTGGGTGACGACCTGCTCCTGGGCCTCTGCGCCAGCCTCGTCGATCCGTCCCCGCCCGTCCACCAGGACGGTGAGGCGGAGGTCCGATCCTCCGTCCGGCGCCTCCCGGACACGGGCACGGACCTCGACGTGCGCCCTCCCCTCGCCGCGCACCTCGCGACCGCTCAGCGTCCAGGTAACCCGCTTCCCGGGCTCCTCGATGTGCTGGCGGCCGTACCCTCGGTAGGTCACGGCGTGTCCGGCCAGCGTCGCCCTCACAGTTCCCCGGCCGGCCTCCGCCCGACGCAGACCGGGCAGGAGTTCAGCAACCCCCCCCTCCAGCACCAGAAGGCTCCACACCCTCTCCGGGGCGGCCGCGAGCCGGAACTCTTCGATGTAGGTCATGACCGGCCCTCCTCATCTCCACTTTCGCCGCTGGCGCCCTCCGGAGGTGGCGCGGCGGGCTCCCAGCCGGGGAGATGTCGGCCGCGAGGCGCGGGGGGTGAGCTGGGGGGACGCCGGAGGGCGGGCGGTGCCACCAACTGGGAGAGCGGGGTGCCCGCCAGCTCCCGCCGCACCACCATGGTGCCCGCCATCAGGTCCTCCAGGGCTCGGCGGTCCGGACGGGAGATGATCAGGATCGGGCTGCCCACGTACTGGAAGAAGAGCAGGGGAAGGCTGATCGGGGTCACCAGCAGGGGCAGCCAGAAGGGGACTGAGCGGAGCACCGCGGCCCGAACGCTCAGCGGGGACCCGTCCAGTCTCGTGATCCGGAGGCCGAGGGCGAGCTTGCCCGGCGTGGCTCCCCAGATGAGGTAGCTGGCGATGAGGTAGGCGGCGGTGAGCACCTCAATCGCGATGTAGAAGTGGAACACCGCGGCGTTGACGTTCGGGTACTTGGCCAGAGAGGCGCTCAGCCCCGCCTTGGGGTGGCTCTGGTAGTAGGCGGACCAGCGGTTGACCTGGGCGGCGGTGATGAGCTCGTAGGCCACCACCTCAGGGATGAGGAGGGCAAAGAAGTCGATCATCCCGGCAAGGAAGCGGGTCCCACGGGGAAGTGGGGGGTGGCCCCAGCTCGAGTTGGCCCGGTCGGCGCCGTCCGGGGTCTGCCGCAACACTGGCTCCCTCTCGGCCCGCCTCGGATCCCGGTCGCAGGGCCTCAAGGCGTCGCGAACTTGATTCTAAGCACCTTGGCCCAATCCCGCCTCGGAAGGCAAGAGTCACAGATTGGAACAGGGCGCCTGCAGAAGCGGTAACGATTGGGGCACCGTGGTTCGGGAGGGGGCGCCCCCCGGTACAGTTCCGGTCATGCAGAAGCCCAACCGGGGCTCGATGAAAGTGCTCATCTTGGCCCGTCTGCAGGGCTGGGCGGAGCACCTTCGGAGCGGCTCCCCGGGGCAGGGGATGGTTGAGTACGCGCTCATCCTGATGCTGGTCGCCATGGTTCTCATCGTCATCGTCGGAGTGCTGGGAGGGCATGTGACGGACATGTACTCCAACATCTCCAATGGAGTAGCGCAGGCCAGCAGCTGACCCGACCGGGGGGCCCTCCGGGGCCTCTGCTATCCTCGACTTCGGAGCCGTCGGCCGCTTCCGGCCGGAACCGATTGTGAGGAGTACCCGGGCACATGACCTACGTGATCGGCGAGACCTGCATCGACGTCAAGGACAAGTCCTGCGTAGAGGTGTGTCCGGTGGACTGCATCATCGGCGGCGATGAGGACCGCATGCTCTTCATCGACCCGGCCGAGTGCATCGACTGTGGGGCCTGCGTCGACCCCTGCCCGGTGGACGCCATCTACGCCGAGGAGGACCTCCCTCCGGAGTGGGGGGAGTACACCGAGATCAATCGGGAGTACTTCCAGGACCGGGAGGCGGCCCGGGCCAAGGTGGCGGCCAAGGAGGTCACCCAGCCGCAGATCGACTGAGCTCCCCCCAAGGGGAGGTTAGGCGCATTCACCTGACTTGCTCCCCGGAATCTTGGTGTCCCTAGCACGATGCCCAGCCCTGCTCCCGGCGCTATCGTCGGGTGAGCAGGCGGCTTTGGGCATGGAGGAGCCAGATGGCTATGACCGTGGACCGGCAGCTGGGGGTGGAGGCGGGGACTGACCCCAAGGCGGTGATCGCCTTCGCCAGGGACCAGAGCGTCAAGATCGTCGACTTCCGCTTCAGCGACCTCTTGGGCCAGTGGCAGCACTTCAGCATCCCGGTGTCCGAGCTCTCCGAGTCGCTCTTTCAGGAGGGGATCGGCTTCGACGGCAGCAGCATCAAGGGCTTTCAGCAGATCTACGAGAGTGACATGCTGCTCTTCCCGGACCCCCGGACGGCGATCCTGGACCCGGTCCTCGAGGTTCCCACCCTCTCCCTGATCTGCGACGTGGTGGATCCGGTGACCAAGGCCCGCTACAGCCGCGACCCCCGGTACGTCGCCCACAAGGCCGAGGCCCACCTGAGGGCCTCGGGCATCGCCGACACCAGCTACTGGGGCCCGGAGATGGAGTTCTACATCTTCAACTCCATCCGCTTCGGGCAGGGGGTGAACGAGGGCTTCTACCACATCGATTCGGACGAGGGCATCTGGAACTCGGGACGCAACGGCACTCCCAACCTCGGCTTCCGCCCCCGCCTCAAGGAGGGCTACTTCCCGGTACCACCGGTGGACAAGCTCCAGGACCTCCGCTCCCGGATCACCATGGCGTTGATGGAGGCCGGCATCGACGTCGAGGTCCATCACCACGAGGTGGGGACCGCCGGCCAGGCCGAGATCGACATGCGCTACGACAGCCTGGTGGCGATGGCCGACAAGGTGCTGCTCTTCAAGTACGTGGTCAAGAACGTCTGCATGCGTGAGGGCCTGACCGCGACCTTCATGCCCAAGCCGCTGTTCGGCGACAACGGCAGCGGGATGCACACCCACCAGTCCCTCTGGAAGGAGGGCGAGCCGCTCTTCTACGACCGTGAAGGCTATGCCATGCTGAGCGACCTGGCGCGCTTCTACATCGGTGGCCTGCTGCACCACGCGCCGGCGCTGCTGGCCTTCGCCGCGCCCACCACCAACAGCTACCGGCGGCTGGTCCCGGGGTACGAGGCACCGATCAAACTCGCCTACAGCGCCCGCAACCGCTCGGCCTGCATTCGAATCCCCACCTACAGCGAGCGCCCGCAGCTCCGCCGTCTGGAGTTCCGCTCACCAGACCCCACGGCGAACCCCTACCTGGCCTTTGCCGCCATGCTGATGGCCGGGCTGGATGGTATCCGGCGGCGGATCGAGCCCCCAAGCCCGATCGAGGCCGACCTCTACGAGCTGGAGGGGGAGGCTGCCGGGAGGGTCAAGGACCTGCCGGGAAGCCTGCAGGAGGTGCTGGCGGCCCTAGAGGAGGACCACGACTTCCTCTACGAGGGAGGGGTGTTCACCGAGGACCTGGTGAGGACCTGGATCGACCTCAAGCGCGAGCGCGAGGTTGACCCGGTCCGGCTGCGCCCCCACCCCTACGAGTTCATGCTCTACGCCGACTGCTGATCCCGGCCGGGGCCGGGCGGCCCCGACGCAAGGGGGCGCTGGCTGGAAGCCCCCAAGACGCGGCCGCCGCCCCGGGAGGGCCCGGGGCGGCGGGGTCCGCCGGTGTAGGGAGCCGACGGAAGGAGGGAGAGAGCGCCGCCTTGGCGGTCGCCATGGGAGGCGGCCGCCGACGTGTCGTCACCGTACCGCCGCGGAAGAGGGAACCGGGTGGCAATTCACAGCTCCGCTACCGTCGTGACCGAATCGTCAGACTCCGCTAGCCGCCACCGGCGGCCGCGGGCGGTGCCCCGGGGCTGGGATGTCGTTCCACCGCCACCAGGAACACTCCCATGAGGACCATCGCTCCGCCGAGCAGCGTGGCCGCGCCGGGGCGCTCGCCCCGGAGCAGCACCGCCAGGGCGGTCCCTACCAGCGGCTGGATGAACAGAAGGGGGGCCATCGCCCCCGGCATCACCCGCTGCAGGCCGTAGAACCAAGCCCAGTACCCCACCACGGTGGTGATCAGCCCGAGGTAGAGCCCACCACCGATGACCGCCCAGGTGGGGGCCGGCCATCCGGCGCTGCCCAACTGGATGAGTCCGGCCGGCCACCAGGCGACCAGGCTTCCGACCACCACAGCGGCGGTGATCAGGAAGGGTGGGTAGCGGTCGGCGACCGTCTTGCCGACGATGGTGAAGCCGGCCTCCATCACCAGGGAGATGATGATCAAAAGGTTGCCCACGGCCTGCTGCCCGCCGAAGGCGGAGGGCGGGCGCAGCCCCCCCACCACCACGAGGTAGACTCCGAAACCGCCTGCCATAAGCCCACCGGCCTGCACCGCGCGCACCCTCTCCTTGAGCAGGAGGACGCTGAGGAGGACCGTGACCAGGGCTTCGGCGGCGATGAGCAGGGCCATGTCGGTGGCGTTGGAGAGGCTGAGCCCCCAGTACTCGAACGCCTTGTTGCCGATGAAGCCGAGAAGGCACATGGCGGCCAGCCGGGTCCGGTCGCTCCGGCCGCGGGGCAGCCGCCGGCGGTTGGCCCAGAGATAGGGGGTGAGCGCCACGCCGGCGATCGTGAAGCGGAGCATGTTGAGGCTGGCCACCGGCCAGTTGGCGAGGGCATCCTTGCCGGCCACGTAGGAGCCCGCCCAGAGGCAGTTGCTGGCCGCCAGGATCAGCACCGCCCGCCCGCGCTGGGAGGTCACTGGGGCGGCTGGGTGGGCCGGCCTCAGCCGACCAGGTCGGCCCGGGCCCCCGTCTCCCCCTCCTCCAGCGCCAGGAGTGCGGCGCCCGCCACCCCCTCGGCGGTGAGGCCGTATTCCGAGAGCAGCTCCACCTGGGAGCCGTGGGGCAGGAACTGGTCGGGAAGCCCGACCTGGCGGAGTGGCCGGACTACAGCGGCTGCTGCCAGCTGCTCCAGGACTGCTGCCCCCAGCCCTCCGCGGACGCTGTTGTCCTCCACCGTGACCACCGCCCGGCGGGCCCGGGCCCAGCCGGGCAGACGGGGGTCGAGCGGTTTGACGAAGCGGGCGTTGACCAGGGTGGCCCGCACACCCTGGGCTTCCAAGAGGGACAGGCTGTTCTCGGCCACCGCCACCATCTTCCCGGTGGCGCAGATGAGGACGTCCTCACCGCCCTCACGCACCACCTCCCAGTTCAGACTGGCCAGGGGGCGGATGTCCAGCTCGTGCTGCCCGGCGGCTCCCCTCGGGTAGCGGATGGAGAAGGGACCGTCGTGGCGCAGCGCCGTGGCCAGGAGCCGACCCAACTCGGTGGCGTCCCGGGGGCTGGCCACCACCAGGTTGGGCACCAGCCGGAGGTAGCTCAGATCGAACATTCCGTGATGCGAGCTCCCGTCCGGTCCGGTGACCCCGGAGCGATCCAGCACCAGGGTCACCGGCAACCGGTGCAGCCCCACGTCGTACATGACTTGGTCGAAGGCTCGCTTCAGGAAGGCGGAGTAGATGCAGACCACCGGGTGGAGCCCGCCCATCGCCAGCCCGGCGGCGAAGGTGACGGCGTGCTGCTCGGCGATACCCACGTCGTAGAAGCGGTCGGGGTAGCGCTCGGCGAACTTGAGCAGGCCGGTTGAGGAGGCCATAGCGGCGGTGATGGCCACCACCCTGGGGTCCTCCTGGGCCAGCTCGAGCAACGCCTCCTCGAAGACGTCGGTGTAACTCGGCCCCGAGCCCTTGATCTTGCCGGTGGTGACGTCGAACGCTCCCACGCCGTGGAACTTGTCGATCAGGTCCTCCTCGGCGGGGGTGAAGCCGCGCCCCTTGTCGGTCACCACATGGACCACCACCGGGCCGGGAAGCCGGCTGGCCATCTTGAGCGCGCTCTCCACCGCGGCCAGATCGTGGCCGTCGATGGGGCCGGAGTACTTGATCCCCAGGTCCTCGAAGAAGACGTGGGCGGTCACCAGCTGCTTCATCCCGGTCTTCAGCCTCCGCGCCATCTCGTGGGCGGGTTCTCCGACGGCCGGGAGCGAGCTGAGGAAGTCACCGATGCCGCTCTTCGCCGCCTCGTATCGAGGGTTGAGGCGGATCCGGGCCAGATGGTTGGCCAGTCCGCCCACCGTGGGGGCGTACGAGCGGCCGTTGTCATTGAGGAGGATGACCAGGTCCGGCCGAAGCGTCCCGATGTTGTTGAGGGCCTCATAGGCCATCCCGCCGGTGAGGGAGCCGTCTCCCACCACCACCGCCACCTTGCCCCGGACCCCGTGGCGCCGACGGGCCTGAGCCAGCCCCAGGGCATAGCTGAGACCGGTGGAGGCGTGACTGTTCTCCACCAGGTCGTGCGGCGACTCGCTCCGCGAGGGATAGCCGGAGAGGCCGCCAGCCTGGCGCAGGGTGTCGAAGTCCCGGCGCCGGCCGGTCAGGATCTTGTGCACGTAGGCCTGGTGGCCGGTGTCGAAGACCAAGAGGTCCTGGGGGCTGTCGAACACCCGGTGCAGCGCCATGGTGACCTCGACCATGCCCAGATTGGGGCCCAGGTGGCCGCCGGTGCGGGAGACCTTCTCCACCAGGAAGGAGCGGATCTCCTGGGCCAATTGACGGCACTCCTCGGGGCTGAGCCTCCTCAGGTCGGCGGGCGAGTTGACCCGGTCGAGCAGCCGCCGCGGCCCAGGCGCAGTTGTCGCCGCTGGGACCGCCATGGCGGTCGATTATAGGCCGCGGCGAGATCACCTCACCCTCCCGAGGTGCCGCCCCGCGCGCCGGTCGGGCGGGGATGCGAATTTGAAACCCCAGGGGGATCCCGCCTCCGGGCGCATCATATGGGCATGGTCGAGCGACGGCAGCGACGCTCCGCGGCTCCCGGAGCCGCGGCAGCCGACACCCTCCCAGCGGCTTCGGCCGACTCCACCTGGGGGCTGCGCCTCGCCTACGCCCTGGTGCTGGTGGGGACGGTCTCAGCCCTGGCGGGGGTCCTGGCGCTGGCCGCCGACCTGGGAGCCATGGGCAACGCCGGGGTGCCGCAGGGTCCCCTGGACTTCCTGCCTGTGGTGGTGGGAGCGGCCCTTGGGGTGCTGGGCGCCGCACTGCTGGTCCGCGGGGGGCTGGGTGTTATCCGTCCCGCGACCCGCGTCGCCGGTGGCCGAGCGTCCGCCCTCCTCGGTGTGCTGCTTCAGCTTCCGGCCGCCCTGGCGGTGGGTGCCCTGGCGGCCACGCCACCCGTCACCGTGGCCTACCTGGCCTTCCTGGGCGGCCTGGCCGCGGCCGTGTGGCGACTGCTTCCCGTTCCGCCCCCTGCTCCGCTGGCGCGCCACCCGGCGCCATCGGTGGAGGATCAGGGCGACCCATCCCATGCGGCCAATTGGTCGGTACAGCCGCGGCCCGACCCGCTGCAGTGGGTCTCTCCCGGCGCCCCTCCACCGCCATCGGCCGGGACGGCCACCACCCTGGCGGACGGCCCAGCTGAGCGGCGCCGGCGGGCGGGACGCTGAGCACAGCGCGGGATCCGGCGGCCCGCCCAATTCCCTCGTGGGGGCCCCGGGATGTCTTCTGGGGAATCGTGGTGGGGTCGGCCGCGGTGCTGGCCGTCACCTTCCTGGTCGTCGCCGTGACCCTGGCCCTCCACCAGGCGGGAGTGATCCGCAGCCTCACCGGTCCCAGCTGGAACCGGATCGTACCCATCTACAACTTCGTCACCACCATCGTCTTCTATGCGGCGATGCTGGGGGCGGTGCTGCTGTTCGCCGCCCGAGCGGGGATGCGCGGGGTCTGGTCCCGACTAGGTCTGGTGCGGCCACACCTCTGGGTACTGCCCCTCATGGTCCCCTTCGCCGTCGCGCTGCAGCTGCTGACCGGGGTCATAAGCTCGCTGCTCTCGCCCCTGCTCGGGGGGATGAGCAACCCGCAGGGCTGCGACATCTCCACCGGCTTCGGCACGGACCCCGTCTTAGGAGTGCTGGCCATCGCGGTGATCGCCCCGGTGGTGGAGGAGATCACCTTTCGAGGCTTCATCTATGGCGGGTTGCGCACCCGGATGGGGGTGACCTGGGCGGTGGTGATCAGCTCTGCGGTGTTCGCGGTGGCCCACAGCCTCTCGGTGGGGGGCTCGATCGTCCTGCTGGCGCCCTCGCTGTTCATCGCCGGCGTAGCCCTGGCCCTGGTCTATGAGCGCACCCGCTCGCTGTACCCGGGGATCGCTCTCCACGCCTCGTTCAATGCCGTGGCCGTGGCCCTCATCTTCCTAACCTCGACAACCGCCAACTGCCACTGAGGGCTGCCCCCCGGTCCGGGTCCCAGTCCGGCTGGGCTGGCCGGTCCGGCACCCGGTCTCGGAGGTGCAAGTCGCCCGGTATCCTGGGGCGGTAGGCTGGTGGCGGGGGAGGAGGTGCAGCACATGGCAGCTGGCGATCCCGGGGGAGTCGGGGCCGGACCTCTTCTGGGGGGAGCCGGAAACCTCTCACTGGCTGGCAGCCCAGAGGGACTCCTGGAAGCCGCGCGGGCGGACTACCCCCGCTACGAGATCCTGAAGGATCTCGTCGACGAGCTGATCGACCTCTCGCTCAACTACCGCCAGAGCGGACACCCCGGGGGGTCGCGGTCGAAGGTCCACCTGCTCCTCGGCTTGCTCCTCAGTGGGGCCATGCGCTGGGACCTGCGCCGGCCCTGGCTCCGGTACTCTGACCGCTTCGTGCTCTCGGCCGGCCACACCGTGCCGCTGGTGTATGCCACCTTGGCGGTCCTCAACGAGGGGCTTCGGGAGCGCCATCGCACAACCATGGACCCTCGGTTCGAGTTCCCGGACGGGGGCCGCTGGGCCCTCACCTGGGAACAGCTCTTGGACCTTCGGCACCGGGGAGGGCTTCCGGGCCACGCCGAGATGTCAGGGCGAACCCTCTTCCTCAAGTTCAACACCGGTCCCTCCGGCCACGGCACCGCTCCCGCGGCCGGCGAGGCGCTGGCCCTGCGGCTGGCCGGCGCCGGGGAGGTGAAGGTCTTCGCGGTGGAGGGCGAGGGCGGCCTCACGCCTGGAGGCAGCCACGAGGCGCGGGCCACCGCCTTCGGCCTGGGCCTGGCCAACCTCATCTTCCTGATCGACTGGAACGACTTCGGCATCGACCCCAGGCCACTCTCCAGTGTGGTGAGCGGCGCCCCCCCCGACTGGTTCGCGCCATATGGCTGGAGGGTGGTGGGCACGGAGGCTGGCTCGGAGTGGGAGGGGGTGACATCCTGCCTGCTTCAGGCCGTCCGGGGCGAGAACCCCCAAGGGCGCCCCACGGCGGCCTGGTTCCGCACCCGCAAGGGCCGGGGATACGGTAAGTACGACGCCGCCAGCCACGGCACCCCCTGGCCGATGAACGCCCCCCAGTTCTGGGAGGTGCGGTCGCGGTTCATGGAGAAGTACGGGGTCGAGTACCACGGTGCCGGCGAGCCGGCGCCGGCCGACCCCTTGGCGCGGCGGGAGCAGGCCCGGACCAACCTCGAGGTCGCCCTGTCCGTGCTGCGGCGGGACCAGGAGCTGGTCGAGTGGGTGTCGGACCGGCTGGTGAGCCTGGGGGAGCAGGTCCCGGAGCGGATCGAGGGCACGGCTGCGATGGGCGGCTCCGAGGTATTCGCCGACCGGCGCATCTTCGACGTCCGGGAATATCCGGCGTCCCTCTGGAAGAAGCCGGGCGAGAAGGCCCCCAACCGCGCGGCGCTGGGGGCCTGGGGGGCCTACGTCAACTCCCTCTCGCTCCGTGAACACGGGCGCCCCCTCTTCGTGGCCGCCTCCGCTGACCTGGCGGAGTCCACCAACCTTGCCGGCTTTGCCGCCGGGTTCGGGGAGCTTCCCGGTGCTGGATGGTACGAGCGGGAGTCCAACCCCAGGGGGGCATTGCTGCCCACTGAGATCACCGAGTTCGGCAACGCCGGGCTGGTGGCCGGGCTGGCCACCGTGAATCTCGCCAACGACCCCTTCTCCCGGTTCGACGGCTTCTGGGGGGCATGCTCCACCTACGGCTCTTTCTCCTACCTCAAATACGGGCCGATCCGGCTCTTCAGCCAGCTGGCCCAGGACTGCGAGCTCCGGGTCGGCAAGCTCCTCTGGGTCGCCGGTCACTCCGGACCCGAGACCGCCGAGGACTCGCGCACCCACTTCGGCATCTACGAGCCCGGGGTCACCCAGATGTTCCCCGAGGGTCAGGTGATCGACCTGCACCCCTGGGAGTACAACGAGGTGCCCGCGGTGCTGGCCGCCGCCCTGGCGGCGTCCGCCCCGGTGGTAGCGTTGCACCTCACCCGCCCGGCAGTGGAGATCCCAGATCGGGAGGCGCTCGGGATGCCCTCGCACCTGGAGGCGGCGCGGGGAGCCTACCTGATCCGGAACTACCGCCGAGGGCTGCCCCGGGGAGGGGCGGTGCTGGTCCGGGGGACGGTCACCACGGCCACCCTGGTCGGGCTGCTGCCTGAGCTCGACCGCCAGGGGATAAACGTCAAGGTGGTGGCGGCGATCAGCCCCCAGCTCTTCCGCCTGCAATCCCCGGAGTACCGGGCCTCTGTGCTCGGCCCGGGAGACCTGCTGGACACCATGGCCATCACCAACGGTTCTCTGAGGATGATGCGGGACTGGGCGGACCACCCGCTCTTCGAGGAGTACTCGCTCTGCCCGGACTGGGACCGCAGGTGGCGAACCGGCGGGACCGTGGAGGAGGTGATGGAGGAGGCCCATCTGGACGCCGCCCACATCCTGGAGGCGCTGCAGCGCTTTTCCGAGGAGCGCGGTGCGCGGCTGCGCCGCCTCACCCAGCTTTTGGAGGCGGCCAAGGAGGTCTGACCGACCGGCCGCATCGGACACGATGGACTTCTGACACCCGGGAAGCACCGGAGGCACCGGGCGGAAGCGCTGGTGGTGCGCGTTGAGGGTCCCTCCGACCAGGGACCGGTAGCGTCTCTGCAACTCTAAGCGACTCTCAGCGGGGCGTAGCCGAGCGCCCTGGGGCCGAAGTCGCCACGAGGGACGACCGCGGTGGCATGGGCGTTGCGGTGGAAGCCGCGCCCGAGGGACACCCATCTGGGCCGGTGCCCAGGTGAGGCCGAGC
>JAKATL010000067.1 GCA_021827985.1 bacterium
GGGTGGGAACGGTTGAGGCGGAAGCCCTCCCCTCCCGCTCAGCGCTCCCGGGCGAGCTGGCGTAGGACCGAGGCCAGCTCCAGCGCCGCCACGCCCGCCTCCCAACCCTTGTTCCCCAGCTTGCCTCCAGCTCGCGCGGTTGCCTGCTCCACCGTGTCCACGGTGAGCACCCCAAAACCGATCGGGACGCGATGGCGCACTGAGAGCTCGGCCAGCCCGGAGGCGGCCGCGGAGGCCACGTACTCGAAATGAGGGGTCTCCCCGCGGATCACTGCCCCCACCGCCACCAGCAGGTCAACGCCGCCCCGGGCCAGCCGCTCCGCAGCGGCCACCGGGAGCTCAAACGCCCCCGGCACCCAGACCAGCTCCAGGCGCTCTTCCTCCACACCATGCTGGCGGAGGGCCCGGACCGCTCCCTCCACCAGCTGCGCCACCACTCGCTCGTTGAAGCGGGAGGCCACCACGCAGGCCGCGAGGCCGCTGCCGTCCAGCTTGCTTTGGATCTCTCGCATCAGGCCTCCTCCAGGTTCGGCCCGCTCAGGAGGTGGCCGAGCTTGTCGCGCTTGGTGGCCAGGTACCGGGAATTGTGATGGTTGGGCCGCACCTCGATCGGCACCCTCTCCACGATGTCCAAGCCATGTCCCTGCAGCCCGTAGTACTTGTGGGGGTTGTTGCTCATCACCCGCAGCCGCCTGACCCCCAGCTCGGAGATGATCTGACTCCCAATCTGATAGTCGCGGCCGTCGGCCGGAAGCCCAAGGTGGAGATTCGCCTCCACGGTGTCCAACCCCTGGTCCTGCAGGGCATAAGCGCGCAGCTTGTCCATGAGGCCGATGCCCCGTCCCTCCTGGCGCAGGTATACCACCAAACCGCTCCCCTCCCTGGCGATCTGGGCCATCGCCTGGTGGAGCTGGGCCTGGCAGTCGCAGCGCCGGGAGCCGAACACGTCGCCGGTGAGGCACTCGCTGTGGACCCGCACCAGCACCGGTTCGGGAAGGGGCAGCGGACCGAGGAAGAGTGCCAGATGCACCGCGCCGGTCAGGCGGTCGGCGAACCCCACGGCTCGCCAGTGGCCGGAGTCGGTGGGGACGACCGTCTCCGGCCCGCGCTCCAGCAGGCTCTCGGTCTGCCGCCGGTAGGCGATGAGGTCGGTGATGGTGATGATGGGGAAGTGGTGGCGGCGGGCGAAGCGCATCAGTTCCGGCTGGCGGGCCATGGTGCCGTCCGCGCTGGCGATCTCGCAGACCACCCCGGCGGGCGACAGTCCGCCCAGCCGGGCCAGGTCCACCGCCGCCTCCGTGTGCCCGGCTCGGACCAGGACCCCGCCGGGCTGGGCCCGCAGGGGAAAGACATGGCCCGGGCGGACGAAGTCTTCGGCTCTGAACTGCTGGTCGGTGAGGGCCCGGATGGTCAGGGCTCGATCCTGGGCGCTGATCCCAGTTGTCACAGGGTCGGCGGCGAGGTCGACCGAGACTGAGAAGGCGGTCCGGTAGCGGGCGTTGTTGCGGGCCAGCATGGGCGGCAGCTGGAGCTGGTCCAGCCGCTCGCCAGCCATGGCGACACAGATCAGCCCCCGCGCTTCGCGCATCATGAAGTTCACCTGCTCGGCGGTGATCGACTGGGCCGCCACGCACAGGTCACCCTCGTTCTCCCGGTCCTCGTCGTCGAGGACCACCACGAAGTGACCGGCCGCGAACTCGGCCACCGCCTCCTCAATGGGGGTCAGATGGAGCCTCAAGTCATCGCCCACGGCGCTCACCCAGCAGCGGGCTCGCCAGCCGCTCCAGCAGCTTGGCGAGATGGTCCGCCTCCAGGTTGACCTCCGTCCCCACCCGGTAGCCGGCGGCCACCGTCTGGGCCAGGGTGTGGGGAATGAGGCAGACCGTCACCTCGCCTCCCCCAGTCGGCAGGTCGTCGACCTCAACCAGGGTGAGCGAGCACCCGTCCACCGCCAGGGAGCCCTGGGGGACGCAGTACCTCGCCACCGCTGCGGGCACCCCCAGCTTGAGGGTGACCGAGTTAGCGTCCGGCCGTATCTCTAGCACCCTTCCGGTCCCGTCCACATGGCCGGTGAGCAGGTGCCCCCCGACCGGGTCCCCCAGCTTGAGTGAGGCCTCAAGGTTCACCGGATCGCCCTCCACCAACCGGCCCAAGTTGGTCAACCTCACGGTCTGGGGCACCACCTCTACCTCAACCCGGTCGGAGGCACTCCCCACCGCTGTGAGGCAGCAGCCGTTGACCGCCACGCTGGCGCCCGTCTGCAGGCCGCCCCACCCACCGGGGTGGCTCAGCACCAGCCGCCCAGGGAGCCCCTCGGGCAGCTGCGCCACCTTGCCCACAGCCGACACTATCCCCGAGAACACCTCAGACCTCCGCCTCCAAGAGGAGGTCTGACCCCACCGCGTCTACCCTGGCCCAGCGCAGCCTCCAGGCCTCCGACAGGGTCCTGGCGCCCTTGCCGCCGATGGCGGAGAGAGCTTGACTGCCTCCCAGGACCAGCGGGGCGATGAAAACGACCACCCGGTTGGCGAGGCGGCGGGCCGCCACCTCACCCGCCACGGTGGGCCCCCCCTCGACCAGGAGCGAGGTCACCTGCCGCCGTCCCAGCTCATCCAGCAGCGCCTCCAGGGACACCCGCCCCTCGTGGGCGGGCAACGGGATCAGCTCGGCGCCCTCCAGCGGTCCAGGATGCTGGTCCAGGGTGGCGATCCAGGTCCTGCCCGACGTCTGGGTCAGGACCCGCGCCGAAGGGGGGGTCCGCAGGTGGCTGTCCACTACCACCCGGATCGGCTGGCGGCTGTCGGGCCGGTGCCTTGCGGTCAGCGACGGGTCGTCGGCCAAGACCGTCCCCACCCCGACCATCACCGAGTCGTGGTCGGAGCGCAGCTGGTGGGCGGCCCGGCGCGCCACCCGGCCGGTTATCCAGCGGGACTCGCCCCCGGCGGTTGCGACCTTGCCGTCCAGGCTGGTGGCCAGCTTGAGGGTGACGTAGGGCCGCCCGGTCGTTACCCAGGTGGAGTAGAAGCGGATCAGGTCCCGTGCCTCGGCGGCGGCCTCGCCAACGACCACCTCCACCCCCGCCTCCCGAAGCCGCGCAACTCCCTGCCCGTTGACCCTGGGGTTGGGGTCAAGCAGGGCTGCGTGCACCCGGCGCACGCCGGCCGCGAGGATGCGCTCGGTGCAGGGCCCGGTGCGGCCGGTCGTGGGGCACGGCTCCAGGGTCACGTAGAGATCGGCCCCCAGAGCGCGCTCGCCCGCCTGCTCCAACGCCACCACCTCGGCGTGGGGCCCACCGGCTCGCTGGTGGAAACCCTCCCCGACCACGTCCCCGTCCCGGACCACCACCGCCCCCACCATCGGGTTGGGGGCGGTCCGGTAACCAGCCATGCCCGCCAGCTCAATGGCCCGGTGCATGGCGCCGCCCCGGCTGCTCCGCGATCCGCTCATGAAATCTCCCTGGCGGGGCAGGAAGGTCACCCGGACCGCGTCCGCGCTGTCCTCTCCCATCCAGACTCGGACACGCCCAATGCGGCCCTCACTGTCGGCTCCGGAATCTCACCGGATCCTGCTCCCCGGGGCCGATGCTCAGGGGGGCTCGCGGGCTTTACCGCCGGTCGGGAATCTCACCCTGCCCCGAAGACCGGTCCAGCGTACCATGTCGCCGTTCGCCGCCGGAGCCCAGCGAAGGCCGGCGGCGCGGACGTCTGGGTGCTCGTTGATGGGGACCTTGGAGCGGCCAGGGCGGCCGGTCGGGTGGCGGAAGTTCTCATCGATGCCCGGACGCGGCAGCCAGCGTCGCGCCGCCGGTGACCGGGTCTCCCCGGACGAATCTGCAGCCTGATTCCATGGCCTTGCGGCGGCCTGTTGGGATCGCCGTGGCGCTGAGCCCTGCCCTCGGACCCGGGGCGTCGCTGGGGCTGGCCCGGTTCGCCTCCGCGCTCTTGCTGCCGTCGATGGGAGCCGAACCGCACCGGCCCTTCGCCGTCGCCGCGGTCCTGAGCAGAGCCAACGCCTTCGGCTACCTGGCCGGCGCGTTGATCGCCGCCCGAACCGCGCGTAGCTGGGGGACCCGCCAGGTCTTGCTCCGGAGTCTCGGAGCGACGGTCGGGTCGCTGCTGATGACGGCTGGCACCGGCAAGGCGCTGGTGCTGGTGCCCCTGCGAGCCGTCGCCGGGATCGCCGGGGCCGGGTGCTTCACCACCGGCGCCGGCCTGGTCGCGGAGACGGGGAGGGCGGTCTCCCTGCGTCGGGCAAGAGCGCTTATCGGTATCTGCTTCCCTGGCCGGGGAGCAGGAATCGCGGCATCTGGCCTGGTGATCCCGTGGCTCTGGTCCGTCACCCCGGCTCCGGCCGGCTGGCGGTGGGGCTGGGTGGTGCTCGGCGGTCTCGGTCTCATCGCCTTCGGCCTCGCTGTCCCGGCGGTCCGGGCCAGCCGCGAACCCAATGCCCACCACCCTCGGACAGGCAATGGCACAGGTTCTGCTTTCGGGCTCTCCTCGCCGCCTGTGCTCTCTTTGGGGCAGGGTACCTCGCCCCCAAGACCTTCATCGTCGGCTTCTTGAAGGACCGCGGTGCGGGCCAAGAAACCCTGAGCCTGGGCGCCTCAGTTTGCGTTACGGGAACGGCCCCTGCGGCCTGCTGCGAGGGAATCCCGAAGCGATGGCGGAGTTGGTGGCCCTCAAGTGGGTGGCCCGCTTCCCGGAGTTCAAGGGTCAGGGTGAGTGTCGGTTCGCCGGAGACCTCCCCGTAGGGACGTTCCTGAGCATCCTCCTTGCCCTGGCCGCTTGCGATCGGAGCCGATCGGCGCTGGCCGCTACCTGGTGGGGTTCTCCGGGCCGGCCCCTCAGCCCAGCGGATGGCTCGGGGCCCTCCCTGCTATGCTGGGCAGGCATCCGCAATTTGGCGATGCGGCCTCTTGGTGATACCTCGCCCCGCTGACGAAGCGGCGTCCTCGAGAAGCGTGCTTACAGCGAAGTCGGCGAGGGCGCATTGGGGCCATGGGCCCGGGAACACCCACATGAATCCATTCGAACAGCTGGGAGTGCGCGCGCGCACTCTGGAGAACCTGCGGCGCCAGGGCCTGGACACGCCGACCCCGGTGCAGACCGAGGCGCTCCCCCTCCTCATAGCGGGCCGGGACTGCGTCATCCAGTCGCCCACCGGTTCGGGCAAGACCCTGGCCTTCCTCATCCCCATGTCCGAGCACCTGGACGGGCATCAGCAGAGCCCTCCGCGGGCGCTCATCGTGACGCCGACCAGGGAGCTGGCGACCCAGATCGGAGGTGTTCTGAGCCGCCTCGACCCTCGGCTGAGGCAGGCGCTGGTCTTCGGGGGGGTCGGTTATCAGGGCCAGATCAACCAGCTGCGGACGGCCGATGTCGTCATCGGCTGCCCTGGTCGGCTGGTGGACCTGGTGGAGAGGGGCGCCGCCCGGCTGGGCGC
>JAKATL010000068.1 GCA_021827985.1 bacterium
TGGGTGTCCCTCGGGCGCGGCTTCCACCGCAACGCCCATGCCACCGCGGTCGTCCCTCGTGGCGACTTCGGCCCCAGGGCGCTCGGCTACGCCCCGCTCAGAGTCGCTTAGAGTTGCAGAGACGCTCGTCGATCGTGGCCTGCTGTTTTCCGTTGCGTTCGGGGCGATGGTCCTCTCCGTCCTACTTTGGATGCAAGACGTGTGGGGCTGGTCGGCGCTCGAGGCCGGCCTCGCGTTCGCCCCCGGCCCACTCCTGGTGCCCGTATTCACCTTCTTCGTGGCGTCACGAGCGATCCGGAGGCTTGGCCCGGGACGGGTGATCGCGCTCGGCTCGGCGATCTACCTATTGGGAAATCTGTGGTGGGCAACTCGCATCGGTCTCACCCCCGACTACTTGACCGGAGTCCTTCCGGGCACCCTCTTCACCGGGGCGGGCGTCGGGCTCACCCTTCCGACCTTCATGGCCGCTGGCGCGGCATCACTTCCTCCAGAGTCGTATGCGACCTGGTCCGCCGCGTTGAATATGGTGCGCCAAGTCGGCCTGGCCGTCGGCGTCGCCATGCTCATAGCGGTACTCGGCCCCGAGCACGGCGGCGTGCAAGCCCTCCATGCGTTCCGCCACGGGTGGCTCGCCATCGCTGGCTTCTCTCTCGGCTCGGCGGTGGGGGGACTCGTGCTGCTGCGTCCCCGCCGCCCGGCTCTTGCGCAGCTCCCCCAGCTGGAAGTTGACCGTTGAAGTGGTCAAATGCAGGGCGAGCCGCGTGACCGAGAGGTGGCTTCGAGTTCGACAGGTCAGCGACCGGGCTGCGGAGGAGGACTTCGGGGCCGAAGAGTGTGGTGGTACAGACGGGGTCCATCACAAGGTCGGAGCCTCTCGCGTGATTTGCGAACTGCTCACGGTTGCGGCATGACCAGGGGCGATGGGAGTTGCCCGGGTCGTCCGTGGTGGGCGTGTCTTCCATGAGCCGCAGGCGATCGCCGCCGCCTACGAGCGGCTGCTCCGGTTGGGGCGTGCCTTCCGCACCTTGAAGAGCCTGTTGCGGGTGCGGTCGGCGCACCATTTCCACGGGCGGTGCATCCGCGTCCACATCTCCCTCTGCGTGCTGCGCTACCCAATGGCGAACCACCTGCGCCAGAGGTCGCTCCGGGCCAGCGCTCCCTGCAGCGCGCAGGTAGCCGTCGAGGCGCTGGAGCCACTTCGGTTGGCCACCTACCACCTCCCCGGCGTATCGACCCCGATCCGGACTCCCCCCCGCCCCATCCCCAACGCACTCACCGTGGCCGGGGCCGAGGGATAGACCCTCCCCGCCCGGCTGCCCCCCCTGCCGCGGCCTGGCCCCACATCCCTCGCACCGAATTCGATGTTGTGACACGAACAGCCCGAATTGATCTCACTTGGGTCAGCTCGCGTCAAGGTCGGGGTCACGTATGGCCATTACTTTGCCGGACCCTACGGAATCCGAAGAACGCACCAAGCTTCGAATGTCTCGGGCGGACTGATCACCGAGTACCACGCCGCCAGATCAGCACGAACATGCTCTAGGGCCCCGCAGGACCCGCGGGGTGTCTGACCAATGTAGTACATTGAGACCTGTGGTCTCGAAAAGTCTCGACTGGCAGTATCGCGCAGAGTACATCGCTTGACGCTCCGCCAGGCGCCCCGGCGATACAGACGTCGAACCCGCGTGGGCCGACGAAGCTTTCGCCGACGGCGACGCCCTCGTCGACTCGCCCGATCCCGCTTCGAAGTCCGGGAAGACCGATCGCCTGGTCGGCTATTCGCGAACGGCTCGCATGGGCATCGTCGTGGTTTACCTCCGCGAGGAGCTCATCGGCGTGAACGCCTGGAAGGCGAACGAGACCCTGGCCCGCAGATATTGGGAGAAGCAACGATGAAATCGAAGGAGCTTCAAGATCTTCTCGACGAGGAGACCGCAGAATCCGAGGTGGGCCGGGACGCCCCGCTCTCAGAACGTGCGGTGCGCAAGGGCCAGAGCCGTTCGGTCGTCTACTCCGTCCGCCTCACTCCCGGGCAGACCGACGCGATCCAGCGGATCGCCGAGGAGGCGGGCATCCCTGCATCGGCTTTGGTTCGCGACTGGGTCGTCGAAGGACTCGCCGCAGAACGCGCCACTGGCACTCTGGATTCGCTCCTGGACGCGCTGTCGCGCGACGTCGACAAGCTCCGCCGCAGCGTCGCTCGACGAGAGGCGTCCTGATTATCGCCACGGGCTCAACCCTGAGTAGGTGCCTGCCCGAGGCACTGCCCGATGCGGAGCCGGCGACCGGCTCAAACGCAGGTTCTGTCGAGCAGCGCCGCGCGAACACGCGGTGTCACCTCCACCGCAAGCCTTGGACCTTCGTGCTTCTCTGGCCGACCGTCCTGAGCTTTCATGCCGTTCCACACCACTTCCAGGGGGTTGTGAGCCGACCCCGTTTGTCACTCCAGGGGGAGCGCAACCGGCGCTGGGGGGAGATGACCGTGGCGGCCTACCGCCTGGTCCGGATGGGCAAGCTGGCCGGGTAGCCACGTGAGGAGGCAAGACCATGGCCCGATCGCCCTCGTCCCGGCGCCCACAGGCCCCGCTCGGGCGGTCCCGAGGACCTCTCGTGCTCAGGGAATCCCGCGGACTTCCACTTCGCGACGGCGCTCCCCGGGTTCTTCGCTTGGTTCAACACTCCGCTAGGGCGACCACACGTACGGGGTGGTGCTGGTCACCGCGACCATCCCCAGCCTCTCCAAGATCGGGCGGCTGTCGGGTGAGGCGTCGACCTGAAGGTAGGTGTACCCGGCGGCCACCGCCAGCCGGGCCCGGGTCGCCACCAGGGCCCTGTAGATGCCGCGGCGGCGCCATACGGCCAGCGTCGAACCGCCCCAAAGTCCGGCGAACTCCGTTCCTGGGTTTAACTCCAGCCAGGCGGCCGAGACCACCTCATCCCCCCTGGTGGCTAGGAGGATCCTCAACCTGTCGGGGTCAGCTCGCTTGCGGGACAGCAGGTCATCGGCGAGCCAGCTGCGGTCCTCGCCCCATACGGCGGACTCCATAGCCGCGATGCGCCTCAGGTCAGGCTCCTCCTCCGCCTCGCGCAGCTCCACCCCCGTCGAAGGCGGCGATCCGGCTGCGGCCATCCGCTCGGCCAGGCCGATCATCACCGTCTCCTGCTCCTGGGGAAGGAATCCAGCTGCCGCGAGCCGGACCGGCAGGTCCGCGGGGAGGTCGTGACCCCGAAGCTTCCACTCCACCGCCTCGCCCCGAGCGGCGAAGAAGTCGCGCTGCCTTCCGATCAACGCGTCCACCTGATCGCCGGTCAGCCCCAGCTTTCGTGGCGGGCTGACGAAGCCCTCCTTCCGGCCCACGACGCGCACGATCGGTCCGTCGGCCTCGGCGCGGACTCCCGGCGGGAGCCCCTGGTGCTCCATGGGGCGGACCTGGAGGTCGTAGGCTGCCAGCAGCCGGTTGCGGTCGAGCACCCGGGCAGTCTAGCCACCGCTCCTGCACCGGGCTTAGCCCGGCAGCGGTGCCGGACACATGCGTTGCTGGCGTGCCCCGGGCCCTCCGCGGTGGGGTCTCCCGGCCTGGCCCAGCGGCGGCGGCCCGATCCCCGGGCGAGCTGATCCGAGAGTCCAGCGCGGCGCGCGCACACCAGGCCCCGTCGAGGTGCGATCCTTTATCTCCCATGCGCAACCCCGGCAGCCGCGAGCTGCGCCGCCGTCAGGCCCGGCTGGAGACCCAGCAACGTACCATGGTGCGGGAGCGCTCCCAGGTGCCCAAGCGCAGTGAGGTGATGCAGCGGGGCGGGATGCTGGAGGGGTTCGCCCCTTCCCTCGTCACCCGGGTGGCACTCCTGTCGCTCCTGCTGAGCGTGGTGCTGATCGCCTTAGCGGTGCTGGGGCTGCTCGTGGAGCTGGGGCAGAAGGACCTCTTCCTGGGGGTGGTGGTGGTGGTGGTCGCGGTCCTGATCTCCGGGATCACCATGTCGGTCACCGCCCCGGCTTGGCTCACTGCCCGGGGGGATCGCAAGGCTCAGGCGCGGAGCATCCAGGGGCAGCTGGTGGGCGCCAGCAGGATCTCACCGACCCCCACGCTGGCCACCCTGGCCATCAACGTCGGGCGCAACGTCGAGCAGTTCCGGGTCCGAGCGGACTTCTTCGAGCGGGTGAAGTCCGGCGCCACCGTGGTGGGGATCACCGTCACCCCCGGGCTCAACTACGTGCAGAGCCTCACCGTGATCCGCCGCGACCGGCTGGCGGTCATGAAGGAGCCCCCGGTCTCCAGAGCGATGAAGGTGGCGGTCTGGCTTCCTCTCATCTCCCTTGGCTCCCTGGCTCTGGGGATGGCCCTGGGTTGTCTCATCGGCGCCCTACTTCCGCTGGGCAGCGGTGCCGTCCATCCCCTGGTGACCCTGCTGCTGGCCGCGGTCCTGGCAGGTGGGGTGGCCCTCTTCACCAGGTGGTACGGGAACCGTCTGGCGGGTCAGCTGGGCGCCGACCTCTGACCCCGGCGCACACCCACCGGCTCCCAGCGCTCCGATCCGCTGAGGAGATGGCCCGGCGCGGGCTCTCGCCCGAGCTCTGCTAAGATCGCCAGGTCACCTGCACCCGGTCCCCAGCCGGCTGCATCTCCATAGGATCTGGGAGGCGCCACTTGCTGCGCGAGTACGAGCTTTTCTACATCATCCGGCCCGACCTGGACGACGAGCAGGTCAGGACCACCATGGACGAGATCGCCGAGGTGGTCGCTGCCGACGGTGGCGAAGTCGCCAAGTCCTCTCTGTGGGGACGGCGTCGGCTGGCCTACCAGATCGCCGGCTTCACCGACGGCTACTACGTCCTGAAGGAGATCACCCTCCCCGGGGAGAACCTCCGCGAGCTGGAGCGGCAGCTCCGACTGGATGAGCGGGTCATCCGCAGCCTGATCACCCTGAGCCAGGTCTACTATCTGCCGGAGGACGAGGACCGCCGCGGACGGCCGCGGGTGCGCTCCCGCCGGGTGGCGGCCGGCGTCCCCGCCGATGACCAGGTGGCGGACGAATTCGCCGAGGGGGCGGAGGCGGAAGACCGCGACGGCCCCGAGGAGACGGAGGATGCCGACCAGGCCGTGGAGCAGGACGAGGCGGCCGAGCCGGACGAGGGGGAGGAGTAGCGATGGCGGGTTCTCTCAACCGGGTGATGCTGATCGGGCGCTGCACCGCCGACCCGGAGATGCGCTACCTCCCCAGCGGCCTTCCCGTGACCCAGCTGCGCATCGCCACCAACCGGTACGGCACCTCTCAGGAGGGGGAGCGCCGGGAGTTCACCGACTACCACGACGTGGTGGTCTGGAACATGGGGCAGCGCAAGCTGG
>JAKATL010000038.1 GCA_021827985.1 bacterium
TCGCCGCTGACGCTCGTCCAAGAACCCTTCGAGAGCTTGATGTCGGGCCGCAACCAAAGCATCTGTCTCCATCCGCCCAGTTTAGGTCTACGCGTTCAGAAGTGCAATTAATTCCTTAACACTGCCTTAGCCTGTACGGTTCGGGGCCACCTCATCCCGCTGGAGACCGTGCCTGCATCAGCGTTGACCCAGCGGAACGGCGATAGGTCGAGGCTATGGGACACAGATCTCCAGGTAAGGTCACGACGAGTTGGGGCCGTCGCACTGGCGCGGAAGTCGGTGGCCGGGGCCGATAACTGGACTGGTTTGGTAGCGGTCCCCCAGTTGGTGCCGCTGTGGTGGGGTTGGTCTACTTCCCAAGCAGAAGGTCGCGGGTTCGAGACCCGTCTCCCGCTCCATAGCGCCCCCTTGCCGTCACCAGGGGCACGCCTCGGCCTGCGGAAACAGTTCCAGAATCGAACCAAG
This sequence comes from bacterium, assembly GCA_021827985.1. Lineage (GTDB taxonomy): Bacteria > Chloroflexota > Dormibacteria > Aeolococcales > Bog-877 > JAJYXT01. The sequence goes on from JAKATL010000038.1 coordinate 466, forward strand.
CTATCATCGCCGTCACGGTGGGGGCCAAGACGCTCCGGAAGGCACGGGGCTATGCCTGGTGTAGGTGGTCCGCGATGGTGTTCCGGAAGTCTCCGCTGCGAACCGGTATCAGCAGCATTCCCGGACGGATCTGATCCTTGTCCTCGTTGAGGTCTGGGAGTCCATACGGCTGCCTGCTCCGCCAGTCCTCCTCGTCGGCGACGATGAGCGCGATGTCAGGCTCAACACCGCCGAACAGCGGCCGGAAATAGACGTAGGCGTCGGCGGCGATCTCTGCCGCCCCCTGCGCGCGTACCTGGACCCCGGCGCTGTGACGCACCTCGAAGGGGTGGCCGTCGGGCCGGGCCAGCCCTTCTCCCAACACCATCCGCCCGAGCCTACCTGACTCGGTACCAGGTGGAGTCAGCGGAAAGCCACCCAGCCGCCATCGTCGTCGGCCACCCCGAGTTGTCGTCCGCCTCCCCAGTGTCGCGGCGTCGCGATCGTGGCAAGCCCGCCAACCACCACAGGCGGTGGCACCTCACCAGTATCGCCTGTTCTGAAGGCGCGGCCCACGCCAGAACGCCCGTGGTACTTGCTGGTCGCCCGCCCGCCGAACGGCTGCCGACGGCGGCAGCCTTGGTCCCAGGTTGGAATCAGCCCTCGAGTGACCCCGGTCCTTACCGCGGGCGGAGTCAGCCAGGGCTCGCCTGCGGGCTCGTGCAGTAGGCGCACCGCCTGGCTTCAACCGGAATGGCGCTGAGGCATTCGGGGCAGGTCTTGGTGGTCGCCACGGCCGCTGGGCGCAGCCGAGCCAGCAGCGACTCGAAGGGTAGGACCACCAGAAAGTACAGAACGGCCGCCACCAGCACGAAGCTCAGCAGGGCGTTAACCACCGTCCCATAGAGAAACCGCGAGTGATTCAGGGTGAAGTACAGCGCCGAGAAGTTGGGCTGCCCGGCCAGGGCCGCAAGCAACGGTGTGATCAGCCCCTTCACCAGGGCCTGGATCAGGGCGGTGAAGGCGGCGCCGATGACGAAGCCGATGGCCAGATCGACCAGATTACCCCGCAGCAGGAAGTTCTTGAAACCACGCGACTGAGTTCTCCCGGTGGTTGTTGAGCGCTGGCGGCGAGTCTAGCCGGGCCGGTCGCCGGCGGGCCGGAGGGCGAGTGTGGTAGACAGGTTGGCATGCGGATAGGCGTGGTCTTTCCACAGACCGAGATCGGCTCCAATGTCGCCGACGTTCGAGCCTACGCCACCGGGGTGGAGCGGCTGGGATACCAGCACCTGCTCGCGTACGACCACGTCCTGGGGGCCGATCCCGCCGTTCACCAGGGTTGGAGCGGCCCTTATGACATCCACACCACCTTCCACGAGCCGATGGTGCTCTTCGGGTACCTGGCGGGAATCTGCTCCCTGGAACTGGTGACCGGGATCATCATCCTGCCCCAGCGGCAGACGGCCCTGGTGGCCAAGCAGGCGGCGGAGGTCGACCTCCTCTGCGGCGGCCACTTCAGGCTGGGGGTCGGCCTGGGCTGGAACGCCGTCGAGTACGAGGCGCTGGGCAAACCGTTCCGATCCCGAGGGGCGATGCTCGAGGAGCAGGTCCCCCTGCTGAGGGAACTCTGGGCTGGGGGTACCGTGACCCATCGCGGCCGTTTCGAGCGGGTCACGGGCGCGGGGCTGGCCCCCACGCCGATGCAGCGGCCCATCCCCATCTGGTTCGGAGCGCAGACCGCCCCCGCCTTAAGGCGGGCCGGCCGGCTGGCGGACGGCTGGTTCCCGCAGGTGCCCCCCGGTCGCCGACTGGATGAGGCGCGGGCGGAAGTCGCGGCCGGGGCGGCGAGCGCCGGGCGCGACCCCGAGACCCTGGGCATGGAGGGGAGGGCATCCTTGCGCCCCGGCGAGATGGACCAGGTGGTGGACCAGGTGGGTGCCTGGGAGAGCGCGGGGGCGAGCCATGTGTCGGTCAACACCATGGGGGCCGGCCTGGGAGCGGTAGCCAGCCACCTGGAGGCGCTGGAGGAGCTGGCCCGTCAGCTGAGGCTGCGGGCAAGGGCCTCCTGACCGTGCGCTGCCGGCACTGCGGTGGTGGCGTATTGAGCCCTGGGCGGAACCGGTGGCGTGTGTCCGGAGGCTCCACGCAGCAGTCGCTGTCCGTCCAGCATCAGTGAGGCGACCGGGGACCGCTCGGGCCCACATCCGACGGTACCGCCGACCAACTGATGTCTGGCACTCCTCGTGCCGCGTCGTCTCCTCCCTGGAATACATATGCGCGGGTGCGGATCTGTCATCCGGGCGTGGGTTGGCGGAACTTCCGCCGCGGACCGTGGAGCTGATGCCGTGAGCGGCACCTGGCTGAAAGGGGCGCTTCTGAGGATGATTCCCGGCCTGCTTGCCGCGGCCGCCGCCCTGAGGCTCTTCCTTACGATCTCGCAGCCCGGACAGACCACGGTCCTCGGCCTGACCCAGCGCCAGTTCGCCGCGGCCGGCGTTCACGTGGGTCCTCCTTCTGGTCCTGACTCCCCCCCGGCTGTACCGCTTCACTGCCGCTCAGGCAGCGGAGACTCTCCAGCTCGGCGCGGGCTGGTCCCTGAATCGAGCTGCCCTCCTCTCGTACCAGGACCTACCCCGTGAGCTGACCTGCGATCCGTGCTGGGTCTTCGACGCGATCCCGCCCTGGGGACTCAAGGCGGTCTCGGGCGGGCCTCGGGGCGCGTGCTTCCAGAACAGCGGTCGGATGGCTTTCTTCCTCGTGGCGCTGGACGCCCGCTCGGGCCGGGTGGTGGACATAGTCGGGAGTAACGTCGGGGCGAACGGGCACCCCCTGGCGCTGGGCCGCAGGTGCGCTGCCCGGCGTAGCGGCGAGCGGCTTCACGGGGCCGGCCCCGCGAAGCGACGCTCCCGGGTCCGCGGGACGCGGGTGTTCTCACCCGGCTGAGCCAGCAATTCCCTGGCGGCGCCGCGTCTCGCCTCGTCCTAACCTGGGAAGAGGAGGAGAGTTCATGCGACACCCGATCTCTTGGGGGAGGGACGGGCCGTGACGGTCCTCTGGGTCACCCTGGTGGTGGCACTGGTGGTCCACGAGGGGTCGCACTACGTGCGGCTGCGTCTGGCCGGGCTGCACCCGCGGCCCTCCTTCCACTTCCCCGGGCTGGGCTGGAAGTTCGCGGTTGAGGCGGCCACACCGCACCAGCTGCGGAGCGTCTGGCTCATCGGGCCGCTGGCGGAGTCCGTCGTGTGGGCATCAGCGGCCCTGCTGTTTCCCGGGGAGACGGTCTACCTGCTGATGTTGATGGTGGTGGAGTTGATGACCAATCTCCTCCTGCCCGGCAGCGACGGCCGCCGGGCTCTGCGGTCTCTGCGAGAGGAACTCGGGCGGCGGCCCTCGTCTTGGGCCGGTCCCCAGCACCAGGCCCCGTGAAGCCAACCCTGCCAACTTGACGCATCCAGGCGCCGCTCGGCCAGAGCAGAGTTGCTGATCGCGGCCAGTCGGTCCTCCCCCGCCTATTGCCAGGAGGCGATCCCTCCCCTATGGTGGCGCTGACGGTGCCTGAGAGCGCCCCAAGCCGTTGCAGGGGGACCGAGGATGGAGGCCAGGGTCGGGCTTTTGGTCGGGGTCGAGAACACCTTTCCCGAGCCCTTCCTCTCGCTGGTCAACGAGCGGGGCCGGGCCCACGGGGTCGTGGCCGAGATGTGCCGGCTGGGAGGGGCCCGCGAGCTTGAGGACCGGCAGCGCTACCAGGTGATCGTCGACCGCATCTCCCACGAGGTCCCCTTCTACCGCGCCTACCTCAAGAGCGCGGCCCTCCAGGGGACCGCGGTGATCAACGACCCCTTCTGGTGGGAGGCGGACGAGAAGTTCTTCGAGTGCACCCTGGCACGCCGCCTGGGGGTGGCGGTCCCCCGGACAGTGGTCCTGCCCAACAAGGAGTACATCCCCTACATCGAACCGGAGCGCTCGCTGCGCAATCTGGAGTATCCCCTGGACTGGGACGGGATCCTCTCCTACACGGGGTTGCCGGCGGTCCTCAAGCCCAACACCGGCGGGGGCTGGCGGGATGTCTACATGATTGACACCAAAGAGGAGCTGATCTCGGCATACGACCACACCGGGACCAAGACCATGATCCTGCAGGAGCGCATCGAGTGGCAGGACTACCTCCGCTGCATCGTGATCGGTGGAGAGGTCCTGGTGTTTCGCTATGACCCCCACCGGCCCTTCCTGGAGCGCTACGTCACCGATGACCCGCCCTCCCACGCCCTCTCCGAACTGGCCGCGGAGCAGGCGCGCACCCTGACCGACGCCCTCGGCTACGACGTGGACACAGTGGAGTTCGCGGTCCGCGACGGCGTGCTGTACGCCATCGACTTCTTGAACCCCGCCCCGGACTTCGACCGCTTCTCGATCAAGGAGGCCGGCTTCCACTGGGTCCTCTCCAAGATGACCCAACTGGTGATCGGATACGCGACCGGCGAACTGGCCCCGCCCTGGCGCGGGGCCCACCGCTGGTGGCGCTTCGTTTGAGCACCACCTCGGCTCGGCGCGCCCGGCGGCTGTATGACCGTCAGCTGGAGGACCCCCAGCTCCTGGCGGACAGCCTGGGGCGGCTGCGCGAGGGACAGTTGGAGCGCGGGCTGTACTTCGGCCCGCACCCCCTGTGCGTATCCCTGCGCCCCGAGCTGATCACCCAGGACGAGTACCGGGCAGCGCAGCTGGCCGCCCAGGCGGTCTACGGGGCCCTCTCCCGGCTGGAGGCGGCGCTGCTGGCCGACGAGGGGCTCCGGGGGGAGCTGGACCTCCGGCCCGAGGAGGAGCGGCTGGCTCTGGCGGATCCCGGCTACCCCCACTCCTCGCCCAGCTCACGCCTGGACAGCTTCGCCGCTCCGGAGATCGGCTACGTCGAATACAACGCCGAGTCCCCAGCGGGGATGGCCTACGGTGACGAGCTGAGCCGAATCTTCTGGGAGATGCCTGCCATGCTCCGCCTGCGGGAGCGGTTTAGGCTCCGCCCCCTGCGCTGTGCCGAGCGCCAGCTGGAGGTGATGCTGGCCGCCTACCGGGCCTGGGGGGGGACGGCTCCGCCCCAGGTGGCGATCGTGGACTGGGCTGGGCTCCCCACCCTGGGGGAGTTCGAGCTCTTCCGCCAGGCATTCCTCCGCCGGGGGGTTCCGGCGATCATCTGCCAGCCGGGGGAGCTGGCCTTCTCGGGAGGCAGGCTCCACGGCCCTTCAGGCGAGGTCGTGAATCTCGTGTACCGCCGGGTCCTGGAGGCGGAGCTGCTGGCCGAGGGAGAAGCGGCCGAGGCGCTCTGCACCGCCTACCTGGCGGGCGCGGTGTGTGTGGTCAACTCCTTCCGGGCCAAGCTCCTGCACAAGAAGATGAGCCTGGCCCTGCTCTCGGACCCGCGCTGGCAGCACCTCTACACCCCTCCGCAGCGACGGGCCATCGCCCGCCACGTGCCCTGGACCCGGAAGCTCCAGGAGGGGGCCACCGAGCGGCACGGACGCCGGGTCCCGGATCTGCTCGACCACGTGGCGACCCACCAGCGGGAGATGGTCCTCAAGCCCAATGACGAGTACGGGGGCAAGGGAGTCATCCTGGGTTGGACCGTGAGCCGCCGCGAGTGGGAGCAGGCGCTCACCGTGGGACTCAGCCAGTCGTACGTGGTTCAGGAGGCGATCCCCGTTCCCCGCGATCGCTACCCGGTGGCGGTGGGGGATGCCGTGCAGGAGCTGGAGCTGGGGCGGGACATGGACCCCTACCTCTTCCAGGGGCGGGTGGGAGGCATCCTCACCCGCCTCTCCTCCTCGGCGCTCCTCAATGTGACCGCTGGGGAAGGTAGCGTGGTGCCGGCCTTCGTCGTTGAGGAGGCCGCTTGAGCGCCCGCTGGCTTACCCTGGGGGTGGAGGAGGAGTTCCAGATCGTGGACGGGGAGGGAGCTCTGCGATCCCACATTGAGACCCTTCTGGCTCAGGCCGGGCCCCATCTCGGAGACGACGTCAAGGCGGAGATGCTCCAGTCGGTGGTTGAGGTGGCAACCCCCATCTGCTCCGACATCCGCGAGGTCCACCGCCAGGTGGTGCGGCTGCGATCAGCGGTCAGCGACCTTCTCGAACCCCACGGCCTGCGCATCGTCTCGGCCGGCACTCACCCCTTCTCCCGCTGGCAGGAGCAGGAGGTAACCCGCCTAGAGCGCTACAAGGTGCTGGAGGAGGAGATGCAGGACGTGATCCGCGAACTGCTGATCTTCGGGCTCCACGTGCACGTGGCCATCCCCGATCCTGATCTGCGGATCGAGGTGGCCAACGAGGCCCGCTACTTCCTCCCCCACCTGCTCGCCATCTCCACCTCCAGCCCCTTCTGGATGGGCCGGGAGACCGGTCTCAAGAGCTACCGCTCAGTCGTCTGGTCGCGCTTCCCCAGGACCGGTATCCCGCCGGAGTTCAGCTCTCCCGATGACTTCGAGAACTATGTGGAGCTGCTGGTCCGCACCGGCTGCATCGACAACGGCAAGAAGATCTGGTGGGACCTGCGCCCCCATGTCCTCTACCCCACCCTGGAGTTCCGCGTCTGCGACGCCGCCACCCGGGTCGAGGAGGTGGTCTGTCTGGCGGGCTTGGTGCAGGCCATCTGCGCCAAGCTGGTGAAGCTGCGCCGCCAGAACCTGGGGTTTCGCAAATACCTGCCCAATCTCATCGCCGAGAACAAGTGGCGAGCCCTGCGCCATGGGCTGGATGGCCAGCTCATCGACTTCGGTCGAGCCGCCGAGGTGCCCATGCGGCAGCTGGCGGTTGAGCTCCTGGAGTTCGTTGACGACGTCCTGGACGAGCTGGGGTCGAGGTCCGAGGTGGAGTACCTGCACCAGATCTGTCGCGAGGGGACCAGCGCCGACCGCCAGCTGGGCACCTACCGGCGCACGGGATCGCTGGCGGCGGTGGTGGAGCAGCTGGCCGCGGAGACGATGCAGGGGGTTCGCGGCCCCCTACCCGGCTGAGGCGGTCAGCAGAATCGGGGCAGATGGTGGGCCAGCTGGGCCCTCCAGGAAGGCCAGTCGTGAGGCACGTCCCAGCCCCACAGGTCGAGCTCGCTGGGTACGCCCTTCCCCTGGAGCAGGGAGGCGAAGTCTCGGGTGGACTGTAGGGCTCCGGTGGTGTCCTCGAACGCTCCCTGTCCGCACACCAGCAGCAGCCGGCAGCGCCGGCGCAACCAGTCCAGGTGGTCGCCCTCGGCATGCCGCATGTAGTCCATGGGGTTGTTGAAGTAGGCGGTATCCCCGCGCTCCCAACCCCCGCCCACCACCGAGACGTCGTAGACCCCGGAGAAGCAGAGGGAGAGGGGGAAGAGGTCGGCGCGGCGGAGGCAGAAGTTGGCCGCGTGGAAGGCCCCGAAGCTGAATCCCATGAGCCCCACATCCTGCGGGCCTCCGCAATCCTGGTGGATGAAGGGGACCACCTGGTCCACCACGAAGGCCTCGAAGGCGAGGTGGGCCCGGGCCCGCTGTTCCAGGGAGAGCTCGGGGTTGCGCCAGGAGGCTCGGTCGAAGCTGTCGATGCAGTAGATCTTCGCCCGGCCTTCGTCCACCTGCTGTCCCACCGAGTCCAGCATCCCCCGCTCCTGGAAGTCGCTGGCCGTGCCCATGTCGGTCGGGAAGACCAGGAAGGGACGGCCGTAGTGGCCATGGGCGATCACCCGGCGCGCTCCCACGGGGCCCCCATCCAACCAGACCTCGTCCCTTCTCACCGCTGAATCACCCGAATACCTGCTGGAGGAGGTCTCGCAGATGCGGGTCGAAGGCGTCCCGCCAGGCCACCCAGTTGTGGGCGTCGCGGAGGCAGTGGAGTTCGGATCCATACCGGAGCCTCGCCAGGGAGCTGGTGATCGCCGTGCTGGCCAGCAGGGTCTCCTCAACCAACCCGCAGGTGAGGGATGTGGGGACGGGAGCGGCGGCGGCCACCGCCTGGTGGATGCGTTCGGTGAACATGCAGATCTGCTCCACGGGTTCGAAGGGCAACTCCTGGGAGAAGTAATGGTGGTTGAAGAAGCTGCCCGACTGCAACAGCAGCCCTCCCACGGCCTCCGGCCTCTCCCACTGCAGGTGCAGGGCCGCGACCGCTCCCAGGCTGGCACCCATCGCCGCCCGGCCGGAAGGGCCGGCGCGCACGGGGATAAGCCTCTCAAGTTGGGGGATGAGCTCCTGCCAGAGCACCGTCGTGAATGCGGCGGATGCCGAGTAGTCCTGATCCCTCCGCACCGGGTGGAGAAGGGCGGCCCGAATGGGGGGAAGCCCTCCCTGGTTCACCTCGTGATCCAGGAACTGGGTGAGCTGGGAGTAGAGGTCGTACTCCAACCCATCGAAGGCCAGCAGGAGGGGAAGGCGCCGGTCTCGGGTGACTCCGGCTGGTGACCAGATGCGGACGCGCATCGGGGCCTTCAGCCCCGGACAGGCGATCTCCAGATCGACGGATTCCCCTCGGGGGAAGGCCGCCACCCTCGACCATTCCGGGGCGCGGTACTCGGGGAACTCCAGGACGGACTTGTCTCCGAACGGGGAGGGTACCCTGCTCGGATTGCCCGGGTCGCAGACCAGCTGACGGCTGCCGTCCTGGTGGCGGAGCTCGAAGAGGTACTCCATCCGGTCCACCGGCGGACGAGGCACCACGACCGAGAACCCCTCCCCGGTGCGGGCCAGCTCCGGGCCAGACCGCGGCCAGAACACCTCCTGGAACAGGGACACCCCGGCCAGCTCAGATCGGGGATCGGGATACCGGAAATGGACCTCGGAGCTCGAGGTCTCCGGTCCCGAGGTCGCAGCCACCGGATGACCATAGCGGGAACCGGGCCCGCGGCAGACCGGCCCTACTCGAGGTCGGCTCCCGGGCTTAGCGACCGCAGGCACCCACGGTCCAGCCGTTCGAAGAGCTGACGGCTGGACTGCCCCAGGCCTGGCAGCGGGCTCTCGTTCACCTCATCCTCCCACCGCCTCAGGATGGCCTCAGCGCCGGCACGGTGCCCTGTGAATTCGGCTGGCCAGCTGTCCCCGCGAACCGTGCCCAGCCGGTCCAGCAGAACCTGCTCAGCCGGGGGGTCCGGGGGCGCGATCAGACAGCCCAGCACCTCTCCGGCGACTCGCTGGGTGGAGCCGCGTCCAGCGACGGCCGTTGGCAGCACCGCCCGCAGCGGCCGTCCACCCAGCCTGCTGAGCGAGTGGCATACGAAGAGACGCCAGCGATCCTCCCCGACGCCCTCTCCCAGCTCCAAGAGCAGCAGCCCACTGGCCCCCACCTGGGCGGCGTACACCGCCGTCTCGCGGCCACCGGTCCCCGCCATCGGGACCACGGCGGTCACCAGCCGCTGGCCGGCCCGGTCCGGAAGCCGGACCAGCTCCGGCTGGAGCGCCAGCCAGGCGCGGTAGCGCTGGGAGAACTCCGCCAGCGACTCCCCCCATCGCTCCCGGACCCCGAGTTGCAGCCAGACGGTCCGGATGGTGGCTCGGGGGTCGGCCTTCAGCTCCCAGAGCGCCTCCGAGAAATCCTCTCCACCCGGAGGGGAGGGGGGATCGAGCCTCCGGGCGGTCTCGACACGGGATAGGAGCTCCGCCTCGGGCAGAGCGGCGGCCCGAGCCGCATCCAGTCCCGCGCGCCGGGCGGCGGTGAGGTAGCCGCGGATGGTGGCACGGGCCAGGCCGAGATGGGTAGCGATCCGGCGCTGGCTCCAACCCTCCTCGCTTAGCTGCAGGGTGACCCTCAGCCTCCGGGCCCGCCGAGCGCTCACCAGCGGAGAGGCTCCGGGCCGGCTGCGGGGACGGAGCTGGGACTCGTGCCGCCAGCCCGAGCCGCAAGGGGACCCGGCCAGGTGGCCGGGCCCCCAGGCTCGTCCGCCAAGGGGAGCGGGCGAGCGGGCACTTAAGGGTGGGGGAGGGAAGATCAGCTCGAGAACCGGTACATCTGTGGGTAGATGTTGCCGAAGGGGTCGAGCGGCAGCACCCCTTGGAGCGAGCTCTTGTACATCACCAGCTCGTTGTCGATCGGGACGCTGGGGGTGTACACGACGGGCAGCTGCAGTGCCAGCTGGTCCTCGTACCGGAAGAGGGCTGAGATTTCCGCCGCCTGGTTGGGGGCGGTGTGGGTAGCGGTGATGTTGGCGGTGGTGGTGGGGTTGCACCAATCGCCGGCGTTGCTGGTGCTGCCGCAGCCGAACAGCTCGCCGCCGGTGGGTAGGTAGTCAGGGGCGTATGACCAGCCCCCGCCCCAGTTGGCCAGCTCCCAGCCGGAGCAGGGATTGGCCATGGTGCAGCCGTTGAAGGCGGTGGCTAAGACCTGGCTGAAGGGGGCGCTGGAGAGGGTGAGGTCGATGCCCGCCACGCTGCGCGCGGTTGACTGCAGGGCCTCCATCTGGTTGGTGAGCACGACGACCCCGTTCTGGTACAGGAGGCTGAACTGAAGCTTCTCGCCCAAGGAGATCCCCGAACCGCAGTCTGCGGTCCCGGTCCCCGGCCGGGAGCAAGAGCTGGTGCCGCCGGGGACCACGGTCCACCCGTGGTCGCGCAGCAGGCTCACCGCCCGGCTGGGGTTGTAGGGGTAGGGTGGGGTCCCGGCCTCAAGCGGGCTCTCATCCGGGTTGTGCGCGGGGTAGGTGGGCACCGGGCCGTCGGTCACCGTGGCGTAGCCAAGGTAGAAGTCCTTGATGTACTGGGTCTGGTTGACCAGTGACTGGAAGGCCTGGCGGAAGTAGAGCTGGCGGAAGATCGGCCCCACTGTGGGGTTGGTGAAGTTGTATGGGAAGTAGGTGAACCCGAAGTTGTACCAGGGTTTGAAGGAGTAGTTGAAGCGGCGCTCCAGTGAGGCCTTCTGGGAGAGGTCCTGGTTGGGGATGAAGCCCATCGTCAGGCTGCCTGATGCCAGGGCGTCGAACTCCGCGGTGTCCGAGGTGAACGGCTCCTCGACGAAGGCCGAGATGGTCGGCTTGGGCGATCCGGAGTAATCCCGGTTGGGGACGAGCTTGGCGTATCCGGCGGAGGTGAACTCCGCGATCCGGAAGGGACCGTCCACCACCTGCCAGAGCGGATTGCTGGAGTACGTGCCGAGCTCCTGGGATTGCGAGTTGAGGAACTGGGCGACCCCAAGTGCTCCACCCGTGGCGGTGCCCGGGCTCTCTGGGACGTACTGGGTCGGGCTGGTACCGGACAGGGGAACCCGGGTCTCGGCGGCGGCGTCGTAGTTGCCGACCGGCCCTGAGGAAGAGAGTTCATCCCAGGCCGCCTGGGGCATCGGGGTTATCTGGCTGAGCTCGTTGTACAGGAACCAGGTGGGGTTGTAGGCGGCATTGAGGTGCAGCTGCAGCGAGTAAGTGCCGGTGGCGGCGTAGCTCACGAGGTTGAAGGGGAAGCCACCGGGCACCTCGGCTCCCCATCCCGGCCCCGGGGCGCTCTGGGAGCCGATGGCGGGGGAGTTGGGGTCAGTCGCGGCGCTCAGCAGGTTCAGCCAGAAGACCACGTCGCGCGAGGTGAGCGGCTGTCCGTTGGACCACTGCCAGTGCTTGAGGGTGATGTTGACCACGGTGTCCCCCGCCGAGAACGTGGGGGCGTTGGCGATGCTGAGCGTGGGGTTGAAGGTTGGCTGGCCGTTGTTCCCGAACCAGTAGAGCGGGGGGTACATCAGGTAGGAGAACTGGCTGAGGTTGGTCACGCTGAAGTCCGCCGAGGGCTCCAGCGGGAAGATGTAGTTGGGCGGAGCGCTTGGCCCCTCGGCGAAGGTGACCACCCCCCCGGTCGTGGTGTGGTGGCTGGACACGGCTCCACCGCACCCGGCCAGCAGGAGGACGACGCCGGCGGCAACGCCGAGTGGTCGCAGGATCGTGGGCCACGTGACTCGTCTCATCTTCCCTGGCACCTCCCAGAACTGGAGCGGCGAACGGCTCGGGCTGTTCGGCCCGTCCAGGGCGAACGCTAGAAGTGCCGTCGGGCGCGGTCATCGCCCGTTGGTCTGAAAGGCCGAGTTCCCGCCATCCCCCAATGGGCTGAATCTCGCGCGGGGCCTCAGCCGGGGACCGCCGGAGCCGGCCTTCGCAGAAGCATCCCCCGCGCTGCCAGGAGGACCAGGGCACCTGAGAGCGCCTCCACCGCCGCCAGCCCCCAGGCCCAGCCGTATCCGAAGTGGCTGGCGAGTACTCCGAAGAGGAGCGGGCCCAGGACAGAGCCCACCCGCCCCCCGGTCTGGGTGATCCCCGTGGCCCGGCCGGGGGCCGCCGGATGGGCACGCACCACAGCGAAGTTGAAGAGGCCGTTCCAGCCCCAGCCGACGCCGAAGGCAAGAACCGCGCCTGGGACCAGCAGCGCCGGCAGCTGAAGAGTCGATCCCAGACTGAGCAGCGAGAAACCGATCGCCCCCACCACGATCATGCCGAACACGAACACCAGGTGCCGACCCCGCCGCCGATCGGCGATGGCTCCGACCGCCACCCGCACCGCCACCGCCGTCCCGCTGGCCAGGGCCGCCAGCAGCCCCGCCATCGCCACGGGCACGCCACCCGCCACCGCCGAGGTGACCAGGAACGCCCCCAGGGAGGAGCAGGCCGTCAGGGCCAGGCCGAAGCCGAGAGCGAGAAGGATGAGGGGCCCCGCTGGCTCCCGCGGGCCGCGCGCCCGGGCCGCGGCCCGCCGCTGAGCCGGGGTCAGTCGCGGCCGGGGCAGGGACACGGCTGAGACCACCGCCAAAGCGGCGGCGGCCACGAACGCCCATCTCCATCCCACGGTCAGCGCCAGGGCGGGCACCGCGAGGCCCCCCAGCAGTGCGGCCAGGGGAACCGCGGCCTGCTTCACCCCGAAGGCAAGCCCCAGCCGTGCTGGCGCGATGCGGCGGGCCAGGAAGAGATTGGACCCCACCTGCCCGGCCGAGCTCGCCAGCCCGGCGAGCACCATGATGGCCGCCAGCTCGGGCCAGCTGCCGGCGACCCCTGCCACCAGGAGTAGGCTGGCGGCACTGGCCAGCACGGAGTTGCGGAGCAGCCGGGTGCCGCCCACCCGCTCGGCCAGGTTGCCTGAGGGAGCGGCGGCCAGGGCCGCCGCGGCGTAGAAGAAGCCCACCACCACCCCCAGCTCCGTGGCCCCGAAGTGCATGCTGGCCCTGATCTGGACCGCCAGGGTCCCCACCAGGAAGGTGGGCAGGGTGATGGCCGTGACCGCGGCGACGACGACCCCCAGTTCCCACCAGGACCGCGAGGGCGACCTCGCTCCGGGGTTGTCGGGCATGGGTTCGATTCTCCCAACCTGGCGGGCTGACCCGAGCGGCCTGCGATGATCCCGTCCACGCTGACCGAGCGGCACAGGAGGACGAGATGGAACCCAGGAGGCACAGGGTGCAGACTCCCGACGGTCGCAATCTCGACGTCATGGACGCCGGGGAGCCCACCGGCGCGGTGGTGTACTACCACCACGGCACGCCGGGGTCCTGCGTTCTGGCGCCGGAGTGGGCGGAGGATGCCACCTCTCGAGGGCTCCGGCTGATCGGACACTCCCGGCCGGGATACGGCGGGTCCGATCGATTGGAGGGCCGCACCGTGGGGCAAGTGGCGAGCGACGTCGCCGCCGTCCTCGACCACCTCGGGGCGGGCCGGTTCGCCACCTGGGGGGTCTCGGGAGGCGGACCGCACGCCCTCGCCTGCGCCGCCCTCCTTCCCGACCGGGTGGTGGCCGCCGCCAGCATCTCCGGGGTCGCCCCGTACGGGGTGGAGGGGCTGGACTGGATGGAGGGGATGGGGGAGCTGAACGTTCAGGAGTTTCAGGTGGCGATCTCAGGGGACCGGGCGGCAGTCCTGGCCTCCGCGGACGCCATGGCCGAGGCCTTCCGGGGAGCCGGACCCGAACAGCTCGCCCGGGAGATGGCCACCATCCTCACCCCGGTGGATGCCGCAGTGATGGACACCTCCTTTGGGGAGTTCCTGGTCGCCTCTACGGCGGAGGGGCTGCTCAGGGGCGGCTCAGGGTCAGCCGACGACGATCTGGCCTTCCTCGCTCCCTGGGGCTTCGACGTGGGCTCGATCACGGTTCCCGTGCAGGTCTGGCAGGGGGAGCAGGACCTGATGGTCCCCGCCGCCCACGGCACCTGGCTGGCGGCCCACATCCCCGGAGCCGAGGCCCATCTCGAGCCTCAATTGGGCCACCTGACCATCACCGCCACCCGCATCGGGGAAGTCCACTCCTGGCTGGCCGGCCACCTCTGAGGCTCGGACCGCGGGGCCGGTGCCCCAGCCCCGACCGGAGCGCGCCTGACAATGGAGTGGGGACCGGTTTCCTGGGAGAGTTGCCATGGCAGAGGTTGTGATCGCGGACGCCGTCCGCACCCCGATCGGTCGCTACGGCGGCGTGCTGGCCTCGGTGAGGCCCGACGACCTGGCCGCCAGGGTGCTGTCGGGAGTGGTGGCCAGGGCCGGGCTGGACCCGGCGGAGCTGGAGGACGTCTACTGCGGCTGCACCAATCAGGCTGGGGAGGACAACCGCAACGTTGCCCGGATGGCGCTCCTGCTGGCCGGATTCCCCGTGGAGGTGGCCGGCTGCACGGTCAACCGTCTCTGCGGCAGCGGGCTGGAGGCGGTCGCCGAGGCTGCCCGCTCGATCATGGTCGGCGATGCCGAGCTCTGCATCGGCGCCGGGGTGGAATCCATGAGCCGCGCCCCCTGGGTGATGCCGAAGCCCGACCGTCCCCGTCCCCGTGGTTCCCAGCAGATGGAGGACACCGCTCTGGGCTGGCGGATGGTCAACCCCAGGATGGAGGAGCTGTACGGCACCGAATCGATGGGTGAGACAGCCGAGAACCTGGCTGAGATGTACTCCATCCCCCGCGCCGCCCAGGACGAATTCGCCCTGCTAAGTCATGGCAAGGCGGTGGCGGCGCAGTCCGCCGGGCGGTTTCAGCAGGAGCTCACCCCGGTCCCGGTGGCGAAGGGTGAGGTGGGGGGGGACGAGTGCCCCCGCGCCGACACCTCACTGGAGCGGCTGGCGGCGCTGCGCCCGGTGTTCCGCCCCGGCGGCAGTGTTACCCCGGGCAATTCCAGCCCGCTCAACGACGGCGCCGCGGCGCTGCTCCTCGCCTCGGCGGAGGCCGCTCGGTCGCGGGGACTGAGGCCCCTGGCCAGGTTGCGCTCGCTGGCCGTGGCCGGCGTGCCCCCGAGGATCATGGGGATCGGCCCCGTCCCAGCCACCCGCAAGGCGCTGGACCGCGCCGGCTTGACTCTCGCCGACATCGACCTCATAGAACTCAACGAGGCCTTCGCCGCGCAGGCGCTGGCGGTCCTGCGGGAGTGGGAGGTGGATCCCTCCGACCCCCGGCTGAACGTCAATGGGGGAGCTATCGCCCTGGGGCACCCGGTGGGATGCTCAGGGGCTCGGATCCTGGTGACCCTGGTCCACGAGATGCGCCGGCGAGGGGCCCACCTGGGTCTCGCCACCATGTGCATCGGGGTGGGGCAGGGGATCGCGGCGGTGGTGGAGGCGCTGGAGTGAGCGCGCCGCGACCGGGTTGTGTGAGGGCATGAGCATGGACGGCCGCCGCGTGGCTGAGGGGTACGCCGAGGCGGCGGACCGCCTCGACCCGATCCATGCGTTCATGAGGGGGGACCTCCAGTACTCTCGACAGCTCACCGATTTCTCGCCGGAGGTGGAGCAGGAGCGCCACGGACTAGTTCGCCGGTACCTGAGACGCGCCCAGACCGAGGTCGGGGAGCAGGACGGCGTCGCCGTGCGGGCGATGGTGGACCGCCTGCAGGTGGAGTTGGAGCTCTTCGAGACGGGCGAGTGGGCGCGGGCTCTGCACGTCTTCGGCCCCCATGTTCAGGTTCGGCAGAGCTTCGACCTGCTGCCCCGGACAACCGAGGAAGAGTGGGAGGTGGTCGCCGAGAAGCTCGGACAGGTGCCGGGGGCGCTGGCGGGATTCCGCCGGACCCTGGAATACGGCCTGGAGCGTGGACTGCGGTCGGCGCGGCGCCAGGCGCTGGTCGCCGCCCACCAGTCCCGGGCCTTCGGTGGCGGCTCTCGCGGCTCCTCGGGATATTTCGCCTCGCTGGTCTCCGCCTACTCCGGCCCCGCCGGCCCCCTGCGAGCAGAGCTGGCCCGGGGTGCCGCGAGAGCTGACCGGGCCTATCTTGAACTTGCAGACTACCTGGAGAGCAGCTACGCGACCCAGGCGGCGGACGTGGACGGCGTCGGGCCCGAGCGCTACGCCCTGGCGGCCCGCCGCTACCTGGGAACCCGCCTCGATCCCGCGGCCGACTACGAGTTCGGCTGGTCGGAGCTCGCACGCGTGACCGCTGAGATGGCCCAGGTCGCGGAACGGATCGCGCCCGGTGGGGGCATCGACGGCGCCGTCAGCGTTCTAGAGACCGATCCCGCCCGGGCCATCGAAGGGGTGGACCAGTTCCGAGCCTGGAGCCAGGGGCTGCTCGACGCCACCGTGAGCCAGCTCGAGGGCACCCACTTCGACATTCCGCCGCCGGTACGCCGGGTGGAGGCGATGATCGCCCCTCCCGGCGGAAGCCCGGCCATGTACTACACGGCCCCTTCCGCGGACTTCAGCCGGCCCGGCCGGACCTGGTATCCGACCCTGGGCAGGACCCGCTTCCCCCTCTGGCAGGAGGTGACCACCTCCTATCACGAGGGGCTGCCCGGACACCATCTCCAGCTGGGGATGATCTGCTTTCTCCAGAGCAGCCTTGCCCCCTTCCAGACGCTGCGCGGCGCTGTCTCCGGCCATCTCGAGGGATGGGCGCTTTACGCCGAACGGCTGATGGGGGAGCTGGGGTTTCTGGATGTGGACGATTACCGGCTGGGCATGCTCTCGGCCCAGGCGATGCGGGCGGCCCGGGTGGTGGTCGATCTCGGCCTGCACCTGCAGCTGCCAATCCCCTCCGGGCAGCCGTTCCATCCCGGAGAGCGCTGGACCTGGGAGCTGGCCGTTCAGTTCTTGATGGAGTCCAGCCGCCGCAGCCGGGAGTTCTGCACCGGGGAGGTCGACCGGTACCTCGGAGTTCCGGCTCAGGCCATCTCCTACAAGCTGGGGGAGCGCATCTGGATCGAGGTCCGGGAGATGGTCCGCCAGCGCCAGGGAGAGCGTTTTCAACTCAAGGCCTTCCACCAGCAGGCGCTAGCGCTGGGCTGCCTCGGACTGGACCAGCTGCGCCAGGAGATGGGCCGGCTGGCCTGACCTTTCTGCGCCGCCCGGCACGGGAGGTGCCAAACTGGGGGGGTGGAGATGCCTGAGATCGAGAACCTCATCCTCGCCAATCACGTGGAGGCGGTGAACGGGCTGCTGTACATCGCCGGGGGCGGATGGACCGACCACTGGCGCCCGCAGCCCCCCCCGGGCGGCCCACCGATCGTCAGTCACCTCGGAGTGGCGGTCACGGTGGTGATCCCGCCCTCGGCTCCGGCCATCCCCCAGCAGCTCGCCGTGGCCATCGAGGACGATCAGGGCCGCCAGGTGGCGGGGATGCAGACTCAGATCAACCAGCAGCGTCCCCCGGGGCTCCCGCCGGGCCAACCCCAGCGGATCTCGCTGGCCCTGACCTTCAATCTGGTCTTCCCCGCAGCCGGTGACTACCGGGTGGTGGCGCGACTGGGCATCTCGTCGCCCCGGCAGCACCAGTTCCGGGTCCACGACGTAGCCCCCCCGGGAGTGGCCGCGCCTCCCGTCAACTGAGGCAGCCCGGGGATCAGCCCCCGCCCACTCCCCCCAGGTTGTCCTCGGGATTGAGCCAGCGGGCTCCTCCGAGCCGAGCCACCAGCTCCTGCGAGCCCTCCGGCCCCCAAGATCCCTGGCCGTACAGCTCGGGGTGACCGGAGGCCTCCCAGGCTGCGATCAGATCGCCCACGATCTCCCAGGAGCGGTCGATCTCCTCGCCGCTCGGGAAGACTGTGTGGACCCCCGCCAGCACCTCGGCCAGGACGTGCTCATAGGCGTCAGGGAGGGGAGCGCCGGCCAGTCCCTGGTACTCCAGGTCGAGCCCGGCAGGCACCATCTCGAAGCGGGTCCCGGGGCGCTTGGCGCCGATCCTCAGCGTGATCCCCTCGTGGGGCTGGATGCGCAGCTGAAGCAGGGTCGGAATGGGGCGCTGCCGCACCCCCTCGAGACGCAGCGCCGGGGAGTCGCGGAAGCGGATCACCACCTGGGTCGAGCGCCGGCGCAGCGCCTTGCCGGTCCGGATGAAGAACGGCACCCCGTCCCAGCGCCAGTTCTCCACCCGGATCGCCGCCGCGGCGAAGGTCTCGCGCCGGGAGCCCGGGCCCACCCCCGGCTCATCCAGGTAGCCGCGGTACTGGCCGCGCACGGCGGACTGGGGGTCGATGGGCTGGACAGCACGCAGCAGCTCCAGCTTGGCCTTGCGGATGTCCCGGGCGTCGAAGGTGGTGGGGGGCTCCATCGCCACCAGCGCCAGCAGCTGGAGAACGTGGTTCTGCACCATGTCCCGCACCGCGCCGGCGTTGTCGTAATAGCCGGCCCGGGTTCCGATCCCCTCCTCCTCGGCGGCAGTAACCTGCACGCTCTGCACCAGGTTGCGGTTCCAACCCGACTCGAAGAGGGGATTGCTGAAGCGGAAGGCCAGCACGTTCTGCACGGTGTCCTTGGCGAGATAGTGATCGATCCGGTAAATCTGGGTCTCGTCGAAGGCTCGCCCCAGAGCCAGGTTCAGCTCCCGGGAACTGAGGAGGTCCCGGCCCAGGGGCTTCTCGACCACCACCCTCCGGGTGTCGTCGCCCCGGTGGTTCAGCCCGGCGGCCGCCAAGCCCCCCACGATGACGGAGAACACCTCTGGTGGGGTCGCCAGGTAGAAGACCACCTGTGCCGCCCCCTCCAGCCTCTCGCCCAGGCGCTGGTAGGCGGTCTCGTCGGCGTAGGCGAGGCGAACCCAACCGGAATCCTCGGCCAGCCCCGTGGTGTTGGCGTCCGAGGCGAGGAGCCCGCGAAACCGATCGTCGTCAAGGTCTGAACGGCCGACCCCCAGGACTGCCACCGGCCCCCGGACCTGGCCACTGGCCCGGGCTGCTTGCAGCGCCGGCAGGACCTTGCGGCGAGCCAGGTCCCCAGAGGCCCCGAAGACCACGAGCACGGTCTCCGGTGCCTTCCTGACCTCCTCCACCCCTCCATTGTGGGGCCGTACGGCCCTCCCACGCCCCGGTCAGAACGGCGCCCGGGTCTGCGAGGATTGCGGGGTGAGCGCTGGTTCAGGGGGCGCGACCCGATACGACACCGTGGTGATCGGCGGGGGCCACAACGGACTCGTCTGTGCGGCCTACCTGGCCCGCGCCGGTCAGCGGGTTCTGGTGCTGGAGCGGCGGGAGCGGGTGGGCGGAGCGGCGGTGACCGAGGAGGTCTGGCCCGGCTATCGGGTGTCCGTCCTCTCCTACGTGGTGAGCCTGCTTCGGCCCGCGATCGTCGAGGAGCTGCAGCTGCACCGGTTCGGCTACCAGGTATACCCCCTGGACCCGGCGTACTTCATGCCCTTCCCAGATGGTCGCCGTCTCCTGTACTGGGAGGATGTCCCCCGGGCGGCGGCCGAGATAGCCCGCTTCTCGGAGAGGGACGCCCTGGCCCTGCTCGACTACGACCGCACCCTGGGGGAGCTGGTGGCGCTGGTCCGGCCACTCTTGGACCGGATCCCTCCCCAGCTCCCTCCCCACAGAGCTGGAGACTTCCTCGAGGCCCTGGGCCTGGGGCGACAGCTGATGCGGCACTCGCGCACCTGGGCGAAGCTGGTCGACATCATGACCATGTCGGTCGCCGATTACCTCGGGCAGTGGTTCACCGACGAGGCGGTCAAGGGGGCGCTGTCCCCGGGGGGGGTGATCGGAGCCTGGGCGGGGCCGGAGACGCCGGGGACGGCTTACGTCCTCCTCCATCACCGGATGGGGGAGGCGGGGGGCCATAGGGGCGGCTGGGGGTTCGTGCGAGGAGGGATGGGGGCGCTGTCCGAGGCGCTGAGCCGGGCTGCCCGGGCCTTCGGTGCCGAGGTGAGGACCTCGGAATCCGTGGAGCGCGTCCTCACCCGTGATGGCCGCGCCACGGGGGTGGCCCTGGGCGACGGTACCGAGATCGGTGCTGACCGGGTCATGTCGTCCGCCCACCCGGTCACCACGCTGCTGGGCATGGTCGGTGAGGCCAACCTGCCCTCAGACCTCACCACCGAGCTGCGCCGCTATCGCAGCAGGTCCGGGTCGGCCAAGGTCAACCTGGCGCTCGGTGAGCTCCCTGATTTCCGGGCGCTGCCGGGCAAGGAACTCGGGCCCCAGCATCCTGAATTCATCATCAACCCATCCCTGGGGTACCTGCAGCGCGCCTTCGACGACGCCAGGTCGGGCATCTTCAGCCGGAGCCCGATGCTCGACTGCGTGATCCCCACCACCAAGGACGACTCGCTGGCGCCCGCCGGACGTCACATCCTCAGCTGCTTTGTCCAGTACGCACCCTTCGACCTCAAGGGCTCCAGCTGGGACCAGGAACGGGAGCGGCTCGGAGACCGGGTGGTGGAGCTTCTGGGCGAGTACGCCCCCAACCTGCCCGGTGCGGTCCTGCACCGGCAGGTCATCAGCCCACCGGACATGGAGCGGGACTTCGGCCTCATCGGAGGCAGCATCTTCCAGGGCGAGATGTCCCTAGATCAGCTCTTCTCCTTCCGTCCGGCTCCCCAGGTCGGGGCGTACCGCACCCCGCTACGCGGCCTGTACCTGTGCGGGTCGGGCACCCACCCGGGCGGTGGAGTGATGGGGGCGCCAGGTCGCAACGCCGCTCGCCTGGTGCTTGCCGAGGAGCGACAGCGACGCTGGCGTGGGCTTGGCCGCTCCGCCTGAGCTCCCCACAGGGCCCGCGCGTCTGCCACGCGACACCATCCTTCCTTCTCCCCAACCCGGCGGGTCAGCATCAGGGGAGCGGTTCCAAAAGACGGCCGCGATCTGGACGGTAACCCCGGGAGAGTTCGGACGTCTGCGCACGAGCGTCCCCCGCCTCGAGATGCCGAGCGGGAACGGAGTCCGGCGAACGGTTGACCTGGCCACCGGCCAGCCCGGGCGGCTCAGTGAGGTCAACCGTGGCTGTGCAGCCCAGCTGTTCGGCGCATCAGGACCTGGACCGGTCCTGGTCCAGAACTCCCGCCGAGATCGTGGGAAGCCCGGTCACCACCAGCTCATCCTCCTCTACGCGTGCCCGTCCATGCTGACTGTGGCACGGGGGACAAGCAGCCAACAGGCGCCACCGGCTGATGCCTCTAACCGATCACTCGGCCGCGTCGGCGGGGAGCGGTCCTCCTGATCCTTGCGGATTACTGAGCCGGAAGATGGGGTGGCGCGGTGCGATCCGGGCCAGCTCAAGATCCGGGGCATCGGCCCCCAGACCGTCGAAGAAGGCCCCCACCTCCACCTTCCATTTGCGCAGGTAGGCCCGTAGAACCTCGAGCTTCTCCTCGTCCGGCACCTCGTCAGCACGGCGGTCCCAGCGGCGGCGGCCGAGAACCAGGGTGATCCGGCCGTCACCCGCTCGCAGATTGCGCACCCACTGCGTGTCGCCTCGCGGGGAGACCAGGTACTCGTTCCCGCCGTGCCTCAGCAGGTTGACCGGGGTCCTGCGGGCGAGGCCAGTGCTCCGGCCCCTGACTTCGAGAATCCGACTCCCCTTGAGGCTGATGCCGAGCTGCATCAGTCCCATCACCATCGGATTGAAAGCCCTGCGGACGAGTGGGCCCGGCTTCCGGTAGCCGCCGCTCCCCAAGGAGCTCACCTGACCTGGTGGGCCAACGGGTAGCGGTCCGGCACCACGGGCCCAACCCTTCCCCAGGAGTACCCCGGCCCGCGAGCCGGTGATGGTCGCCCTTCAGGGGGCCGTGGGTTGCCGGGAATCGTGAGCATGCTCCCCTCCGGGACCGGTAAGGGCGTCAGGGCAATATCGACGTTCACAGCGACCCACCATCCTATTGGGGCATCCGATCCAAGGGCAGGCGGACCGGTCCTGGCTGTCCGAGGCCTGGGGCCGATCCTCCAGTGCGCAGTTGGTCGGCTCCTGGTACCACCCAGCTTCTAGGCTGACGGCGCTCCCCGCTGGGCATCCGGGACCGGGTGCCGCAGACCACCCCGCAGGGTGGCGAGGCGCTCCATCGCCTGACCCGTAGGCCGCATTGGTCTCCAGGCCGCTCCGCTGCCGCCGCAGCTCGGCCATGGCCGGGTCGCCCGCCCGGATCGGGGCACCGCGAATCCACTGCACTCCGGCCGCCTCTTCCGGCCGACCTAAACTCGGGACGTGGAGATGAGGCGGCTGGGTTCGGGCGGACCCATGGTGACGCGGTTCGGACTGGGGCTAGCCGCCATTGGCCGTCCCGCTTACATCAACCTCCACCGCAGCCGCGATTTGCCGGGAAGTCGGAGCGTGGCGGCGATGCGCACCCGGGCCCACGGCCTGCTGGACCACGCCTTCGAGACCGGCATCCGCTACTTCGACGCTGCCCGATCGTACGGCCGAGCCGAGGAATTCCTGGCGGGGTGGTTGGACCTCCGCGGGCTTCGGGGCGGGGCGGTGGTGTGCGGCTCCAAATGGGGCTACACGTACGTGGGCGGGTGGCGGATGGACGCGCTGGTTCAGGAGGTCAAGGATCACTCCCTGAACCAGTTGGTCTCTCAGTTGGCGGAGAGCCGCCGCCTGCTGGGAGACGACCTGCGCCTCTACCAGATCCATTCCGCCACTCTGGAGAGTGGGGTGCTCGAGGACCGCGGGGTCCTCTCCCGGCTCCTGGAGCTGAGCGGGGAGGGGGTGGCCATCGGGCTCTCGGTGAGCGGTCCCCGTCAGGCCGAGGTGGTGGAGCGGGCGATGGCGGTCTCAGTGGACGGCCGCAATCCCTTCACCGCCGTCCAGGCCACCTGGAACCTGCTCCAGACGGCGGCCGGCCCAGCCCTCCGAGCCGCCCACGACCGAGGCTGGGCGGTCCTGGTCAAGGAGGGACTGGCCAACGGGCGGTTGGTCGAGGCGGGTGATGCTGCTGGTCCTCTGGCCCAGGCCGCGGCCAGGCACGGGGTGGCGGTGGACGCCTTGGCGCTGGCAGCGATCCTGAGCCAGAGCTGGTGTGATGTTGTTCTCTCCGGCGCGGTCACCCCCCAGCAGCTCGACTCCAACCTTGAGGCTCTGGGCGTCACCTTCGATGACGGTGAGCTCAGCGAGCTCACAGAGCTTGCCGAGAAACCGACCGACTACTGGGGGAGACGGGCGGAGCTGCCCTGGAGCTGATCCGACGCCTCAGCTGCTGTGGCCCCGGTGCCCGCTGGAAACGACCTTCCCCTGATGGCCGCCTGCGGCCGCACGAACGGGCGGCTGAACCGGGCGGGCCTCCTTCTTAGGGTTGGGCTCGCGGGCGAAGCTGATCCGGTACGGGACCCCGGGCTCGGCCTGGAGGCCCGAGCGGCCGAGCCGAACCGGCCGGGCGCCAGCCGCGGTGGCTGCCACGGCTGTTAGGTCGGCGCAGCCGGGGACCGCCAGGGTGGCCTCGACCGCGCTGACCACCGTGGCGTCCAGGCAGCCCCCGCTGTCCGAGTAGTGATAGACGACTATCGCCCGGTCGTTGGCCAGGGTGCGCGCGCTCACCCTGCCGGCCACCACGTACTCCCACCCGGTCCCAGTGGGGACCGCCCGACCTTGACCACGACTCTGCGCCGCCTGGATCACCGCGCCCAGGACCCGGGCCAGTCCCGGGGCAAAGCGGGTCCCCTTGGCCCAGCGCCCGACGTAGTAGATGGACGGGATCCCGAAGACTGAGCTGGCCACGATATGGGGTATGGCCTGGGAGCTGAGCAGCGCCCACCCATCTCCGTCGATCGCGGAATTGGGGTCCACCGCGCTCACGATGGCCGCCCGGTAGCTCCAGGTGGAGGCGCGGTGGGCATCGTAGAGACGCAGGGTGTCCTCCGTTCCGCCGAACTGGGGCGCGACCGCCGAGGCATCGATCAGGCTCGTCGGGTCGGTGTGCCAGGCCGCCGAGGAGAGTATTCGCATGTAACGCAGGAGAGCCGCCGCGCCCATGCCCAGCTGGGGCCTGGCCAGCCGTTCCGTGGATGGCGGCGGCACCAGGAATCCCCAATCGAGCTTGAGGCCGTCGGCGCCCAAAGAGTTGGGCCCCGGCCCCACCATCTGGTCAACCTGCGAGCTGAGCAGCGTGGTGAAGCCCGGCTGGGTGGGGTCGTATCTCACCACCTTCCCGTCGGGCAGCTGGTCCGTCCAGAGTTTCCACCAGAGCAACACCCGGATTCCCTCGGAGTGAAGCCTGGTGATGAGCGCCCTCATCCCCGAGAACCCTCCGAAGCGGCTGCTCGGCGTGGGGTCCCCCAGGCGCGCCTGCCACTGGGCGTCGATCACCAGGGTGAAGTGGCGCACGTGGAATTGTTGACGCCACTGGGATGCGAAGGTGAGCACCCAGGCTGAGGTGTACTTGGGCGAGTTGCGCGAGGCGCCGGTGAGCAGCTGCTGGCCCCAGGTGTCCACCATCGGCCAGGACCACCACGATGGCCGGCGCCCCGGCGGTGCGGCGTCGGGCGCCATCCCCAGGTAGGACAGGGCCAGATGGTACTGGTAGAGCCCCGAGTACTGGTCGGGCGCCATGGTGAACACGAAGCTGGGGAACTCCAGCCAGCTCCCGGCCATCGGATTCCCGGGCCCGCTTCGCGGAGGGGCGACAGACCCGCCGGCACCGGTGTCGCGGAAGCGTGCCAGCTGGCTCAGTGGGTAGTTGACCGTGACCGCGGAGCGGGAGTCGATGCTGAGCGCAGTGGCGTCGGGGACCTGGACCACTCCCACTCCGGCCCATCCGTGGCTGAGCTTGAACTGGAGGTCAAGCGGAGGGGGGGCGAAGGGGGCGGTGTGGTACGGAGGGTGGACCCCGAGGTAGGTGGTGGGGAAGGGACTCAGAGACTGGCTGACCGGGTCGGGACTGAACGCGTGGCGGACGGCGGACGGCGGGAGGGCCTGTCGTCCGTTGCTGAAGAAGGCGGGAACCGCGAAGCGGTCCGGGCCAAGCTGGGAGCTGAAGGTGACGGTGAAGAAGCCGCGGTGGGGGCGCAGCAACGCCCTTTCCAGAAGCTGACCGTCCGGACTGAGCACGTAGAGGTCGAGGGTGGCCCCGTCAGTGGTGGGCAGGAAGTGGGTCCCGGCCGGAAGCTGGAGCCGGCCCACCAGGGCCGTTAGCGGAAAGGCGAACGAACCTTCGGCCGACGTCACCGTGACAATGCCCGTCCTGGGCTCAAGCGCCAGCTGGTACTGGGTCGTGGAGAGCCTCAGGGCGTGATCCGCCTCCCCCGGCTCGGGCCAGGCCCAGACTGGAGCTGACTCCTCGGCGGCCACCCGCGGCGCGGCCACGGGAGGGGCCGCGGGCGACTGGCCGGAGCTGAGAACGCCGCCGGCGGTGGCCGACACCGCGGCCAGCCCGGCCACCACCATGGCCAGCACCCCGAGGCTTGGAAACCGTCCGACCCTCTTCACCGCTGGGGTCGCCCTTTAGGCCCACCTTGCGGGCCGGAGATGCGGGCGGCTGCTGTAGGGCTGCTCACGGTGACTCCTGTGCTCCGCGGGTGGGAACCGGGGACAGCGCGGGTTCATCCCTACAACGGCAGCTTGCCGCGCCATGTTTCGTGGCTCGAGCTTGACCGGGCTGCCCGCCCTCCGGTTGGGGACAGCCACCTGAGGTCGATCCTAGAATGTCAGACAAGGGGGGGAAGGAAGTGACTTTGGTCTTGAACATAGCTGTGGTGGTGCGACCGGCCCCCGGGCGGCGCGCCGGTGGCGCCGGCTCCGGGATTCCCGGCGAACTGGACGATGGCCACTATAGGATGACCCTCCGCTGATGCCCGAGGGGCGGCCGAGGGCCCTCACCCGGGAGGCGGGCCTATCCCCGGTGGCAGCCACCCTGAGCCTCTTCCAGGCCCAGCGACTACTGGCATCCGCCCTTGACCGTCGGCTCTTGGCCACCGTGGGGTTGTCGTCCTCGGCGGCCGAGGTGCTGGTGCGCCTGGGGTCGGGACCGGACGGCAGCCGCGGGATCGGCGACCTGGCCGAAGACACCTGCTTCAGCAAGAGCGGTGTCTCCCGGATCATGGACCGGCTCGAGAGGCGTCAGCTGGTTGCGCGCCGGGTCTCCGCCGAGGACCGCCGGCACACCTTGATGGAGGTGACCCCGATGGGGCGCGAGGTGATGTGGGAGGCGCTGGCGATAATGCAGTTGGCCGCCGAGGAGGATTTCGCCCGCTACCTGTCGGACTCGGACATCAGCCACCTCGCGGATCGCCTCGATCAGGTGGTGGCCGGCGTTCGGGGAGCCGAGGCTCAGGAATCCGTCGCCAAGCGGGGCTGGCAGGGCTCCGGGCCCGGGGCGGACACAGATGGAGGTGGCGGAGTTGGGTGAGCAGCTCGGCCGGCGTCGGCTGGGGGTGCGCGGTCCGGAGGTGAGCGAGGTTGGGGTCGGGACCAACAACTTCGGGCGCCGCCTCGACCAGGCCGGGGCGAGGAGCGTCGTGGACGCGGCCCTCGACCTGGGCGTGAACCTGTTCGACACCGCCGACATCTACGGCAACGGGGAGAGTGAGCGCTTCCTGGGCCAGGCGCTGCGGGGACGGCGCGATCGGGCGGTCCTGGCCACCAAGTTCGGGATGCGGAAGCCGGGGCTGGAGCCCTCCGACCGGCGAGGCTCCCAGGATTACGTCCGTCAGGCCCTGGAGGGCAGCCTCCGCCGTCTCCAGGTGGAGACCATCGACCTCTATCAGATGCATGAGCCCGACCCCAACACCCCGATCACCGAAACCGTTCTCGCTCTCCAGGAGGCGGTCACGGCGGGTAAGGTGCGCTGGGTGGGGGTTGGGAAGTGGTCCCCGAGGACATCCCGCGAGAGCCCGTACATACGTGTTAGTCTACAGTTGTGAACCTGACTGAGTGGGCCCGCCGCCAAGGGATCCACCCCCACACCGCGTACCGATGGTTTGAGAGCGGCACCCTGCCGGTGCCGGCGGAGCGGGTGGGGCCGCGCACCATCCTGGTGAA
>JAKATL010000069.1 GCA_021827985.1 bacterium
GGCCCCGAGTGGTCGCTGATCCAGCGGCGGCGGATAACCCTAGACATGATTTCTCCTTACTGAGGGTTATTATACAACCCTAAATAAGGCTCTGGTGTGTTTAGGGTTGTGATTGCTCCCCGACACCCTTGGGCGATCAGCTCGGCCTCCAGGACTGCATCGTGGTCGCGTCCCACCACTCCGGGTGAATCATCGAGACGACGCCGACAGTTAGCTCGAACGGAAGCTCCGGGACCTGTTCCTCGCCGTCCTCATCGGCTACTTCGTGGTGCTCCTGGTGCTCCTGGTGATGGTCGTCCTCATGCTCGTGATCTTCGTTCTCGCCATGGTCTTGGTCATCGTCATGGTCATGAGCGTCGTCCACGGGATCAGCCTGCTCGGCTAGCGCCCAGACGGCAGTGCGGGTTGCTTCTTCTATGCTCCGAGCACCTGCCCCATGATGGCGGCTGCTGCTCGGTTCCGCTCCTCGATGGCATGGCTGTAGACCCGAGGCGTGAGCGAAGGATCAGAGTGACCAAGGAAGTCGGCGACCGTGCGGACATCGACCCCAGCACCGATGAGCTGGGTGGCCGTGAAATGGCGGAGGTCGTGGAGGCGGACGTCCGGTGCGCCAACGGCCCCGCGGACACGAATGAATAAGCTCGTCACGTTGTCAGGGCGGAAGGGCACCGTGGACTCGACGAGGGGAGAAAACGCGAAGGCATCCGGAGGAAGCTCCCCTCCGGATGCCTGTGCCAGCCAGGTAGTGACCTCAAGGTGGCTAGGTTCGAACTCAATTCCCGCTTTCAACCAAGTTCGGGGCACCGACCACGCTGAGGGGACCCCGTTTGTCAGTCCAGGTGCTGTGGACCACTTGGAGGGGGTCACCCCAGCCCCCTTCGGTACCTTCTGCGCGACAGCGCCTGGGCCGTGGGTGTTGAGACACGTTGAGTGGGGCGGGGTTTGGAGGTTGGGTGGGTCCCACCGCAACTCACCCACGCCACTCCTAATGGGTCTGCACACCCAGGCGCCCCACTCCTGGCACCTCCTCTCCGGCAGATGCCTCGTAGTGCCGCTGGGTGAGGGCTACGAGCGCTCCCGCGACCAGGATGCCGGCCGACAGTCCGAGGCCGGCCCTGAGCCCGGCCTGCCCATCGGAGAGCGCACCGGCCAGCACCGGGCCAGCGCACTGGCCCAAGGCAAAGGCGACCGTAAGCGTGGCGATGGCCGGGGTCCAGTGATGCGGCTGGAGGGAGCGGCGGATGACGACGGTGACCGCGGTCACCACCGCCAGGAAGGACCCTCCGAACAGCACCGCTGACGCGGCGGCCGCCTCGGGCGATCGGGACACGAGCGGCAGGAACGCACCGACACTGACCACGGCCAGCACCACGCCCGGCGCGCGCCCACCGCGGAGGTTCACGACAGGGCGTACCCACAGGAAGGCACCAGCGATCGACGCCGCGCCGAGGACGACCCAGAAAGCGGTGATCTCCCCCGGTCCGGCGCCACGTTCCTTCAAGAAGGCGACGATGAAGGTCATGTAGGCGATGTAGCCCACCCCGAAGAGCGCGTAGCTGGCGAGCAGAGCCCGGAAGCGGCGGGCTGGCCAGTGCCTATCGGCCGGCGGCGCGGTACGGGGCTCGCGGCTCGCACGGGCCGCCGAGGTCGCGATACCGAAGGCCACTAGGCCGAGCCCGGCGAGCAGCACCCAGCCCCATCGCCAGCCGTCTGCCGCGGGCGTGTCGGCAAGAAGAAGCGGGATCGTGAGGCCCGACACCACGATCCCCGCTCCACCGCCTGCGAAGTAAATGCCAAGGAGCGATGCTGCCCGGCGCGCGGAGCCAGCCGTACCAGCCTCGGCGACGATCCCGGCGCCAGTGACAAAGCAGATCGCGCCCGCGACTCCGGCCAAGGTCCGGAGGCCCACCAGCACGATGACGTTGCCGGTGGCGGCGGTGGCAAGGAGGGACGCCACCGTCACTCCGAGCCCCGCGAGGAAGGCCCTGCGGGACCCCCAGCGACGCGCTGTGGGGGCGGCAAGCAGCGCTCCGGCGAGGTACCCGAAGGCGTTCGCCGTGTTCATCGCACCGGCGATGGCGAACGACCAGTGCAGCTCCGTGCGCATCGCCGGGAGCAGCAAAGCGTACGCGAAACGAGCCAGCCCGAGCGCGACTGCGGGTCCGAGAGCCAAGCCGAGTGCGATGGCGAGCCCATGGACGTGCCGTGGGCTCATGGACGGTGGGCCACCCGGCCCGGGTGGAGCAGGTGGACTCCTGGACGGGACGCCGCCGGACACTGCGCATGGGCACCGATGAGCAACTCGGCCAGGCGGCGGGCGTCTCTGGCTGCGTCGAGGTCGCCATCGACGAGCACCCGGGCATTCGCGCCGTCCACGAGCAGCATCAAGTCAGCACCGAGGCGCGCAGGTTCGGGCAGCCCGGCCTCGGCCGCGAGACCAGCCAGGTACTCGCGCATCCAGCGCTTCTGGCGGCGGGCCACCTCCCGAGCCGGGTTGGCCGGGTTGGCAACCTCAGCGGCGGCGTTCACGAACGCACAGCCCCGATGTCCCTCGCTCCTATGCCACTTCCCCAGCCAGTCGAATACGGCGAGGAGCCGCCCACGTGGGCTGTCCGAGTGGGCGCGCACCCACGCGTCGAGTGTCGCCACCCTCTCGGCATGGCGACGCTCGAGCACGGCAGCGACTAGCTCGTCCTTGGAGCCGAAGTGCGCGTACAGTGTCGGCTTCGACACCCCCGAGCGGGCCACAACCTTGTCCACCCCCGTCGCGGTGATGCCGTCGGAGTAGAACAGTTCAGCCGCAGCGTCAAGCAGCCTCGCGTGCGTATCCCCCGCGGAAGCCATATGGCTACACTAACCGGTCTGTAAACCCCTGTCAAGCCAATGCGGCTGGATGGCTCCCGTTTGCCAGTCCAGGTGCTGTGACCTACTCGGAGGGGGTCGCCCCACCCGGGTCCAGCACCAAGGCCACTGGGAACTCCGCTGGAGTAGGAGCCGGTGCTTGGCCAAGGCGGCGGCAGCCGCCTCGGCGGCGTCCGCCTCCGGCTTCAGGCAGATGTGGACGTTGTGGGCGCCCTCCACGAACGTGACCAGCATCGCCAGGTTGGGAATGTGCCGGCAGTGGAACCGGCCATTGGTGAGGCCGATCACGGCCGGGTTCTTGAACATGGAGAAGTCACATCGACATTGGATCCGACCGTTCTCACGATGACGGAGCGCGGCGGGTCAGACTCTCGGCCCCCACCGGGAACTCACGCTCCCCGGCGCGGCGAAAGAGTATAGTCGGCGCGCGAGGCGCCGCATACGCCGCCGGTGTGGGGGAGGATAGATGATGGGCAGCAGGATGTGGCGGTGGGGACTCGCCGGCCTCGCTGGACTGCTATTGGCGAGCCTGCCGCAAGTCGCCAGCGCGGCCCGGACATCATCGGCGACGGCAGGACCAACGTACTACCTGGCCCTTGGAGACTCGCTAGCCACGGGTTACCAGCCGTCGGATGCCGGCCCCTTGAGCTCGTGCGGGTTTCAAAACGGCTACGCGTGTGACCTCTACGCTGCGCTGCTGCACTCCCATCCCAACCTGCAGCCTGTCAACCTAAGTTGCCCGGGCGAGACCACGACTTCCATGCTGACCGGGGTCGGGAGCCCCTGTTTCTCCTCTGGGCCGCCGCAGCTAGCACGCGCGTTGCGGTTCTTGGCGCGGCACCGGGGGCACGTGGCTCTCATCACCATTGACATCGGAGCCAACAACGTCGACGGGTGCGTCTCGTCTAGCAGCGTCAGCGTCACCTGCGTGTCACAGGGCATGCAGGCGGTCGCGACCCAGCTGCCAGTGATACTCTCCGCGCTGCGCGGCACCGCCGGGGCTGCCGTGCCAATCGTTGGCATGAACTACTACGACCCCTTCTTGGCCGCCTATTTCCTTCCCGGCGGGACCACCTTGGCTGAACAGTCCTTGGCGGTCACCCTGGCCTTCAACAGCTTGCTCGGCGGGATATATGCGTCCGCCGGCGACCCGGTCGCTGATGTCCAGACCGCCTTTGGCACCCTGGACGGGCTACCCGCGAGCGCCGCCCTCATCTGCCTGTTGACTTGGATGTGCAGCTCCTCGAATCTGCCGAACATCCATCCCAACGGCGCGGGGTACTTGGTGATTGCAACTACCTTTGAGCACGTCCCAGTCGTCGCCACCCTCCTGACCTGATCAAGCGGAGAGACAAGCCGTCACCGGATCACGACTCGCCGTGGGCTAGTCAGGGGACCCCGTTTGTCAGCCCGGGTGACTGCTCAGATGGGACTCCCACGCGCCCCCTGGGGCAGCGGTCTGGCTGGGCCTGGGGCGTGGGAGTCGGACGGTTGGCGGCCCAGATACCGGCAGAGTGCGCCGGAACTCGCTACCCTTCGCGCATGTGGGATGGATTCCGTATCCCGCCGCTCCGGTGGCCACGTCGGGTCCGCGCCTCAAGGGCCGCGGCGACGCTCGCCGGCCTGCTCGTCACCGGGTGCGCAGGCAGCCCGCCCAGTCCAACTCCCCGGTCCATACCTCCCCTGCGCACCCCCATCCCTACCACGATTCCGCTCGGACAAGGTGCTGTTGTTGGCGGCATCGGCTTCTGCGGTGGCGTCGTGCCGAAGGTCCATCCCCGCTTTGTCGCTGGCACTGTCGTAGTCCTGCGGGGTTCCATCTCTTCAGTCGCGGCATCTCCCGGGGTGACCAGAATGGTGTTGCCTCAGGCTGAAGTGGCCTCGGAGAAGGTAGGTGCCAACCAAGAGTTCAGATTCCTCCTCGCCCCGGGTTCCTATATCCTCAGTGCTGGAGCCCCTTGGGCGCCGGTCGCGGTCACGGTCCGATCTCAGCAAACCTCCTGGCACACGATACCGGGTTTGTGCATTTGACGCTGTTGGCCATATGGACCCAGCGAAAGGGGGGCCCAGACGTGGTCGCTCTCCTTTCCAGGAAGGGTGCGAGGGCCGGCCTCCGGGGATTGAACCGAGTGTGGGGACCCCGGAAGTCGGTCCAGTCTGAGTAAGAGTTACGACTGACTGATGGCCTTGGCGAAGACCGCTGGTGGTTGGTAGCTGAGAGCACTGTGTGGGCGGTGGACATTGTAGGCGTGGCA
>JAKATL010000070.1 GCA_021827985.1 bacterium
CACGACTCGCTCTACCGCCCGTTGGCGGATCTCCGCAAGGGTGGCGTGGGAGAGAGCCCTCCCATCCCGCTGCCGGCTCACACCCACATGCTACCAGAAGTCGGCTTACTTACGCTCGGCTTAGTAACGGCAGAGCGGGAGAGGGGAGCAAGGCGGCCCAGCAGGCAGCCGCTCGACCCGGGTCAGAAAGTTGGGAGCTTGTGGCGCTTCTTGAGCGGAACACGCTGCCATGCTACGCGCTGGGTGTCCATGGCAGCGTGGGCCTCAGGCTACACCACGTCGCCCACAACGACTGGGCGCGTGGCAACACCAGTCTTGGCAAGCCAGGCAGCTCGCTGCGCCGCCCGTTCAACATCGTGGGCATCCACAGTGGCTGAGATCTCCACCACGCAATAGACCGGAGCGGCCCCGGCCCCGCGGTCCCAGACGAAGATGCCATTGGCGTCGCCAAGAGCGGCGCGCTCCTCGCGCGGCAATGCCCCAGCGATGACCGCCGGGTTCACCAGTGCCTCGAGATCGGCGGCGGACAACGGCCGAACCGTCCCGGGGTCTGCCCCAATCGCGTCTTCCACATGGAAGGGCGTTCGCAAGGCCCATGCCTCGTACTGCTTCCCCCAGAGGTCACCCACCCGGCCATCGGCCCGCTCTGCCTGCTTGGCAACCCGCACAAGCCACTTTTCGCTTTCCGCCTGGCTAGCAGTCAGCTTTTCCATCCCACCCGTAAGCTGATCCATCCGGGCCCCGAGCTGGTCCACTCGCTGGGCGAGCTGATCCATCCGGACCCCGAGCTGGTCCACTCGCTGGGCGAGCTGGTCCATCCGGGCCGTGAGCTGGGCGACCAACCCGGGCAGGCCCAACAGCTCCTCGGTAAGGAGTTCACGCCTGAGCGTGTCGCGAGCCTCCGGGTTTGACCGCACCGCCCGGATCAGGGCGTCGAGATCAACTGCCATGCCCGAAGTCTACCCCGTCGCTCGGGACTACCACGACAGCTCGGGCTCGTTCTCGGTACCGTCGTTGGCCCCGCAGTCGCAGTCTGGGCCGCAGCCACCCTGGCCGAGCCACGGGCTCGCGGCTTGGAGCAGCGCGTCGAGAGGGAGCGGGATGTGGGCGAAGACGTGCTCCGGCAGGCGCTCTGGTTCGATCTCCCGGACCGCCTCACTGAGCGGGAACGAGCCCAGGATGATGTCGCACCAGACGCACCCATTTGACAGATACCCTTCTGGCCGCTGCCGGGAGCGGCGGACCTTCAGGGGCCCTACCTTCCGCTCCTTCAGCCAGGCGGGATCGAGTGTGTCGCGCAAGGCCCCGGCTACGGAGTCGAAGTCCAGGAAGAGATCGTCGCCGAGGCCAAGACATGCTCGCGCTTCGGCCTCCGCGACGACGACTCCAGCGATGGCACGGTGTGCCTTGGAGCAGCGGTAGCAGCGCTCGTCGATCCCTACCAGCCCGACATCGACAGGTCGGCGCTTGAGGTAGTCCTCGGCCGGCATGATCGGCGTGATGGTCAAGCCCACTTCGCAATCCTCCAGAGGTCCACTGCTGGCGCTGGTCTACCAGGACTCCGCCCGG
The DNA here is from genome assembly GCA_021827985.1 of bacterium. GTDB lineage: Bacteria > Chloroflexota > Dormibacteria > Aeolococcales > Bog-877 > JAJYXT01. The sequence continues at coordinate 1,570 of JAKATL010000070.1, forward strand.
TCGGAAATGCTTTGGGAGCCGGTCGCCTTCCCACCCTCTTCCTCGGTTGCGCCCGCCTGTCGCTCGGCGATGCCCTTAGCCACCTCCCACGGCTCCATAGGCGTCGGGAGATCCGGGGGCACCTCGCCCCAAGCGCCCTCGGCGGCTTGGTCCGTCTCGGCAGCGGCCTGAGGCCCGGCCAGCTCGCTGTAGGAGGGAGGCTTGCTCCGGGAGCATGCCCCGTAGGGGCCAGCACAGGACCTAAAGCTGTCCTTCCAGCGCGGCACGGCCCGTTCCAAGTCGGTGTCCCAGTCCGTCATCCGATAGATCGGGGCGGCCCCTATCTCCCCGTCCTTGACCGAGGGGAAGTAGGCCGCGTCCAGCCGCATCTTCAGGGCCCGCAAGGTCGCTACAACATCGGCGTGATATGGCCAACAGGGCTTCACGGCCTCTGCGGGCTCCGGCCAGGCGGACTGGAAGACGTGCTCCACCCAGTACATCAGGGCGCGCCCGGCAAAGAGGCGGGAGGGAGGCGGGACGTCGCATCAGGGCGACCACGGGGGTTGGGCCAGCGGAGCCGGAGGCGCGGCCTCTTCCACCTCCGGTACGTTCTCTTCCTCATCCATGCACGGTTCCTCCTCAAAGTCCAGGTAAGCGGGGCACGGTCGGCGACCCGGACCGCCGTCGGTTCGGCCACCGTCGCCGGCAGGCGGCTCGGTACCGGCGCTCCGCCTCGGCAGCTGCCGCCTCAAGCTCTTGCGCGCGGGGAGTGGCAGCCACCTCCCGGGGCTCGCGGCCAAGGCTCCCACACTGGGCGGCCCACCACACTTCCCGGCGGGCCTGAGCCGCGTCTCGCGCATCCCTCAGGAGGGCGAGCTCGCCGTCGCTGGGTGGGGAGGCGCTCATGGTCACGAGGACCTGTCCGCCAAGAGGCCAGTCAAGGGGCGTCGGCCCCGCCGGCGGACGAGGGGCGTGGACTCGGGTAGTTCCCGATCACGCCTCCGCTGGGCCGCCTTCCGGCAGGCGGGGGAGCACGTCCGCCGGGGGCGGCCGGGGCCCGATCTCTGCGGGAGAGGGCGGGCGCAGACCACACAGCGCCCTGGCCGGGTTTCGTCCCGCACTACGCGGGCCTCGCGGACGCGAGAAGGAACACGAGCGACCTCCCGAACCTCGGCCACGGCAATCATGGCGCTGCTTCCTTCTGTCTGGCGGCATCCGCCAGCTCAGCAACCCCGGCCCGCAGGTCGGCCACCTCAGCCTCCAGCCGGGCGAGACGAACCCCACGCTCCCGATACCTCCGATTGCGGCAGGCGACCGAGCAGGTCAACCGGTTGCGGTGGCCGGCCAGCTCAACGCCGCAGACGACACAGCGCTTGCGCCGCCCGGCCAGGCGTCGTGGCCGCACTTCCACGCCCGCCGCCCGGAGGGTAGCCCGCAGGTCGGCCACCTCAGCCTCCAGCATCCTGGGTTCCGCAGCACTGGTGACCGACCGAGGGGGAAACCGCCCATTGGATGCGGGAAAAGCGCAAGGTCCTACGGGGACGTGTAGTGCCTAGGCCGGTTCTCCCGTGAGTCAGGCCGCTGGTCGAGTGTTGGCCTCAAGGGTGAGGAAGCGAGACGGCTCGGGGATCTCAAGCGACTTCAGGATCTCAGCCTGACGGGAGGTGATCTCGGTGCGCTGCAGGCAGCGGCCCGCCGAGCCTTGGAAGGCGCCCAGGTGCAGCCGCTGGAGCTCATGGCGGAGATTCCGCCAGGTGTCCTGGGTCCGGTTCTCGGCCACCCGGATCAGCAGCAGGGCCAGCCAGCAGACCACGATGTGGGCCCGTATCCGCTCTTCCTTGCGGTGGTACACCGGACGCAGATCCAAGGTGGTCTTCATGTCCCGCCACCCTCGCTCCACCTGCAGCAACTGCTTGTATCCCAGAGCGATCTCGTCGGCGGTCATGGTGGGATCTGAGCTGCGCGCCAGGTACTTGCCGTCCAGGTGGGCCTCTCGCTCCACCGCTGCCCGATCCACCCGCAGCAGCCCATCCTTGGTCACTCGCAGCAGCCGGCCGAGCCCCGGCTTGGTCCTGAGCTTGCCCAGCAGTTCAGAGCGCTTCTCAATGGAGAGCTGGTCGCTGTCCGCTAGCTCCGCCTCCAGCCGCTTCAGCAGCCGCTCCCGCACCGCCTGGTCCCGCACCGCCTGCTCGGGGTTGTAGCAGATCACGAAGCGGTCATCCTCCAGCACCACCTCCTTGACCTGCAGGTTCTCCGCCACCTGGTGGTAGAGGCCCGGCCAGGAGAGCGCCCAGGCAGCCTTCTTGGAGCCACCCCGCAGCTTCTCCCCGATGATGTAGTTCTCCCCGTCCTGCTGCAGGTAGTCCCGGTTGGCCTGGGAGCTGAACCCGCGGTCCGCCACCCACACCACCCGCCCCAACTGCCAGCCTTGCAGGTCATCCCGCACCTGGCGGAGCAGGGGGGACTCCCCGGTATTCCCTGGGCAGCTCCACACCCGAATCGGGATCCCCTCCCTGGTCACCGCCATCCCGATCAAGACCTGGGGAAGGTCGGCCCGGTGGTCCTTACTGTGACCGTAGGAGCGGAAGCCAAGCTTCACCACCTCACCATCCTCGTCGACCTGGTCGGAATCCTCCTGGTCGGTCTCCCAATAGGTGCTCGAGCCGTCGAAAAATATGAGGTCTACGTTGAGATCAAGCAGTTCCGCAGTGCTGAAGTAGATCGCCTTGGCCAGCTCCTCCTCACACTCCAGCAAGAAGTCCATGGCTCGGTAGCAGCTGTCTTCGTCGACCTCAGCCAACCCCGGGATGAAGACCCGCTCCCGCACCCACTGGGTGCCGGCCAGCTTAGAGAGCGGCTCCAGCGCCCGGTTGGCAACCAAGGCGAAGAGCACTCGCTCCACTCTGGGGTCGAGCTTCCTGCCGGCCAGGAGGCGCCTCAGACCCTGGTCGATCCCCAGCTGATGCCAGAGGTGGTCTAGCACCAAGGCACCGCCCAGGGGGCGGCTCTCGACAAACGCCAGGTCCTCGCTGGTGGTGGCCGCCAGTGCTTCCTGAGGCTCCAGCAAGCGGGTGAGGGAGCGGGCCAGCCGCTTCAAGGCCTCCCGATCAAGCTGGTCCTCGCGACCGAAGCTGTGGATCACCTGGGCCTTGGCCTGGTGACCAAGGGGATCCCAGTGGTTATGCGCAAGTTGGAGGTAGCGGACCACGGAACCATCCTTGTTGTGGCGGCTGATGGTCCGCAGGTACATGCCCAGACTATAGCACCACTCGCACTTGGCTACATGGTGCAGAACTAGCACCTCGTGTGCCTAGACGACTAAGCTTCAAACGGCGCCCAACGCCACCTCCTTGATCTCCGCCAAGGCCCCTTCTAGTCTGTTCTTCCCCCAACACCTGCGGAACCCCGCTCAGACGCAGGCCGCAATCGGCGAATAGCCGGACGATGACCTTGTCCCGCTCCGTCCGCGCGCTGTCCTCAAGGCGGTCGATCTCAGCCCGGCTCAGGACTTCCCTCTCTTGCCGCGGCCGCTTGGGC
>JAKATL010000039.1 GCA_021827985.1 bacterium
GGGTGTCCCTCGGGCGCGGCTTCCACCGCAACGCCCATGCCACCGCGGTCGTCCCTCGTGGCGACTTCGGCCCCAGGGCGCTCGGCTACGCCCCGCTCAGAGTCGCTTAGAGTTGCAGAGACGCTCAAAGATCCGGCCGGGTGGCCTTCACCAGCTCGGCGACCCGGCCCCCGTGGCCGGCACCGGACCCGCCAGCGGTCTCGATCTCCGCCATCCGCTCTGCTCGCCGGCCGCTGCGCCGCCCGATCAACTCTTCCGCCAGTCGTCGCAGGACTCCGCTGCGGGTGGTCCGCAGCCGGCGTGCCTCAGCATCGACCGCTCTGAGCAGGTCGTCTGGAAGCGACACCATCACCTTGGCCACAGGCGCAGTGTGCCCGGTGTTGCCACCCGGTGCGGTGCTCCTCACCGGGATCGTTCCCGGGACCGGCTCCAATCTCCTGAGTGGAGATGGCGATGGCCATCATGGGCTTCCTTCGGCATTGGGCGGGCCCGCAGGGGAGGATGGGACCTGCATTAGGGACTACATCCACGGGGGTGACCTGGCAGCCGCCCACCTCCTGGCCCTGGAGGCAACTTCAGGCGCTGCGGGGCACCATCTCGTCTACAACTTCGGCAACGGCCGGGGGTTCCCCGTGCTGGAGGCGGTGGCCGCAGCCCGCCAGGTGACCTGGGCGCTGATCGATGTCATGTTCGGCCCCCGCCGCCGACAGGACCCGGCGGTGCTGGTGGCCCCCAGCCAGCTGGCCGGCCAGTGTCTCTGACGACCGTGACCAGTCTCCGTCCGGGATGGAGGGCTGCGCCGCCCAGGGGTCCAACCAGCTTGGGGCCTGTGGACTGCGCCTGGCTCCGGGAGCCCCAGAGACCCAAGAACCCCGTAGCGTAGATCGTCAGGCCGTCCCCCGAGCTTCGGTCAGGGCCACCTGCCGGCTTCCCGGCTGGCGATGGTGAGGATCCGAGAGCACTCCTCGGCCAGGGGCTGGAGATCGAAGGATTCGCCCCAAAAGACTATTCGTGGGCCAGACGGTGGCGTGGGGTCGTAGATCCGGAACATCTCCATCTCGGTGAACCCGGCGACCGCCGACGGTGGGCCGATCATGTCATCCAGGAAGTTGTGGCGGGAAGACTGCCCCCACCAACGGTCGATTCGCTCGTCGAAGTGCTCGAGATGATTGCGGATGGCGACCTGATGGAGCGGCGAGGCGTCAGTGACGTTCAGTGACGCCCTAAGTGTCCGGCGCCGAGGTGCCAAGGTGCTCCGGTGCCGGCCGTCGCCCCAGAGCGCCTTGGACACGTTGCCAGCCCCCAGCACGAGCATCTGGCATCCGATCCAGAGCCGATCGTGATCCCCTTGACGGGCGCTCTCGTTGATAACCGGGACGCCAGCCAGCGCGAACCGGCACTGGGCAGCCACGTGGCCCTGGAAGACTCGGAGGAGCAGCTGATCCAAGGCGCTAGGGAGTGCCGGGAGCGGAGGTCAGGATTTCGGTCTCCTCGAAGTCGGCGACCGTCACGATCCGGACCCGGCCGTAGCTGGCGAGGGCCAGAAGGTCGGCGTCCCCGGTGACCAAAGCAGCGGCCTGACCCGCTGCAGCGATGGCCAGGATCTCATTGTCATCGGGGTCACGGCACAGGTGCGGCACCTCAGCGGGCAAGACAAGCTCACCCAGGGCCTCCAGTTCGCGGCAAGCCGCGGTCGCACGGTCAGGGCTCCATCCGCACACCCCAACGAGGACGCTCTCCAGCTCGCTGAGGATGGCCGTACCGATGACGAGTTGGTGCTCGCCGCGCACCACCGCCTCGAGGACGCGGCGGGGACGTCCGCCGAAGTGAAGCGCGGAGAGCAGGACATTGGTGTCGAGGACCACCCGCACTCAGGGCGCTGTCGACCGGTGCGACCGGCGGCGACCCCTCACGGCGCTGGTGAGCTGCTCGTCGGTGAGGTGGCCGGCGGCGGCCCGGGCCTCGCCGTACGCGAACAACTGGTTCCAGCGGCGACGTCGATCCGCGTACTGCCGGAAGGCCTCCCGGAAGAGCTCGCTGCGGGTGCGGCCCTCCTGTAGGGCGAGGCGATCCACCTCGGTGGCGAGTTCGGCTGGAAGTGAGATGGTCACCGTGTCCGTGGTGCGCACTTAGGGATAGTACTACTAAGTGTGACTAGCCGCGAATTCCGGTGCTGGACACCATCTCCCAGGCTCTTGGCAGGGGTCCCCAGCGGGGGACTCACGTAGGTTCTCTGGGGCCCGCCGGAGGACTGGCGGGCATCCACAACCTAGACGCCTGCCCGCCGCGCTGCCGCCGCAGCCACTCGCAGGCCAGCTCGCTCAAGGATCCGCTGGGCAGGGGCCGTCGATTGCGTGGACACCCTCCGCTCCCTGAGGGTCGCCCGCGATCGCCATTGTCGCCCGAGCCACCGTTGGGGGGTTCCTCGTCGTGGAACCTGGCTCGACAGTCCCGGCCGGAATCCGCTCCTCGGGGTGGATCTATACTCCCAAGTGGAGATGGCGATGGACATCATGGGCTTTCTGCGGCAGCGGGCGGGGGACTTCCGCTGCCCGGTGTGCCGGCGCTCGCTGGCCGACTGCGAGCTGCGCCAGCTGGCCCACCAGGGCCCCCACTACACCGTCCAGGTGACCTGTCGGCACTGCTCGATGGCTTTCCTGGTGGCGCTGGAGGTCCAGGGGGGTGGGGCCACGGAGGCTGACACCAAGGAGCGCGACCCCATCTCGGCGGACGAGCTTCTGGAGCTCCACCGCCAGCTAGCGGACTATGAGGGCCCGCTGACCGCCCTCCTGGAGCCGCGCCAGTCGCGGGACTGAGGGCCAATTGATCTACCTGGACCACGCCGCCACCACTCCGGTGCGGGAGGAGGTCCGGGAGGAGATGGCAGGGCCCCTTCGGGAGGTCTTCGGCAACCCCTCCAGCACCCACTCCGCCGGCCGGGCGGCCCGTGCCCTCGTCGACCTGGCCCGGGACCGGGTCGCCGAGGCCCTCAGCTGCCGGCCGCGCGAGGTGGTCTTCACCGGTGGTGGCAGCGAGGCGGACAACCTCGCGCTGCGGGGACCGCTTAGCCGGCTGCGGGGCGAGCCCGGGCACCTGGTGGTCTCCCAGGTGGAGCACGAGGCGGTGCTGGAGACCGCCCGGGACCTGCGCCGGGACGGCTGGGAGCTGACCGAGCTGGAAGTGGACTCGGAGGGCAGGGTGGACCCCGGACGGCTTCTCCGGGCGCTGCGTCCCGACACCCGCCTGGTCTCGGTGATGCTGGCCAACAACGAGGTGGGGACGGTGGAGCCGGTCGCCGAGCTGGCCCAGGTGGTGCGGGAGCACAGCTCGTCGCTCTTCCACACCGATGCCACCCAGGCGCTGGGCAAGATTCCGCTGGACGTGGCGGAGCTGGGGGTGGACCTACTCACCATCTCCGCCCACAAGGTGGGTGGGCCCAAGGGGGTGGGCGCGCTCTTCGTCCGCCACGGGGTCACCCTGGACCCGGTGATCACCGGGGGCGGGCAGGAGCGGAACCGCCGCTCCGGGACCGAGAACGTCCCCGGGATCGTGGGGCTGGGCTTGGCCGCCCTCCTGGCGGAGCGCGAGCGCGGGGCCGAAGCAGCCCGCCAGCGGGAGCTCACCTCCCACCTGGAGGAGCTCCTCCTGGAGCTGATCCCTGATGCGCGACCCACCGGCGCCCGGGGAGAGAACCGGCTCCCCAACTTCTGCACGCTGGCGATCCCCGGGGCTGAGGGTGAGCTGTTGCTCATGCGCCTCGACCGCTCTGGGGTGTGCGCCTCGGCGGGGTCGGCATGCGCCAGTGGTTCCCAGGCTCCGTCTCATGTGCTCCTGGCGATGGGGCTCCCACCGGCACTGGCGGGAGCACATCTGCGACTCACCCTTGGGAGGGGGACCACCCGGGCCGAGGTGGAGGAGGCGGCTGAGATAGTCGGGCGAGAGGTGGTGCAGCTGCGTCAGACGGCCGCCGTCTGAGCGCTCCGCGGCGGCTGCAGGGGCGGTGCGTAGCGGGCGACCGCGATGGGGAGCCTCAGGGAGGTTGGGCCCAGCGGCTCCGCGGGCTCCAAGCCCGACTCGCGGAAGGGGATCACTTTGGTGCCGACGGAGGGGCCCGTGGCCTGCGGCGTGCCCCTGCCGGTGGCGGAAGGGGTTGAGCCGGCTCAGCTGGAGCGTGTGCCGGGGTCGCGGCGAGCGAAGCGACGAGCATGGCGCGGGCTCCTCCGGCCCAGTCGGCTGCCCAACCCCAGGCCGAGCCCGCTCAGGGCTGAATGACAGGGAAACCAGCTGCCGCGGCGCCTAGGACAAGGCGCCGGTCATAGGTGACCACCGCTTCCAGCTCCGGGCCGATCTCTGCGGCCGCAGCCAGATGGACCGCGTCCAGGGAGCGCAGGTCGACGGGTCCCAGCCGTCCCGCCAGGTCGAAGGTGGATGCGGACGGGAGGATGAGCGAGACACCGTCGAGCAGCTCCTCGATGATCTCCGGACCCAGACCGAGCCGCAAGGCCGCTCGGTGCGCCTCGGTTGCGAGCAGCAGGGACGACCAGCAGGGACGGTGCCTGGTGAACCAGCGGCGCATGGTGGCCGAACCATCTTCCACCACCGCAAGCTTGAGGAACGCCGAGGTCTCGAGGTAGAAGGCCACCTCAGCCCTCGGAGCGCAGCTCGTCCAGGACTTCCTGGGTCGGACGGGACGCCACGGCCGGGTCCGGGAGCGGGCCCTGGGTCCGACGGGCGGGTGTGACCCTGCCGGCGGCGATCAGGCTTCCGGTGCCGGTGGCCAGCGCCGGAGGGGCCAGGACCGCCACCAGCTGACCGCGATAGGTGACGCCCAGTGTCTCGCCACGGCGCACCCTTCGGACGGCAGACGAGGCACGCTGCTGCAGCTCCCGGATCCCGATCGTCTCCATGTGCGGCAATGGTAGCACAAGGCGGCCCGCCTCGATGGTCGTCTCCGGCCCACTTCGCCTTGAGCCTGCGGGGGGCCTTCTTCCCCGGAGGAAGACGGAATTGGATACAGTTCCCGGGGGTGTACGTCTCCGACCTTCGCCGTTTCCTCGACCTGCCGGAGGACGCCCCCGCGCCCGCGCGCAACCTTGCCGATCACTTCGGGAACATCGTCAGGGCAGCCACCGCCGGCGGCCCGGGCCCAGCCTGGGTGAGCGCGCTGCCCTGCCGCCGGAGGCCGGGGAGGAGCCGCTGCCCGGGGCGCATCGTGGTCCTCCGCTCGGAGCTGCGGGCCCAGATCGAGTGGGGCTGCGACTCCTGTGACGACGAGGGTGTGATCAGCGGTTGGGAGGGCACCCAGTTCGATCTCCGGACACCCCGCCCCATCCGGCACCTCGGTGCCGCGGGCGAGGTGCTCGTCCCGGACGAGGTGGCCGCGGCCCTGCGCACGCTGACGCTGCTTGACCTGGACTGCCAGCGCCTGGTCTACCGAGCCACGGCGCTGGACGAAGGGGTAGCCCTGCTGGCCGATCAGGAGCAATTCGACGAGCTGCTGGGGCACCTGGCTGCGGAGGCCAACCACGAGCCGAACCGCAGGCGGCAGCAGCGTCTCGACCGCTCCCTCGCGGTGCTCAGCTCAGCGCTGCGGGAGGCGGGAGCGTGACTGCCGCACTGCCGGACACCATCATGGAGTCGCCACCGACTTGAGCCCCGGACCTGTGCGGGTCTTGGGGTGCCGGGGCGACACCGATTTGGCGGGCAGTGTGGCGCTGGCCGGAGCGGGGACCAGCGAGCTCGTGGGACCGGCATCCCACCGGGACTGGGTGCGCCCCCTCCGGGCCGTCGGCCACCCGGTGGACCCGCCCCCTCGCACCGTGCGCGCCTACGGCGACATGCCAGCCTGGCCGGCTCGCCGCCGGTGAGCGGCGCCGGTGGCACGCCGGCACCGGAGGTCGCAGCACCGGCGGCGCGAGCAGACTCACGGCACCGTGCGAGGCGGGTCCGCCCTGGTCACCTGAACCGGGGTCCCGCCGACCGAGCGGAGCTTGCCTGGCTCCCGGATCCCGCCAGGGAGCTGGGTCTGTCGAGAGAGATAGCTGTCCACCGGCCGGCACCCGTACGGTCCCAAACTGAGTCCGACGGGGTCACCACCTGCATGAGGACATTCCCCCCCGTCCGCCTCCTATTGAGCATAGGTGCGCCCCGCAAGGCGAGAGGCAGGCACGTCCCGCGAGATCGGAGGAGGAAGGCAGGAGATGAGAACTCACATGAGCGGGCGTCTGGCCCTGCTCGCCCGGCTCGCCGGGGCCATCACTCGCACCCGGGAGCTCCCGGGTCCGGCGGGACTCGCCGCACCGAACGTGCACCACCACCGACTCCCCCGCGGTGCGAGCGTGCTGGCGGCGGTTGGCGTCGCGACCCTGGCCCTGCCGCTCCTCGGCGTCGCGACGGCGAGCGCCGCCAGCCCCTCGGCCACCGAGGTGATCCATGCGGACGTGTTGCCCGATGTCACCGGAGGCCCGGCGCGACTCACTCCGACGGGGTCGCCTCCCCCCGGCGAGGTTCTCACGATCGGGGTGGGCCTCATGCTCCCCGATCTGTCCGTGGTGCGGGCCTACTACCACGCCGAATACACGGTCGGCAATGCGGCCTACCACAAGTTCCTCACTCCGGCGGAGTTCGCCAGCCGGTTCGGGGTCAACCCATCCACTTATGGGAGGGTCCTGGCGTGGCTGAAGAACGGTGGGCTGGCGGTGACTCAGACCGCCGCCGCGCGTGACTGGGTGGAGGCGACCGGGTCGGTGGCCCAGATCGAGGCCCTGATGCAGCTGCAGATCGCCAAGTATCAGGTGAAGGGGGTCGGCTTCCTCGCCAACACGACGGCCCCGACGGTGCCGGCCGGGGACAGCATCTACACCGTGGTGGGGCTCAACACTCTGCAGCACTTCACCCCGGCACCGCTCGGACCGCCCCCGAATGCGGCCAAGCCCACCGTGCCAAGGCCCGCTCAGGGCACGACGACCTGCGCGACCACCCTCAGCTGCTTCTACAATCCCCCCGACCTTTGGTCGATGTACCAGATGCCGAGCCAGAATGAGGGCCAGGGGCAGCAGATCGGGATCTTCGGCGAGGGCCAGAGCAGCAATGTGATCTCCGACCTGCGGGTGTTCGAGCAGAACAACCACCTGCCGCAGGTCCCCGTCACCGTGATCCACGTCGGCCCGGGGCCGTTCACGGACAACAGCGGCCAGATCGAGTGGAACCTCGACAGCCAGGCATCCACGGGAATGGCTCCCGACGCCTATGGCGTGAAGCTGTACTTCGCCAACTCGCTCACGGACGCCTCGGTGGAGTCGATGTTCCAGGCCTGGGTCAGCGACCCGACGGCCCCGCTGCAGGCCAACGCCAGCTTCGGTGAGTGTGAGACCAGTCCCGGCAACGCGGTCTTCGGCAGCCCGCTGGCCAACCCCAACGAGCCGGCCGGCCAAGGCCTCGGCAACAACCTGGAGCCGGTGGCCGAGCAAACCTTGCTGCAGGCTGCCAGCCAGGGGCAGACCCTGTTCTCGTCCGCCGGCGACACCGGGGGTTCCTGCCCGATTGCGATCCTGCCAGTGGTGGGGGCGGGCAACGGTATAGCCAATCAGGGGCTGCCCCTGCAGAACTACCCTGCCGCCAGCCGCTACGCGGTCGGTGTCGGCGGGACGGTGCTCTACTCCAACGGCCTGCCACCCCCAGCGGAAGCGAGGTTCCTGGAGAAGTCGTGGACCTACACCGGGGGCGGGCCGGCGCCCTTCATCAGCGAGCCCTTCTACCAGAAGGCCGACGCCAACGTCAACATTCCCTGCACCATGAACGATGTGGGAACTCCCTACCCGGCGGGCACGATCTGCCGGGGGGTGCCGGACGTGGCTGCCATGAGCGGCAACATTTACGACAACGGCTACAACATCGTGGTCGGGGGCGCGGCCACCACCGAGGGGGGCACCAGCCTCTCCAGTCCGCTCTGGGTGGGGATGTGGGCCAGGGTGCAGGCGGCTGCTCCCGCCGGCGGGTTGGGGTTCGCCAACCCCACGATCTACAAGGTGGGGGAGGGGAGCAGCTACACCACGGACTTCTTCGACGTGACCCTGGGCTGCAACGGCCAGCACTGTGCCGGCCCGGGCTGGGACTACACCAGCGGCTGGGGCGTGATCAACGTGACTCCCTTCATGCAGACCGTGGACGGCCGGCTCACTCCCACCAACGACGTGCTGCCCCCAGCGCCATCGGGGGGGACGGGCACCCCCCTGGCCTGCGGGGATCTTTGGCAGAACCCGAGTCACACAGCCAGCGGCGGACTCCAGGGCAACTCCCAGCCCCAGTTGACCCTGGACGCAGGGACCATGGGCCTCAACCAGTCGGGAACCGCACCCGTGCTGGAGGTAACCATTCAGGTCCAGAACCTCTCCACCCATGTGCCCACCGGTGCCTCGGCCGAGGACTGGTACGGGACCTGGACCTACGGCAGCACCGAGTACTTCGCCTACGCCCAACTGTCGGCCGCTCCGGGGGCCAGCGTCACCTATGGTGACGGCACCGCCAGTAAGACCGGGACCACTACCAACTACGCCCCGGCACACACCGACACCGGAAGCTTCAACCAAGGAGCGAATGGAACAGTCGTCGTCGATGTCCCACTCACCAATGTTGGCAGCCCGCCCCTGGGGGCAGTGCTGCTCCATCCGGCTGCCGTCACCTTCACCGAGGAAGGCACTCCTCCCAACCCCGCCACCAGTGCGGCGTCGCTGCAACAGGTTGACAGCGGCGGCCCCGACCTCAACTACACAGTGGGAGGGGTTATCCCTTGCAGCGGCGCCTCCCCTGGAGGGACGGTGCCGGAGACGCCGTGGGCACCCTTGATCCCGCTCTTGGGGCTGGGGATGCTGCTCGCTAGCGGCTTCGGGCTCCGACGGCTGCAAAGGCACCAGATTGCGGGGTGAAGATCGCAGGGTGAAGATCGCAGGCGGGAGAGGGCAGGGGCGCCGGGGCTGCCTTGAGGTGACTTGGGACCGGCGTGGTCCGAATCCCCATCACGGAAGGGACGGAGGTCAACCTCGACGGGTTGGCCTCCGTCCTCCGGTGCGGGGGGAGCCGGGCCGGACCTTCCCTGCGAGCTGCCGATGGCGGAGTGAGGCCGCCACCTCCTCGCCCGCAGGGGCTCCGCCCCGGCGGCGGTGAGCGTCGTGCCAGAGGACAGGGCGGGCCGCCGACGGCTCCCCGGCTGCGCCCTTGACACAGTCGGGCACCACCGCTACGATCCAGCCGCTCACGGATCCCCGACGGCCCGGCCAGGCGCCGACGGGAGCGGGTAGGAGGCAATGGAGTTCCACGCCGCGGGCGCGATCGGGTGCCGGCCAGATCCGGGCTGCCCGGAGCACGTAGGTGCGAGGGGCGCGCTTCGGGCGCCCGCGGATCTGGGATCTCTCTGCGACCGCTATCGCAACCAGGCGGTCGGGTACGCGTTCGCGATCCTGCACGATCGGGCGACGGCCGAGGACGCGGTGCAGCTGGCGCTGACGAGGATCGTGGCCCGTGTGGCCGAAGGTGACCAGGCGCTCCTGGATCAGGACCCTGAGCGGGTGGTAATCCGCAACACCCGGTGGGCGGCGCTGGAGCTGGCCAAGCGGCGGCGCCACGGGGAGAGGCTGGAGGTGGCATCGGAGCTGGCGGATGCTCCGGCGGCCAGCGATTCGGCATGGGACCGCGCCCAAGCCCGGTTCCTCTGCGAGCAGATTGCCGCCAACCTGCCGGCGCACTATCGCGATGTGCTGAGGATGCGCTACGTCGAGCAATACGCCGATGCGGAGGGGGCGAGCCGTCTGCGGCTCTCGTTGAAGGCCTACCGCTGCCGGATCGACCGCGCGCTTCAAGCCGCCCGGCTGTCGGCGAGCAGGCTGAGCATCGACTCCCTGCGCGGACTGGTGGTGGCGGGCTGGTACGACCTCGCCCGCCGGGCCGCACGCGTCCACGGGGCGGCGCGCGCCGTCTCGGGCCTTGAGGACTCCTCCTGGGCTTCCTCGGGGGCGCTTCACGGGATGCTGGCGCTCTTGCTGGCGGGAGGGGTGGCCGCGCTGCCGATCTTCGTCGTCGGTTCCGGCCGGGACTGGGCTGGGGCTCCGAGGGGCGCGGCTGGAGCGTGGCTGGGCGGGGTGACCCCCGGCAGATCAACGGCCTCTCAGCTGGCGGTGACGATGGGAGGGGCCCCCTGTGCCGGCTGTGATCAGCGGGTCAGCTCCTCCTCTAACGAGGTGACCTTGGGGGTGCCCGAGACCCTTGCGGCCCCCGCCGTCCCCCAAGTCATGGCCTTGCCTGGCACCTCGGGGACCCTGGGGGGACCATCCTCGGTTCTGCGGCTGAGTTCGCTGGCCGAGAGCTCGCTGGCGCGGGCAACTGTCCCGGCCGGGTCGCCGACGCCTTCCACGGCGCCCGGCGGGGCGGGCGGGCTCACCCCGGTCGCTGCGCCACCGGTGCCCACCCTCCCGAATCCTTAGCGGCGGGTCCCCCGCCGCTAAGCGTGGCCCCGCCCCTGTAGGGCAAGGGGCCCTGGGCGGAGTGCCGGATCCCCCGGAGCGGGGATCGGCGGCGCCGGGCTTGGAAGCGGCCTTCCAGCCCAGAGGGAGCCGCTCCGGGAAGCCGTGAGCGGGCGAGGACTTTTGCCCAGGTCAGCCTCCTAGTGGGTGAGGAGTTCGGCGCCCAGGTCCTTGGCGGGCCGGCGGAGCCGACTCTGGCCATGGGGAGATCAAGATGGGACAGGCAAGACGCGGTGAATTGGGCCCTTCGGGTGCGGCCCGGGGCCCCCGGGGCCGCCACTCCGGCGCCTTCGCGGTGCTGCTCGCGGCGGCTGGACTGGCCGCCCTGGTCGGGGGAGGGCGGGCGCCACTCGTGGCCAGGGCCGCGGGCCCGGCCTCCACCGCCCTGGCGTTCGGGCATGAGGTGGTGGTGGACAACCAGCGCATCACCGGGGAGCCCAGCCTCTCCATCTCCCCCACGGTGAATTCGGCAGGGCACCACGACATCTACATCAGCGCTCCCTACGGCTTCCTCACCACCGCCAGCTTCGTGTGGAAGTCCGAGGACGGTGGCACCAGCTTCCATCTGGTCGCCGCCCAGGTGCCGCCGCTGGGCAAACCCAACACCTGCGCCGGCGGGGGTGACAGCAGCATCGTCAACGACAAGGTGGGCAACCTCTACTTCGCCGACCTCCAGGGGCTGACCGAGGTCAGCGCCAGCGTTTCCGCCGACGGCGGCCGGTCCTTCACCACGACCTGCGACGCGGCCAGCGACACCGTCGGCGTCGACCGTCCCTGGCTCTCCGTGTACGGCGACCCCCTGACAACCGGGCGGGAGTACATGACGGTGGACCAGGTCGCCCAGTGCACCCTGAACTGCGGGCTCGGCCAGGCGTCGACCTCGCAGGTGGGGTCCAACCAGCTCCAGGTGACCGAAGCCTCGGGCACCGAGGCGGCGGCCCAGGTGTTCTCTCCGGCCCAGCCGATCGAACCGGACGGGATCGTGGGGGGGACGGTGGTCAACCAGAGCACCGGCGAGCTGTACATCGCCCACACCGGGTACACGAGTGCCTCCGGAACGCTGCTGGGCGGCAGCGATGCCAACGGCATCGATAACGCGGTGGTGGTCGACAGCTTCCCCACCGGGTACTCCGGCACGCCGACCCCATTCCCGGCCACCGGCACCCCGGTCTCGATCTGCGCCCCCTACAACCCCGGCGGCCCCTGCTACAGCTCCACGGTCTACGCCGCCCCGCTGACCGCCGCCGGAACCAGCACGGTCACCACGGGACAGGACTTCACCCCCCTTGCGATCGACAGCGCTGGCAACCTCTACGTGGTCTGGGCCCAGGCCCCGGTGAACGCCTCCGGGGTCATCGACGGGGCCAGCGCGATCTATCTGGCGGTCTCCACCGACAACGGCAAGACCTGGAGCCCGCCCTACGACGTCAGCGCCTCCATCCCCTCGCTGCAGACCAACGTCTTCCCGTGGGTGGCAGCGGGCGGCGCGGGCAAGGTCGACGTGGTCTGGTACGGCACTCCGGCCCTTACCGGGTGCGACACCGCGGCTGGCTGCGGGTCCTCCACCACCCAGGGTGCCTGGAACGTCTACATGGCGCAGAGCCTGAACCTCGTGAGTTCCGGCCGCGCCAACCCGCGGGCCACCTTCGGGGCCACCAAGGTCACCGAGTACTCCAACCACTACGGAGCGATCTGCACCTTCGGGATCGGCTGCAGCACCGGTGGCGACCGGGGCCTCCTGGACTTCATTCAGGTGCAGGTCGGACCGACCGGCGCTGCCTACGTGACCTGGGCCGACTCCGCCAACACCAACGCCCAGGGCGGCACCTCGTCGGCCGTGATCGCCTTCGCCCGCCAGGTGTCCGGACCAGGGCTGTTCGGAGGAGATGTCAGCGGCCCGACCCCGGCGTACAACTGTGCCGCGGGATCCCCCAGCGCCTACTACTCAGCCCTGGGGTCGGAGACCAATGTCCCTGCCAACCTGGACCTGGTGCAGGCGCCAGGCCTGGCCTCCTGCATCGCCCAACCCAACGCCCAGGGCGACTACGTGGTGTCCATGCACGTCTCCTCCCTGGGGTCCCTCACGGTGGGGAGCGGCATGGGCGGTCCGGACGCCGTGTGGCTGACCCGCTGGGAACTCCCCATCCCCGCCGCCTCCCGGACCCACACCGCCCAGGGCCACATCTTCTTCGCGGCCATGGAGTCGGACGCCGGCGGGACCCCCACCTTCTACGCCGGCGAGACCGGCACCGTCCAGGCGCCGGGCAGCACCGCCAGCCAGCAGGGATTCATGCTCACCTATCCGCCCACCTACTCGGTCCCCGGCAGCTACGACCCGACCACCGGGATCATCACCATCGACGTCCCGGCCAAGGACGTGGGCAACCCCAGCGCCGCCCCGGTCGAGCTCTACAGCGTGACCGGGTTGACGGCGACGCAGGCTCAGCCGGCCTCCAGTGACAGTGCCATCTTCAACCAGATCGACGCCACGGCCCCCTACGACCTGCTGCCCACCGCGCCTCCTCCCAACATCCCCGAGGCGCCGTGGCTCCCGGCCTTGCTGCTGGTCGCGGCCGCGGTCCTGGCCATCCCCGCGATTCGACACCGCTGGATGGCCCGGGGCCAGAAGCCAGTGGCGCGCTAGGAGTGGGCCGTGGTCGAGCTGTCCAGACCTGGTCGTCGACCGCGGGGGGCCGCCTGGCCGCCGGGCGGTCAGAAGGGCTCGGGCAGGGCTGGCCGGGGCAGCCAGGAACGGCTCCGGTCCCCGGTGACTGGAGCCTCCGGCGGGGCGCGGACCCGCGCCTCCCGGGGGTGAGCGGTGCCTGACCCAGGCCCGCCGGCAGCTCGCTCCGTCTGGCTGAGGGCCCGGGCCGGCATCGGCGCCCTGGACCGGGCCCACCTCCGGCCCCTGGTCTTGATCCTCGGTGCGGCGCTGGTGGCGTACCACTTCACGCTGTCCACATTCCTCGACAACCTCAGCCTGGACACCCCGCTGGCCTACCTGCCCCTGCTGCCGCTGATCGCCATCTGGGCGACCTGGGAGGCGGCGGGTCGGTATCGCGGGCGGCCCACTCCCATCCGCGACCGGCAGCTGGACCACATACTCGCGGTGCCCCTCCTGCTGGTCGCACTCTTCCTGATCAGCGTCACGCCGGTACTCTGGGGCACCTTCTACTGGTCCCTCCGGCCCGATGTGCTCTCGTTCGCGCTCTTCATCACCGGTGCGGTGGTGCTGGCCTACGGGGTGGGATGGGCCTGGAGAATGCGGGCACCCCTCCTGTTGCTCTTCCTCATGTGGCCGGCGCTCTACATCAGCTTCCTGTCGGGGGTCCTCTCGTGGTTCGTGCGAGCCACGGACTCCGTCCTGGGGTTGATCACTTCCCATCTGGCGCTGGGGGTGTCCCAGGTCGCCAGCAACCCTTCGCTCCTGGTTGTTCACCCAGCGGTCGGACCCGCCCTCCAGATAAGTGTCAGCGCCGCCTGTGCTGGGGGGGACGGCGTGCTCGGATTCCTGCTCATCGGGGGAGCGCTGCTCACGGCCGTCACCGGTCCGATCAGCGGACGCCTGCTCTGGCTCGTTGCCGGCCTTCTGCTCACCTTTGTCCTCAATGTGGGTCGGATCGTCGCCATCGCCCTGCTCGCCGGCGCCGGCCATGCCGCATTCGCCCTGGGGGGCTTCCACGAGGTCATCGGACTCGTTCTCTTCGGGCTGGGGATGGCAGCCATGCTCTGGCTACTGCCGGGCTTCGGACTGTCGCGGCCGGCCAGCCTGGGAGGGCCGGCCTTGCCACCGGCGGGCCAGGCCCGGGGCGGCAACCCCGCCGCGACAGTGTCCCCGACATCGTGGTCCGCCGCCACCATGGGGTTAGGCGGCCTGTGCTGGAGGCGGGCGGCCCGGGTGGCTTCAGTCCTGCTCGGGATCGGGCTCTTCTTGGCGGCCGACCAGTCGCTCGGACTCTACGCGGGCTATGCCACCGGGTCGGGAGCTCCGACGGTGGTGGCCATGAGCACCGCCAGCCGGGTGCCCCGGGGCTGGCAGTTGGGTCTGCTCACCAGCTACCCCTGGGGAACGGAGTACTTCGGCCCTGGATCGTCATACATCCGCTACCAGCTGACCCGTCCCGGAGGCCCGGCGGGGGACGCCGTCCTGTGGGCCGACGTCGTGACCACGCCCGACAACAGCGCGCTTCTGACCTACACGGTGGAGAACTGCTTCCTCTTCCACAACTACGACATCGTGGCTGCCTCCACGGTGGCCCTGGGGCACGGCGTGACGGCGCTCCTGCTCAACTACTCCGACCCCACCACAAATGGGCAATGGGCCACACTTACCTGGACCTGGCCGGTGCGGGCGGCCGGAACCACCGCCTACGAGCGGATCGAACTGACCTCTCCGCTGGTGACGGGCTCGTTCGAACCCCCCAACCTGCAGCCGGCTGGGGGGCCCGTCCAGAACATGGTGGTGGCGGTGGAGAACTTCTTCAACGGTGCCCCCTCCCCGGCGCACACCCTCGGGCGCAGGCGTTACCAGGGAGCCGACGCTGCCCTGACCTCCTTCGGCGCGCAATTCGTGGCGCAGTCGCTTGAGCCGGCGGCGACCCGGGCCTGACGCGTGGGGTCCCGACGCCGTTCGCCGGCACGCCGCGGCGCTACCCCGAAGCCCGGGAGCGATCGCCCCCGGGCCTGGGCGGGAGCAGCCGGCAAACGTGGTGGTGGTGGCTGGCCGGTGGCTGGCGCCACCGGCCGGAGATCCTAAGGTGGCGACCGTCCCGATCCCCGCCCTCAGCGTGATCGTGCCCGCCTTCAACGAGGAGGCGAGGCTCCCCAAGACCCTCCGCCGGATCCGTGACTTCTGTGACGGGAGGGGGAGCGCCTACGAGGTGCTGGTGGTCGACGACGGCAGCCTCGATGGGACCCTTAGGGCGATGCGGGAGGTGGCGTCCGCCTGGCCGCGGATGCGGGTCATCTCTCTACCCCAGAACGAGGGCAAGGGCGCGGCAGTGCGAGCGGGCATGCTCGCTGCCCGGGGCGCCCGGCGGCTGTTCACCGACGCGGACATGTCGACCCCGATCGAGGAGGTCGTCAAGCTCGAGGCCGCGCTCGAGCGCGGCGCGGATGTCGGCATCGGCTCCAGAGCCGCCCCGGACTCCCGGGTCGAGGTTGGCCAACCGCAGTATCGCCGGGTGATGGGGAGGAGCTACAGCTACCTGCTGCGACGGCTGGCCCTTCCCGGGCTGCGCGACACCCAGTGTGGCTTCAAGCTCTTCACGGCCGAGGCGGCCGCGGTCTGCTTCACCCACCTGGGGTGCCGGCGCTTCGGCTTCGATGCGGAGGTTCTTCTGCGCGCCCAGCGCAGAGGGATGAAGGTGGCCGAGGTGGGAGTCGTCTGGCGCCACGAAGGTGGCTCCCGGGTGAGGCCGTGGGCGGACGGCGCCGCCATGGTCCTGGATCTCTGGCGCCTCCATCGCCAACTCGACCGAGCATCTAGCCACAGGAGCCCGGCACAGGCGGCCGGCGGAACGCCGCGCACGAGCCCAGCCGCCATCGGCCCATCGACGGGGGCGGCCTCGTGGAGTGGCCGCGCCACCCCTGGAGCGCGAGATTGAGAGCTCCGGCCCCCACCCGTCTGCTCGGGGAGCGCCTGGTCGCCCGGCGGGCCCTTTCCCCCGACGCCCTGGAGGCGGCGCTGCTTCTGCAAGCAACCCACCAGGTGCGGTTGGGCGAGTTGTTGGTGGCGGAAGGGCTGGCCTCCGAGGCAGAGGTCTGGGAAGAGCTCGCGGCCGGGTGGGGCACACCGAGCTCCGACCCCTCGGCCTCAGCCCCGGACCCGGGATGGGCTTCCATCCTGGCGCCGGCCGAGGCGCGCCGACTCCAGGTGGTGCCCTTCAAGCTGACTCCCGACGAGGTCTGGATCGCCGCCGCCGACCCCACGAATGAGGAGGTGCGGGCCGGGGTGACCGCGCCAAAGGGGCTCTCGATACGGTGGTTCGCGGCCGCTCCCACCGTGATCCGGCGGGCGCAGCTCTCCCTGTACCAGGACGCGATGGTCGCGACCGCCGTCACCACGCTCCGGGACACCCAGCCCGACGCTTCTGCGGAAAGGCAGCTGAGTCCCCGCCAGAGGAACCTGACGCTGAGCATGGTGGCGCTCACGGTCCTGGTGCTGATCGTCTGGCGGGGAGCCGCCCTGGTCGCCGCCATGGCCGTCGTCACCTTCGCGTACGCGATATGGCTGGCCTACCGCACCCGAATCGTCGTGCGGGGCGCCAAGGCTGGGTCCGGCGAACGCGTCCCCGCGGACGAGGTGGAGGGGCTGAGGGATCTACCGGTCTACACGGTGCTGTGCCCCATCTTCCGAGAGGCGGGTGTGGTCCCGGAGCTGTTGCGCCAGCTGCAAGCGCTCGACTACCCGCGCTCCAAGCTCGACGTAAAGCTGCTGGTGGAGGAGGACGACCGGGAGACGCGCGACCGGCTCGCGCAGCTGCAAGTGCCGCACTTCTGCGAAGTGGTGGTCGTGCCCCCCGGCGGCCCTCGGACCAAGCCCAAGGCCTGCAACTACGGCCTGCAGTTGGCCCGGGGCGAGTACGTGGTGATCTTCGACGCGGAAGACCGCCCGGAACCAGATCAGCTCAAGAAGGCGCTGGCCGTCTTCCGCCGCCACGCCGGCGATGACGGCGCACCCCTGGGCTGCGTGCAGGCCCGTCTCGCCTACCACAACGCGGATCAGAACTGGCTGACCGGGTGGTTCGCCCTGGAGTACCTCAGCTGGTTCGACTTCTTCCTGCCCGGTCTGGTCAGCCTGGGGCTGCCGGTCCCCCTCGGGGGCAGCTCCAACCACTTCCCCATCGCGGCCCTGCGCCGGGTGGGGTCCTGGGATCCCTTCAACGTCACCGAGGACGCCGATCTCGGGGTGCGGCTGCACCGCGCCGGTTACCGCACCCGGATCGTGGACTCGGTGACCTGGGAGGAGGCCAACAGCGACTTCGTCAACTGGACCAAGCAGCGCTCCCGGTGGGGAAAGGGGTACTTCGTCACCTGGGCGGTCAACATGCGCCACCCGCTGCGGCTCTGGCGCGACCTGGGCGCCAGGGGCTGGATGTCGGTGCAGCTGACCTTGGCCGGGACCTACGTCACCGCGGTGCTCAATCTTCTGCTGTGGAGCCTGATGGCGATCTGGATATTCGGCCAGCCCGCCGCGGTGGCGGCGCTGTTCCCCCCGGAGATCTACTATCTCGCACTCCTGGAGCTGCTCCTCGGCAACTTCTTCTTCGTCTACGTGACGCTGTGGTGCGCTGCTGAGAGCGGCGCTTTCGCGCTCACCCGGCTGGCCCTCACCTATCCCGCCTACTGGGTGATGATGAGCGTCGCCATGGTCAAGGCGAGCTTCCAGCTGCTCACCGACCATGTGTACTGGGAGAAGACCACCCATGGTCTGACCCCACCTCCAAGCGCTCCCGGGACGGGTGCCGGCCCCCCTCTGGAGGTGGTGGGAAGGCGCAAGGCAGTGCTGGCGGGCACGGTCGGCGGGCCCCACCGGTCCGGGGCCCCGGGCGCTGCCGGCGGCTCGCCACCCCGGCGCTGGCCCGCTCAGGCCGCCACCATCGTGGGCCTGGCCGCCCTGGTAGCGGCGACCTGGGGATCGCTGGGTGCCCCCGGGCTGGCACCGCAGGGGCACGGAGGTGCCACCGTCGCCACCCTGGCTGGGCCGGCGCCTTCTCACCAGGGGGCCTGGGCGGATCCCAGACGGGCCGGCGGGCATGCGGCCCTCAGCGGGACTCCTCGGCACCGCGACGGCGGCAAGGCCGGTGGCTCTCAGGGCTCGGTGCCAAGGCCGGCGGGGAGCCAACCGGCGCCGGCCACACCCTCGCCGCCACTGCCGGGCACGCCCCAGCTGCCGCTGCCGGGCACCCCCCCTCTGCCGGTGCCGAGCGTCCCCCCTCTGCCGCTGCCCACGAGCTCGCTTCTTGCCGGACGGCTGGCGGCTGGCGGCGGGTTAGCGATCCTGCTGGCACTCGGCTCGGTGACTTCGGCGTGAGCCTGTGGGAGCCTATCGAGGCCGTCGCCGCGACCCCCGAGCGGGACGCCGTCGGGCGTCCCCCGGCTGAGCTGCGGGGGCCGCACGCCCGGACGCTGGGGACCATGGCGGCGCGCCTGGCCCGGGGGCTCTGCCGGGAGTCGCCGGCCATCTTCGTCGTCTCCCTGGGCCTGGACCTCGGTGCAGCCTACTATCTGGTCTTCCGTCTCAACTACCTGGCGGGGGACGCCCTCTCCCGGGTGGCCAACGCCTTCTACGTCCTCTTCTCGCGAGACCCCCATCTGGCCGCCATCGGGCTGATCTGGAACCCGCTGCCGAGCTTCCTCGACCTGCCGCTGGTCGCTCTCAAGGGCTGGTTCCCCTGGCTGGTCAACCGCGGGTTCGCCGGCAACATCGAGACCGCATATTTCGGAGCCGCCAGCGCCGTGGTGATCGGCTTGCTCCTCCGCGACGCCGGCGTCGGACGGGCCCTGCGGCTGGGCCTGGTGGCCGCCTGGGCCGCCAATCCCATGGTCCTTCTCTACAGCGCCAACGGCATGAGCGACATCATCCTGATGTTCTTCCTGCTGCTGTCGAGCCTGCTCCTGCTGCGCTGGCTGCGCGGGCCTCGAGACATCCTCCTGGTCGGAATCGGGGTGACGGTGGCGACCGCCACCCTGGTGAGGTACGAGGCCATCCCCTTCGCCTTCCTGGTCTTGGCGGTGATTGGGGTGGCGCAGTGGCGCGGGGGCGCGCGCGGGCG
Organism: bacterium; assembly: GCA_021827985.1. Lineage (GTDB taxonomy): Bacteria > Chloroflexota > Dormibacteria > Aeolococcales > Bog-877 > JAJYXT01. Next base: position 19,292 of record JAKATL010000039.1, read on the forward strand.
GGAGCTGGAGGCACGGCTGCTGCTGTACGGCCTGCCGGTGGCCTTCGCGGTGCTCTTCTGGGTTGGAACCAACGCGATCCTAATGCACGACCCGCTCTACTTCCTCAACGGCGCCTACGGGAATCTGTCCCAGACCCAGGTCGCCCTGGGGGGCCAGCAGGCTCCCATGCGCTTGGAAAGCTGGCCGGCGGCGGCAGGCTTCGTCGCCCTGGAGGTGGCGCGCCTCTACCCCGCGTACCCGCTGTGCGCCCTGGTGGCGCTGGCACTGGCCATCCGGCGGCGTCAGGCCTGGGCTGGCCTGGCCGTGGTGCTGATGACGACCTCGGCCTTCCTGCTGATGGCCTACCTGATCCACCGGGGCAGCCTGGCGCTCCTCCTGCGCTACTTCATGAGCGCGATCCCGTTCGCCTTCGTGCTGGCGGCGTATTCCCTGGGACTGGTGCGCGGGCGGGTCGCCCGGGCCGCCGGCGGCGCCGCCCTGTTCGCGCTCCTGGCCATCAGCGACGCGGCCAGCCTGGGGGCGATGAGCAACCCCGGGATGGGCCTGGCGGAGCACGCGGTGGTGGCGTCCGCGCTGCGCAACCGGGCGCTGCCCACCGACTCCCACCTCCAGGAGCTGCGCCTGGGCCCCTCGATACTGCGGCTCGATCCCCGGCGCCGACTCATCCTGATCGACACCTTCGAAGGTGGCCCGATCATCCTGGGCAGCCCTGACCCCCGGCTCTTCGTGGTCACCAGCGATCTGGACTTCGAGGCGGCCCTCAACGACCCCCAGGCCTATCACGTCGGCTACTTCCTGGTCCCGGCCCCGGTGGGGGTCGGGCGGCTGGATGCGATCAACCGGCGGTACCCGGGCCTCTGGAGCGATGGGGACGGGTTCGCCACCAGGGTCGCGAGCCTGGGCACGCCCCTACACTGGCGGCTCTACCGGATCACCGGCCCGGCGCCCCAATGAGGGGGCCCTGGCCGGCGGAGGCTCGCCCAGGGCCGGATGCTCAGGAGCCCGAGCGCCAGGATGGCGAGCCAGGGCAGCAGGGCCGACGGGGTGCCGTGTCCTCGAGGCGGGGGCGGCGCGCCGAGGTGCGATGCCGGTGGGGCACCCCCCAGGGCGGGCGGCCAGCCGACCAGCTCTGGTCCGGTGGCCGCGGCCCCGGCCGACACGACCGGTTGCCCGCGGCCCGCTGGAGGCCCTTCCGCTTGGAAAGCCGGCGTCGAGCCGACGGCTGGGGCCGGTCGGGACTGGGGAGCGGGCTCGGATGCCGGGGCACCCTGGACCGGCCCCATGACGTGGAACCAGTGCGCGACCATCGCCCCCGAGGCGTTCAGCTGCAGGGTTGACGGGTTCAGAATCCCCTCCCCCTGGCCGTACCCGATGTCCCGGAAGTAGTTGAACCCGGTGACGTAGGGGAGTTGGGAGACGGCCGTCATGACCGCCCCGACCTCCGGGGCCATCAGCGCCTGATCGCCGCCGTCCCAGATGTCGCCCCACTCCCCCACCACCAGCGGCACCCGGTAGGTGGCCTCGATCTGCGCCAGATTGGCGGCCAGCGCCGCCGGCGACTGCAGGTAGTCGTCCACGGCCAGCACTCCCATGGCCTGGACGGTGGCCTGGCTCAGATAGCCGTGGCTCGCGATCCACCCGCTGGTGCCCCAGTAGCCCACGCGCACGCTGACGTGCAGGCTGGCGAAGGCGGCCCGGTCGACGGTCATGCTGTCCTGGAGCCACTGGTTGAAGACGGCCACGGTGGCGAACATGCACGGCCCCTGGCAGTAAGGCGCGATGCCCGCGTTCTCCGGCTCGGCCGCCGGCGTGAAGATGTCCCCATTGCGAAAGTAGCTGGGATGGCTGAGGATCCAGTGGTAGGTCAGGGCCAGGTAGGAGGTGGTGTCCTGGCCGCTGAGCACCGGTCCCGCTGTTCCCAGCGCCCGCCCCGGGCTGGTCGACGGTGTCTCCTTGGGGAAGTTGTAGTCACCCTGCCAGCTGTTCCAGTGCGAGCGAAACCAGACGTGCAGGCCCAGCGCGTGAGCCGTGCTGACCCAGGTCGCCTCGTAGCCGGGAGTGACCGGCGGCGAGTAGGAGCTGGCTGGGTCGTAGGGCACCTCGATCGCCACCGTGTTGGCCCCGGTGCTGCGGTCGGCCACCAACTCCGCCTGGATGACGGAGGGCGGGACCTGGTCGCGCAGGTGGTCCTTGGACATGGCCATGGTGTCGATGGAGCGGAGCCCCCACGGGGATGGGCTGGACGCCGCCACCGGTGAACTCAGTGTGGTCAACGCACCGAGGCCCAAGCCCAGGACGGCGGCGGCCGGGAGGAGCTGGCGGGCGCGGTGGGCCACGGGGGCCACGGTGGCACCCCTTCCCCGGCTCTGGTCCGGGGGCCATCGGATCGCGACACCACCGGCATCCAGAGACCCACCGCGTCACGGCGTCGTCAGGTTGGGACGGAGCTCCCAACGGCCGCTCCACCGGGCCTACCAGCAGGGTCCCGAGTCCGCTCAGCGGTGGCAGGAGGCGGATTGCCCCGCCACCCAGAAGCTGGCCAAACAGGAAGATGGGGGTGATCTACTCCGGCGAGGAGGCTGGGTCCGTTCGGACGGCCACTGTGGCACCACACTGGGCACCCCGGGGCAAGACTTCGGTGGTGCGGACGACGGGGACCCGCTCCGGGATGACCCCGATCTCAGCGGTCTCCGCCCAAGGGCAGCTGTGCTTCATGGCAACTCCCAGCGCGTGACCCCACCGTGTTCGTCGAGTTCTTGGGTCGGCTCGCCCACAGCGAGGAGCGCACGGGGCTCTTCATCATGGAAGATCGCTCCACCCACAAAGGGCCGCAGGGTCCAGGACTTGGTGGCCAAGACCAAGGGCAAGCTGCGGCTGTTCCACGCACCGCCCCACCCTCCCCAGCCGGAACCAGACAAGCGGATCTGGCAGCACGTGAAGATCCGCCGAGTGGGACGTCGGGTGGTGACTGGGCCCGCCCAGTTCCACGAGCTTGCCCTCACCTCGCGACGCCGGCTCCAAGAGCCACCTGCCAGCGTCCGTGGCTTCCTGCGCGCCCGATCTCCGCCACATCCTCTGACATGTCGGCTCACCAACGCTCGGATTAGCGCCGCTTTCACAAAGGGGATCGGCCCCCAGTGAGGGGCGGTTGGGCAAACTCCAAGGGGATAGGGCGCCCGCCCCACCGGGGGACCACGGCCGAGGGGAGGTCGGCCCGACGGAGCACGGGAGAGCAGGTACGCCGGTCCAGTCTGGCCACGATCTCCGAGCCGTGGTTGAGGATGGGGCCCCCGATGGAGAGGAAGCCGCCCTGGAGGGTGTCAGGGGTCGCGATGGCGTAGCCGGGGAGGCGGCGGCGGAGAGCTGAGCAGACTGTGCGGGCGAGAACGGACAGCACGACGTCCAGGTCGACGTTGAGGGGCAGGGCTCCGGCACGGGCGTCGAGACGGAAGCTGCGGATGGCCTCCGCCAGGCGCGGCTCGATGTTCATCCGGCGGGCATAGGCCTCGATCACCGCTTTGCTGGGGCGGCTGTCGTCGTTGGTGATGATGCGGGTGGGCTCCTCGTGGCCGCGGCCGGCGACGGCCAGCTGCCGGCGCGTGCCCGGGTAGCGGGAGGGGCGGGTCGCAGGATCCTCGTGGACGCGCACACGGCGGGTCTTCTCTCCCGCGCGGGAGATGGGGAGCGGGGTCCAAGCCGCGGCGGGGAGGGAGCGCAGTTGATTGGTGAGTTGGGGAGAGCCAGCGCGCAGGGTGAGGAACTGGATGCCCCGGTCATTGAGCTCGGCGAGGTGGGCCTGGGTGGTGACCTTGGAGTCGAAGATGAGCAGGCCGGGATGGCGGCTGGTGGCGCTCTTCCGGTGGTCGGCGAGGGCCATGGCCTCGTTCGCCTGCGTGACCTTGGCCAGGTCGGCCTTGGCGTACAGGAGGCTGTGGCTGGCGGCGTCCTCGGCGAAGAAACGGTGAGCGCGCCACCGGTGCGCTGGGAACGGCGGCGCACGCAGTGCCTCCCCAGGGCGACGTCCTCCCCCCGGTGCATGACCGCGTGGAAGTCGAGGTTGAGAGCCGCCCCGCCGGCCAGTCCGTGGGCTGGGCTGGCCCGGTCCGGAGCCTGCAGCTGCGCCACCTGGCGGCGATGCTCCAGGAGGTAGGAGTAGGTGGTCAGGGCGGTGGCCTTGGGCAAGGCGGCCAGCCCCGAGAACAGCGCTGCGCCAGGATCGGCGGCGAGGTCGTAGATGTGGGGGACCCGCCTGGCCTCGGTGAGCTCCAGCGCCAGCCGGGAGATCAGGTGGGAGATGGCGGGTATCCGGGGGGGATGGATACCCTGCGGCCCGCACCAGCTGGCGCAGGTCCAAGGCGAGCAGGTCGGGGATCGCCGGCAGCAGACCGGCCCGCTTGGTCTCCGCGCGGGCTGGCAGTTGGCCGAAGTCGATGAACTCAGCCCGGGGCCGGATCTCCCGGCGCACTCCTCCCCGGACAGCCTCCGGGTGACGCCACAGCCGGGGCAGCCCTTCGGCTGCCATGACCGCGGCGATCCCGGTGCGGTTGAGGGGGATGCCCTGGGCCGCCAGGGCGGCAAGCGATCTCGTCCACGGAGTGGCTCCCAGGGCGTAGCTCCAGGCCCGGGCCACCTCCTTGGCTGGCGCGATCTTGGGGCCAGGCCTGCCGGAGAGGAAGAAGTCCGTCGCCCCCGCCCGGAAGTCGCGCACCGCCGAAAGCAACGAGGCTCGGGTGTCGCCGAACCGGGCAGTCACCTGGGCGACCAGCCGGCCCTCCGCGAGGTGGCTCCGGAGTGCCACGCACCGGCGCTGGGTGGGATTGGCGGGGTGGAGGAAGAATCCACCGCCCGGCCGGGGCGCGGGTTGGGGGTCCATCGCAATTGGTCTGGGCCGACAGCAGACCATGTTTCGAGCTCAGGCGCACGCTGGCCGGGCGCCGAGCCTGAAGTCTGAGGCGGCATTCCTATTTGCCCCGGGCTGGGGCTGGCGACCGCGAGCAGCGCCGCGCGCATTGGCCTGCCGCCAGGCCGCCAGCGAATACCCGCACCGGTCAGCGAGATAGCCGCAGGATATGCCCCGGTCAGATCAAGCGATGGCCGCCGAGAAGCCCCTCATTGAGATGAGAGGCGAGTTCACCACCTCTTCCCCCGCCCCGTCGAACTGAGGGCGATACCTCAGCCGCGGAAACCCGCATTGGTAACCGGTCCTCCAAGGCATCATGGCCGCTCATAGTGCCGCAGTCCGAGGTTTTCCTCGGAGATGGACCATGCCCTCCAGGACAGCGCCCTCAATCGGGATGATCTGGTCAGCGAGCTGGCGGAGTTCGGTCGCGACCCCGGCCTTGCTGGGGTGCGCAAGCATGACGCGGGAGCCCTCGTCTTGGGCCACGCGTACAGCCTCGGCGAGGTCGCGGTCACCGGCGATCACCACGGCCAGCGCGTATGCGCGCCGCTGCGCCAGCCGGACCAAGTCGAGGACGATCAGCGTATCGACGCCCTTCTGTTCGAGCTCCGGCCGGAAGCGAAATTGCCGCTCGAACTTGGCGGGATCAGCTCCGGCGGCCTTGGCCGCTTCCTTGACCGCGTGGTGCCAGGGCGTCGGTCGCTCCTGGACGTGCCCGAGCCTCAGTTGGATGCCCGCAGTCATGGCCACGGCGTCGAGGAAGGTTCGTTGCGAGGAGTACCGCGGGTCCCGCTCGTCAAAGGCTCCCTCGTACCAATACGCTCGTAGGAAAGAGCCGGTGATGCCCTTTAGCCAGGACACCACGCCAGCGGCGTCAACGGTGACGTCAGTAGAACCGACCCCCAGGGTGCGGGCCCCGCCGGCCTTAAGGTAACCCGCGTCAATGAACCCAACCAGGGAAGGTGGCGGTGGACCGCCTGAAGTGATGAACATCCCCAGATACAAAATGGGCTCCAAGGGAGCCCGATGGAAGTGCCCTCCAAGGGAGGACACGGGCACCATACCACGAGGAGGGACGGCGGCGCGGGGATCTACCCATCTCTGAAACGGGTGTCGGATGTCAAGCCCCTGCTCCAAATTCGTTCTGGTGAGCTTTCGGTAGCTGGGAGGGTACCGACTGGAGGCTAGGAGGCCACCCTCAACTGACCCACCACGAGGCGGGCTCTGCCGGCCACGAAGTGGGTGGTGTGGACGGCCATGAGAACCTTGACGGTGACCGCCAGCGTCCAGTTCTCAATGGCCATTGCCAGGTGGTCAGCCGATGGTCGCGGCACCCGGGGTGCTGGGTCTCCCGGTCGAGAAAGATGGGTCGGACGGGGAGTGAGCCAGGACTCCAGACCGACTCGGTCGGGCGTCAGGCTGTCCCCCTCTTGGGAAGCCTGTCACCTCGGCGCCGCGCCAGGGCCCGGATCTCGCCGTCTCGCAAGCCGCAATAGCCGAAGGTGAGGATCCGCTAGGCGGAAGTTCCTGGGGATGTTGAACTGAATCGAGTTCAGGAATGGGCTGTCATGTAGCCACTCGGAGCTTGACAAGTGACATTTGCAGTGGTAGCATTGCCTTGTGGCCAAACCACGTGGCAACTCC
>JAKATL010000071.1 GCA_021827985.1 bacterium
TCACCAAGTTCGTGTTGGACGAGAACCGGGTGCCGGTGGCTCCCTTCATGCTCTTCGACTACTACCTGATGCACACCGTCCCCAAGGACCTGGTGCGAGAGGCGCTGAACAACCTCATCGCCCGGTGTGACGAGGTCTGGGTCTTCGGCGAGCTCTCCCTGGGCCTAAAGGTTCAGGTGGGGATCGCCAAGCGAATGCACAAGCCGGTGCGTTACTTCGACATCAGTGAACTGCCCTACCAGGTGACCGGGATCCCGGAATCCATGGTTCCTGAGGAGCGCTAGGGGAGAGGGCCGCTTCTAGTTCCAGCGCCCTCTCCCCTAGCGGAGCCGGCCTGGAGCTCAATCCGTGCACGCTCCAATGCCGTCTTCAGATGCTCTGAGGTGAATGGGCCCTCATACTCGGCAGGGCTACCTCCACCTTCCAGCTGCTGGCGGCACCACTCCGCCAGCCGGTGCAGCTGCTCGAGCTGCTGCGCCACGAACTGCGGGCTCACCGGGCGGCCATGGCCGGGCACCACCAGCTCGGTCCCCAGCTCCAGAATGCTGGCTAGAGCCAGGGGCCAGCTGAGGGGATAGGCGTCCCCGAGGGCCGGGAGCCCCCCCTCCTCCACCAGGTCGCCAGCCAGCACGGCGCCAAGCTCAGGCAGGACCACCATCAGGTCGTGGTCGGTGTGCCCCCTGCCCACGACCCGGAGCTCTGCTCCCACTCCGCCGAGGTCCAGGGTTTCGCTGTCGTCCACCAGCCGGTGGGCGACAGAGATCGGCGCCGAACCCAGCCGATCGGCGAAGCCCGGGTCGTTGGCCCGGAAGGACTCTGCCGCCAGCCGGCGCTGGGCAGAGCCGCTCCCCAGCAGGTCATTGACGCACCCCCGGGAGGCGAAGCTGTCCACGTCCTCGAAGGCGGAGTTGCCAAAGCAGTGGTCGTAGTGGGCATGGGTGTTGACCACCACCAGCCCCCGACCCTCGAGCTGCGTCTCCACGGCCTGGCGGAGCTCTAGCCCCTCCTCCCGGGTGCTGCCGGTGTCCACCAGAAGGGCGCGGTGGTCGCCGGTGACCAATACGCAGTTGACATTCACCGGGCGGCCCACCCAGCGCTGCAGGCGGGGCCCGATCGGGACCCAGCCGCGCCCTGGGCTCAACCCACCGGCTCGGGGGTGGAGCGAGAGCCCCGGCCGCCGCCTCCCTGTAGGAGACCGCCCGGGCCCCGGTAGTCCATGGCCCGGGACCAGCCCCGGGCAGCGGGCGGCTGGAGGCTGGAGGCCCGAAGACAGCGGCCAGGCACTCCGCAGGTCGGCCGGTTGGTTACGCCGCAGCCCTCCTCAGATATCGAGCAAGGCACAGGTGACCCCGGTCCCGCAGCCAACAAGACGGCCACGCAAACCAACACAGCCAGTCAAAGTTACCAGCCCGCCCCGATCGAGACCGGGCGGAGCAGATTCGCTGCCTGGAGGCAGACCTGGAAGGGGGGCCCACCATCACCGCGAGGCCGGGCTTTCTCTTGACAACGATATATCTTTGATCTATCATCGACGCGTCGAAAGGTCCGGTCAGACGGATCACGCGACATGCTGGAGGAGCTTGGGATGCATCGAGAAGGACACATGGAAGGGCCGTGCGCCGGGGGGCCCGGCGGACGCCATCGGGGGCGGTTCGGGCGCCTTGACCCGGAGGGTTTCGCCCGAGGCTTTCGTGGTGGCTGGGGCAGCGGCATGAGGGGCCCGTTGGGGATGGGACGCGCGCCCCGCGGCAACGTGCGAGCCGCGATCCTGCTGCTGCTCGAGGAGCAGCCCCGGAACGGGTACCAGATCATGCAGGAGATCGCGGCGCGCAGCAACGGCGTCTGGCAACCCAGCCCAGGGTCGGTCTACCCGGCCCTCCAGCAGCTGGAGGACGAGGCCTTGGTGGCCGTCCAGGAGGCGGACGGGCAAAAGCTCTACCGCCTGACCGAGGCCGGCGTGGCCCATGTCGAGGCCCACAGGGCTGAGTACGGGCTGCCCTGGGACGCGGCGTCCGGAGCTGTCGGGAGCGAGGTCCACGAGCTGGTGTCGCTGATGCGGCAGTCGGCTGCTGCGCTGTTCCAGGTGGTGCGGGCTGGGGACCGGGCTCAGGTGGCCAAGGCGGCCCAGCTAATGCGGGAGACCCGGCGCGGGCTGTACCGGATCCTGGCGGAGGACGGCACGGACGCGGAATAGCGAAGCTGACCTCGGGCGGGCACCCAGGGTCCGCCCTTGGGGTCCCCCGGAGGCCGGCTGGTGGCCACCATCACCGACCCCGACGGCAACGTCCTCGGCCTGCTACAGGATCGGTAAGTCGCAATCCCCGCACCCGCGCCCAGCGGAACAGGGGTACTGGGCACCGTTTGAACTGAGACATCGACCTCTGGGTCGCCAGTCCCACAACAGAAGTTGGGCCATCTGCTTCATTCCTGGTTCCCCTGGGAGGGAGACGCGCGGCTGACGGCCGCGCCTGCGAACTTCCCCGACCGCACGGAGCCTGGATGCCCCCGGGGCCGTCCGGTTGGCCGCGGGCCACTCTCGCAACGGGACCATAAGGAACGGCACAGTCCGAGTTCTCGAGATTGATGCCCTGACACCGGGCCGCGGTGACCGCCTCACCGCGCACGGATCTTCCCCAGCAGGGGGTGGTAGCCGAAGCCGCGCTTGTAGGTGGGAGCGGCCTGCTCCTGGTCCTCCGACTCCACCTCCACCCGGGTGGCGTCGAAGTCCAGGGTTAACTGCCGAAGCACCAGGCCCCACTCCCAGAGCTGGTCCGGGCCCCGGCCGCGGCAGCCGTGAGCCGCGCCAGCAGCCTCGGGCCGATGAAGTCCAGCACGAGCCACGCGGTGGAAGTGGAAGCCGCCTCTCCGAACAACTCCGGTGACTGCCGCAGCACGGTTCGGTCCGAGATGCACTCCCCGCCTGCCGCCGGCGCCAGCGCCAGGTCCACCATCACCCGGGCCGGGTCTTGACACCGGACTCGCTTTGTCAGCGGTGCCACCGCCGGGGACGGCTCCGCGTCGAGCCCGTTCCGTTCCGCTAGCTCCGCCAGCAGCGGGCCGCCGGCTTGGCCCGCCGGGCCCCGCCCCGCCAGCACCACGACCCGGGGCCGGTGGTCGAACTTCCCCTGCACGTTGATGCCCTCCCAGGGGGGAGGGGTCGCCACCACCAACAGTTTCCTCTACCAGGAGGGTGTCTCCGCAACGGAGCTACTCAGCCCAATCCTGATGCAATTCCGAGGCTCGCCGGAGGCGCATCGGACCGCGCCATCACGGATCACTGGTATCGCGAGGCTGAAGTCTGTGACGAGTGTGCAACGTGCCCCCTTGGCGCCGTGGGTCCGGGAGTAGCCTGAAGCGGCCATCAATCGCAGGGGACCATCCCATGGCCTTTCACCAGCTTCTTCGCCCCATTGGGTCGCTTCGGAGCCAGCCGTCCTAGGTGGCCACAGCGCGAACCCCCCTGAGAGATGGCATCGGGTCGGCCACACGAACCCGGCAGGGTCCTTCTGCAGCGGAACCGCACCCCGTATTGGTGGCTGGCGATGAAGCTAGGATCCGGAGTGCGCTCGCCGAGATCGCTGACTTCCAACCCATCATGCGACGGGTTCTTGACGCCAGCCTCGTGTTGCTGTCCCAGGCCGACGGTGCCGCCCTGGAGCTTGATGACGGTCATGGGCACATGGTGTACGTGTGCGCCCGCGGCTCGTTGGAGCCGTTCGCTGGCCTGAGGCTGAGACTCGAGGGCAGCCTCTCAGGACTCGCGGTGCAGTCCAGGGCCCCCCTGACCTGTCGAGACTCCGACACAGACCCCAGGGTGGACCGCGAGGCCTGCCGACGAGTCGGGGCGGCATCGATGATCTGCGTGCCGCTCCACCGACGCGAGGAGACCCTGGGGGTTCTCAAGGTCAGTTCCAAGAGTAAGGGGTCGTTTTCTGAGGGCGACGCCGAGATCCTCGCCAACCTGTCCCACCTGATGGCCGCAGCCGTAGGTGGTGCCTCTGACATCGTTCGAGCCACGACTGCTCTCCTGGCTCAGGCGCCCAGTGCCGAAGGACTAGCCCCGGGAGTGGGCGAATTCATCGCCGACGTCGTCGCCCCGGGTCTCGCCGACCGGGTCTCCGCCAGGGCCCGAATTGAGAGGGTGCTCGAATCGGGCAGCATCCGTATTGTGGCGCAGCCGATCGTCGATCTCAGCAGTGGCAGGGTGGCGGGCGTGGAAGCACTGGCCCGATTCCCCGACACCCCACGGCGAGGGCCGGATGCCTGGTTCGCAGAAGCCCACTCGGTTGGCCTCGGAGCGGAGCTCGAATGCCTCGCGTTGAGACGAGCGCTTAGTGTGATGGATCGCCTGCCGGAAGACCTCTTCCTGGCTGTCAACGCCGGACCGACCGTGGTAGCATGCCCGGACTTCCCGCAGGCGTTCGATGGTGTCCCCCTGGACCGTGTCGTTCTCGAACTCACTGAGCATGTGGTTGTCGACGACTACGCCGCCCTACGGGAATGCCTGAAGGACCTCAGAAGTCGTGGACTCAGAGTCTCGGTTGATGACATGGGAGCCGGAGTGGCGAGCCTAGCCCACGTCCTGAAGTTGGCCCCGGATTCCATCAAGCTCGATCTCTCTCTAGTGTCCGGGATCGACCATGACCTCAGCCGAAGGGCCCTGGCTGCTGCGTTGGTCGCCTTCGCCAAGGACGTGTCTGCGACCGTGGTCGCCGAGGGCTTGGAGACCCAGGGCGAGCTCCAGACGCTGCGTACTCTGGGCGTGCCGCTGGGCCAGGGTTACTACCTGGCCCGCCCAGCGCCGGTCCAGTTGATGCACGCGGTCTCCAGGGCACCGATGCGAACCCGAAGGAGTTGGGTCACCGACTACCAGCAAGCCCTGCCAGCCGCTGGGTAGAGAGCTGAGGGGA
>JAKATL010000072.1 GCA_021827985.1 bacterium
CCTACACCTACTGGGACTACCGGCAGGGATTCTTCCGTCGGGGCTTGGGCATGCGCATCGACCTGCTGCTGGGATCCCCGGAGGCTGCCCGGGCGACGACACTGGTTGAGGTCGATCGCTCCGCCCGGGGAGCCCCCCGCCCCAGCGACCATGCCCCGCTGACCGCCAACCTGGCCGGACTCTAGCCCCTCGCGCCGGCCCCTAATGTGGACTTCACCTGCCCGCGGGCAACCAGCAGCTCAGCATTGAGCAGCGCCGCACCGGCCGCTCCCCGCACCAGGTTGTGGTTGAGCACGGTGAACTTCCAGTCCAATACGGGGCACTCTCGGACCCTCCCGACGGACACCGTCATCCCGCGGCCGGCGCCCCGGTCGAGCCTGGGCTGGGGGCGGTCGGGACGGTGGTGGAGCTGGACCGGGAGTGGCGGAGAGCTGGGGAGTGCGGCGATCTCCGGGGCAGCCCGGAAGGACTCAAGAGCGTCGACCACCTCATCGACGGTGGCGACAGACTTCAACTTCACGCTGACGGCCTCCAAGTGCCCATGGAGGACCGCGACCCGGTGGCAGGCCGCGCTCACCGCGAGCCCGGCGGGCAGGAAGGCGCCCTCCCATCGACCGAGGATCTTCCTCGGCTCGGTCTCCAGCTTCTCCTCCTCACCAGGGATGTGAGGCAACACGTTGTCGGAAATCATCCCGGCGCTCACCCCGTCCAGTCCGGCTCCGGAGATCGCCTGCATGGTTGCCACCTGAACCTGGCTCACGCCGAAGCGGTCCCAGAGTGGCTTCAGGGCCAGCACCAGGCCGATGGTCGAGCAGTTGGGATTGGTGACTATGAAGCCGCCACTCGAGCTGCGGGCAGCCTGCAGGGCGTCGAGGTGGGAGGCGTTGACCTCGGGGATCACCAGCGGCACGTCGGGATCCATCCGGTGACTGCTGCTGTTGCTCACCACCGGGTACCCGGCCCGCGCGAACTCCGCCTCCGCCGAGCCGGCCACCGCCGAGTCCAGAGCGGAGATCACCAGATCGACCCCCGGTGGCCGCCCTAGCGCCTGGATGACAAGACCGCTGGCCCCTCGGGGAGGGAATCCGGGGGAGCGCCAGTCGACCACATCCCCATACCTTCGGCCAACCGATCGGTCCGAGGCCACCAGGACCGCCAGCGAGAACCAGGGGTGGTCGTCGAGGAGCCGCACCAACTCCTGGCCTACCGCCCCTGTGGCGCCGAGGACGGCGACGCGAAGCTTTGGCATATGTCCTTCTGAGTCTGGCGGATCCGGGCAGAGTTCGTCCATGCCGGGGCGGCCCGCACACCCCTTTCGACCGTGTATGGTTGGGCGATGATCGTCTCCACCCCCGCCCGGGTTCGCCCCGGGCTGGTCACGGCGGCCGCACGGGTCAACTCTGATCCGAACGTCCGCTCCATGGGACGAATGCGTTGGCGTGCCTCGGGGGACACGCCGACCTCCCTCTAGCGCCACGCGCTAGCTCCCCCGAACCGCATCCCGGGCGTCGCCGCGCCCTGGGGCAGTCAGCGTGACTACCCCCAGATGCCATCAATTGCCGTCAGGAGAGCTGCCATGTCCGACCTCTTCCACCTGGGCTGCCCCGTCTGCCGAAGGCGCTTTTCGGGAGAAGCCACCACGATCTGCCCGGCCTGCTTTTACCCGACATCCATAACGTACGACCTCGACGCCGTGCGCCAGCGCATCAGCCACGAGGCAGTGCAGGCACGTCCACGCGACATCTGGCGCTACCAGGAGCTGCTCCCCGTCACGCCGGGTGCCGGCGGTCTCGCCGGGGTGGGCTGGACGCCGCTGATTCCCGCTCCCAGGCTGGGCCGAAAGTTGGGCTCCGGCGACGTGCTCCTCAAGGACGACGCGGCCTGCTTTCCGACCCTCTCGTTCAAGGATCGGGTGGTGGCGGTGGCCCTGGCCGCAGCCCGGGAACTGGGCTACGGGGTGGTCGGCTGCGCCTCCACCGGCAACCTCGCCAACGCCGTGGCAGCCCAAGCCGCACGGGCTGGGCTCACCTCCTGGATTCTGGTGCCCGCGGATCTGGAGGCCGCCAAGCTGCTGGGGACTGCCGTGTACGGGGCGCATCTGGTCCGGGTCGCCGGCACCTACGATCAGGTCAACCGGCTTTGCCTCGAGATCTCCGAGCGCCACGGCTGGGGGTTTGTCAACGTCAACCTGCGTCCTTTCTACGCGGAGGGGTCCAAGACCGTGGCCTTCGAGATCGCCGAGCAGCTCGGCTGGCGCCTGCCGGACAACGTGGTGGTGCCCATGGCCGGGGGCTCACAACTCACACGCATCGCCCGTGGGTTTCAGGAGCTGGTGGATGTCGGCCTGGTGCCTGCCCATCCAGTGCGCATCTTCGGCGCCCAAGCCGAGGGATGCTCGCCGATCGTGACAGCCTTCCTGGAGGGTTCTCGCCAGGTTGTCCCGCAGGTACCCCAGACCATCTGCCGCTCACTTGCCATCGGGGACCCTGCCGACGGCTACACCGCCCTCGAAGCGATGACCTCGAGCGGAGGCGGGGCCGGGCTCGCCAGCGACCCTGAAATACGCCAGGGAATCCGGATCCTGGCGGAGTCCGAAGGGATCCTGGGAGAGACGGCGGCCGGCGTGACCGTGGCGGTGGCGGGCCGGCTGCTGGCGGAGGGCAGGATCGGGGCTGGCGACACCACCGTGCTCTGCATCACCGGCAACGGCCTCAAGACACTGGAGTGCCTGGACGGACACCTGGATCTGGGGGCACCGCTCGACCCATCGATCGCCGCCTTCGAAGCCCGGCACGCTCAGCTGGCGGGGGCTGCCTGAATGACAAGTCCGCTCCCGGTCCTGGTGATGAAGTTCGGCGGCACCTCGATCCTCGGGCAGCGGGGCATGGGGCGTGTGGCCGAGATCCTGGCGCCCAGTGGTCCCAGCACGGTGACCGTGGTCTCAGCCATGGCGGGGACCACCGACGTGCTCCTCCGCGGCGTGAGGTCGGCTGCCACCGGAGGCTCCGGCCTGGAGGAAGCCGCAGGTACCGTCCGCGAGGACCATCTCCGCGTCGCGGGGGTTCTCTTGGGGGGGCGGGAGATGGCCTCCTTCGCCGACCACTTGGAGGACGTGATCTCGGGATACCTCGCCCACGGGGCGCTGCTGGCTGCGGCCAACTCCAAAGGTCGCTGCTATCTCGAGGCCGCGGCGAGCGCGGGGGAGCTGCTCTCGGCAGCCCTTCTTGCAGCGGTCCTGAGGGAACGGGGAGTGGCGGCGGTGCCCGTGGACTCGGCCGAGCTCCTGATCACGGACGACCACCCTCAGGCGGCGTTACCCCTGGTCGCCCAGTCACGGGAGCGGGTCAGGGGGCGGCTGCTGCCACTGCTCCGAATCGGGACTCTTCCCGTGGTCACCGGCTTCCGTGCCGGAACCGCCGAAGGAGAGGTGACCACTCTCGGCCGGGGAGGCTCGGATCACAGCGCCACCCTCTTGGGCGCGCTCCTGCCGGCGGCGGAGGTGTGGATCTGGACGGACGTCGACGGGCTGCTCACCGCCGACCCCCGCGTGGTCGCGGACGCCCGGCTACTTCCAGAGGTCTCGTACTCCGAGGCGATGGAGCTCTCGTACTTCGGGGCCAAGGTGCTGCACCGCAGCGCCGTGCCACCCGCGGCCTCGGCCGCGATTCCCATCCGCATCAAGAACACCATGCGACCGCAGGGACCGGGCACAGTGATCGAGGGAAGGCCGGCAGGGCCGGGAGGTGTGCGGGCAGTCACACTGGTGGAAGAGGCGTGCCTCATGACCCTAACGGCGAGCCCCGGAGCTGGGCTCAACCGTCTGGCCGCGGAGGTCTTTGACGGCTTTGCCGACGCCAGGATCACCACACTGCTGGTCACCCAGTCGTCCGCCGAGGAGGTGGTCTGCGTCGCCATCCCCAGAGTCGAGCTGGCCGCGGCCAGGGACGCCCTCCAGCGAACGACACACCTCTGGGCGCAGGACTTCCAGGACCAGGTGTCCGTGGTCGTCCTGGTTGGGGAGGCGATGCGCGGCACCGCCGGGATCGCCGGGAAGATGTTCGGAGCCCTGGGAGAGCAGGGCATAAACGTGATCGCCATCTCCCAGGGTTCCTCGGAGCTGGCCGTGGCCGCGGTGGTCCAGCGCCAGGACGTGGGCGACGCGGTGCGCGCACTGCACCGCGTGTTCGGACTTGGCGGTTCGGACGTAAGACCGGACGCGCCGCCTCAGGTCCTGAGGTAAGAGGCTCCGTTCAGGTCCAGGATCGCCCCGCTGGAGAACCGGGCTTCAGGGGAGGCCAGGTAGAAGATGGCGGCCGCCACCTCCTCAGGGGTGGCCACCCGCCCGAAGGGGCTCTGGCGCTGGATCTCCTCCCCCCGGGGCCGCTTCAGCTCCTGGTTGTACATGTCGGTGGCGACCCAGCCGGGTGCCACCGTGGCGATGCTGATCCCATGGGGTGCCAGCGCCACCGCCAGCGACTGACCCAGCGCGTTGAGACCTGCCTTGCTGGCCCCGTATCCAGGCTGCCCAGGCTCGCCCCTGAAGGCTCCCCGAGAGGAGACGTTGACGATAGCTCCCCCCCTTCCCATCATCTTCCGCGCAGCGAAGTACATGAGATAGGCCGGAGCCAACAGGTTGACCGCCAGGGTCCGCTCCAGCGCCCGCCTCCAGGGATGGAAGTCCATCTCCAGGAGATCATGGGGCAAACTGACCCCCGCGTTGTTGACCAGGACGTCGAGTCCCCCGAGAAGGGCACAGGCCTCCTCGATCACTCGCTCGGCCACCTCAGGATCGGAGAGATCCCCGG
>JAKATL010000040.1 GCA_021827985.1 bacterium
TCCTGGAGCCGGGGGACGTGGATGAGGACTCGGCGGCGGTGCGGCTGGTGGCGCGGGTGGCCGGCGAGGGGTTGCTGGCCGGTCGGCCGGTCGAGTCCCAGGTGACCTGCCGGGCGCGCTGGCGGGGACTGGTCCACGTGGCCTCGGAGCGCCTGCTGGCCCTCAACGCGCTGGAGGGGGTCACCGTCTTCACCCTCCCCGACGGGATGCCGGTGGAGTCCGGGCGCTCGGTGGCCGGGGTGAAGGTGACCGGGCTCGGCGTCCCGGCGGCGGCGCTGGAGGAGGCCGAGGCCCGGGCGGGGACCGGCGGCGTGGTGGATGTCCACCCCTTCCAGCCCCGCCGGGTGAGCGCCCTGGTGCTGGAGGGGCTCAGCGAGACCCGCCGGGCCCGGTTCGAGGAGGCGCTCCAGCTCAAGGTGAAGTGGCTGCAGGGATCCGTGCGGGAGGTCAGGTACCTTCCGGATCGCGGCGCGGTGGACCGGGAGGTGATGAGCTCCATGGCCGCCACCTGCGACCTCCTGCTGGTGGCCGGCGTGGCCTCCATCGACCCCCTGGACCGCCCCTGGCAGGCACTCCTCGAGGCCGGCGCGGTGGCGGTGCGCCGCGGCCTCCCAGTCCATCCCGGAAGCAGCTACTGGGTGGCCAGGCTGGGATCGTGCGAGGTGGTGGGGGTGGCGTCCTGCGGGATGTTCTCGCGCCGGACGGCCCTTGACCTCCTGCTGTGCCGGAGCTTCTCCGGCGGCGCGCTGACGCCACAGTACCTCGCCTCGCTGGGGGAGGGTGGCCTGCTGGCGAGGGAGCTTCAGCACCGCTTCCCCGATTACCAGGGCGAGGGGGAGGCGATGCTCGAGCCCGACTGAGCGGCGAGGGCCGCTCAGCGGCTGCGGTCCTCGATCTCGAAGGCGTGGTCGAGCACGTGCCAGGCGCACCGGCGGATGCCGTACCTAACCGGCCACCTGGCACCGGGGGCTCCCCTGAGCCAGGCGGCTGAGAGCTCCCGGCGCTGCTCCTCCCAGGATGCCTGGGGCGGTACCGCCACCCCCAGCCGGCGGGCATACGCGCGCTCGGCCTCGCGGACGTGGTCCATGATCTGCTCAAGGCGTCTGCCGCCCCCCCTCGGGCCGCGGGCCAGCTCTCCGGGGGTGGAGCCGACGACCAGGTCGAAGTAGCTCCAGCAGGCCTCGGCCAGCCCGGCCAGCCGAGCCAGCTCCTGGGCCTCGGGCTGCGGCTGGTCCCAGGGGGTCGGAGTCCCCGGGGCGCCGAATTCGGTGGTGGCGTCCCCGGCGACCTCGCCGAGCACCTCAAGGGCCCCCTCGGGCGCGGGGGAACGGACCGCCCGGAAGTACCGGGGAGCGTAGTCCAGGAGCGCCTGGAGCGACGCCTCTCGGCCCCGGGCCCGGCGACACCACCCCGGCCACTCCAGGGCACAGGCGAACACGTGGCTCCTGCCCACCTCGAGATACACGAGGGGAGGGCGCCGGTCAGCGGGACCCCGAGCGGGCGGGGGCTCCGGAGTTCGGTCCGGAGCTGGCGAACGCATGTGCGTTAGACTACACCGAGCTGCGGAGTGGTGGCTGACCCCAGGCGCCCCTACTTGCGGCGCCCTTTCCCTGGGCCCTCAGCCTCGGGAAGTCGGACGGGGAACATGAAGGTGATGAGCTCCACCGGGACCGTGCCCCGAGGCCGCTTGGCGGGGTCGAGGCGGGGCAGGAATTCCCCCAGCATGGCGTGCAGCCGGCGCTTGAACTCCTCTACCTCCGGCAGGGTCGCGAAGATGAGGAACTGATTGGTCTCGGCCGCTGCCTGCCATTCCTCCGGATAGGTGGATCCGGTCGCCTCCCACCGCTCCAGGTGCTCCATCAGCCGGCGGCGGAAGATGCCCCCCAACACCTCCGCCTCGACCGTCGCCTCGGCGTCCTCGCCCACTCGGGGGATGGTGTTGGCTCGGGCCACCAGCCGCCAGGGCCGGCGCCGCCCCGGTCCCCGCTCCCCCTCCTCGATGAAGCCGTACCGGGCCAGCTGCCGCAGGTGGAAGGAGCAGGTGGTGGGGCTCTCTCCCACCAGCTCGGACACCTCGGTGGCGGTCAGCGGGCCGTCCACCGCCAGGGCCTCAAGGAGGGCGATGCGCAGGGGGTGCGCCAGGGCCCGAAGAGTCCTGGCATCCTCCAGGCGGCGATAAGTCCGGCGTGGGTCCCCGGTGTCGGCTGGGGCCGCCTCAGCCTCCCCGGGAATGGGGTCTCTCACCGGGAGTGCCCCCGACCCCTTGGGCCGGACCTGAGGCAGACCCCCGCACCATCCTGGCGCCGCGGCAAGTGGGCCACCACCCCCTCATGGTCGCAGACCACGGCGGCGGGACGGCTCCGGTCAGCCCCGGCCGAGGGTGCGGGCCTGCAGCGCCACCTGCAGGACCACCCGGGTCTCGGGATCGTCCAGGGAGAGCTGGAGCAGCGCCTCGAGGCGCTGCACCCGGTAGGTCAAGGTGTTGATGTGCACCTTGAGCCGGCGCGCTGCGGCCCGCTGGTTCCAGCCCTCCCCGGCCAGCGCCTCCAGCGTGGCCATTAGCGGGGTCCCCCGCCTCCGGGAGTACTCCAGAAGGGGCCCCAGGGTCTCGCCCACGAAGCGGTCCAGCGCGGCCGGGTCGCGCACCTCCAGAAGTAGGCGCAGCGCCCCCAGCGAGCGGTAGGACGTCACCAGCCGGCCCCGCCCGCCTCGGCGCGACAGCCGCAGCGCCTGCCGTGCCTCCTCGTAGGCGCGGGGCAGCTCGTCCACCCCAGCGCTCAGGTTTCCTATCCCCACCGAGACACTGAGCCGGCGGTCCAGACCACCCACCAGCCGGGAGATCTCCCGCCCCAGCTCCTCCACCTCCGGGAGCGAGGGGCGGGCGGGATCACGGCCCGGGGCCTCCGCCGGAACCAGCACCAGCGTTGTGGCGCCCCGGGAGGCCACCACCGCCCCGGGATGGCGGGGGCGGCAGAACTCGACGAGGTCGCGGGAGAGGCGCTCCTGGAGGGGTCCCGACTGGAGGGCGGTGGCGGAGCGCTCGTCATCCGGCTCCAGGAGCAGCAGCCAGGCCTGGGCCGGAATCCGAAAGCCCAGCCTCTCGGACCTCTGGGCCAGCCGCCTCGCCTCCTCGGGGTCCCCCCCGGCGGTGACCAGCCCCTCGATCAGGTCGCCGCGCAGCCGCCTCTCCACCTCGGCGGCGGCCCGCTCCTTGAGGAGCTCCAGGGCCACGACGGTGGCGCCCTGCTCCAGGGCGCGCCGCCGGGAGGCGGAGCCGCCGAGGTCTCCCTCCAGGGCGAGGACCGCAACCAGCTCGGAGCCGGCCCGGACCGGGGTCAGGGTCAGCTGCTGGGGTGGCCTGCCGTGATGGACCGCCACCGGCCCCTCGGCCCCAGCCGTCAGCTGCGCCGGAAGCTGGAGCCGGCGGGGGCCCGGCCCCCGCCCCAGACCGTGCTCCAGCCGGAACCCCAGGGGATCGTAGACGCCCACCGCGCCCCCCGCCAGCCCCGAGATGGCATCCACGATCCGGGCCAGCCCCGCTCCGGTGAGCACCAGCTCGGTGAACCGCTCGTGGGTGACCTTGGCCAGGCGGACCTCCTCCAGCTGCTCCTCGAGGCGGCGCTGGAGCTCGCTGCGCTCCAGGACCCCGGCGATCGCCCCGGCGATCGCCGACAGGAAGGCCACCTCCTCGGGTCGGAACTCCCGCTGTGCCACCGTCTGCACGTTCAGAACTCCCACCATCCGGGGCCCCGCCTCGATGGGGACCGAGAGCATGGAGGTGAAGCGCGCCTCATCCACCCCCTCCACCCATTTGAAGCGGGGGTCCCGGGCCACCTCAGGGACGGCCAGTGGCTGCCGCGAGGCGGCCACGGCGCCGGTTATCCCCTCTCCCAGGGGCATCACGACCCGTCCCAGCGCGGCTTGGTTCAGCCCGTTGGTGGCAGTGAGGACCAGCCCGCCCCGGGCCTCGTCCTGCAGGTACAGGGCGCAGACGTCCGCATCCATCGCGCCGGTGGTCTGGCCGATGACCAGCTCCAGCAGGCGGTCGCGGGACATGGTGGAGGCGGCGGCCAGCGCCAGCTGTTGGAGGAAGAGCAGCTCGCGCAGCTCGCGGTCGTCCCGGAGCTGGTCAGCCGGCGTTGGCATCCTCCGGCCTGGTCACCGCCCCGGACCGACCCCCGCTCTTGGCCACCAGCTGCACCCCGTCCACCCGCGCCCACGGATCCACGCTCTTCAGCATGTCGATCACGGTGAGCGCGGCCACGCCGACAGCGGTGAGGGCCTCCATCTCCACCCCGGTCGCGTCCTCGCAGCGGGCCTGGGCCCGGAGCCGGATGGCCGGCGCATCCCGGTCGAGCTCCGCCTCCACATCCACATGCCGAAGCGCCACCGGGTGGCAGAGCGGGATCAGTTCCGGGGTCCTCTTGGCACCCATGATCCCGGCCAGCCGGGCCACCGCCAGCACGTCCCCCTTGGTCAGCTGGCCTGTCGCCACCGCCTCGGCGGCCTCCGCGCTGATGCGCACCATCCCCTCGGCGGTCGCCTCCCGGCGGGAGATCGGGCGGTCACCGACATCGACCATACGGGCCCGGCCCCGCTCGTCCAGGTGGGTGAGCCGGTGGCTTCCCTCGGGTACCATCAGCGCGCCCCCTGGCAGTACGCGGCCGCGGGCGGACGGGAGGAGCTGTAGTACACGCCCACCACCACCCGGCCCGGGGGAGCGGCGGCACAGGCGAAGGAGACATCACGTCCCTGGGCGACCAGCGCGAGGTTGAACTGGGGGCTCAGACCGTGGGTGAGCAGCTCCGGGAGCAGCTTGGGAAGGCCGAGCTGTCCGATCGACAGACCCTTGAAGGCCATGGCGACCACCGTACCCCCACCGGATTGAAGCTCCACGGGCCCGCTGACGACGATGGTGTGGCCCAGGATCGCTGTCTCCCCGCTCACCACGATCTGCCCTCCGACGGAGTGGACCTCGAGGCTCCCCAGGCCCACGTACCCGGGCAGGCTCTGCTGCAGCAGGCTGGTCGCCTCGGAGTCGGTGAGCTGGATCAATGCCACCGGCTGCTGCGCCGCCAGCGCCGACTCCACCCCGCTGGCCACGGCCAGCTGGACCGCCGCCGGGCCCGCCGGCTTCACGGGGGCGAAGGCCGGCGCCGCCAGCATCTGGTGAACGCCGTACAGGAGGATGGCCGCCACCACCAGCAGGGGCAGGAGGCAGCCCAGGCAACCCCCGAGGCAGCTGCGCCGTATGAAGGAGAACACCTCAGCCGCCCTGGGCCCGCCAGCCGGCCAGCGCCTCGCGGTGGGCGGAGAAGCCCAGCTCGGGTGACCTCGCCGGGTCGACCAGCGCCAGCTCCAGCGCCTCCGGGGTGGTCCTCCCCTGGCCCCCGCTGAGCCGGCCCACGTAGGCGAGGACCAGGAGCCCACCCCCGTCTCCCACCGGGACGTGGTGCACCCCCTCCAGCCGCTCCACCTCCAGCTCCAGCCCCGTCTCCTCGAGCAGTTCGCGGCGGGCGGCCTCGGAGGGGGTCTCCTGGGCGTCCACGTACCCACCGGGCAGCGCCCACTCGCCCTGCGCCGGGGGCGTGCCCCGGCGGATGAGGAGGAGCTGACCCCGGGCATCGTGGGCGAGTACCGCCACCGCCACCTTGGGGTCGGGCCAGGCCACGAAGTCACAGGCCGGGCAGCCCGGGAGCCAGCGCCCCTCCACCTCGCGCGGTAGGAGGCGGGATCCACAGGCCGGACAGAAGCGGTAGTCCACCCTCATGGGTTCCAGACGATGCCGACCACGGTCAGCTCGCTGTCCTCCCGCCGCAGGGACCGGACCCTGGCCGCCACGTACCGGCCGTCCCCCGGGAGCAGCGTCAGGGGGTGGCCCCGGGCGGGGCGGGGCACGGTCACGGGCTCGAGCAGTCGGGAGCGGAGGTACTCGGCCAGCGAGGGATGGTCCGAGCGCACCTCACCGTCCTCGCGCACGATTGCCAGCTGGCCACCGCGCTCGATCTCCCAGCCCAGGACGTCGGTCTTGGAATCCAACCGCCCGATGATAAGCCGGGTCACCTCTCCGGCAGGGTCTGGGGGCCGAGCTCTCGGAGGTGGTCCCGGTTCCAGTCCGACACCCGTCCCAGGTCCCCAACCCCCCGGGTGATCGCCGCGGCTCCGAACTGCGAGCGCAGCCGGTCCAGGGCCTGGTCCAGCCGCGCCGCTCGGGACTCGTCGGTCGGGAAGAGCCCGGCCTGCTCCCCCGTCTGGAGCCGCCCGGCCCCAACGCCGAGGAGCCGGATGCCAGGCTCGTACACCGCCTCCAGCAGCTCCCGCGCGGACCGGGAGAGCTGCAGGTCCAGGCTGGTGGGGGCGGCCAGGGCCCGTTGGCGGGTCACGGTCCGGAAGTCCTGGAAGCGGACCTTGAGGATGACGGTTCCAGCCAGCAAGCCCTGGGCCCGAAGACGGCCCGCCACGGCGTAGGTCATCTGCCGCACCATCCGTTGGGCCTCATCGACCGAGGTCAGGTCCACCTCAAAGGTCCGCTCCCGGCTGATCGACCGGGGCAAACCCGGGGGGACCACCGGGCTGGGGTCGTGGCCCCGGGCTCGGGCCTGGAGCGGCGCCCCCTGGGACCCGAGGGCGGCCAGCAGAGAGGTGTGGTCGAGCCCGGCCAGCTCCCCAATCGTCCGCGCACCCAGGAGCCTCAACCTCTCCACGGTCTTGGGCCCGGCGCCGGGCAGCCGCTCCAGAGGTAGGGGGGCGAGGAACTCCGCCTCCGCCCCGGGCGGGACCACCACCAGCCCCCTGGGCTTGCGCAGGTCGGACGCCACCTTGGCCACCGTCTTGCAGGTGGCCACGCCCACGGAGCAGGGCAGCCCGAGCTCGGAGCTGAGTCTCTGCTGGATGGTGGTGGCGATGGTGGGGCCGTCGCCGGCCAGGAGCCTGGACCCGGTCACGTCCAGGAAGGCTTCGTCGAGAGACCCCGGCTCCACCAGCGGGGTGTAGTCGCGGAAGACAGCGAAGACCTGCTTGGACAGTGCGGCGTAGTGGGCGATGTCCACCGGGAGGACCACCAGCTGGGGACACTGGCGCAGCGCCACCGAGAGAGGGAGCGCCGAGTGGACCCCGAACGACCGGGCCTCGTAGGACGCGGCACTCACCACCGCCCGGCCGGGACGATGCGGTTCCCCGGGATGGAATCCGGCGCCCCCCGCCACCGCCACCGGGCGGCCGGTCAGCTCCGGTCGGCGGAGCAGCTCGCAGGAGACGAAGAAGGCGTCCAGATCGACGTGGAGGATGCTCCGCTCCGTGCCCACGCTGCCCTCCCTTCGCTCAGCCGGTGGGGCCGAAGGTTCGCTCGGCGAGCTCCTCAACTCCCGCCATCCGTCCCTCCACATAGTCGCCGAGTTCTCGCCAGAGCGCGGCCAGCTCCGCCTGCACCGCACTCTCGGCACCGGCGAGGGGGACCTCCCGGGCCTCGCCGAGCCGGCGTTTCAGCTCCACGGACTCACGTTGCAACGTCCTCGGCGACACGGTTACCCGGAGGGGCATCCCGCGCAGGTCGGAGTCCGCGAACTTGATCCCGGCGCTCACGTCCCGGTCGTCGTAGAGGGTCTCGACCCCGGCCCGCTCCAGTTCGCGGTAGAGGCGCTCTGCCGCCTCGGTGACGGCCGGCTCGGCGCCCACCTGGACCAGCGCCACCTGGAAGGGTGCGATGGAGACCGGCAGGGCCAGGCCGCGTTCGTCGTGGTGCTCCTCGGCCACGCAAGCCAGAAGGCGCCCCAGGCCGATGCCATACGAGCCCATGACCACCGGCCGCTGGTGCCCCTCCTCGTCCGTGTACATGGCCCCCAGCGCCTCGCTGTAACGGGTGCCGAGCTGGAAGATGTTGCCGTACTCGATGCCGCGCCGGAGGTCCAGCGGCCCGCCGCAGCTGGGACAGGGGTCACCCCCCACGGTGGCCGCCAGCGGCAGCTCCTGGTCCACTTGGCCATCCCGCTCCAGGTTGAAGTTGCGCAGGTGCCATCCCTCGCGGTTGGCACCCGCCACCAGGTTGCGGCGGCCGCGGAGGCTGGAGTCGGCCACCACCGTGACTGCGGCCCGGTCCAGCCCCCGCGGCGACATGTAGCCGGCGACCGCCCCCACCTGAGCCAGCTCCCCGGCGGTCGCCGCCCGGAGCTCCACCGCCGAGGTGGCCTGGCGGAGACGAGCGAGGTTCACCTCCCGGTCACCAGGTACCAGCGCCAGGACCACCCGTCCTTCCCCCCCGCGCTCCATCTCAGCGACATAGCCCACCGCCTTCGCCACCCGGGACAGCTCCACCCGGAGGGCGGCCGCAACCTCGGCCACGGTGGTGCAGCCGGGGGTCGCCACCTCCTCGAGGGGCAGCTCCGGGGAGTCCTCGGGCGGGCTCTCCAGCCGCTCCGCCACCTCCTGGTTGGCGGCGTACCCGCAGCGGGGGCAGAGAAGCAGAGTGTCCTCCCCCTGGTCTGAGAGGTACATGAACTCATGGGCGACCTTGCCGCCCATCATCCCCACGTCGCTGAGCACCGCCGCCACCGGAAGGCCCGCCCGCGCCGCGATGCGGAAGTAGGCGTGGAAGTGCTTGCGGTAGGCGGCGCGCAGCCCTGCCGAATCCCGGTCCAGGGAGTAGGAGTCCTTCATCCAGAACTCCCGGGTACGGATCAGCCCGGCCCGCGGGCGGGGCTCGTCCCGAAACTTGGTCTGGATCTGGTAGACGATCCGGGGCAGGTCCCTGTAGGAGCTGACCTGGCTGGCCGTGAGGTCGGCCACCACCTCCTCGTGGGTCATGGCCACCACCATCTCCCGGCCGCGCCGATCCTGGAAGCGCACCAGGGTCTCGTCGACCCCCTGCCACCGTCCCGAGCGCTGCCAGAGGTCCGCCGGCTGGACCACGGGCATGGAGACCTCCTGTCCTCCGATGGCGTCCAGCTCCTCGCGCAGGATCCGCCGGATCCGCTCCTGGGAGCGCGCCCCCAGGGGGAGAAGGCTGAAGATCCCGGCCGCCAGCTGCTGCAGGTAGCCGGCGCGCAGGAGCAGCTGATGGGAGAAGAGCTCGTCGGAGGGCGCCGCTCTCAGGGTCGCGCCGAAGAGCTGGCTCACCCTCATTTGCCGCCAGTTTACCGGCAGTCCGCGCACGAACTCGGTCCGCCCCGGCTCCCTACACTGCCAGCGTAGAATCCCGGATCTCGCTCATCGCGCTGGGCGTCTCCGACCTGGAGCGCTCCTTCCGCTTCTACCGGGACGGGCTGGGGCTCCCGACCACCCGGAGGCCCGAGGATGGGATCGTCTTCTTCCAGACCTCAGGAGTGACGCTGGAGTTCTTCCCGTACTCCGAGGTGGCGGCCGACGTGGGGCCGGGTTGGGACCTTCCCCGTTCCAAGTTCCCCGGCATCACGCTCGCCCACAACGTGCGCCAGCGACACCAGGTGGACGAGCTGCTCCAGCGGGCCCAAGCGGCCGGCGGTCAGATCGTGAAACCCGGGGCCGACACCGACTGGGGCGGCTACAGCGGCTACTTCACCGACCCGGACGGCTACCTCTGGGAGGTGGCCGTCGGCGCCTTCGACTTCAACGAGGACGGCTCCCTGCGGGTCCCCTGAGCCGTCTGGCGAGGCACGCCGGAGCTGTTCGAACCGGCGCTGGAGCGGTGATGGGTCGAGCGCCGGAGGGCCGTCTAGGAAACGTCCGGTGCGATCTGGCGGCCCGCTTCGTCAGGCAACCACCGCCGGGGGAGGCGGATGAGCTCGCGGAGTTCCTCGAACGACCGTAGCTGGAGCACGGCAGGGTCTGGTACTGGTGGTGCCCCAGGGGCCACCAGGGGCACCATGCCGGCTCGGCTGGCGCCTTGGATGTCGGCCCTCCACTCGTCTCCCACGAACCAGGTGTCGGCCGCCTCCAGTCCGAGCCGGTCGAGGAGGAGCTGGAAGGCGGCGGGAGAGGGCTTGCGGAAGCCGAACTCGCTGCTGAACATGGCGGCGTCGAGCAGGGGCGCGAGCCCTAGCCGGCGGAGGATTCCGTGGAGCACCTTCGGGGGGTAGGGCGCGTTGGAGAGGAGCCCCACCTTGATACCTTCCGCCCGCAGCCCGGAAAGGACCCGCAGCACTCCCGGCCGCACCGACACCACCTCCGCCCAGGGTGGTTGGAGCAACTCGCAGGCGATCGCACCCGCCTCGGCCGGGAGCCGGCGGCGGAGGACGTGACTCAGCGCCCGGGTATACACGCCCTCTATGTCCACCTCGCGGAGGGGTCGGCGCCTATGGGCGGCCGCGATCAGGTGGTCCACCCGGGCGTCAACCGCCGGCCCCAGCTCCTCGGCCGGCAGAGGGAGGCGGTCCAGCTTTAGCCGTGCAGGCAGCTCCAGCCCCGCGGCGCGCAGCCCGGCCGAGGGGTAGCCGATCTCCACCAGGGTGTTGCCGAAGTCGAAGGCCACTGCGCGAGGCCGTCGGCACCTCATCCTCCGCCCGGAGCGGTCCCTCCCGGCGTGCCGCCGCCGCCGCTCCCTCCCCGACGCCGGCGCCGGCGCCGCCGGGGCGCGCCTCCTGCCGGGGCGCTCGTGGCCCCCGCGGGCGGGCCCGCTGGGCGGGGAGGTCGGGAGCGGGACTGTCGAGCCGGACTCGGACCGGCCACCGGGCTCGGCGCCGGCGCGCGACCGGCCGGGCGCCGGCGGCGACGCGACTTGTGGCGGGGCTCAGCGGGCCGGGGATCGAACCGCGCCAGCAACCGCTGGTTGCGGCCCGGCTCCCAGACCGGCTCCCCCACCGGGCCAGCCTCCTGCAGCCGCTGCTCGAACTCCAGGAGAAACTCCTCAAGCGGCCGCTTGTCCTTGGAGGCATTGAAGATCTGCTTGTCCGCCCAGGGCTGGTAGTGCTCCGACTCGGGGTTCATGAATTCCGGGAGGCGCTCCTCCGGCGGGCTCGGCTCCTCTGGGCTCTCCAGACCGTGATCTTCCACGGGGCCGAGTATAGGCAGGGGCTCAGGCGGGATCCGGGGAGGCGGCCGGGCGGAAGATGACTCTCTGGTAGACGAGGAACTTGGCTATCCAGAGCAGCCCGTAGGTGGCCAGGTAGGCCGCCGCCGCCTCCGCAACCCGGGCCGGGTGGGCACCTCTGGCATGGTCGGCGGCGAAGTCGGTGGCCGCCGCCGCCAGCAGCATCCCCGCCACCGTCACGGCCCAGTAGAGCACCAGCTGCAGGCCGGCGCGGCGGCGGTCGGCGTCCGCCCATATCCAGTAGCGGCTGAGGGCATACGAGACCATCCCGCCGGTGATGGTGGCGGCCATCGCGGCTGCCGGGGCCGGGAGCAGCCGGATGGCCAGGACGGCGACCAGGGTGACCTCGGAGACCACCGTGGAGACCCCAGAGGTCAGGAGGTAGCGCGAGACGCGCCGGACCCCAGGGGGCAGCCGGTGCGCCCTCACGATCCGGGCGCCGGCGGGGGCTTCGGGCTCCACGACGCTGAGGGGGCGGGGCGGCGCAGCCAGCGCGCTCATCCCGCCTGGCTCCCGGTGCTCTGGTTGTCCCGGGCTCGGCGGCGGGCCTCGCTCCACGGCACGCCGAGAGGAACCGGGGCCGCCTGGACATTCTCCGCGGCGGTGAGGGTGGGCATCAGCGTGTGGTTCTGGAAGACGAAGCCCAGAGTCCGGGTAAGGCTATCGGCAAGCTGCCCGGGGCGGAGCTGAGAGAGGTCCTTGCCGTCCAGCAGGAGCGAGCCGGTACAGGGCAGGCCCAGCGCCCCCACTAGCCGCATGAAGGTCCGCGAGCCGCCAGCGCCACTTCGCGCTGCCGACGCCCCAAGTCGTGCAAGCGGTAGGTGAAGAACACGCCCCCTCTCCTGGATCGACTTCGATCAACTCCAAGATGGCGGAAGGGGCTTGGGCCAGGCTGGGCTCACGCTGGGCGAAAACTTAGAGGCACCGGCTGTCAGCACTAGACTCGGGAGAAGTCCTAAGAGTCCGCCGGAGACGGTTGGAGGAGATGCCATGGACCACGTGTTGGCGCCGGGGGTACTGGAGATCGACACCGAGCTCGGCGGGTGGCCCGAGCTGAACGCCGTGTTCCTCATCGACGCCGAACGGCCATGCTTGGTGGAGACCGGTCCGCAGCTGGACGCTCCCCGAGTCCTGGCCGCGCTAGCCCGTCACGGGCTCGGCCCCGACCAGCTCGCCTACGTGATCCTCACCCACATTCACCTGGACCACGGAGGGGCGGTGGGGGAGGTCGCCCGTCACTTCCCCAAGGCCGAGGTGATCTGCCACCCCCGCGGTGTGCGCCACCTGGCCGACCCCACTCGGCTGGTGGCGGCGGCGGCCAACGTGTACGGGCCGCGCCTGGACACGCTGTACGGGCGGATGACTGCGGTCGATGAGGCCCGCCTCCGTGCCGCCGACGACATGGAGAGGGTCGACCTGGGGGCCGGCCGCTCGCTCACCCTGATCCACTCCCCAGGGCATGCCAAGCACCACATCGCGATCCTGGATGACTCCAGCGGAGTGCTCCTGGTGGGTGACGCCGCCGGGGTGAAGGTGCCCGGCGGCGGCCCTCTCCGCCCTGCCACCCCTCCGGACGACTTCGATATGGAGCTGGCCATCTCCTCGCTGCACAGGTTGGCCGCTCTCCGGCCGACTCAGCTGGTGCTCACCCATTTCGGGCCGGCCGGCGATCCCCAGGAGGTGCTCGCCGAGGCGGAGCAGACGATGCGCCACTGGTGCCTCGTGGCCGAGGAGGCTTGGAGCGAGGGGCACTCCCTGGACCACATCGAGCGGGCGCTGCTGGAGCGGGCCTACCAGCCCGCCCCGGACCCCAGCCGCCAGCCGGTGGTGGACGCTCTCAACGGAGTCGCGTCCAACGCCGCCGGCATCCTGGGCTGGTTGAGGCGGAAGGAGGCCGGCACCGGGGCCGGCTAGCCGCTCCGCACCGCGGCCGCCGTGGCCGCGATCTGGCGGCGGTGGGAACGCTCGTGCCCGGCCAGCCAGTGGCCGTAGGAGAGTGCCGAGCGTTGGAGTGGGCGGCCCGCGCCAGTGACCACAACCGGCCTCTCCCACTCCTCCGGCGGAAGTCGGTGGAGCAGGGGGAGGAGTGCTGCCCGCTGCTCTGTGTAGGCCCGGAGCGAGACGTCGAACGGCAGGGCGCGGTAGTTGGTTCGCTCCACCCAGGTGAGGGGATTGACGGCACGAAGTGGCCCCGCTCACCCCCGGCGATGGCCGTCATCGCCCCGCCCCACACATCCGCGCAGGACCGGAGGTGGGACAGGACCTGGACCAGGGACCACTGCCCCGGCCGGGACGCCGCCGCCGTCTCGCCCGGCGCCAAGCCCCGGGTTTGGGCCGCGATTTCGGCCGGTGCGCCCGCC
The DNA here is from genome assembly GCA_021827985.1 of bacterium. GTDB lineage: Bacteria > Chloroflexota > Dormibacteria > Aeolococcales > Bog-877 > JAJYXT01. The sequence continues at coordinate 13,360 of JAKATL010000040.1, forward strand.
AGGAGCTCCAGGATCTCGTCCGGGCGGAGAGAGTTGCGGACCATCGGCTCACCTCCCCGCCGCGCGATTCACCATCCCTTTCCGAGCCGGAGGTGACATCCTGGGCCCCTCGGCGGGCGGCCGGGCCTATCGTACCCCGGCCTCGGTGAGCCGATCCAAGGGGGTGGGGTCGGCCCCGGCCCGCGCCCCAACTTGCGATCGGCGAGATCGACCCATACAATGCGCCTCATTCGCCCGACTTCGGGCATCCAGTCCAGCGGAGGGGCACCCACATGGCCGTCACCGGTTTCTGCATGAAGTGCAAGACCAGCCGCGAGATCAAAGACCCCCAGCCCACCACCCTCAAGAACGGCAAGCCGGCGGTGACCGGCACCTGCCCCGTCTGCGGGACCAAGATCTTCAAGATCGGGAAGGCGGCCTGATCACCGGCGCCGCCGTGCGGGACCCCCGCGGATGCGGGGGTGCCCGCCGGTGACCGGCGGGGAAGGGGTCCGGGAGGGTCGGCTCAGCGGACGCCAGCGGCCGCTGGTGGACACGCTGTCGCGCTGGGTGGAGATACCCTCTGTCAGCACCGACCCTGAGCACGCGCAGGATGTGGCCGCCTCGGCGCGGTTCCTTCGTGATCACGCCCTGAGCTCGGGCATGACTCGGGCCGAGGTGTGGGAGACGGCGGGCCACCCGGCGGTCTTCGCCGAGCGGATCGAGGACCCGGCCCTGCCCACGGTCCTGGTCTACGGCCACCACGACGTCCAGCCGGTGGACCCGGTGGAGGAGTGGGATGCCGCCCCCTTCGTGCCTCTGGAGCGGGATGGGCAGCTCCTGGGCCGGGGGACTGCGGACGACAAGGGCCACATGGTCATGCACCTTGAGGCTATCCGGGGCATCCTGGATGCAGCCGGACGCCTCCCCCTCAATCTCAAGATGATCGTGGAGGGAGAGGAGGAGGACGGTTCGGAGCACTTCGACCAGCTGGTGGCCGAGCACCGCGGTGACCTGGCCGCGGACGTGTGCGTGGTCAGTGACACCGGGATGCTGGCCGAGGACCAGCCGGCGCTCACCGTTGGCCTCAGAGGGCTCGCCTATTGGGAGATCGAGGTCCGGGCGGCCAAGACCGACCTGCACTCGGGCGTGTATGGAGGGGCCGTGCTCAACCCGCTCGCGGTCCTGGCCGACCTCCTGGCCGGGCTCCACGACCGCGATGGGCGGATCACCGTGGCGGGCTTCTATGACCAGGTCACCGAGCTCACCGCCGAGGAGCGCTCCCAGCTGGCCGCGGTTCCCTTCGACGAGGCCGGCTTTATCGCCGACGTGGGAGCGGTCAAGGGTGGCGAGGCCGGGTACACCACCATGGAGCGCCGCACGGTGCGGCCCACCCTGGAGATCTGCGGCGCCTGGGGCGGCTACCAGGGGGAGGGGGCCAAGACCGTGATCCCGGCCCGGGCCGGGGCCAAGCTCTCCTCGCGCCTGGTCCCCCACCAGCTGGCCCCTCAGGTCACGGAGGTGGTGGAGCGGCACCTCCGAGGCGCTTTGCCCCCGGGTGTGGAGCTGGACTTCCGCCTGATCCACGACGGGCCCTTCGTCCTCACCCCCACCGACCACCCCGCGGTCCAGCTGGCGGCCCGGGCTGTGGAGTCCGTCTGGGGCCGGCCCCCGGCGTACATCCGGGAGGGTGGGAGCATCCCTCCCGTGGCCACCCTCGCCGGCGAGCTTCAGCTCCCCTGCGTGCTCTTCGGGGTCGGGCTTCCGGGCGACCGGATCCACGCCCCCAATGAGCGGGTGGTGCTCAGCCAGCTCTTCCGGGGGATGGAGGCGGTGGCCGCGATGTGGCGGCTCTTTGCCGAGGCGGGCCGGAGCGGCCTCAGCCGCTGACCCGCGCCGCCTCGGCCAGCGGCTGGATGGTGAGGTCCGGAAGAGGCCTGTTGGTGTAGAGGACCAACTGGTCTCCCACCTCCAACACCGAGTCCAGGGGGATCTCCTTCCCCTGGCGCAGCAGGAGCAGCAGCCGTTCCGCGCGGAGCTCGGGCGTCTCGGCGGCCCTCCGGCCATCTCCCCCCGGGGGTACGGATAGCCGCACCACCCCCGCCCGGGTTCCCTCTAACGGGAGCCGCTGGGCATCGCTGTGGGTGGTGAGGGCGCTGTCGATCTCGTTGAGAATCAACTCGGTGGCGGAGACGGCCACGTCCACCCCCAGTCGCTGAAACAGCTGGACGTTGCTGGGGTTATTCACTCGGGCCACGGTGTGCGGCACCTTGAACTGCCGCTTGGCCAGCTGGCAGGCCACCAGGTTGTCCTCGTCGTCGCCAGTCACCGCGGCCACCACGTCGGCCCGCTCGATCCCACTGGTGGCCAGGAAGGCCATCTCATCCCCGTCGCCGACCAGGCAGGCGCAGCTGCCCAGCTGCGCGGAGATCGATGCCGCCCGGGTGCGGTCCTTCTCAATCAGGGCCACCTCATACCCCGCCCCCAGCAACCGGTGGGCCAGGTAGTACCCCACCTTGCCACCGCCGATCACGATCACGTAGGCGGGGCGGTCAGCCAAGGCTCGCCACCATCGATCCGGTGAGCTCGGCGCGGGCCCGGTCGGCCGCCTCCGGACCCTGCTCGAAGTAGGTTCGTGCGATCGCCGCGCCCACCAGCGTCGGGCAGTAGGTGTACAGCCCCATCTCCCGATAGACGGCCTCCCGGATGGGGTCGTAGATCCGGGTCATGACCCGGGGGATCTTGAAGATCTCCTTGGCGATCTGGGCCGACATGATGTTGCGGTTGTCGCCATTGGTGACCGAGACGAACCAGTCCGCCCCGGGGGCCCCGGCCTCCTCGAGCACATGCTGATCGATGCCGTTGCCCAGGACCATGCGGCCCGGGAAATGGCTGCCCAGACGGTCGAAGGAGACCCTTGAGGTGTCCACCACCGTGACGTCGTGGCCCGCGGCCGCCAGCTCCCGGGCGAGCACCGATCCGACCCGGCCACACCCCACGATCACCGCCTTCACGACGAGCTGAGTATAGCCCGGCCCCTGGAACGCCCCGCCCGGTGGTCCGAGCGGGCACAATGGGGGGCCGTGGCATCGAGATTCTTCCGCCCCGGGGCGGCCGCCGAGTCGGAGCGCACCGGGGTGCTCGGCCCGCGCCGCATCGTGGTACCGGTCCAGGGCGTGCTGGTGGATGAGGATGCCCTGCGCACCGCCTGCCGGCTGGCCCGTCCCGCCCGCGCCCAGGTCCTGGTGTTGACCGTCCTGGAGGTGCCCCGGCACCTGCCGCTCTCGGCCAGCCTCGGTGAGGAGCTTGGAGTGGCCGAGGAGGTGCTGGCGCGGATGGAGGAGCTGGCGGCCAAGCTGGGGACCAGGGTGGAGACGGAGGTCCTGCAGGCCCGGGACGCTGGCCCGGCCATCGTCGACGAGGCCCGGCGCTGGGGGGCGGACCTGGTGGTGGTCGGGCTGGGCGCCCCGGCCCAATTCGGTGAGTTCACCCTGGACCGCACCGGTCAGGAGCTGCTCAACCGGGTCCACTGCCGCCTGGTGATGATCCGGGAGGAGCTGGAGGCGGAGGTGGAGATGCGGGCCGTGGCCGTCCGTGAGGGCCCGGACTGAGCGCGGGCCCTCAGCCGCGGGGGGCGCGGCGCCGGCGCACCACGACCCATCCCAGGTAGGCGAGGAGGCCGACCAGGACCAGACCGCCGGCGATCAGAAGCCCGCGTCCGCCCAGATGGAGGATCGCCTGGTAGTGGCTTCCCAGCGCGTCCCCCACCGAGGTCACCGTGGTGCACCACACCAGGGCTCCCAGGAGCATGGCCGGGTAGAAGACTCGCGGAGGTATAGCCGCGATCCCGGCGGCGTAGGAGGCGAGGTTGCGGGCGAAGGGGATCACCCGGGTGAGGAAGACCCCGATCCCGCCCCGGCGCCGGACCCAGACGGCCGCGTGGTCGAGACGCTCCGCTGAGATCCCGACCCGGCCGGCGATCCTGATGACCACCGGCCTTCCCAGGGCATAGCCGATCTGGTAGGAGACCGCTGCCCCAATCGCCGAGCCCAGGGTGGCACACAGGATGAGGGGGACCAGGGACACCGATCCCCGGTGGGCCAGGAAGCCCAGGGTCAGCAGCACCGCCTCGTCTGGGAGGGGCAGGCCGACCGACTCCCCGGCCAGCCAGAGGAGGACGAAGGCGTACACCCCGAGCGGTGGGAGGTGGGTGAGCTGGGAGAGTATCTGGCTCACCGGCAGCTCAGCCCCGCGGGGCGGAGGCGGCCGCCGACTACGCCTCCTCGAGGTCGCCGGGCGGCGCCACCCCGGCGATGGAGCCGACCAGGTCGGAGTCCTCGAGCCGCATCAGGATCACCCCCCTGGTCTGGCGGCCGGAGATCCTGATCCCCTCGAGGGGGATGCGGATGATCTGCCCCTTGGTGCTGATCAGCATCAGCTCCTCGGAGAGGTCCTCCACCATCCTGGTCCCGACGATCTCCCCCACCTTGGAGATGGCGTGCTGGTCCAGCGTGTACACCCCCTGGATGGCCCGGTTCTTTACCGGGTAGTCGGCGACCGGGGTGAGCTTGCCATACCCCCGCTCGGTGACCACCAGCACATGCCCTCCGGGTCGGATGAGGTCCATGCCGGCCAGCAGGTCGCCGGCCTGGAGACGCACCCCGGTCACCCCCTGGGTGTCCCGCCCCATGGGCCGCACCTGCCGCTCTGAGAAGCGCAGCGCCTTGCCCCGGCGGGTCACCAGCAAGATCTCGTCGCTGCCGTTGCTGACGGCCACCCAGTTGAGCTCGTCGCCATCACTGAGGTTCATGGCGATCAGGCCGTTGCGGCGCACCGCCGCATAGGCCGCGGCGGGGGTCTTCTTGATGTGCCCCCGGAGGGTGGCCATGACCATGAAGGTCTCCTCGGAGTAGCCGTCCACCGAGAGCATGGAGGTGACCCGCTCCCCCTGGTCCATCTCCAGGAGGTTGATCACCGCCGTCCCCTTGGCCTGGCGGCTGACGTCCGGGATCTCATGGGTGCGCAGCCGGAAGACCCGGCCGCGGTTGGTGAAGAAGAGCATGTCGGAGTGGGTGGAGGCCACCTGCAGGAACTCCACGTAGTCCTCGTCCCCCACCCGCTTGGCCCCCACCACCCCCTTTCCGCCCCGGCGCTGGGAGCGGTAGTCGGTGGCCGGGGTCCGCTTGATGTAGCCGCGGCGGGTCAGGGTGACCACCACCTGCTCCCGGGGGATCAGGTCCTCCTCGTTGAGCTCGATGTCCCCATGACTGATCTCGGTCCGGCGGGCATCGCCGTACTTGCGGCGGAGGGTGAGCAGCTCCGCGCGGACCACCGCCATCAGGTTGGCCCGGCTGGAGAGGATCTCCTCCAGCTCGGCGATGCGCTCCATCAGCTCCCGGTGCTCCTGCTCCAGCCGCTCCCGCTCCAGGCGGGTGAGGCGGCCGAGGCGCATGTCCACGATCGCCTTGCTCTGGCGGTCGGTCAGCCCGAAGCGCTCCTCCAACTGGCGCTGGGCGGTGGCCTCGTCCGGGGCGGCGCGGATCAGGCGGATCACCTCGTCCAGGTTCTGCAGGCAGATCCGCAGCCCCTCCACGATGTGGGCCCGCTCGCGCGCCCGCTCCAGCTCGTGCTGGGTGCGCCGCTCCACCACCTCCCGGCGGTGCTCCAGGTAGTGCTGGAGGAGGGACCGCAGCGAGAGAACCTGGGGCCGCCCATCCACCAGGGCCAGCAGGATGCAGGTGAACGAGGACTGCAGCTGGGTGTGCTTGTAGAGGTTGTTCAGGACGGTGTAGGGGCGGGCGTCGCGCTTCAGCTCGATCACCAGCCTGGTGCCCTCCCGCCGCCCGGTCTCGTTGCGCAGGTCGGCGATCCCCTCCAGCTTGCGCTCGTTGACCAGCTCGGCGATGGTCTGGAGCACCCGGCTGGGGTTCACCTGGTAGGGGAGCTCAGTGACGATGATCTGCTCCCGCCCGCTCTTGGACTCCTCGAAGGTGACCCGGGCTCGCTGGACCACCCGGCCGTGGCCCGTGCCGTACACCTGGGGGAGGTCCTTGCCGTAGATGATGCCTCCGGTCGGGAAGTCGGGTCCCGGGATGAGGCGCATCAGCTCCTCGGTCGAGGCCTCGGGGTTGTCGATCAGCCGCACCAGCCCGTCGCAGACCTCGGAGAGGTTGTGGGGCGGGATGCTGGTCGCCATGCCCACGGCGATCCCGGCCGCGCCGTTGACCAGGAGGTTGGGCAGGGCGGAGGGCAGGACCACGGGCTCCTGCTTGGTGGCCGAGTAGTTGTCGACGAAGTCCACGGTCTGCTTGTCGATGTCGGCCACCATCTCGGCGGCGATGGGAGCCATCCGCGCCTCCGTGTACCGATAGGCGGCGGCCGGGTCTCCCTCGGGGGAGCCGAAGTTGCCCTGGCCATCGACCAGGGGATAGCGCATCACCCAGGGCTGGGCCAGCCGGACCAGGGTGTCGTAGACCGAGATGTCGCCGTGGGGGTGGTAGTTCTTCAGCACCTCGCCGACGATGGCGGCACACTTCTGGTGCGAGGCGCCCGGGGTCATCCCCTGCTCCTGCATGGCGTAGAGGATCCGGCGCTGCACCGGCTTGAGGCCATCCCGGACGTCGGGCAGGGCCCGGGCCACGATCACGCTCATGGCGTAGACGAGGTACGACTCCCGCATCTCGCTGACCAGCTCCACCCCGCGGAGCTGGCCGGCGCCGCCTCCCTGGCCCTCAGCCATCACTTCCTCCCCTACGACCCCAGCGGGGCGGGCTCAGCGCGGCGCAGCCCGGTCATCCCGGCCAGCGCCCCCGAGCGCACCGCCCGCGCCGCGGCCGCCACCGCTGCCGCCACCGCCGCCCGGTCGGAACGCCCATGCCCGATGTAGATCAGCCCCCGGACCCCCAGGAGGGGCGCCCCGCCCACCGCCCGCCAGTCCAGCCGGCGGCGCATCCGGCCCAGACCCGGGAGCAGCAGGAGGGCGCCCAGCTTGGCCAGCGGTCCCCTCGTGAGCTCCGAGCGCAGGGTTCCCACCACCTCCTCGGCCACTCCCTCGGCGGTCTTGAGGGCGACATTGCCGACAAAGCCGTCACACACCACCACGTCGAGCTCCCCGGAGAGCAGCTGGGTGCCCTCCACCGGCCCCAAGTAGTTGAGCCCCAGCTCGCCCAGGAGCCGGTGCGCCTCCTGAACCACCTGGTTGCCCTTGGTGGGCTCGGTGCCGTTGCTGAGCAGCCCGATCCTGGGCCTGGGCTTCCGCTCCACCAGCTCCACGTAGCGGCTCCCCAGCTGGGCGAACTGGGCGAGCCACTCGGGCTTGCAGTCCACCTGGGCGCCGGCGTCCACCAGCCAGGTGACCCCCTGGGGGCCCGGTAGAGGGGTGGCGATCGCCGGGCGGGATATCCCGGGGATCCGACCCAACCCCACCAGGGAGGCGGCCATGGCGGCCCCGGAGTGGCCGGCGGTGAAGAGGGCGTCCGCCCGCCCATCGTGGACCAGGGCCACGCCCACGCCCACGCTGGAGCGGGGCTGGGCCCTCACCGCCTGGGCCGGGTGGGCGCCCATGGGGATCGCCCCCTCCGAGGGCGCCAGCTGGAGTCGGGGCAGCGAGCGTCCGGCCAGGACCGCCGCCAGCTCGGGCTCCTGCCCCACCAGGGTCAGATTTAGGCCCGGGTCTCGCGAGAGCGCCAGGAGGCTGCCCTCCACGAGTTCCAGGGGGGCGTGGTCGCCGCCCATCGCGTCCACCGCCACCACCGGCTCCCCGGCGATCAAATGTCCAGGTTCCGCACGGTCTTGGCGTGGGCCTGGATGAAGCGCTTGCGGGGCTCCACCGCCACCCCCATGAGGCGGTCGAAGATGTCGTCGGCCCGGATCGCGTCCTCGACCTCGACCTTGAGCAGGACTCGCTTCTCGGGATCCAGGGTGGTGTCCCAGAGCTGCTCTGCGGTCATCTCCCCCAGCCCCTTGTAGCGCTGCACCTTGGCCTTCTCCCCCATCTCCTTGACCGCGGCTCGGAACTCCTCCTCGCTGTAGCACCAGCGCAACTGCTTGCCCCGCTCGACCCGGAAGAGGGGTGGCTGGGCGATGAAGAGGTGCCCGTCCAGGATCACCGACTGGAGGTGGCGCCAGAAGAAGGTCAGCAGCAGCGTGCGGATGTGAGAGCCGTCCTCATCGGCGTCGGCCATGAGGACCACCCGGTTGTAGCGCAGCTTGCTGAGATCGAAGCGCTCCCCCACCCCGGTGCCCAGGGCGGTGATCAGGTTGCGGATCTCCTCGTGCTGGAGGATCTTGTCCTCCCGGGCCTTCTCCACGTTGAGGATCTTGCCTCTCAGCGGCAGGATCGCCTGGTAGCGGCGGTCCCTCCCCCCCTTGGCCGTGCCGCCGGCGGAGTCCCCCTCCACGATGAAGATCTCGCAGAGGTCGGGGTCGCGCTCCGAGCAGTCGGCCAGCTTGCCGGGTAGGGTGGCGGACTCCAGCAGCGACTTGCGCTGGACCAGCTCCCGGGCCCGGACCGCCGCGGCCCGGGCCCGGGCCGCGGTCAGCGACTTCTCCACGATCCGCTTGGCGTCCGCGGGGTTCTCCTCCAGGTACTGGCCCAAGGCCTCGCTGACCACCGCGGAAACCTGCCCGGCCATCTCCGAGTTCCCCAGCTTGGTCTTGGTCTGGCCCTCGAACTGGGGCTCCTGGAGCTTCACCGAGAGCACCGCGGTCAGCCCCTCCCGGACATCCTCCCCGCTGAGGTTCTGGTCGTTCTCCTTGAGGATTCCGGCCCTGCGGGCATAGCGGTTGAGGCTGGCGGTGAGCGCCGCCCGGAATCCGGTGAGGTGGCTACCCCCCTCCACCGTGTTGATGTTGTTGGCGTAGGCCAGGACATGCTCGGTGAAGGTGTCGTTGTACTGCACGGCAAGCTCCACCGAGTTGCCCTCGACCTCCCGCTCCACGTACATCGGCCGGCCCTGGACCACCCCCCGGCCACGGTTGAGGAAGCGCACGAAGGCCTCGATCCCGCCCTCGAAGTAGAAATTGGACTCCTGGGCCGGCTGCTGGCGTTCATCCAGCAGGCGGAAGTGCACCCGCTTGTTGAGGAAGGCCAACTCCCGGAGCCGGTTGACCACGGTCTCGGCCCGGAACACCAGGGTGTTCTTGAAGATGAGGGGATCGGGCCAGAAGCGGACCATGGTTCCCCGCCGCCCCTCGACCGGGTCACGCTCCGACTTCAGCTCTGTCGCAGGTAGCCCCCGGCGGTACTCCTGGTGGTGGACCCTGCCATCCCGGTAAACTTCGACCTGGACCCGCTCGGAGAGGGCGTTCACCACCGACAGGCCCACGCCGTGCAGGCCCCCGGAGACCTTGTAGCCGCCTCCCCCGAACTTCCCGCCGGCGTGCAGCTTGGTCATCACCACCTCGAGGGCTGGACGGCCGGTCTGCTGGTGGATGTCGACCGGGATGCCCCGGCCGTTGTCCACGACCTGGCAGGACCCGTCTGCCGCCAGTGTCACCTCGATCTCGTTGCACTCCCCGGCCAGCGCCTCGTCGACGCTGTTGTCGATGATCTCGTACACCAGGTGGTGGAGCCCGGCCACGTCGGTGTCACCGATGTACATGCCCGGGCGCCTCCGGACCGGCTCCAGCCCCTCCAGCACCTGGATCTGGTCGGCCGAGTACCCATCTCCGTCCGAGCTTGGTCGCGTTCTCCGGCCGCCTCGGCGAGGCGGCCGTGGAGGCTCCCCCGCCGCCCCTGGGGCCGGCTCGATGGGCAGCCAAAGTTCGCTCTCGGGATTCTCGGGATCTGTCACCTTCCCTCCTTGAGGGACAACGGGCCGGCCACTTGGGGCGCCGCCCACGGGTCGCGACGCTGCCTGGAAAGGGCGTCAGACCCAGCGGAGACCACGCCTAATTCTACCAGTCCGAACTCGCGCCCCACGGGGGCCAGGGCCAGCCGGCGACCGCGTGAGGGATAAGCTCACGACACCATGGAGGAGCACTCGCACCTGGCCAAGGCGGCCCTCTTTGACGCCATCTCCGAGGTGGCCGCGGCCCTGGCCGCCGGCCGGCGCGCCGAGATCATCGACGTCCTGGCCCAGGGCGAGCGCATGGTCGAGCAGGTGGCCCAGGAACTCCAGCAATCCGTGGCCAACACCTCGCACCACCTCCGGGCGCTGCACCGGGCCGGCCTGGTGTCCCGCCGACGCCAGGGGGCCCGGGTCCTCTACCGTTTGGCAGGCCCCGAGGTGGAGGAGCTGTGGGTTTCCCTCCGCGATGTCGCCGCCGCTCTGAGGGCCGACTTCGCCCGCCTGGCCTCCGCCTATTTGGGGGAGCTGGATGCGCTGGAGGTGGTGAGCCGCCGCGAGCTTCTGCAACTCCAGGCTGCGGGCCAGGTCACCATCATCGACGTCCGGCCGCGGGAGGAGTACCTCCAGGGGCACGTGTCCGGGGCGCTTTCGGTTCCGCTCTCGGAGCTTCATCGGTTCCCGCTCCCAGAGGGACGGCCGCTGGTGGCGTACTGCCGGGGCCCGTACTGCGCCTTTGCCCCCGCGGCCGTCCGCCAGCTCCGCTCGCGAGGGCTCGCGGCACGGCGACTCGAGGAGGGATTCCCCGAGTGGCGCCGGGCCGGGCTGCCGGTGGCGCTCGGCGATGAGGCGGGGGCTGGCCCCCCGACCTGACCCTCCGGAGACCACCTCCTCCCGTAATTGCAAACAATCACTTGATTGTTTGAGGGACCACTGCCTGGCAACGCCCCTCGGCTGGGACTCAGCGCCAACTGGCGGCAGTTCGCCGTCTTCACGGTCCTCATCCTCCTGGTCGGGATGACCATCGGGGTCGAGCGGGTGGCGGCGCCGCCCCTGGCGCGCTCGGCCTTCGGGATCACCGGCCTTCTGTACACGGTCTCCTTGGTGTCCGCCTTCGGAGCGGTCAAGGCGCTGATGAACCTGCTGGCGGGCCGGCTCTCCGACCGCCACGGCCACCGTCCCTGGCTGCTCCTGGGGTGGGCTTTCGCGGTCCCGTACGCGGTCCTCATCATCTTCGCCCAGGGTCTGTAGCAGTGGTGTGTCTTGCTAAGCGAACATGAGTGATGTGTAAGACTTGGTGGCATGGCATTACTGCGACTCAAGGCGGCGGCGGAGGTGCTGGGGGTGCACCCGGTGACGTTGCGCCGTTGGGCAGACGAGGGCCGGGTGCCGGTGGTGCGCCCGGGCCGGGAACGGAGATTCCGCACCGAGGAGCTGGAGCGGTTCCTGGGCCTGGCGCCCAGGGCCGTAC
>JAKATL010000041.1 GCA_021827985.1 bacterium
GAGCGCGCTGGCCGCGCCGACGTTCACCAGGATGGTGCGCGGCCCCACCCGCTCCGCCGGCACCGGCAGGGTGCCGCTCTCAAACCATCGGTACGCGGTGTGGGGGTGGATCCCTTGGCGGCGGGCCTACTCAGTCAGGTTCACAACTGCAGACTAACACATACGTACGGGCTCTTGCGGGATGTTCCCGGGGACCACTTCCCAACCCCGGTCGTGCGCCGGCCAACCGCCACGAGTGAACACCGGCAAGGTGCATGACGGGCCGCGGTGAATCCCCTATCGCCATACACGGGCAGCACCACTCGCACTCCGGTCCCCTGGGATCTGGAGCAATGCCCCGCGCCGCGCGGCTGCCTGGCGATCCCGAGGCCTTCGTGTCCCTGCGGGTGAGCACGACCAAGACTTGCTGCTCGGGCCGGGGCAGTCCGGAGCCGACGCCGACCGTCGCCATTCCCCCCTCCTGATCCTGCGCCCACGCCGGGAACAACCGCACCTCCTGGACGTACGAGCGCACCGCCGAACGGCTCAGTGGCTCCTTGGTCCTTGGCGTTCGATCAGACCGGCGGGCAAGCGTCGGGCGACTCAGGGGTGAAGTCACCAGGATCCCTGATGCCCCCATCCTTGCACCCGGGCAGGCAACTGGCCACTGAGCGCGGGGTTGTACCAGTCAGCTTCCAACTGAGAGTCCCCGGGCGCCGCGGTCAATAACGAAGTCCTGGGCGAGCGAGGTCGGCGATGGGCAAAGGTGATCTCGCGCTTGTCCGTCCTGGCCTGTGCCGCTTTGGGCGAAGGAAGCGCCGTCGCAAGGCAGTTGGTGCTCCTCTCTGGCTTTCAATTCACTGGGCGCCCGGTTGCGCTAGCGACTGTCGCTGCTTTTCCCAATTCATTCGAATTGGAATGGTGCGCCCAGAGGGATTTGAACCCCCGCAAACCCAGATCCGTAGTCTGGTGCTGCCAAATCTTGACGCCGTTTGATCTCAATAGCGGCGCCTGATATGAGGTTATACTTGTTCAGCAACGCTTTACACTTTTAGCGTGGTGCAGGCTCTATATAGAGACAGACTTCTCCAAGTCGCTCCGTAGCCACCTTGCAAGTCGTATTAGACACGGCACCTCGGTCGGAGACTGCGTCGTCGTGGAGCGGCCACTTTCCACGTTCTGAGTCTTGCCTCGCTCATAGCTCTGCGCGAACGACGGCCAGTCCAGTTGCGGTGCTTCCCAACGGGGGCGGGCTCAGCGCTTGCAAACGGACCTGACGTCCGTACCCACCGTGGACACACGAGCAAGGTCCTTCCACCTCAGTACAGGAGAAGGCCTTGCATGCTTACGAGCCAGGTGCTAGAGTCCGTTCCCATTCCGGGCTGGGCGGAGGCGGTGCTCGATGAGTGGCCAGTTGCACCTGCCATCGAACCGGTGGCGGGCCTTGGGGGGGCTGGTGGCAGCCGGTGCGCTGCTGGCAGCGCTGGCCGGCGGCGAGCCTGCGCTGGCGCAGACGCTCACCGCTCCGGGGTCTCCGAGCGGGGTCACGGCGGTGGCAGGAGAGGCATCGGCCACAGTGAGCTGGACTGCTCCCAGCAGCGATGGGGGCAGCCCCATCACCTCCTACACCGTCACCGCCAGCCCGGGAGGCGAGACCGCGAAGGCCCTGGGCACGTCTCTGGTGACCACGATCGGGGGGCTGCCCGACGGTACGGCGGAGAGCTTCACGGTGACCGCCACCAACAGTGCCGGCACCGGCCCGCCGTCCACCGCCTCCAACCAGGTGACCCCGGGCCACCCGGGGGGCCAGTACTTCCCGCTCACCCCGTACCGGATCTGCGACACGAGGGCGAACAACCCCTCCAACCTCTCCGGGCTGAACCTATCACAGTGCGAGGGGAAGACCCTGGGGCCTGGAGGGAGCCTCACCATCCAGGTGGCGGGGACCAATCCATCAGGGCAGACCAGCGGGGGGGTGCTCAGCAGCGGGGTCTCGGCGGTGGTGCTGAACGTGACGGTGACGGACACCACCGCCCCGTCGTACCTCACGGTCTGGCCGGCGGGAGCCACACGGCCCACGGCCTCGACCCTCAACTGGGTGGGTGGGGAGACGGTGCCCAACCTGAGCGAGGTGGCGGTGGGCACGGGTGGGGACGTGAGCTTCTACAACGACCAGGGCCAGGCGGACCTGGTGGTGGACGTGGAGGGGTACGTGCTGCCCAGCCCCACCGGGCAGTCCGGGCTGTTCACGGGGCTGACCCCGTACCGGATCTGCGACACGAGGGCGAACAACCCCTCCAACCTCTCCGGGCTGAACCTATCACAGTGCGAGGGGAAGACCCTGGGGCCTGGAGGGAGCCTCACCATCCAGGTATCGGGGACCAATCCATCAGGGCAGACCAGCGGGGGGGTGCCCAGCAGCGGGGTCTCGGCGGTGGTGCTGAACGTGACGGTGACCGACACCACCGCCCCCTCCTACCTCACGGTGTGGCCCGCGGGGGCGCCCCAGCCGCTGGCCTCGAACCTGAACTGGTCGGGAGGGCAGACCGTTCCCAACCGGGTGATCATCCCGGTGGGGACTGGGGGGGAGGTGAGCTTCTACAACGACCAGGGCCAGGCGGACCTGGTGGTGGACGTGGGGGGCTGGTTCACCAACGGCAGCCAGGCGGGGACCCCGGGTTCGTACTTCACCGGTGGGCCACCGCAGCGGATCTGCGACACGAGGGCGGGCAACCCCTCCGGCCTCTCGGGTGGGGCTGACCAGTGCCTGGGTAAGACCCTGGGGCCGGGTGGGACCCTCACCATCCAGGTGGCGGGTCTGGGCGGGGTGGCGGCGGAGGACACGCCGACCCCGCCGGTGGCGGTGGTGCTGAACGTGACGGTGACGGACACCACCGCCCCCTCCTACCTCACGGTCTGGCCCGCGGGGGCGCCCCAGCCGCTGGCCTCCGACCTGAACTGGAGCCCAGGGCAGACGATCGCCAACGCGGTGGTGGTGGCTCTGGGGAGCGGGGGCCAGATCTCCCTGTACAACGACCAGGGCAGCACGGACGTGGTGGTGGACGTGGCCGGGTACGAGTCCGGCACCGACGTCATCCCCTCCAACACGGTGCCGCTCAACTCCCAGTCGATGTCGCTCCTCACCGGTGTGGGGGCTGGGGAGTCCAGCCTGACCTTCTCCGGCTCCGACTCCCAGCTGGCAGCTCTGGTGCCGGGGGACATAGTCAACAGCGGGGTGACTGCGCTCACCCCCTACGGGCTGCTGGCGCTGGTGACCGGGGTGTCCAGCGGGGGCAGCACGCTGACAACCGTGCCGGCCACCCTCAGCGATGCACTCCCGCAGGGCAGCTTCGGCTACCAGGGGACGGCCACCAGCTACCTGGCCTCCAGTGCGAGTTCGGCCCAGCTGCGGGCAGCACCGCAGCAGACCCCAGGGCAGAACGGGGACGTGAACCCCGACGAAAGCGCCAGCGCTGCTTGCAGCGCGGGAGGGTCGGTTGACCTAACTGCCAAAATTGACCAGTTCCAGGTCACTCCTTCCTTTCCGAACCCCGGCTGGATGTGGCCCAACACTTTCTCCGCGTCGGCCTCTCTGCGTCTTGATGAGGGGTACACCGTGAATGTCACCGCCTCAACTTCGGCAGGATGCTCGGCGACCGTGCCCATTGTCCCCACCACCCCGATCGGCACGGAGATCCCCATCGACGTGGGCCCGATCGTCTTCACCCTCACGCCGACCTACTCGGTGAGCGCCGTCTTCTCGGTCTCGGCGAGCGTCACGGCCACCTCGACCATCACCCAGGCCGCCTACCGGCAGGTGGGGTTCACCTTCAGCACCTCAACCGGCTTCTCTCCCACTGGCTCCAGCGGGTGCGATCCACCTATCCCCGCGGGCACCCCGCTGTGTGCCGAGGTGATGGCGCCTCCTTCCCCGTCGTCGGGATCCGCAACCGTCTCGGGGGGGTTGGACCTCCAGTTCCTGCTGGCGGTGGACTATGTACCAGGAGTCTCCACCGTGGGACCCTACCTGGAAGGCGGAGTTTCCCTTCAAGTCACCTTCCAGTCCCAAGCACCGGTCTGGTCCCTGGGGCTGAACTTCACAGCCAGCGTGGGGTTCACGATCGACCTCCTAGACGGCGCCGTGAACGTGGATGACTCGGCGCAGATCCTGGACCTGACCATCACTCTGGCCCATGCGGTGGAGGTGACGACCACCTCACTCCCTGCGGCACAAGTTGGGGTGGTGTACTCGGCCACTCTCGCTGCTGACGGGGGGACAGCTCCCTACACCTGGGCATTCGCCACAGGCTCCTCACCGCCGAGCTGGCTGAGTCTCTCATCTGGTGGGGTGCTGGCCGGCACTCCGCCTCAGAGCGCGGCTGGATCGAGCGTGACCATACAGATTGCAGTCACTGACAGCTCCGGTGTGCCGACGACGGCTCTGGCGAACCTGGCGCTGCAGGTGCTGCCTGGACCTCTATCCATCTCTACGACGAGTCCACTGCCCTCCGCCGTAGTGGGGACAGCGTATAACTTCACCTTGCAAGCGTCCGGAGGCATTCTTCCCTACTCGTGGGCAGTGACCTCAGGCTCCCTGCCCTCAGGCCTCAGTCTCGACAGCAGCACGGGTGTCCTCTCTGGCACACCCACGACTGTGGGTACCAACGCCTTTTCGATCACTGTGACTGACAGCGCTGGAGCGACTGCCGTTGCCCAGCTAACCTTGTCGGTGGCTCCGGCACCTATCAGCGGACTCACGTGGTCGACTCCGCAGAGCATTGATCCAGACGGAGGCATTGCCACCCTTACCTCCGTATCTTGCCCATCCGCATCCTTCTGCATGGCTGTGGATCAAGCCGGCCGTGCGCTGACCTGGAACGGTAGCAGCTGGCTCAGTCTCCGGATCATCGACCCTAATGGGGGTCTGAGTTCGGTCTCCTGCCCTTCGGCTACCTCTTGCGTCGCCGTTGACACCTCTGGCGACGCGCTCACGTGGAACGGCAATAGCTGGTCCAGCCCCCAGAGCATTGATCCCTTTAGCCCTTCCACCGGAACAGGTGGTGACCTAACTTCAGTCTCCTGCCCGACGGCGCTCTTCTGTGCCGCGGTGGACGCCTCTGACGGATCTCTGTTCTTGTGGAATGGCACAACGTGGTCGGCTGCCACAGATGTGGGCCTTACATTCACGGACAATGCCGCGTCCGTCTCTTGTCCCTCCGCATCCTTCTGCATGGTGGTAGATGGCGATGGTCAGGACGTCACCTGGGACGGATCCACTTGGAGTGTCCCTCAGCAGACCACGTTACCCGTACTCGGTGGCTTCTTGGACGGCATCCAGGTCTCGTGCTCCTCTAGCGCCTTTTGTGGGGTTGTCGAGGCCGACACGTCCGATCCAATCAGTGCCGCGGCCCCACCACCCGTTCTGGCCTTGAGTCCTGTTAGCGCCTCCACCTGGAGTAGCGGTTCCTGGTCTTCCCCAAGCCAACTCAATCCGGGAGGACAACTGGTCTACGGCCTCGTGCTGGGTGTATCGTGCAGCACGGCTACAGAGTGTCAGGCGATCGTGAACTCGACGGGGCCGGATGGAGCTGCCAATTCTGAGTGGGACGGGTCGACGTGGTCGCCAATTCAAGTGGTGGCGTCATCCGGGGCCTACTCGTCGCCGACTGGTGCTGTCGCTTGCCCCACCTCTGCGCTATGTGTGGCGGTCGTCGGGAGCGAAGCAACGATGTGGAGTGGCACCAGTTGGACAACGCCTCGGCTGATTGATCCGGCGCCGGGCGTTCTGCCGGGAGTCTCGTGCCCGACGGCCACCTTCTGCGCGGCCGTTGACCAGTCTGGCAATGCGCTGACGTGGGACGGGAGCGGGTGGTCGAGCCCCCAGTCCATTGACTCAACTCGGAATCTCTCGGGTGTGTCTTGCCCGTCGCCAACCCTCTGCGTAGCGGTCGACGCCTACGGTGACGCCACCGTCTGGAATGGCAGCAGCTGGTCCATCCTCCACGATATTGATCAACTCAACCCCATCTTGGCGGTCTCCTGCGCATCGACAAGTTTTTGCATGGCCGTAGACGGTAATGGGAATGCCGTCGACTGGAACGGGAGTCTTTGGTCGGCGCCAGATTTCATCGACTCTAACGGATATCTGGGTTCGGTAGCCTGCACTTCGTCTAGCTTCTGTGTGGCCGTCGACGAGTCGGGCCACGCTCTTACCTGGAATGGCAGTTCGTGGTCCGGCCCCGCTAGCATCGACTCCAGCGGATTGTCTTCGGTAGCCTGCCCGACCTCGAGCTTCTGCGTGGCCGTGGACGCCAGCGGGAACGCTCTGAGTTGGAACGGCAGCTCCTGGTCCAGCCCGGTCAGCATTGACTCCAGCGGACTGTCTTCGGTCGCCTGCCCGACCTCGAGCTTCTGCGTGGCCGTGGACGGCAGCGGGAACGCTCTGAGCTGGAACGGCAGCTCCTGGTCCAGCCCGGTCAGCATTGACCCATATAGTCAAAGTACCAACCTGGGTGGTTTCCTCATTAGGGTGTCGTGCGCTTCCGCCAGCTTCTGTGTAGCGGTGGACAGCACAGGGCAGGCGTTGACGGGAACGTGACGGTGGCGGTGACGCTTCGGTTCGCACGCCGTGATCGGTCCCGGGAACTGGCTGTAGCGATGAAGTGCCAAGCTGATCTCTCACCCAGGCGATCGCACGGGCTGGAAGCCCAGTTCGCTCATCTACCGAGCGGATCGGGGTGTGCTTTGCGTGCTCACTCGTGACTCTGGCTAGTCTGGGCGGAACCCCTCGGCACCGGGGGTTCCTGGGAACGAGAATCAGTACATGCCACAGAAGGGGCGCAAGTAGCGCGGCCCCCCGGCACGGGTCGTACAGGAGCGCGAGTCAGTGCCTGTCTCTACTATGCGGCCGTCGCGTGAACCCGCCGCAACTGACTATCGGTTTCAATGTTTCTTCCGAAGCGAGCGCGTCGTGCGTACGGCCCGTCTAGCTACCCGTGTGGACGTCAAGAGAGATGGCCACAGCGTACCTGGCCGCGTCGCCATCCCACTGCGGGTGCTCCGCACAAGCAGATGCTGCTGGGCTGACTCGGTTGACTACAGTGGTCGCGTGTGGATCAGGCAGGTCAGGTGTCGGCAGGGAGGGCCTCATGATTCCGCCCTTCTCGTCCGCAGTCTCTCCGAAGGTGAGGCGACCACTGTGTCGTGCGATTGTGAGTTCCCCGAGAACCCGACTAAGAACAGGAGGGACCAAAAGTGAGCGACGCTGATGACCCGGCTGAATCGTCCAGCCTGAACTGTCCAGGATGCGGGGCCCGCGCTCGGCCGGGTACGAAGTACTGCGAAACTTGTGGGGTCACCCTTGACGCCGAGCGAGTAGAACCTGTCGGGTCTGCGCAGCCTCCCGCTGCCGGAGAAAAGTTTGCGTTCTTGCAGTACCGAGACCCACTGTCCTCGACCGCGCCCGATGTGCGAACTTTTCTGCGGCTAGTGCGAGCGGCTGCTTGGGTTGTCTTGGCGTTCGACGCTGTGGCATTTCTGCGCTTGGGGTTGGGAGCGGTGCTTCTTCTGCTGATTACGGCCATTCTGTGGTGGCCATGCTTGATTACTGTGCCAAGAGCCCTCAGAAGCGCCCAGTACCATCGGGCCCGACGAAGCCTGTTTGTCCCCGCCTTCGTGGGAACCATTCTGTTCGGGGTGCTCCCCGGCATTCTCCTTATCGCAGCGTTGGTCAAGTCAAGCAACTTGGAAAATGTATCTTCTTCCACAGTGACCTATTTGAGACGGTCATGAAGTGCTCTAGATGCCAGCGCGTCATCCCACCCGGTGCACGATTCTGTGGGTTTTGTGGAGCGGGACAGCTAGACGCGTCGACGAATGCCGTTGGCACGGGCGTTCGCGAAACTACGCCAGCAGCGAACCGACTCGGTTCTTTGTTGGATCAGCAGCAGCCGTCAGACACCGTACAGTTCCCCGTCGGCAGCGTTCGGACCAGCCCCGCAGTTGATAAAGGCACCGGATCCGCTAGGTCGCTTGCACTTGACTTCGAGTTTCCGGTTCCAGTTTGGGACGGCGTCGACGAGGATTGCACTGATGCGTTGGAGGTGTATGAGACCTGCGTTGCACGTCAGTGGGCCGGGCGAGAGCAAGTGGTACACTTCGGCTACTTCAAGGACCCGGGGGGTGGCCTAGCGCTGCCACCTACACGCGAAGGACTGGCTGCTCGCGTTGGAAAGGCTGTTCTATCGGCAGCAAGCAATTGGTCCACCACGCCGCGCTATTTCTATCGCGAGTCTATGTTGCGACTGAAAAGTGGGTCGCAGGTTGAGTGGCTGCGAATTGAGCAAACGACGTACCTGTGTGGCAGGACTCTCTTTCTGGCCGGCGGCCAACGGACGAAGATGTACCCACCTGGTCCGATTGCGAATTTCGTTGTCGGAGTTGTCCCGGGCGCAGTAGTTGGAAGATACGCGTGTACTGCTGAGTCCGGGCAATTCGTTGCGTATCCCATTCAGAGATATAGCGAACGCTTGCTGAGCGGCCTAAATCGCGAGTTGCGGCAAGCACTCTTGGACTCTTGGAGCCTGGATTGGGACATGCTGGAGGGGGACCGCTACGAGCGATTGACTACAAGGCGCTTTGGAACAACTCGTTGGGTGAGCATCGGACTCGGTGAGTCGTCGGTGGAGCCCATATTTGCTCCGACTTTGTTTCAAACTACGTTTCTCAATCCAGCAGCATGGTATGGTCGCAGTGACGCGAGAGTGAGTCCAGCGGTGCTTCGTGCCCGTGAGTTGTGCTTCGGCATATTTCCGTACCTGGGCCACACCCTGATCGTCTGGCAATATCCTACACCTAGCGTCTATGCTCGGCAGGGGGTTCTAGCAGAAGCTAATTTGTCCCTCGACGTGGTCGCTTCCCTTATGGAAAGGGTTGTTGGAGTTCTTTCGGAGAGGGGCGACGAGAGCGACGATAGTGCTGCAGGAGCAGATTCCGATGGGGATGAGTACTTCGGGTTGGTGGGGCAGGTCCGTCGGCGACCGAAGGTTGCGGGCTTAACGCGTTCTGCTGGAGACCGGCGATCAGAGAGTGTGAACCGGCCGGTGCTTCCGTTGGAGCTTGCAATGCGTGGGGTCAGAGCTGTCACCTTTGGTGACGGAGGGTCATCTGCAAGCAGAGGTTGATCCGCATAGGGTGGAGGCCGGGCCGTGGCCACCGCCAGGCAACTGATCGGGCCGGTGGAGGAGCCGACATTTCAGCGATCCACCGAAAGGGTCTTCAAGGTCCAGGGGGTGGCGGGGGATCTGACTCGGAGGACGCCGGCCAGCCCCTAGGTGGCGGAGGTACTTCAGGGGGCCCCGGGCACGGTGGTGCAGGTCCAGGAGGGGACCGGGATCGACGTCACCGGGGCCCCGATCCTGGCCCGGGTGTGGCTGCACCCAGTGGCGGAGGAGAAGGCCAAGATCCGGGAGGAGGAGCTGAGCGGCTTTTGGCTGCCAGACCTCCTCAAGTTCAAGGGGCTGCCCGGAGAGGAGGGGGAGGGCGTGGTGGAGTCCTCCATGCTCACGCCCCACCTGAAGGCGCTGCTGGCGCTGCCGGACGGGGTGCCGGTGCTGCAGCTTTACCGCGTGATGCGGGAGCAGGAGCAGGTGGTGGCGGTGATCGAGAGCCACCTGCCCGGCGACTCGACGACCCTGGTCTTCCCCCAGGTACAAGAGGGGTTCTGAGACCCATCCCCTGACCTCCGGCTCCTTGGGGTCGGTCTCCTTCCAGGTACCTCCCCGCGGTTCAGAAAAGTGGTACGCGCCACCTCTTGACATCCTTGGCGGACCTGCTAACCTGGACCGGTCCACATGGGCCGGAGTACCAGCCAGCACAGGAGGTGGGAGATGTCCAAGGACCTGCGGAGACCACGAGCCGACAAGCATGAGGAGGAAGACGACGGCAGCCGGGAGAGGTGCCAGCTGCCCTGGTGGGCGATGATGCCCGGAGGACGCCCGCCGGAGGGCTGGGTGTGCCCTGAGCGGCACGTGGGAGAGCGGAAGGCGGGGCGATGAGCCATGTCGAGCTGCTCGGTCTGGTCGCCTCAGACGTTCGGGTCCAGGAGTCTATTGCGGCGGGGAAGCCGGAGCCCCAGGTGAAGGCGAGCTTCCTTTGCGCGGTGCGCCGGCGGGACCGCACCCAGGAGCCGGACTGGGTCCGGGTGGAGACCTGGGGAGTCCAGGCCAGGAACCTGGTGCGCTTCAACGGCACGGGCTCGAGGGTGGCGGTGACGGGCCGCCTCCGGGGCACCTTCTACAACCCGGACGGCAAGGAGAGGGGAGGCCAGCTCAGGCTGGTCGTGGTGGCGGACCAGATCACCTACCTCTCGCCGCCCCGGAAGGAGGGCACTACTGAGACCCGGGCAAGGGCCCGGAAGTGACAGGCATCCTGGGGGCCGTCCTCACCTTCTTGGTGGGGGCGGCCGCCGTCCTCTTCAGCGTCATGGTGGTGCTGGTGGTCCTCCGCTCGCTCATCGGGGGGAGCCCCGGGGGACGAACAGGCTGCTGGGTCCTCGTGGCGCTGCTCTTCGCCATCTGGCTCATCTCCGGCTTCCTGGCGGGGCAGAGCCCCAACTCGCCGCCGCGCGCCGGACACCCGGCCCCGGCGGTCTCCTCACTCTGATGGGTGGCAGGTACCTGGCCGGCCCGAGGTCACGCTGGGACCCGGGCGCCGCACTGGGGTGGCTCCTGCGGCAGCCGACCGCCTGGGTCCTGGTGGGAGCCCCGATCGCCTTCTCCGAGCTGCACTGGGGAGAGGCCGTCTCATCGTGGGCGACCCTCATCACGGCCTCGGCCACGGCGCTCCTGACGACGCATCAGAGGCGCTGGTCCCCGGCGGCCAGGCTGCGCCGGGCAATGGTGGAGTGCGGCCTCATTGGGGTGGACCAGAGGGGCCGGGCGGTGGCGCCAAGGGTCCGGCTCAGCGCTCGGTGGCTGGGGCGCAACGTGACCCTGCGCTGGCGGATGCCACCCGGGGTGACTCTGCGGGACGTCCTGCAGCGGCAGGAGTCCCTGGAGGCGAGGTGTGAGTGCTCGCTCCGGGTCTGGGAGGAGCCCGGGGTCCTTGTGACCGAGATGCTTCGGCACAGAATCCCAGAGCACCTCTCATACCAGGAGATGTACAGCTCACCCCGTCCGCCGGGGAGGTTCCTCATCGGCCTCGGGAGGGGGAGGAGGGGAGCTCTCTGGGTGGACCTGGACTCCTGCCCCCACCTCCTGGTGGGCGGGATGACCGGAGGGGGCAAGAGCGTCTTCCTCCGCCAGGCACTCACCTTCCTCTGCCGGGAGCACGGACCGGAGGACCTCCAGCTGGCCCTAATCGACCTCAAGGGTGGGGTGGAGCTCGCCCACTTCAGCTACCTCCCACACTCCGTCTATCCCCTGGCGGACAGCCTCCTGGCGGCGGCGGAGACCCTGGAGCGGGTCCGGCAGGAGCTGGACCGGCGGCTCCGGGAGGTGCGGGAGGCCGCTTCGCTGGAGAGGGCGGCTGCCCCGCCCAGCTGCCCCCGGCTGTTGGTCGTGGTGGACGAGGTGGCGGAGCTCACCTGCCGCGACCTGGGCGACGACCGGGCCGCTCGAGCCGCCCAGCAGGCGGCCAGCGGGCGGCTCGGGGAGATCGCCAGGCTGGGGAGGTCGGTGGGGGTCCACCTCGTCTGCTGCACCCAGCGCCCGGACGCCGAGGCGGTGCCGGGGCAGCTGAAGGCCAACCTCCAGGGAACGGTGGCCTTCCGGGTCGGGGCCGCCGTGAACAGCTACATCCTCCTGGACAGCGACCGGGCCGCCCTGCTGCCGCCCCACCCTGGAAGGGCGATCTGGCAGGAGGAGACCATGGAGGAGTTCCAGGCGGTGGACTGCTCCCCGGAGGAGAGCCGCCAGCTGCTCCTCGCGCGGTGGTCCGGCAGCGCCTAGCTCCCACCACTAGTGCCTGTCTCACAGTGGTGGGAAAATACATGTCCGAGTTCAGACGACCCTCCGGTTCCCTCGTGATGGGTGGTCTCAAGGTCCTCAGCTCGGGGGTGGACACGCTCCACTTCTCGGTCCGGGGGGAGCTCCAGGAGGGGCTCCTGGTCTTCCTGGAGGCGCTGAAGCGGGAGGCGCAGTCCTCGAAGGAGCTCCAGGTGGTCACCTGGGTGGAGCAGTCGCTCTCGGTGGCCCTCCGACCGCACGGCTGGCGCAGCTACCCGTTCTGGGCCAGCTCGCCCAACATAGAGGTGGCGATCGGGGCCCCGTCCCCCTTCCCGCCGGTCTTCATACAGACCCACTCCGCCTACCTCCACTCCCGCGGGGCGGACCAGGCGGTGGCCGAGATCTCAAAGTGGCTGGCCACAAATGTGACGCGGAGCGAGCCCCAGCTCGCTGCCTCCCGCGTTGATCTCTACTCCGATCTCCAAGGCTGGTCGCCCCTCATTGAGGACTTCGACCGCTTCCATTGCCGGGGGGTGCGCCGGCGGGCCTACTCGATGCCGGCACAGGACCAGGCCCATCTCCGGGGCCGCCGTCCGAGCGGCTTCGTCTTCGGTGGTGGTGACCTCATGGCCCGCTGCTACGACAAGACCCTCGAGCTCCGGGTGCGAGGGTCCGAGTGGCCCAAGGCGATCTGGAAGGACTGGGACCGGGGCCAGCCGGTCTGGCGGGTGGAGTTCCAATTCCGCCGCCGCTCCCTGGTCTCACTGGGATGCCCCACCCCGGCCGAGGCGCTGGCGGCTCGCCAGCAGCTGTGGCGCTACGCGACCCAGTGGCTCTCGCTCCGGGTTCGCACATCGGACTCCAACCGTGCCCGCTGGCCCGAGGCTCCACGGTGGGAGGTGATCCGGGAGGCCGAAATCGGCTCGCCCACGTCTCCGCTGGTGCGGGACATGGTCCGCTCGGCGGACGAACTGCGGATCATCCGGGGGCTGGTGGGCTACGCCTCCAGCGTGGCCGCTCTGGGCAGCGCCCACGGCGTGGGAGCCGCGCTGCGGCGCACCGTGCCAGGAGTCTCCGACTACCCGGAGCGGCGAGGTGAGACCTTCACCGACATCGTAGGCCGGAAGAAGCGCCAGAGGGTCGACATGGTCGGCTCACGACGCTTCGGATCAACCGACCGGGGGTCTGACGGCTGCGTGAGATCCCGCAGATCCAGTCCCGGACTCCTGGACGCTGGGGCACCGTTGCATCCCGGCGGCGACCAGAGCATCCGGCCGTGAGCGTCACGCTGGCCTCGGATCGGCTGCGAATCGAGCTCGCGCGCCGCGCTTGGGGTCAGGCCGAGTTGTCACGGGCCGCGGGGCTCAGCGCTCCGACTGTGCGGGCGGCGCTCTCGGGAAGGCCGATCGCTCCGCGGACGCTCCGGAGGATAGCCCTGGCCCTGGCATCCGTCCCCCCACTCGCTGCTGTGGATTCGATCCTGCCTGCGCAACCCGGGCAGCGGCGATAGCGGCAACGGAACGGGGGCCGGACAGTTCGAACTTCGTACCGGCTCGCAGCTAGTTCACTCGGCGGCGCGAAGCTCCGGTCAGTCGCCTACTCGTGGCCCAGGAGGACTCGCATCGCGGCCTGGTAGTCGTCGGAGGTGTCGAGGTGGCTGTACACCCCTTGGATCATGGTCAGGTCAGCATGGCCCAGGATCCGCTGCAGGCTGATGATGTTGCCTCCGCGACGCAGCCACTCGGTGGCGAAGCTGTGCCGGAAGATGTGGGGATAGACACGCTTCTCAATTCCCGCTTCGCGGGCGATCGCCCTGATGGCCTGCTCCAGGCCGCTCTTGGTAAGCGGCCCGTATGCGCCGTCGGCTCCCTTGCGCAAAGCAACGAAGATGGGCTCGTGGCGGTCAGCTCCGCGAGCCCCCAGGTAGCGGCGCAGGCGGCGATAAAGGGCAGGCGCCAGAGGCACCATCCTGTCGCGGCTACCCTTGCCGCGAACCTTGAGGGCGAACTCGGCGCGCCTTGGCTCCCAGAGGTCTTCGACGCGCAGGGAGAGCACCTCGCCGAGCCGGAGCCCACAGTCCGCAAGGACACGAACGATGAGCTTGTCGCGCTCGGTCTTGGCGGCGTGCTCCATCGTTTGGATTTCCTCGCGGGTGAGGACGTCCAGCACCTTCTGCTCGGGTCGAGGGAGCCTGGGGCTGGCGCCGACGTCAGCGGCGCCTCCCTCCGGAGTCTGGGCCCACGACAGAAACACCCGAACCGCTCTGACGTAGGAGCGCACGGTCGAGCGGCTTAGAGGTCCGCGTGCTCCCTTTCGCTCAATCAGACGGGCGGTGAAGCGCCCCACGACCTGGGGCGTGAGGTCACCGGGGTTGGTCACGCCCTCGTCGGCGCACCAGGGCAGGAACTGGCGGCTGAGGGTCGCGTCGTACCAGTCAACTGTTCGCAGAGAGAGCCCCCTAGCTCTGCAGTCAGCGAGGAAGTCCTGGGCTAGAGAGCTCAGTGGTCGGGGTGAAGGGAGATCCCTCGTGTTCAATGCCATCCCCAGCGCTTTGAGTGAAGGAAGCGCTGTTAAACAGCGCTTGACACCGCGAGTTTACACCCGCCTTGCGCCGGACTGCAAGAGAGTCTGGCGCTGCTTTTCTCAATTGATTTGAACTCGGGTGGTGCGCCCAGAGGGATTTGAACCCCCGCAAACCCAGATCCGTAGTCTGGTGCTCTATCCGGACTGAGCTATGGGCGCCCTGAGAGGGTGATTGTAGCTCCGCCCCTCAGGCCGACTCGGGCAGGGCGCGCCCCAGGGCCTTGGTGGCCGCGATCCGGCACTCCACCTGGTCCAGGACGTCGTCGAGTTCCATCCGGAGGCGGTCATCCAGGGCCACCGGGTGGTTGTCGAGCTCGCGCAGCAGGGCGGAGAACTGAAGGGCCTTCTGTTCTATCTTCGCCACCAGCTCAGGTGCCGTGAGCCGACTCTGCTGCGCCGGTCCTGCCATCTCCACTTGCAGACCCTCCTGAGGGGACTCCGCTGGCCTCGGTTCCCAGACCTTCGCCCCGCGGTCATCCTAGCTCGCCGGAGCAGCGCGTGCGGGCGCCAGTTGGGCCAGTCGAAAGGGTCGCGAGCGGCTATACTCGGCCACGCGCTGCGGCGGCCCCGCAACCGGTCGGCGCGGATGGCGGAATTGGTAGACGCGCGGGGCTTAGAACCCCGTGGGGCGACCCGTCCGAGTTCGAGCCTCGGTCCGCGCACCACGGGGAGAGCGGTCGGAGGCAGATGGCAGATTCATCTTCAGGCGATACCCTGCTGGAGGTGGGCGTGGAGCGCCTGCCTGATTCTGAGGTGAGGCTCACCGTTCAGGCTCCGGCGGCGGAGGCCGACGCGGCCATCGCCAGGGCCATTCCCCAGCTGGCCCGTCAGGTGCGGATTCCGGGCTTTCGGCCCGGCAAGGCACCCCAGGCCGTGGTGGAGCGAGTGGTCGGCTGGCCCGCCGTCCGGGAGGAGGCTATCGAGCAGGTGCTGACGCCCCTGTATCAGCGAGCCCTGCGCCAGGAGGAGCTGGAGCCGGTGACGGCCCCCAAGGTGAGCGAGGTGACCCTGGAGCGAGGCGAGCCGGTTCGCTTCATCGCATCATTCGTCGCCCGCCCCCCGGTGACGCTGGGCGATTACCGCGCCATTCGAGTTCCTCGCGAGGTGAGGCCCGTGGAGGAAGCGGAGGTCGACTCCACGCTCGAGGAGCTGCGCCAGCGGTACGCCCAAGTGGGGGATGTCGAGGGGCGGCCGGTCGGGCCCGGGGACGTCGTCACCGCGCGCCTCACCATGCATCACGGGGAGGAGGTGGTGGGGACGCCGGATCAGGTGCAGGTGCTGGACCTGGAGCGCGGCGACCTGCTCCCCGGCATGCGGGAGCAGCTGCTGGGGTCGGAGGTGGGCGGTGACCCAGTGGAGATCACTCTCACCCTTCCGGACGACTACAGCCGTCCGGAGCTCCAGGGAGAGCTGGTGACCATCACGGCGGCGGTGACCCGTATCCAGGCCAAGGAGCTGCCGCCCCTGGATGACAACCTGGCCTCGATCGTGGGCCGGGGAGAGACCCTGGAGGAGCTCCGCCAGTACGTGCGCGAGCAGATGACCGCCCAGTTCGCCATGGATGCCGAGCGCGACCAGGACCAGAAGGCGCTGGAGGAGCTGCTGGCCGTAACCCGCGTGGACGTGCCTGAGGTGATGGTCCAGGCAGAGATCGACCGCCAGCTCGGTGAGATGGACAGGAGCCTACGGGAGTCGGGGTTGTCGCTGGAGGCGCTGGCCTCCGCCCAGGGCAAGACGCTGGAGCAACTTCGGGGAGAGCGCCGCCAGGCAGCGGTGGAGCGGGTGCGACTTGACCTGGCGCTGACCGAAGTGGCCTCCCTGGAGGGCCTCTCGGTGGCTGAGGAGGAGCTGGATCAGGCGGAGGCGTCGGTCCTCCCGCGCAAAGCCTCGCGGGACGAACGGCGTCGGCTGCGCGACCCTCTGCGCCGCGAGCTGCTCCGCGGGAGGGCTAGGGAGCTGGTGCTGCGGCTGGCCCGAGGTGAGGAGGACAAGCCGCCCGAAGGGAATTGATTCCCAGAGGCTGGGTATACTCGGCGGGGACGGGGATGGCCCCGAGTGACCCGCTACCCAGGAGGAAGGCATGGCCCTCATTCCGATGGTCGTTCAGACCACCAGCCGGGGCGAACGCGCCTTCGACATCTACTCCAGGCTGCTGCAGGACCGGATCATCTTCATCGGCACCGCCATCGATGACCAGATCGCCAACCTGGTGATGGCCCAGATGCTCTATCTGGAGAGCGAGGATCCGGAGCGCGACATCAACGTGTACATCAACAGCCCCGGCGGGTCGGTGTCCGCGGGCCTGGCCATCTACGACACCATGCAGTACATCAAGCCCAAGGTGAGCACCTTCTGCATGGGGCTGGCGGCCTCATTCGGGTGCATTCTTCTGGCGGGTGGGGCCAAGGGTCAGCGATTCAGCCTCCCCAACACCCGGATCATGATGCACCAGCCCAGCGGCGGCTTCCAGGGGCAGGCCGCCGATATCCAGATCCAGGCCCAGGAGATCCTCCGCCTCCGCCGGACCATCGACCAGATCCTGGCCTACCACACCGGTAAGCCGGTGGAGCAGATAACCAGGGATTCGGACCGTGATTTCTACATGTCCCCCCAGGAGGCCCTGGAGTACGGGCTCATCGACCACATCCTCAGCCCCCAGCGCGGCGCTGACAGTGCCGCGCCCACCAACGGCAAGGCGCCTGCGGAGGCCAGCGAAGAGGTGGTGGCACCCGCCCCGGCGGGGAGCTGAGGGCGAAGGAGATGCCAAGGTCTCGGCGCACGGGCGACGGGCAGGGCGCGCTGCTCAAGCTGGTGCGGGGGAGGGGGGCGCGGTGCGGCTTCTGCGGGCGGCCGGCGACCGTGGTGGCGCTGGTCGCGGGCGGTGGCAGTGAGCAGGCGGCGATCTGCCCCAGCTGCGTGGCCCGCCTGGCCGCCGGGCTCCGCGGGCCCGGGGACGGCGGGAGCGCGGCATGAACGAGCGGGACGACCGGCGGCGCCACACCCGCTGCTCGTTCTGCAACAAGGGTCAGGACCAGGTCCGCAAGTTGATCGCCGGCCCCGGGGTCTACATCTGTGACCAGTGCATTGAGCTCTGCCAGGAGGTGCTCGAGGAGGAGAGCAAGGGCGCGGCCGCCCACCGTCCCCGCACCAACGTGGTGCCCAGCCCCCAGGCGATCTGGGACTCCCTCAACCAGTACGTGGTGGGCCAGGATCAGGCCAAGCGGGTGCTCTCGGTGGCCGTATACAACCACTACAAGAGGGTCAACCACGCGCGCGAGGTGGGCGACGTCGAGCTGCAGAAGTCCAATGTGCTCCTGGTCGGGCCCACGGGGTGCGGCAAGACCCTCCTCGCGCAGACCCTGGCCAAGGTGCTGGACGTGCCATTTTCCATCGCCGACGCCACGTCCCTCACTGAGGCGGGGTATGTCGGTGAGGACGTCGAGAACATCCTCCTGCGCCTGATCCAGGCCGCCGACTTCGATGTGGCGCGGGCGGAGCGGGGGATCATTTACATCGACGAGATCGACAAGATCTCCCGCAAGTCCGACAACCCGTCGATTACCCGGGATGTCTCCGGGGAGGGCGTCCAGCAGGCGCTCCTGAAGATCCTTGAGGGGACGGTGGCCAACGTGCCTCCCCAGGGGGGTCGGAAGCACCCCCACCAAGACTTCATTCAGATCAACACCACCAACATCCTCTTCATCTGCGGTGGCGCGTTCGAGGGGCTGGAGCGGATCATCGAGCAGCGTGTGGGCCACCGGACCATCGGCTTCTCCAGCGAGCCCGGAGGGCCGAGGACCAAGGAGAGCACTCAGATCCTGCACCAGCTCCAGGCCCAGGACCTGCTGCGCTACGGCCTCATCCCCGAGTTCGTCGGACGGCTCCCCGTGGTGGTCTCGCTGGAGAGCCTGGACGAGCAGGACATCCTCCACATCCTCACCGAGCCCAAGAACGCCTTCGTCAAGCAGTACGAGAAGTTCTTCGCTCTGGACGATGTCGAGCTGGTCTTCGAGGAGGCGGCGCTGCGGGCCATCGCCCACAAGGCGCTGTCGCTGGGGACCGGGGCCCGGGGGCTGAAGAGCATCCTGGAAGCTGCCCTTCTCAGCAGCATGTTCGAGGTGCCCTCCCGCCCCGAGGTGAAGCGTTGCATCATTACGGAAAGCTCCATCCTGGAGTCCACCGACCCGGAGCTGGTGGTCGAGGAGGAGGCGGCCTCGGCCTGATCCCTCGGCGACGGCCGGGGCGGGTAAACTTGGGCCAGCGGCAGGGGCCGTCCTGGGAGGTCGGTTGCGCCCGGGTCGCTGGCTCGTGGCTGAGTCCATGCACGGAACTCCGCCGATAGCGGGGGTGGCCGGTGCCAAGAGGAGTCGTCGAAGATGTCTGACAACAACGCCCGGGTCGCCACCAGCAGCCTCGGCTTTCCCCGCATCGGCCCGGACCGGGAGCTCAAGCGCGCCCTGGAGGCCCACTGGGCCGGGCGCATCGACCAGGCGGCGCTCCTCGACGCCGCCCGCGAGATCCGCCGGATGCGGTGGACCACCCAGAGCAACGCCGGCATCGACATCTTCCCCAGCGGGGATTTCTCCCTCTATGACCATGTTCTGGACACCGCCCTCATGGTCGGCGCGGTCCCGGCGCGCTTCCGGCAGCTGGAGCTGGAGTCCGACCTGGACCTGACCTTCGCCATGGCCCGGGGGGCCGAGGGGCCAGGCGGTGAGGTCGCGCCCCTGGACATGACCAAGTGGTTTGACACCAATTACCACTACCTGGTGCCTGAGCTGGAGCCGGAGCAGAGCTTCTCGCTCAGCTCGACCCGGGTCGTGGACGAGTTCAGGGAGGCGCTCGCAGCCGGGTTCCGGACCAGGCCAGTGCTCCTGGGTCCCCTGACCTTCCTCTGCCTCAGCAGGATTCCGGGGAGTTCCAAGTCGCCCCTGCGCCTGCTCGACGCGCTGGTCCCGGTGTACCAGGAGCTGCTGCGCCAGCTGGGGGCCGCCGGGGCCGGGTGGGTGCAGCTGGACGAGCCCTGTCTGGCCCAGGACGCTCCGGTTTCCCTGTTAGAGGGCCTGGAGCGCGCCTACCTCCAGTTGCGGCAGGTGGCACCCGGGCTCAAGATCCTGCTCGCCTCCTACTTTGGTGGCCTCGGGCCGAACCTGGAGAGCGTGGTGGGCCTGCCGGTTGACGCCGTCCATCTGGACCTCGCGCGCGGCCCCGAGGATCTGGAGCGGGCGCTCGGCGCTGCCCCGGAATCGTTGAGCCTGTCCCTGGGGCTCGTGGATGGACGCAACGTCTGGCGGATGGACCCCGAGCCGGCGTTGGCTGCCATCGCCAAGGCGACCTCCAAGCTAGGGCCATCGCGGGTGTTGATTGCTCCCTCGTGCTCCCTGATGCACCTTCCCTGGACGGCCCGAGCCGAGACCTCAGCCCTCGACCCGGAACTTCTCTCCTGGCTGGCGTTCGCCGAGGAGAAGCTTGAGGAGGTGGCGCTGCTGGCCAGGGGGGCAAGTGGGGCGGATGTCCGCCAGGAGCTGGAGGCGGCCCGGGCATCCGTGGACGGTCGGCGCACCTCCCCGCGACGCCACCGACCCGAGGTCGCGGCCAGGCTCAGCCAGGTGTCCCCCTCGGACCTTCGCCGGGGACAGACCGAGGACCAGCGGAAGGATTTCGCCAAGAGCCTCGGGTGGCCCCTCATCCCCACCACCACCATCGGCTCTTTCCCGCAGCGTTCCGAGCTGCGCCAGGCCCGGGCCCGGCTGCGCCGGGGGGAGCTGGACAGCGCCGGCTATGAGGAGGTGATCCGTCAGGAGATCACCAGGGTTGTGCGCTTCCAGGAGGAGGCGGGACTGGACCTGCTGGTCCACGGGGAGCCCGAGCGGAACGACATGGTGGAGTACTTCGCGGAGCGGCTGGAGGGAATGGTGACCACCGCCCGAGGCTGGGTCCAGTCGTATGGCTCCCGGTGCGCCAAGCCTCCCATCGTCCTGGGGGACGTCTTCCGGACAGCTCCCATGACCGTGGCCTGGACCACGTTCACCCAGGGGCTGACCGACCGGCCGGTGAAGGGGGTGATCACCGGGCCCGTGACCATCCTGCAGTGGTCCTTCCCCCGCGAGGACCTGGATCGATCCACCAGCTGTAAGCAGATCGCCCTGGCCCTCAGGGACGAGGTGTCTGACCTGGTGGGAGCCGGGATCAAGGTGGTGCAGATAGACGAGCCGGCGCTGCGGGAGGCGCTTCCCCTGCGACGTGCCGACCAGGCGGCCTACCTCCGCTGGGCGGTAGACTCCTTCCGGCTGGCCGCCGGAGGAGCGCCGAGCTCCGCGCAGGTGCATACGCACATGTGTTACGCCGAGTTCTCCGAGATCATGGAGGGCATCAAGGAGATGGAGGCGGACGCCCTCTACATCGAGGCCGCCAGATCGGGCATGTCCCTGCTTCGCTCCCTGGCCGACTCCGGATACCCGGGGCCGGTGGGGCCGGGGCTGTACGACATCCACTCCCCCCTGATCCCTTCGGTGGAGGAGATGGCGGAGCGGCTCCGCTCCGCCACCAGGGTAATCCCTGCCGAACGGCTCTGGGCCAACCCCGACTGCGGCCTCAAGACCAGGACCTGGCCTGAGGTCGATCCCTCCCTACGTCATCTGGTCGCAGCGGCGCGGCAGGTCGCAGGAGAGTTGGAACCCGCGTCTACCAGCGTGCGCTGAGGGACTGCCTTGGAGACGGCCTACCAGCCCAGTCCCACCGAGAGGCGCTGGGGAGAGCGGTGGGCGGAGCTGAAGTTGGGGGTGGCCGACCCCGCCAGCCCCAAACCCGCTTTCTCCATCGCCCTCCCACCGCCCAACATCACCGGTGCCCTGCACATGGGCCACGCTCTCAACGCGGTCATCCAGGACAGCCTTTGCCGCTACCACCGGATGCGGGGCTACGAAGTCCTCTGGGTGCCCGGCACCGACCACGCCGCCATCGCCACGCAGAACGTGATCGAGCGCCAGCTGACGGCAGAGGGAACTTCCAAGGAGGAGATCGGCCGGGAGGAGTTCGGGCGCCGGGTTGAGCGCTGGTACGCGGAGTACCAGGGGCGGATCGTGACCCAGCTGCGGGGGATGGGCGCCAGCTGCGACTGGACCAGGGAGCGCTTCACCCTCGACCCCGCCTATGTGCGCGTGATCCGCGTCGCCTTCAAGGAGCTCTTCGATCAGGGTCTGATCTACCGAGGACCGCGGATTGTCAACTGGTGCCCCCGCTGCGAGAGCGCCATCTCGGACGAGGAGGTGGAGTACCAGGAGCACGAGGATCTCTTCTTCCAGGTGCGCTACCCCATCGCCGGCGAGGACGGTGCCGTGGTGGTGGCGACGACCCGTCCGGAGACGATCGTGGCCGATGTGGCGGTAGCCGTGTCGCCGGATGATCCCCGGTTCACCGGCCTGGTGGGGAAGATGGTGGTGGAGCCGATATCCGGACGCACCCTGCCGGTGATCTCAGACCAGGCGGTGGATCCGGAGATCGGGACCGGGGCGCTCAAGATAACTCCGGGGCACTCCCCGGAGGACTTCGAGATCGGGCTCCGGCATCAGCTCCCGGTTCTCACCGTGATCGACCTCAAAGGCAGGATGCGCATCCCCGAGGTGCCCGCTCTGGACGGGTTGCCCGTGGCCGAGGCCCGGCAGCGGGCCGTTGAACTGCTTGAGCAGGTTGGGGCCCTGGTGCGCGCCGACCCGATCATCCACCAGGTCGGCCACTGCGACCGCTGCGGAGCGGTGATCGAGCCGCTGGTGACCCCGCAGTGGTGGGTGAGGATGGCTGAGCTGGCGGCTCCGGCGGCGGCTGCCGCCCGGGAAGGCCGGATCCGCTTCCACCCTCCCCAGTTCGGCTCCCAGTACCTCGGCTGGCTGGACGGGCTGCGCGACTGGTGCATCAGCCGCCAGCTCTGGCTCGGCCATCGCATCCCGGTCGCCACCTGCGGGCGGGGGCATGTTTTCGCCTTCATCGACGACCCTGTCCGGTGCCCGGAGTGTGAGGATTCCGAACTGAAGTTCGATCCCGACGTCCTCGACACCTGGTTCTCCAGCTCACTGTGGCCCTTCGCGATCCTCGGCTGGCCGGAGCCGACTCCGGAGATGGCGCGCTTCTACCCGACCTCGGTGCTGAGCACCGCGCGGGACATCATCTACCTGTGGGTGGCCAGGATGGTGATCATGGGGTTGCGCTTCACCTCCGACCTGCCCTTCCCGGATGTGATCTTCCACGCCACCATCCTGGGGGCCGACGGCGCCCGCCAATCCAAGTCGCGGGGCAACGTGGTCGACCCCTTGGAGATGGTGGAGAAGCACGGGGCGGACGCCCTCAGGGGCTGGGGAGCGGCCGTGGCCATGGGCACCCAGGATGCCCGCTTCGACGAGAGCCGGCTCGACGGCTACGCCCGGTTCGCCAACAAGCTCTGGAACATGGTCAGGCTGCTTCACCTGGCCCACTTCCCGGAGGGCGACGGACGCATCCCTGCGGCCGATCCGCCTCAGCCATCTCAGTTGGAGCTGGCCGACCGCTGGATCCTCTCCCGCCTGCGGGCCTTGGTCCTTGAGGTGACCTCCGCCTACGACGAATTCGCCTTGGGTGAGGCGGTGGAATCCGTCCGACGCTTCAGCTGGGACGAGGTCGCCGACTGGTACCTGGAGCTGGCCAAGGGGAGGATGGAGCGTCACGACCCAGCCGCTCTCTGGGTGGCCCGGGAGGTGCTGCTGACCACGCTGCACCTCCTGCACCCCATCATGCCCTTCGTTACCGATGAGCTGGCGCAGCAGTTCGCCGGCGTCCCTGCGACCCTGGACTTCGCGACCTGGCCCACCGCCGGTCAGCTCTCCGAGGACGTCCCGGCCGAGCGGGCGATGGCCGCCTTCCAGGAGCTGGCGAGCGAGTTGCGCAGCTGGCTGCAGGAGCTGGGAGTGGGACGGAGCCGGAGCGCGCCTGGGGTGCCGGTCCGGTTGGCTGACCTGGGGAAGGACCTCCGCTTCCCCGAGGTGCCCACCTACTTGGCCCAGATCGCCCCGGTCGTCTTCGAGCCCGGCGAGGCGGGTGGGGAGGGGGAATTCGCCTCCCTGGCCGTCGGCGGCAGCTCAGTTCACCTGGGGGCGGCCGCGGCCCGGCACTCGGACGTGCGTGCGCGGCTGAAGAGGGAGCTGACCGATTTGGAGGCCACCCGACTACGGCTGGAGGCCAAGCTTGCCTCCCAGTTCTCCGCGCGGGCTCCCGATGCGGTCGTGGCCCGAGAGCGGGAGCGGCTGACGGTGACCGAGAGGCGCCTGGAACTGCTGCGCCGCACCCTGGCCGACTGACCCCAGCGGGGTACATGTGCAGTTCACGGCGAGGTTGACATAGCCGTACAAATAGGCGTAAGCAGGCGTATGGTGGAGGGGTGAAGATCAGTGACTGGGCGCGCCAGCAGCACATTCACCCCCGCACCGCCCAGAGGTGGTTCGAGGCCGGCAACCTGCCGGTCCCAGCCCGCCGCCTTCCTTCCGGCACCATCCTGGTCGAGGAGACCACCCCTCAGGCGGGCCAGGTGGCGCTGTACGCGAGGGTCTCGTCGCATGACCAGCGCCAGGAGCTGGAGCGGCAGTTGGGTCGGCTGGTGGAGTGGGCTGCCGGCCACGACCTGGCCGTGGACCTGACGGTTGCTGAGGTTGGCTCAGGTATGAATGGCGCCCGGCCCAAGCTGCGCCGGCTGCTGGCGGACGGCCGGGTGGGCACCATCGTGGTCGAGCATCGGGACCGGTTGGCTCGGCTGGGCTCAGAGTACATAGAGGCAGCTCTGCTGG
>JAKATL010000005.1 GCA_021827985.1 bacterium
CGTAAGACCGGGCCTCGCCCGGCTGGTGGCTGTGAAGCAGGACCCGGGATCGCCCCGGAGCCCACCGGCTCGATCGGTGGTCCTCAGACCCCTGGCGCCCTTGTCACGGCTTGAGGAACGATGCGCTCCGCCATGCGCGCTTCGAACGCCTCGCGAGAGATGCCCTCCTCCTCGGCCAGCGCCGTGAGGGCGGCGTCCACTCCGGGTGCGTCGGGAGACCCGGCGGACCGGATGCAAACGGCCCGGACGCCGTGGGGGCCATAGTCGGCCGCGATCTGGCGGCACAACGCCTCGATGGCGGCTCCGGCCACGGAGAAGCTCCCCTGATCGGCAAGGGGCCGGTGGCAGGAACTGGCGGTGATCCCGAGAACGACTCCCCGATGGCGCTCCGCCATTCGCCTAGCGGCTCCGACCCCGGTGAGGAAGTTGCTCCGGATACCGTCGGCTATCCCCCTCACAAAGTCATCGACGGGGAGGTCGTGCAGCGAGCCTCCCAGGAAGTAGGGAGCGCTGATGGCGTTGAACGACACGTCGATACCGCCGTGCTCGGCCACCACCCGGTCAAGGTGCCCTTCGACCGCGTCCGGGGCGAGGGCGTCGAGTTGAACGGCCTCAGCCCTGAGGCCGCGCTCAGCCAGGGGTCGCACCATCGTCTCGAGCGAGGAAGGCGTACGCCCGGCGACGATCACGTGCGCCCCCTGCTCGGCGAATGCCTGGGCGACCGTGCCACCGACGGCGGCGCCGCCGCCGTATACCACCGCGACGCGCCCATCCAGCAGCATTCCCTGACCTCCGCTCTGCCGAGTTGCCCGGGAGAAGATAGCCTACGACCTCCGCGTTGCGCCATCTGGCACCCGGACGGTACCTGTCTGAGTCGATCAGCTGGAATCACTGGAGCGGGAGACGGGGGTCGAACCCGCGACCTTCTCCTTGGCAAGGAGACGCTCTACCACTGAGCCACTCCCGCAGCCTCGTCGAGGATAGCAGACCCCTCACCGCGCCAGCGCCACGACCGAGAGGGCCGCGGCGAGGCCTAGGGGCCCGGCGAACCATCCGGCCGCCCAGAAGTGCCTGGACCGCACGGAGCCCGCTCCAGCGCCGGGGGCGAGGATTATCAAGGTTGAGAGTGAGCCGGTCGGAGCCAGATTGGCTCCCAGGTCGGCCCCGGCTATGAGGGGGATCCCTAGCCGCCGGAGCTGCCCGACAGCCGCCAGCCCCGCCATGCCCAGGAATGCCGCCGGGAGATTGTTGGCGATCGCGCTGGCACCGGCGGCCGCCAGGCCGACGCGGACCGGTGCCCCGAAGCCGCCCTGGCCCGCCAGCTGGTGGGCCAGGGCGGCCAGCGGTCCGGCGGACTGCAGTCCCGCGGCCAATACCGCTAGTCCGGCCACGAGCGGAATCAGCGACCACCTGCCTTCTCGAACGGATCTCAGTGGCGACATCCCACCCCGGGTCCACCCGATGATCACGGCCACTGCCCCTCCGAGGAGCGTCGGGGGCCCCAGGGACAATCCGCTCGCGCCCGCCCAGAGGTCCGCTCCGAGCAGGACGCCCAGGAGCGCGCCGAGGGCGACCAGCTTGCCCAGGTCCCGGTCAGGGCTCGAGGGCTCAGTAGGCGAAGAGGTCTTGGGCAGCCCGCGGGTGAGCAACCAGGTGAGTGCGAGGCCGGCGAGCAGCACCGCGAGCAGTGCCGCCGGGGTCACCTGCAGCAGGTAGCTGGAGAGCGGGATATGATCGCGCTCGAGGACCAAGAGGTTAACCGGGTTGCTGACCGGAAGGACCAGGGAGGCGGCGTTGGCCATGACCGCGATCCCGACCACGAACCGGACCGAGGAGAGGCCGCGTCCAGCGACCCGCCGGGCGACGATGGGTGCCACCAGGAGGGCGGCAGCGTCGTTGGAGAACAGCGTGGTGACGCCGACCGTGAGCAGCAGGGATACCACCATGAGCCGCCGGGGGCTGTTGCCCGACCACCGCTCGGCCCGGTCCATCAGCCACTCCATGGCCCCCGCCTCCGCCAGCGCCACGGTGAGGAGCACCAGCCCAGCGAAGAAGAGAAGGACCTGCCAGGTGTTCCCCACGCCGGTGAGTGCCGATGAGATGGGCACCAGCCCGGTTGCCAGGGCGATGCCCGCACCCCCCACCGCCCACCACCCGCCACCCAGGCCGAGGGGCCGAACCAGGGTGGCCGCGCACACCCCGGCGAAGATGACCCCCAGCAGAACGACACTTAACATATTCGTGTAAAGTGTACCTCATCTGCACTCTCGCCATATAGACGCCGCTTGTCATTTATGCGTCAAGACGAGGACCAGGAAGACCAGGACCGGCAGCGGTTGATCGCCGACGCCAGCCGGGAGATCGGGGTCAGCGCGCGGGTACTGCGGTACTGGGAGCAGCTAGGGGTGGTGCGCCCGTCACGGGACCCAAGGGGCCGGCGCCACTTCAGCCGTCACGACCTGCTGGCCATGGCGCTCATCCAGGAGCTCCTGGAGACCACCGGGGCCTCGATCTCAGACCTGAGGCTGCTCCGGGAGATGGCTGAGCGAGAGGTGGAGGCGGCGCTCCGGGATCCCCTGACCCGCCTACGCCTTCTCTTCCAGCGGCAGGCGGCGGAACCCTACTTCCACCAGCTCATCGCGGAGCGGCTCCCCCCTGGACCACCCCCGGAGAGAACCAGGCGCCCTCCCCTACCCCACCGCGGTGAGGTGCCGCTCCCGCCCGCCCCTGCTAGGCCCCCGGAGCGCTAGCCAGGCCTGGTACGACGCCCCCCCAGGAAGCCACGCCGCCCAGGGCCGGTCAGCACCGGGCTCAGGCCGCTGCGGGACTCCGCCCACCCTGCCCTCGAGTCGCCAGATACGGCGGGCGAACCGCTGGTCCCAACCCACCGGGGCCTCGCGAAAGGCCGCCTGCGCCAGCTCCAGGGCGGCCGCCGGGTCGGCCTGCCGGTGTTCCAGGTCCACGCAGAGGGCCTCGGCGGCCTCAGGGTCGTGCCACCTCTCCCAAATCGACGTCCAGGCAGCGAAGGCCTCCGTCGGGCGGTCCTGTCGGCGCAGCAGCCGGGCTCGCCTCAGGGCGCCCGCCCGATCCAGCGGCGCCGGCGACAGCTCCTCCGCCCGGCGGTAGCTGGAGTGGGCCTCCTCCAGCCGTCCCCGGGCCTCGGCGAAGCGTCCCAGGCTCAGCCAGTCGCTGGGATCCGGATCGTCCACGCCCAGATGCCGGGCCACGTAGTCCAGCAGGCGAAGGAGGGATACCACATCCTCTCGGTTGTGGCGCACCACGGCCGCCAGCGGGGCGGCGTCGCCGTCCCGGAGAAACTGCCAGAAGCGTTCCGGAGCCTCCCGGCCGGGGAGGTCACCCTCCCTTTTGAGGTGCAACAGCTCCACCTCCGCGGACCTCAAAGTGCAGCGCTCCAAGCGGTGCCGAAAGAGGCGCCGCACCACTGGGAGAAGGTCCAGGTGGGGAGTCGCCGGCCAGGCTCGATCCACCCCGGCCATCACCATGCGGGACCGGAGCAGGGGCAGATCGTAGCTTCCCCCGTTGTAGGTGGCCAGCAGCTCCGCCTCCTTGAGCTGGTGGAGCGCCGCCTCCACCAAGCGCTCCTCCGCGCCCAGCTGCGGCAGCAGCCACTGCTCCAGCTGCAGGCGCGAACCCTCCAGCCATCCCCAACCGTACAGGAAGGGCACGGTCCCCGCTCCCCGCTGGAGACCGGTGGTCTCCAGATCGAAGAGGAGCAACCGGCCGCCCTCAGGAGGAACGGCCGCCGACACCGCTTCCAGACGGGAGAACTCGAACGCCGCCGGGCTGAGGCCCAGTTCTGAAAGTGGAACGGCCTCTCGAAGCACGAAGATCTCCCGATCCTCGTCCCAGACGAAGCCGAGATCGCGGATCCCCACGGCTCTCTCCGAGGGGTCCCGATTGGGCCTATGGCCGAGGCCGGGGGGAAGCGGAGCCAGCCGCAAGCGGCCATCACCCTGCAGGGCGGCGAGCCTGAGTCGAAGTGGCTGGGTCACCACCCGGCCTCCTCAACCAAGCGCAGCGTGAGCAGCTTGGCACCCCGCTCCAGGCCGGCTATCGGACCGACACAGGCTGGACAGCCCTCGGCGCAGTCGCACTCCCGCAGCAGGCTTGCGGCAGCGGCCAGCAGCTCCTGATGGAGGTCGAAGAGCTTGGCGCTGAGACCCACACCACCGGGATGGGAGTCGTAGATGAACACGGCGGCACCGTCGGATTCCGCGGGCGGCATGCCGGACTGGGCTACCTGGCCGGGCGCCACGGTGAACTCCGCGGTAGCTGCCGCCGGGCGGGCCGCCGGGACGGCTCCCAGCGCCGCGCGGACCTCGGTGACGACCCCGAGGTCCCGGTGGTCACACATGGCCAAGAGGCAGGCGGCCTGCCCGAGAAGGTGGCCGAATCCCTCGATGCCCATCTCCAGGCCAGGCCAGGTCGACGCGAGCCCCAGGGAGCACCAGTAGGCATTGGTTTGCAGGTCGCGCTCCGGCACCCGGATGGGTCCGGCCCCGACGGTCTCATGGGTAAGCAACCGGATCTTCCGGTACATCGCCGCCAGCACGCTCACCCTCACCTCGCCGTGCGACCTGGAGGTGGCCCGTCCAGGGTCGATCAGCGGTCCCGCCAGTCGCTCGAGGACCTGGAGGCCGACGCGGAGATCGGCATCCGTGTAGTAGTCGACGGAAACGGGGTGGACGTACGCCCGATGCTCCTCCCAGTCCAGCCTCTCGACGTGGTACTGGCGGCCCTGGTGCATGTAGATGGCGTCGTCGTGGACCAGCATGGGCGCCGACCATTCGTCCAGCTCCCCCACCACCCGGGCTCCGGTGCCCGAGTGGCCGATGGTGCTGCCCGAGCGCTGCCCCTGGGGCCCCTGGGACGGTCCCGCGGCGGCGCCGGACGTGTCGATGATCACCACGTTGCTGCTGGAGGCCGTCCTGAGGCTGATCGCCTCGGCAGGGAAGGCGTCCGCCGTCCAATGCCAGCTGCCGCTTCCCAGGTGCACCAGCCCATCCTCCGACAGCAGCTGGAGAAGCCCCGAGACATCCTTGCCGCCGAAGCCCTCTCCATCCCGCATGGGCAGCTCGAAAACCGCCGCCTGAAGGTGTCCGGCAAGGACCAGCAGATTGTCCGGGTCGATCACCGCCCGCTCTGGGGCCCGCTCCAGGAGGTACTCCGGGTGATGGGCGATGAACTGGTCGAGCGGCCCGCCGCCAGTGATCAGCAGATGGAGGGCGTCGGCTGTGCGGCGGCCCGCCCGTCCCAGACGCTGCCAGCAGCTGGAGATGGTGCCGGGGAACCCCACCAGCACCGCCGCATCCAGTTGCCCGATGTCCACACCGAGCTCCAGGGCACTGGTGGCGACCACGCAGCGCACCGCACCGGAGCGGAGCCCGGCCTCGATGGCCCGCCGCTCCAGAGGCAGGTAACCGCCCCGGTAAGCACGCACGGTTGGACCCGGTGTACCCGGTGGCGAGGGGATCTCACTCCCCAGGTAGTTCAGCAGGAGCTCCACCTGGAGACGGGTCTGGCTGAAGACGATCGCCTGGGCACCAGACTCGACCAACTTGGGCACGAGGCGGCGCGCCTCCAGGCTGGCACTGCGACGTACCCCTAGACTCCGGTCGACGAGGGGTGGGTTCAGCACCACCAGCCGGCGCCTGGGGGTGGGAGCCCCACTTTGCGACACGAGGCGCACCGGCCGGCCGAGGAGCTGGGCCGCCAGCTCGCCGGGGTTGGCGATGGTTGCGGAGGTGCAGATGTAACGGGGGCTGGCCCCGTAGAAGCTGGCGATCCGGCCCAGCCGGCGCAGCACGTTGGCCACGTGACTTCCGAAGACCCCGCGATAGGTGTGCAGCTCGTCGAGCACCACGTAGCGAAGGCCGGAGAAGAGCCGGACCCAGCTGGTGTGGTTGGGCAGGATCCCGGTGTGCAGCATGTCGGGATTGGTGAGCACCACCTGCCCCGCCTGGCGAAGGGCCGATCGCGCCCCCGGAGGGGTGTCTCCGTCATAGGTGAATGTGCGCAGGTCCATGCCCGCCGCCGCCGACAGCGACCGCACCGCCTGGAACTGGTCCTGTGCCAGGGCCTTTGTGGGGTAAAGGAGGATGGCCGTGGCGTCGGGGTCCCGGGCGACAGCATCAAGCACCGGAAGCAAGTAGCAGAGCGACTTGCCTGAGGCGGTGGGCGTCACCACCGCCACGTCCTCGCCCGCCAGGGCGGCCGCGACCGCCTCGGCCTGGTGGCTGTACAAATCCGTGATCCCCCGGCCGACGAGCGCGTCCCTGACCACGTCGTGGAGGGCTGGCGGGAATGGCTCGGAGCGCGCGCCCTGGGGGGGAAGCTCCCGGTCCAGGACGATCAGCTCCTGGATCCTGGGGTCGTCCAGGACCGCATCCCAGATCTGAGGAATCGGCTCGGGGATCGCGCTCACCCGCTGTCCGGAGCTCATCGAACAAATGTACCACGCGCCGGGTGGAACCACAACGGGCGCGCATACCACCTCCCGGAGGGCCGGCCCGTCAGCCCTCGGCGCGCAGCCCCAGGGCGATTCCGGTTTGATCGGTGATCACTCCGTAAACCCTGGGATCGTGGAGCAGTCGCCGAAGCTGCGTCGGTTGGTTCACCGTCCAGACCAGCACCTGGAGGCCGGAGTCCACAGCTCCATCCAGCACCCTGTCGCGGGCACGGTGCCGTTCGATCACCAGGTGGGTGGCTCCGCAGGCCAGGGCCTGGCGGACCACGCCGGGCAGTCCTCGCCCGCTCACCCCCAGGGCACCCCGCACCAACCCAGTCGGGCATCCCGGGAGGAGCTGGGCCAGGGTCTCGATCTCGGACTCGAGGAAGGAGCTGACCAGGATCTCCTGGGGTGGCGACAGGTCGCTGATCACCGCGGCCACATCGGCCGCCAGCCCCGGGTCCTTCAGCTCCAGGTTTAGCCCGAGCCGGCCCCGCGCCAGCAACAGCGCGTCGGCCAATTCCACCGGCGCCGGTGCGCCCACGGGGAAGGGCGCGGGATGAAGCGCACCCCGAGATGCTGGAAGTGGGTCATGGGCCAGGATCAGACGCCCGCTCCAATTTCGGCGGACGTCCACCTCCGCCGCGTCGGAGCCGACGGCGATGGCGGCACTGATCGACTCCAGGGTGTTCTCAGGTGCCGGGCCGACCACTCCGCGGTGGGCCACCACCAGGGGCCGAGTTCCAGCCCCGGCGGGGCGCCATCTGGCCCGGGGTGACGCATTCATCCTCCCCATGATGCGGGGCGGGGAGGATCAGTCGGGCAGACTTCCGGTGAGTGAGGCGGAGCTGAGGATCTCGCGCACGTCCTGCCGTCGGGGGCAGAGGTTCACCAGCTGCCGATACACCACGACGGCGTCCTCGTCGGCGCCACGCACCCGCAGCAAGCGGGCCACGAACTCCAGCCAGATCGGTGCCAGCTGAGGATCCTTGCGCTCCAGCGCCATCCCCGCCAGCTGCCAGCAGGCCTGCTCGAAGGGAGGCGCTGCCAGCACCGCGGTGGTGAGGTTGAGGACGGCCAGATCGTCCTGCTTGGCCGCCCGGCACGCCTCGCCGGCACGGCAGGCCAGCTCCGCGGAAGCCTCTCCGGGGAATGCCTCGGTGACCCGAAGGGCGAGGGCGGTGGCGCGTTCGTGCTGTGCCGCCTCGAGAAGGTCGTTCAGCTGCGCGCCGGCCAAGGTCAGGTCGGCCGGCGGCACCGCCTCGGCGGAAGCTCGCACCGCCTGCTTGGCCGGACCGCGGTCGGAGACGGCGCGGCGCTGCTCGTGCACCTGCTGCACGATCTGCTCGATCAGCGGCTTGAGCTCGTGACGGCGAGCCTCAACCTTGCGGTCCCGGGCCTGGGCCCGACGGGGCGACAGGCGAACTGTCCAGACGCCCGAGCCTAGGGTCGGCCGCTGGCCGGCCGGAGGCGACTGGGGCTCCACCGGCGTGGAAGCCACCTCTAACGGGGGTCCGGGGGCCGGAACCTCGACCGCCGGCTCCGGCTCCCGCTCGGACGGGTCGAAGCCCCAGAGGTCGGCCTCGGGCACGTGCTGCACTCCCGGGATCGGCGCCGCGGCGGCAGCCACTGCGATCGGCTCCACCTGGCCCGTTCCTGCCGCGGGAGCGGTGGATGGAGTCGCGGGCGAAGAGGGGATCGGAGGGCCCGTGGTTGGCGCCGGGCCGGGCGAGGCTGGGGCCACCGCAACCGGCAGGGCCGTCGGCGGGCGCGATTCGGTCGGCGGCGTGGCCACCGAGCCGTTCCCGACCTCCGGTGCCCGAGAAAGCGTGGCGGCAGGCGGTGGCCCCACTTCGGGAGGCGACGGGGGCCGAGGGCTGCTGCTGGCAGGAGGTGGCGGCGCCGCGGTCGTGCCCTGGGGCAGGCTTGAGGAGAGGGACGCAGTGGTGGAGGGAGCCCCACCAGGCGGACGTTGGGCTGTCGGGACCGGTGCGGGCGGCACAGCGACGGGACGCGGCGCCACCGGCGGCTGGCCGGCCTGAACCGGCTGGCCGGCCTGAACCGGCTGGCCGGCCTGGACCGGCTGGCCGGCCTGGACCGGCTGGCGGGGAGCCGCTGGTGGGGCGGGAGGTGCGCCCGCTTCCGGCCCGGGCCAGGATTCGGGCCCAGCCGGACTGGGAGTTGATGTCATGGGCCGGAGGGCGGGCTGGGCAGCTGAGGGTGGCGGCGCCGTCGCCGGACGCGGAGGGAGGGGAACCACCTGGGGGGCTGCCTTGACGGGGGCGGGCACAGTCGGACCACTGGTTGCGGGGGTCAGAGGTACGGGAGGTGGGACCGGTGATGGGGCGGGCACCACGGCTGGCCGGGAAGTCGCGGTGATCTGGGGCGGTGACGGAGATAATGGTGGCCGGGGGCGCGGGGACTCGGCGACGGGGTTGGGAGCCACCGCGAGAAGCATGCCCATGGCGCGGAGCTCCTCCTGGGTGGCGAGCACCAGCAGCAGCTCGTACATCGCCCGACCCATTCTGCGGAGCAGCTGGGCAGCCTCCGCTGAGTAGCCCGCCTCCTCAACGTGGGAGGCGATGTCCTTGGCGGCCGCCTCTAGCCGTTCCTCGGTGATGTCCTGCCCGTCGAGGGAGGCAACTGCCTGCTGGATGAGGCCGGGGAGCTCCGGTACCTGCGGCACCAGCTCG
Organism: bacterium; assembly: GCA_021827985.1. Lineage (GTDB taxonomy): Bacteria > Chloroflexota > Dormibacteria > Aeolococcales > Bog-877 > JAJYXT01. The sequence goes on from JAKATL010000005.1 coordinate 9,163, forward strand.
GCTGCCAGGCGTCCCCAGGACTGGGCCATGTCGGTCAGCCCTTGGGTGAGCGGATTCGCCGCGGCGTGTGCTCGCAGTTCCTGAGCCATCTGGGCCGCAGTGTGACAGCTCCGTACCGCAATCGAGTTTCGGGAGCTAAACGGTTCGGTGACGGGAGGGAGAGTGCCCCGGCTCGCCCACCGCTAACATGGCGGAGTTGCCCACCTCTCCATCAACCCCGCGCGCCCTCACCCCCTGGCTGGCCAGGGTGGAGGAGTGGCTTCTGGCCAAATCGGAGTTCCGGATGGTCCCCGACCTGGTGATCCCCCTCTCATTCCGGGGAGTAAGGGCAATCCCCGCCGAGGGGCGGAGGGTGGCGTTCGTCGGCTTCCCCTCCGACTACAGCCTCCTCATCCTGCTCGGCCTTCTCCGCTCCGAGGTGCAACTGGTCGGACTGGCCACCAGCCTCGGGGCCAACCCCGCCATCGCCGGGGAGAACGCCCTGAGCCAGGTCGCAGGTCACCTGGAGGTGCCCCTGGTGCGACTGGCCCGAGTCAATGAGTACGACTCCCTCGCCCTGCTCCGCAGGCTGGGCGCCGACCTCTTCATCGTCGCCAGCTTCGATCAGATCCTCCACCGCCGGGCGCTCGAGATCCCTTCCATGGGGTGGGTGAACGTACACCCCTCGCTCCTACCCAGCTACCGCGGGCCGGAGCCGGTGTATTGGGCGCTGGCCAACGGCGAGCCCGAGTCGGGGGTGAGCTTCCAGAGGGTGGCGGCCGGAATCGACGCCGGCCCCCTCCTCTTCCAGGCCCAGGAGACGGTCCTCCCCCGCGATACCGCCGGCACCCTGACCCGGCGCCTCACCGAGCTGGCGTGGCGGCACGTCCCCCAGGTGGTGGATGAGGCGCTCCGCGGAGCGCCGGGCAAGCCGATGGACCTCTCCAAGGGCTCCTATTTCACCTCGGTCGGCCACCGGCGGATCGACGGCCTGGACTCGGTGATCACCGCCGACCGCATGGTGCGGGCTGGTGACCCCAACATGCTGGCCGCAGCCTTCCACGAGGGCCGCGTCGCCTACGTGCGCCGGGCCATACCGGTGGCGGCGGATGACGTCCGCCCCGGCCCGCGCCTGCACTACCCGGACGGCGACCTCCTGCTGCTCGAGCTCGCAGAGAGCTGCGGCTGCCACCATGCCGAGCCGGTGGGCAGCTGCCCCCACGACGAGACCACCTGAGGGACCGCGCCGACGCGGCGATGTAGGATCGCCGCGTGCAATCCCCCAACCATGTGGCCCGAGCGGGTGAGGTCGCGGTGGAGGTGAGGAGGCTTTCGGCGGGCGCTCCCCTGGCGACCACCGACCATGTGGTCCGCGAGGATCCGCTGCAGGTCCTGGTCGACTCGAGGCCACTGGGCATCCTGATGCGGACCCCAGGGGCCGACCTGGAGCTGGCGCTGGGCCTGCTCCACTCCGAGCAGATCGTTCGTTCCCGAGCGGAGGTGGCGAAGGTCCGGATGGCACCGAGCGGTCAGGAGATGCTGGGTAGCCTGGGGTTGGAGGTCGAGCTAGACCCCGAGGTGGAGAACCTTGTCGATGTCTACCTGCTGCACCCGTGGAGCCCAGCTTCCTCGGGCTGGCAGCGGGCGCTTACCTCCAGCAGCGCCTGCGGCATCTGCGGTGCCACCACCATCGACGCCATCCGCCGGACCCACGAACAAGTGGGGGGAAGCGGGACCTTCGAGCCGGAACGGCTGCGGAAGCTGCCCGACCTGCTCCAGTTATCCCAGCGGCTCTTCCGCTCCACCGGGGGACTGCATGCCGCAGGGCTGCTGCTCCCCGGGTCGGATGAACTGGAGGTGGCCGAGGATGTGGGCCGTCACAACGCGGTCGACAAGCTGGTCGGCCGGATGTTCCTGGCGGACCGTCTCCCGCTAACCGACGCCTGCCTGGTGGTCAGCGGCCGGGCCGGCTTTGAGATCGTCCAGAAGGCTGCCGCGGCCGGGATCGCTGTAGTGGCATCGATCTCGGCGCCCTCGTCACTGGCCGTCGAGGTGGCCGAGTCCACCGGCATCACCCTGGTGGGATTCCTTCGGCCCGGGGGCGGCAACGTCTACACCCACGCCGAGAAGCTGACCTCCCAGCCAGGGGTGCTGAGGTGAGCCAACCCGAGTTCTCGCTACTCATACTGGCCGGCGGCCAGAGCTCCCGGATGGGGAGGGACAAGGCGGCGATCCCCTTCCCCGGTCCCCAGGACCCGCCCATCATCCACCAGATCCACCGCCGGCTCGGCGGAGGGGCGCGTGAGTGCCTGGTGGCCGCGCCCGAGACCTACGGACTGCCCGCCCGGAGGGTGGCCGACCACCCGGCCTTCGCGGGCCCTTTGGCCGGGCTGCTGGGGGGCTTGGCCGCGTGTCGGACGGAACTGGTCCTAGTGGTTGCCGCCGACCTCCCCTGCCCCGAGCCCCAGCTGGCCGCCCACCTCCTGGAGCTGGCCGCCGCCGACCCGGCAGCTGACGTGGTGGTCCCGGTCGCCAGTCGGGGGCCGGAGGCGATGTTCGCCGTCTACCGCACCCGTGCGCTGGCGCAGCTGGAGGGCGCCGGCCGGCGCGGATCGGCCCGAGGGCCGTCGATGCGCGAGGCGCTCGCCTTGGTACGAGTCCATGAGGTACCGGAGCCGGAGTGGCGCCGGCTGGACCCGGTGGGGGCCTCCTTCACCGATTGCGACACCCCAAGAGAGCTGGCGGTCGCCGTGGGCCTGGCCGCCGGGAGACGGGAGGAGTGAGATGAACAGCTGGTTTGACCGCTACCTGAAGTCCCTGGGAGCTGGGGACTCGGTCCTCCACTCCGATGAGGCCCAATTGGTGCTGAAGTTGGCCGGCGAGACCGCGCACACATCGGGCGCGCGCCCGTACGCCCCCCTCGCGGCCTACCTCGCGGGGCGGGCCGCGGCCGGCCTCTCCCGCGAGGGACGGCTCCGGATGCTGGAGCTGGCCGTCAGCAGCGCCGCGGCGGCCGGTCCGGCCGGCGAGGACCTCGAGCTCGACTGAGGAGGGCGGCTCAGGGAAGGGGGATCGCCGCCACTATGGATCCCCGGGCAACCGACGCTCCCTTGGCGGGAAGGCACAGGAGGCAGTCGGCGCGGGCCAGGGAGAGGGTGACGCCACTGCTCTGATTCCCGGCAACCCTGGCTCCGGGCAGCCGCCCCGGCCGGACCCGCAGGGTGGCCCGGTGAAAGGTCTCCAGCCCCTCCGGCTTCTCTACGTCCTCGAGGAGCTCGACGGCCACCGTCCGGGGGTCGGGGTCGGCGGCCCCCTGCATGGCGGCCAGGAGAGGCATCCCGAACAGGATGAAGGTGACGGAGGCCGAGACGGGGTTTCCCGGCAGCCCCAGGAAGGCGGCCTGTCCGAAGTGGCCGAAGGCCAGGGGGCGTCCCGGGCGCATGGCCACGCGCCAGAACTGCAGCTGGCCGAGGGCCTGCACCGTGGCCCGGACGTGGTCGTGGTCGCCCATGCTGACCCCACCCACGGTGACCAGCAGGTCGGTGGCCTCGGCCGCCGACTCCAGCTCCCGGCGGACCAGGAGCGGGTCGTCCCCCACCCTGGAGCGCCGCGCCACCAGGCCGCCGGCGCCCACGATCAGCGCCTCCAGTGCCGGCCCGGCAGTGTCGAAGATCTCCCCGGGGCCAAGGGTCGAACCCGCCGGGCGGATCTCGTCACCCGTGGTCACCACTGCCACCCGAGGCTGCCTGCCCACCTCGGCCTCTCCCTGCCCGCTCGCCGCCAGCGGGGCCAGGTCGACCGCCCGGAGCCGACGGCCCTTGGGAAGGACCTCCTTCCCCAGGCTGAGGTCCTCTCCGGCGCGGCGCACCGCGTTACCGCGCCGGGGCCGTTCGTGGATCAAGACCGTTTCGGACCCCCGGTCGGTCCACTCATAGGGGACGACGGAGTCGGCCCCTAAGGGGAGGGGTGCCCCGGTCATCACCTTGGCGCAGGTACCCGGAGCCAATTCCAGCGAGTCCGGAGGGCTGCCTGCCTGCATCTCGCCGCGCACCGGAAGCGCCAGCGGCACCCGGATGACATCCCCGGCCCGAACAGCGTAGCCGTCCATGGCGCTGGCAGCGAACGGTGGCAGGGTGACCCGAGCGCTGACCGGACTGGTGAGATAGCGCCCCACAAGGGACGCCCCCACGGGAACCTGCTCGGAGCCCAGGTGAGGGACGGCGGAGACCATCTCGCGACGCGCCTCGGCGACCGAAAGCGGCCCCCTAACCGCCTCCTCGGGCTGAGCTGCCACGGTCACCTGCTCCCGACACCTCCTGAAGTCAGAGGTTGCCCCGGGCGGCCTGCTCCTGCTCGATGGCCTCAAACAGGGCTTGGAAGTTCCCCTTGCCGAAGCCACGGCAGCCCTTGCGCTGGATCACCTCGAAAAACAGGGTGGGCCGGTCCTCCACCGGGCGGGTGAAGATCTGCAGGAGATAGCCGTGCTCATCCCGGTCCACCAGGATGTTGAGTTCGCGCAGCTTCTCCAGGTCCTCGTCTATGTCCCCAATGCGGTCCGGCAGCGACTCGTAGTAGGCCCGGGGGGCGGCGAGGAACTCAGCACCCTGGCGGCGCAACCAGCCGACGGTCTCCACGATATCCCCAGTGTGCAAAGCGATGTGCTGGACTCCCGGCCCGTGGTAGTAGTCGAGGTACTCCTCGATCTGGGAGCGCTTCAGCCCCTTGGCCGGCTCGTTGATGGGGAAGGTGACGCTCCCGCCGCGGCCCCCGCGGACGACCTTGCTGCGCAGGGCCGAATACTGGGTGGCGATATCCTTCTCGTCGAACTCCTGGAAGACGTCGAAGCCGAAGACCCGGTTGTACCAGGAAACCCACTCGTCCATGCGGGTCAGTTCCACATTGCAGACGCAGTGGTCCACCACGTGGAGTCCGGAACCGGCCCCGGCCTTGAACTCCCTCCGGTAGCCGGGGAGGAACACCCCCTGGTACTCCTCCCGCTCCACGAATGTGTGCACGGTGTCGCCAAAGGTCCGAACCGTGGCCAGCCGGACCGCTCCCTCGGAGTCCTCCACGACGTGGGGCTCGGCCACTGGACGGGCCCCGCGGGCGACCGCGTCCTGGAAGGCGGCTCCCGCATCCTCCACCTGAAAGGCCAGGGTCCGCACCCCGTCCCCGTGGCGTCGCACGTGGTCGGCGATCTCGCCATCCGGCCCCAGCGGGGCGGTCATGACAAGCACCACCTCCCCCTGGCGGAGGACGTACGAGGCCCGATCCCGCACCCCGGTCTCGGGGCCGGAGTAGCCCACCACGTCGAAACCGAAGGCCGATCGGTAGAAGTGGGCGGCCTGCCGCGCATTGCCCACGAAGAACTCGATGTGGTCGACACCCTCCAGGAGCGTCTCGCGATACTCGGGAGCCCGGGGCGGGCCTTCCACCTGTGCGCTCACGACTTCTGCCTCCGCAACCACCGGCGGCCAGGACCGCAGCGTGGCGGAACCGCCGGGCGCCTGCCAAGGGTACCTCGGCCGCGGCCGCGCTGGTGGGCCGAGGCTGGGGATTCCAGAGAACGAATCCGCGGCCGCGTACGATCTGGGAGTGGCGCCAGCTGGGTCCGGATCGGCTGCACCGGAACCGCGCTGGTCGTGCTGCCTTCCCACCACCGGTGAGACCACTCTCTCGCTCAGCGTGCTGCGAACGGCCGGACCATGGATCGGGGCCCGGGCCCGCGCCTCGCTCGGCGGTCCCCCCCGGGTCACGGCCGATCCGCTGAGGGAGAGGTACGCCATCGGGGGCGGAAGGGGAACGCCCCAGATTCACGGTGAGCCCCTCGTCTGGTTGGGCTGCCCCGCCTGGCTGGAGGTCTGCGCCCCGGCCGGCGAGCGGCGCGCCGAGGTGACCCTCCGGCTCCCTCCCTGGCAGGAGCTCAGCCAGGTGGTGGCGGAAGAGGACCTCTGGGAGGCCGCCGACCTGCTGGCCCTTGACCTGGGCTCTGATCTGGGAGTCGTCGACGATGGCGCGACCGTGGGATTTCCAGAGGTGGAAAATCGCCCGGGCCGGGCACGGCGGCTCCTCCATGCCCATCTGGGGATCATCGTCCAGAGCACGGCCCTGGGCGACCTCGGGAGCAGCCGCACCCCCTACCGGGAGCTCCCTCGCAGCGGGTTGCTCCTGGTGCTCCGCTGAGTCAGGATTTCCGGGGCGCGAAGCCAGAACGCCCGGCTAGAGTTCGGGTCATGACCCACCCGGAGTCGGTGGCGGCGACCGACGGAATGGCCCGCCCATGAACCTCGTGCGGCTGATGCGGAGCGCCTTGGCCCCGTACCGCCGCCAGGTCGCCGTGGTGGTGCTGCTGACCGCCCTGCAGACGGCGGTGGGGCTCTACCTGCCCAACCTGACCGCCAACATCATCAACAACGGCATCGCCAAGGGGGACGTGGGCTACATCTGGGGCACCGGCGCCGTGATGCTCGGCCTCACCCTGGTCCAGGGGACGGTGGCGGTCATCGCCGTGTACTTCGCCTCCAGGGTCTCGATGGGCGTGGGCCGGGACCTCAGGGATGCCATCTTCAGCCGGGTGATGGCCTTCTCGGCCCGGGAGATGAACCGCTTCGGCACCCCCTCGCTGATCACCCGCAACACCAATGACGTCCAGCAGATCCAGATCTTCCTGCAGATGGCCCTGACCCTCATGGTGGGGGCCCCGATCATGATGGTCGGGGGGATCTTCATGGCCCTCAGTGAGGATGTCCGCCTCTCGCTGGTCCTGGTGGTGGCGGTGCCGCTGATGGCGGTCGTGATCTCCCTCATGCTGTCGCGGGCGGTCCCGCTCTTCCAGGCGATGCAGGTGAAGATCGACCGCATCAACCAGGTGCTGCGAGAGCAGGTCACCGGGGTGAGGGTGATCCGGGCCTTCGTCCGCAATGACTTCGAGAGCCAGCGCTTCTCGGCGGCCAACACCGACCTCACCTCCACCGGCCTGCGGGTCAACCGGATCTTCGTTTTGGCCCTGCCCGCCCTCATGGGGATCATGAACCTGACCAGCGTCGCGGTCCTCTGGTTCGGGGGAGGGCTGATCGGCAGCGGCCAGATGCCCATCGGGAACCTGACCGCCTTCCTCGCCTACATCCTGCAGATCCTGATGTCGGTGCTCATGGCCGTGATGATGGTGATCCTGGTGCCCCGGGCCCAGGCCAGCGCCGACCGGGTTCGCGAGGTGGTGTCGACCGAGCCCAGTCTCGCCTCCCCGGAGACCCCCAGGTCCCCTGGGGCGCGCAAGGGTGAGGTGGCCCTCCGGCAGGTGTCCTTCGCCTACCCCGGAGGGGAGGCATCTGTCCTCTCCGGACTGGACCTGGAGTTCCTTCCGGGCCGGACCACGGCGATCATCGGGGGCACCGGATCGGGCAAGTCGACCCTCCTGGGATTGGTCGCGCGCTTCTACGACCCCACCTCCGGCCGGGTGCTGGTGGACGGAGTGGACGTGCGGGAGCAGCCCCTCGAGGAGTTCTGGCAGGGGATCGGGCTGGTGCCCCAGCAGGCCTACCTCTTCTCCGGAACGGTGGGCGACAACCTGCGCTTTGCCCGAGAGTCGGCCACCGAAGCAGATCTCTGGCGGGCGCTGGAGGTGGCCCAGGCACGGGACTTCGTGGCCGCCATGCCCGGTCAGCTGGACTACCTCATCGACCAGGGAGGCACCAATGTCTCGGGAGGGCAGCGGCAGCGGCTCTCGATCGCCCGGGCGCTGGTGCGCCGCCCGCAGATCTACCTCTTCGACGACTGCTTCTCGGCGCTGGACGCGGCCACCGACGCCCGTCTGCGGGCGGCGCTGCGCGAGGAGACCGCGGAGAGCACGGTGGTGATCGTGGCCCAGCGCGTGAGCACGATCCTGGATGCCGACCGGATCGTGGTCCTGGACGCCGGGGAGGTGGTGGGGGTCGGACGCCACCGGGAGCTTCTCGGCACCTGCCCCGCCTACCGGGAGATCGTGACCTCCCAGCTGGGAGAGGAGGCCGCCGCATGATGCGGGGGCCGGGCGGCGGGCCAAGGGGGGCCGGGCCTCGAGGGATGATGATGCCAGGCCCGCCGCAGAGTGCCAGGGACCTGAGGGCCACCCTCCGCCAGCTGATGGCTCGCCTGCGCCCCGAGGCGCTGGCCATCTTGCTGGCCACCGTCCTCACCTCGGCCGGGGTGGCGCTGGTGGTGATCGCACCCCGGATTATCGGCAGCGCCACCAACGTCATCTTCGACGGCGTGCTGGGCAAGGAGCTCCCCAAGGGGATGACCCTGCACCAGGCCGAGGCCTACCTCAAAACCCACGGCCACAGCCAGATCGCCCAGCTCCTCCAGGGGACCTCCGCCGTGCCCGGCCGGGGAATCGACCTGAACGAGCTGGGGATGCTGCTGGGCCTGACCGCCCTCCTGTACCTGGCCGGGGCGGCCTTCTCCTGGGGCCAGGGGTACATCATGGCCGGGGTGGCCCAAAGGACCATCTTCGGGATGCGTCGGGACGTCGAGGCCAAGTTGACCAGGCTGCCGCTCCGCTACTTCGACAGCCACCCCCACGGCGACGTCCTCAGCCGGGTCACCAATGACATCGACAACCTGACCACCACCATCCAGCAGGGGCTGGGCCAGCTGCTGACCTCGATCCTCACCATCCTGGGAGTGCTGGCGATGATGCTGCTACTCAGCCCGCTCCTGGCCGCGGTGTCGCTGATCACCGTGCCCCTCTCCCTGGGCGCCACCCTGCTGATCGCCCGCCGCTCCCAGGTCCACTTCGGCCGCCAGTGGGAGCGCACCGGGACCGTCAACGCGCTGGTGGAGCAGACCCACACCGGGCACGCGCTGGTCCAGGTGTTCGGGCGCAGCCGCAGCACGCTGGAGGAGTTCTCCCGCCAGAACCAGGCGCTCTACGAGCCCAGCTTCCGCGCCCAGTTCCTCTCGGGGATCATCCAGCCGACCATGTTCTTCCTGGCCAACCTCAACTACGTGGCGATCGCCGCGGTGGGGGGCTACCGGGTGGTCACCGGATCGATGTCGCTGGGCGACATCCAGGCCTTCATCCAGTACTCGCGGCAGTTCACCAACCCCATCAGCCAGATCGCCAGCCAGATGAACATGCTGCAGTCCGGCCTGGCCTCGGCGGAGCGGGTCTTCGAGTTCCTCGCCGCCGAGGAGGAGGCGCCTGCCACCGACACCGTGGCGGTGCCCGAGGCGCTCGGTCACGTGCTCCTGGACCGGGTGGGTTTCCGCTACCAGCCCGACCGGCCGCTGATCGAGGATTTCACCCTGGAGGTCCAGCCGGGGGAGACCGTGGCCATCGTGGGACCGACCGGGGCCGGCAAGACCACGGTGGTGAACCTCCTCATGCGCTTTTACGAGATCGACTCCGGGCACATCTATCTGGACGGGGTGGACTCGGCCCGCCTGGCGCGGGACTCGGTCCGCCGGCGTTTCGGCATGGTCCTCCAGGACACCTGGCTATTCGCCGGCACCATCCTCGAGAACATCGCCTACGGCTGCGAGGGTGCCAGCCGGGAGGAGGTGATCGCGGCCGCCCGGGCCGCCTTCGTGGACCACTTCGTGCGCACCCTCCCGGGCGGCTACGACACCCTCCTGGATGCGGACGCCACCAACATCTCCGCCGGCCAGCGCCAGCTGCTGACCATCGCCAGGGCCTTCCTGGCCGATCCTCCCATCCTGATCCTGGACGAGGCCACCAGCAGCGTCGACACCCGTACCGAGGTTCTGATCCAGGAGGCGATGGCCCGGCTGCGCCACGGGCGCACGAGCTTCGTCATCGCCCACCGGCTCTCCACCATCCGCAACGCCGACACCATCGTGGTCATGGCCGAGGGGCGGATCGTCGAGCAGGGCTCGCACCGGGAGCTGATGGCCCGCCCAGGCGTCTACCGCGACCTCTACGAGAGCCAGTTCGGAGGGGCGCTGGAGCTGGCCGGATAGCGGTTCCCACCCGATGGCGGGGGCCCGGGGATGGTTGACAGACCGCAGCGCACGCGCCAGCCTTCCCCCATGAGCGTCGCCCAGACCGCATCCCGGTTCACGGTGCGCTTCTCCGCTGCCCGGCTGCTCGCCCTATCCGCCTACTGGCTGGCGATCAACTACCTCTGGCAGGGTATGGGGGCGCTGATCCTGCCCCGTCTCATCATCCAGCTGGTCCCGGCCGCCCACCGAGGGCTGGCCCTGGGGGCGGTGTCGGTCTCGGGGGCGGTGCTGGCGATCCTGGTCCAGCCGGCGGCGGGCGCCCTCTCGGACGGCTGCCGGGTCCGCTGGGGTCGGCGCAAGCCCTACATCCTGGCGGGCACCGTGGGCGACCTCCTCTGCCTCCTCGGCCTGGCCCTGGCCGGGAGCTACGCCGCCCTCCTCATCCCCTACTGTGCCCTCCAGATCTGCTCGAACACGGCGGAGGGCGCCTACCAGGGGCTGCTCCCGGACCAGGTGCCCGGAGACCAGCGGGGCCGGGCCGCCGGCTACTACGGGATGGCCGTCTTCGTGGGAACCGCCCTCGGCTTCCTCCTCACCGGCCAGCTGATCGCCCTAGGGCATGTCCAGCTCGCCCTGGCCAGCGCCGGTCTGGTCCTGGTGCTCGCCCTCGCCGTGACGCTGTGGTTGGTGCCCGATTCCCCCGCCCGGCAGCCACTCGCCAGCCGCCGCCGGGCTCTACTCGGCATCTTCAGCTTCCGCCCCCGGAAGGACCCGGACTTCACCTGGCTCCTGGGTTCCCGCCTGCTGGCCCTCATGGGCATCGCCGGCCTCACCGACTTCGCCCTGCTGTACATCAAGGCCTACTACTTCCCGGGATCAGGTAGTGCGGTCGCCGACCGCGCCTCGGGCGCCACCTCGGTCCTGCTGGCCGTGGTGGTGGTGCTGGCGATCGTGGTGACCCTGCCGGCCGCCCGCTTCTCCCAGCGGGTCGGCCGGCGCGTCGTGGTCCGCGCCGCCTGCTGGGTGGGCGCCGTGGGGACCGCGGGCCTTATCTTGGCCAACTCGCTGCCGGAGGTCTACCTCCTGGGGGCGCTGGTGGGCTCGGCCTTCGGCATGCTCCTCTCGGTCGACTGGGCATTCGTGGCTGACCTGGTGCCGGAGGGCTCGGCGGGGCGCTACATGGGCATCTCCAACCTGGCCACGGCCGGGGCGGGGATCCTGGCCACCGCCATCGCCGGGCCCCTCCTCGACTACGGCAACGGCCTGCGCCACAACCTGGGCTTCCCCCTGATCTTCGGCTTCTTCGCCCTGGCGCTGGTCCTGGGCGGGTGGCTGGTGTTCCGGGTGCGCCCCCCGCAGGAGAGGGGCGAGCCCTCACCCTGACGTCGGGGCTGGCGGCCACCCGTCCCCCTCTGGGATCATCGCGGTGCCGTCAGCACCTCAGGAGGCCAAACTTGCTGCTCCAGAACACCCTCAAGCTCCCTATCGCCCCGGACGTTCTGGTTCCCCTGCTGGAGGACCTGGAGAGGATCGCCCCCTGTCTGCCGGGGGCATCCATCCAGGAACGGGTGGATGACCGCACCTACAAGGGCCGGGTCACGGTCAAGGTGGGCCCGGTCACCGTGAAGTACGACGGGGTGATGACCGTGCTCGAGGTGGACCGGGCCGCCCGGCGGCTGGTCATGCGCGGTGAGGGGCGCGACCCCCAGGGCGCGGGAAACGCCTCCGCCACGATCACCATGACGGTGACTGAGGACGGTGAGGGTGGCTCGGTGGGCAGCATCGAGTCCGACGTGGCCATCACCGGGAGGGTGGCCCAGTTCGGCAGAGGGCTCATGCAGGATGTCGCGGACCGCCTCCTCTCCCAGTTCGCCACCTGCCTGGAGCAGTCCCTGGCGCAGGAGTCGAGACCCGAGGCGCCGGAGGGCCCCCCTCTACCCCAGCCGACGCCCCGGGAGAGCTCGGTGGGCGCCTTCGGCCTGCTGCTGGGCGTTCTCTGGAGGCGGATCCGCCGGCTGCTGGGCGGCTGACGGCCCCGAGGCGGCACGCGGCGACGGTTCGCCTTAACCGCCCCGGGGACCAGCCGCCTCCCGGTGGGTCAGCCCTCCGGGGCCCCTCCCGATCCGTGGACTCTCTTGTGGGCTAGAACGGAGAGCAGCTCGGTGAGGCAGCGGTTGGCGTTCTGGGCGGTCAGCTCGGCCGGGTCGTTGGCGGGCGCCACCTCCACCACATCCATGGCCACCACGGTGGTGGAGAGAGCCACCTGGCGGATGGCGCGCAGGAGGTCGGCCGGGCTCATACCGCCCGGCTCGGGGGTCCCCGTGCCCGGCGCGAACCCCGGGTCCAGCACGTCGATGTCGACGGAGATGTAGATCAGCTCCGGCCCGTCCAGCGCCTCCGCCACCGCCCGGCGCATCACCTCCGCGATTCCGTCCTCCCAGACCTCCTCCATCAGGTGCCAGCGCATCCCCTGCCCGCGCATCCAATCGAAGACGTCCCTGGGGGGCCAGTAGCCCCGGAGCCCCACCTGGACGAAGTTGCGCCCCGGGACGGCTCCGGACTCCACCAGCCGGCGCATCGGGGTGCCGTGGGAGAGCGGGTTGCCGAAGCTCTCGGCGGCGGTATCGGCATGGGCGTCGAAGTGGACTATCCCCAGCCTGCCCCGCCCCACCGCGTCGGCCACCGCGGTGGCCGAGGGCAGGGTAATGGAGTGGTCGCCCCCCAGCACCAGGGGCACAATCCCCCGGCTGGCGACCTCAGAGACCCGCCGGCGGATGGCCTCGTGGGAGGCGTGCACGTCCCCCGGAGGGCAGACGGCATCCCCATAGTCCACCACGGTGAGGTCGGTGAAGGGGGAGACCTCCAGGTCCAGATGCCACTCCGGTGTCTGGTAGTTGGCCACCCGGATGGCCCGAGGGCCGAAGCGGGCACCCGGCCGGTAGGTGGTGGAATCGTCGTACGGAGCGCCGATCACGGCGGCATCCGGCCGCCAGCTGTCCAGCTCCTCTTCCTCGGTGATCCCCACCACCTTGGAGAAGGTCGCGGGGCCGAGATAGGCTGGTCCGTCCATCTGTGCCCTCAGGGAGGGCGGGATCTCAGGCCTTCGCATGAATCCCCTCCTGTCGCGGTGCGCGACCAGGGGCACCCTTTGAGGGCGCTGCCCTATGGGGTCGTGACCCCCTGCAATTATCGGAGGCCGTGACCGGTCCGGCCCTCAGGCGATCTCGGTTGGGGGGAGCGTCTCCACGCTCACCCGCCCCTCCAGCCCCAGGTACACGGACATGATCCGCTCCAGGAGTCCCTCGAAGGCCCGGGGGTCCCACCCCTCCACCAGCTCGTGGAGCCGCCGCTGGTGCTCCTCGGCGATGGCGGCCAGCACCCGCCAACCCCGGGAGGTGAGGCGGAGGGTCACGCGCCTCCGGTCGGGCCCCTGTCGGTCTCGGGCAACCAGCCCCTGGGCCACCAGCTGGCGGGTGAGCACCGAGGTGTGGGCAGAGCTGGAGCTGAGGTTGTCCACCAGCTCGTGCTCCCACATCCCCTGGGGCCCGGCACCTCCCAGCACCAGCACCGCGTGGTAACCCATCGGGGAGAGGCCGTGGTCGGCCACGCTGGCGTCGAGGGCGGTGAGCGCCCGACGAAAGAAATAGCGCAGCTGGCTGCGGAAGGCAAGCTGCTCCAAGAGGGCCGGGCTGGGCGAGAAGGGCTCGTCGCCCTCCGGATCTGGGTCCACCGCCGTCAGTTGGTGATCACGACCGGGGTGCCCATGGGGGTCCAGGAGTAGGCCCAGGCCATCACCGCTCCGGGGGTCTGGACGCAGCCGTGGCTGGCGGCGGGGATCTCGTTCTCACTTCCCGGCCCGTACTGGTCGGTGGGCTCCCAGGGGGCGTCGTGGATGTAGTAGCCGCCCTGGTCGAACTCCATCACCCAGTTCACAGGGCTCGTGGGGTACCAGAAGGGGGACCCCGGCGGCCAGGGGGAGATGAAGACATAGGGCGACTGCTTGTCGAAGATGTGGAAGGTCCCAGTCGGGGTCCGGAGGAGAGGCCGACCGGTGGTCACCGGGGTGGCGTTCACCGCGCAACCGTTGTCGTAGAAGACCATCTCCTGTAGGGAGAGGGAGATGTAGATGGACTTGCCCGGCAGGCTGGTGTGACCGCAGGAGTCTGCGGACAGGCTCTGCTGGGCGGCAGACTGCAGGGAGTCGAGGGTCGTCTGCACCGCGACCAGCTGGGAAGCCGTCTCCGCCGCGGTGAACACCGGCTGCTCAGCCTGGTACTGAGAGAGGTACCCGCTGGAGCCCGGGGTCTGCTCGGCCGCGGCCTGGTCCACCAAGTCCATCACCGAATGGTTCAGGGACGCCACCTGGTCGTTGAGTCCGATCTCCGCCCGGAGCGCCGTGAGGCTGGCGGTGAGGGCCGCGCTCTGGCTGCCCCCGGTCCCACCTGCGGCCAGCGCCGCCTTCAACGCCGCGGCATCCGCCGGCACCCCGAGGTTGGAGAGGTTGTCCGCGGAGGCGATCGCCACCAGCTCGGCGGCCTGCTGCAGCAGCCCGCCGGGGGCCTGGGCCAGGCTCACGGTGGCAGCGGCCCTGGCCTGGGCGGACTTCACCGCCGATCGGGCCTGCTGGATCTTCAGGTCCAGCTGGGCCTCCAGGGCCAGCAGCGCCCCAGGGGTGCTGGCAGACTCGAGCTGGGAGGTGAGCTTCTCGGTGTTGGGAGGGTCGGAGAGCCAGGCGGAATTGTTGGAGACGTAGTTCAGATAGGTTTCGAGGGTGGCGTGGGCGGTGGCCCGGTCGCGCTCCAGGGCGAGGCGGAACAGGTGGCCGGCCTCCGCCCGCACCTCACCCAGGGCCTGCGACTGCCCCTGGGCGAGGAATGCCGGGTCCCACCACGAAGAGACGTCGATGGCCGAGAGCCTCTCCTGGAGCTGCTTGGCGTCCTGGGAGGCGAGGCCGAGGCTGGCGTCCCGGCTCACCAGCAGCCTGGTGGACCTCAGCTGGCTGGAGAGGGTATGGCTCTGGACGTACCCCAGAGAGAGGTCGGCGGCCAGGGCTACCGCCAGCAGCGCTCCCAACCCGCCCCAGGCGAGCCTACTCCGGCGCATCTTCCATCTCCAGCCCGCGAAGGGGGGCCGCTACATCCACAAGGATAGAACCGGCAGCCGGGCGGGCAGGTAACGCTCCGGTCGCATTCACGGTCGGCCCTCCCGGAGCACAGGGGCCACTTGGGAGATCAAGGCAGAGGCATCGGTGACTCCCCGGGCGGCCAGCGCGGCCGCGACGCGTGAGTCGGTCTCGCTCTCCAGTCGCTCCCGCTCCTCCCGTCCCTTGACGGTCAGGCCGCCATCCAGTTCCATCAACCCCCGGGCGACCAGCCCCTCCAGCTCGGACTGGGCCGCGGCGTCGGGCCAGCGGAACTGAGCCGCCACCTTGACGGGGGACCTGCCCCGCCAGGCCGCGGTGACCAGCATGAGCTGCAGGTCAGACCAGCCCGCCTCCTCGCCGGCCTGGAAGTGGAGATAGCTGCGCTCTTCTCGGAGTGCCATGGAATCCAGAAGGAAGTCCTGCTGCTGGTCGCCGGTGCGCGGAAGCGCGGCGAAGGCGGCCCCCAGCTCCCCCTGCACTTCGCCGCGTACCAACCGGCCCATCCCCTGGGGGAGAAGGTCGGGATGCCGCCGCTTCAGGGCTGCCGAAGCCGCCGCCAGCGCCTCCTGGACGTAGCCGCTCGGACCCAGCTCCCGGCACCGCGGCAGGAGGTGGTCGACCAGGGACGGGGGCACGATGCGCACCACGGCCGCCCACCGCGACTCCGCCAGGAGTCCCAGGCGGCTGGTGAGGTAGTGCACGTACCCCTGCGAGCCGCGCCGGTTGATAAGCTCCAGGATCTCCGGCTCGGCGGAGCGCAGCACCCAGAGCAGAAGGCAGACCCGGTCCGTGGCGGCCGCCAGCTCACGGAGCCCCCTCTCGTTCACGAGCGCATGGCCAGCTTGCTCTCCCGCTTGTGGGCCTGGTAGCCGCGAAGTTCCTCCTCACTACGGACCGTGGCCAGAGTCGGGTGGTCGGGGAGGAGCGCCTCCCAGCCGGGAGGCCTCACCCCCAACTGAAGCGCCAGCAGCGCCTGGAGGGTCTCCGCCTTCATCGGACCCACCCCGGGCAGGGCCAGCAACCTCCTCCGGAGCTCGGTGGCGTCGGGCGCCTCCTCCCAGATCCGCGCGGGGTCGCCCCCGTACTCACTTACCAGGAGCCGCAGGGCGGACTCCAACCGCGCCGCCATCATCTGCGGGAAGCGGTGCAGCGCCGGGGAGCGGCGGAACGCCTCCTCGAGGGCCCCCGGGGGCAGATGGAGCAGCACCTGCGGATCCAGCGACCCGACCCTCTCGCGCAACTCCTTGGGGGCGGAGAAGGCGCGTTGCAGGGGCACCTGCTGGTCCAGCAGGAATCCCATGAGGAGGGCCAGCGGCTCCTGGACCAGCAGCCGGTCGGCCTCGGGATCCGAGGTGAAGGGCAGCCTGTCCACCTCGGCGAAGGGGAAACCGGGCACGAGACAAGGTTACCGGACCAGGTGGCGGGGAGGCGGCCCCGCCCAGGGGTTACCCTGGTGGGGAGGAGGGACCGCTCGCCAGGACCTGTGGGGGACATCCATGAAGAAGCGCGCCCGCCTCTCAAATCGAGAGCCGCTCTCCCCGGATGAGCTGACCGGATTGGACCGCTGGTGGCGGGCCGCCAACTACCTCTCGGTCGGGCAGATCTACCTCATGGATAACCCGCTGCTGCGCGAGCCACTGGCGGCGGAGCACATCAAACCCCGTCTGCTGGGGCACTGGGGCACCTCGCCCGGGTTGAACTTCATCTACGCGCACGCCAACCGGGTGATCCGCCGGGAGGGGATCTCGGCCATCTACGTCACCGGGCCCGGCCACGGGGGCCCGGCCCTCGTGGCCAACGCGTACCTCGAGGGCACCTATTCCGAGGTCTACCCCACGGTGAGCCGAGACCTGGAGGGGCTGCGCCGGCTCTTCCGCCAGTTCTCCTTCCCCGGCGGGATCCCCAGCCACGTCGCCCCGGAGACACCGGGGTCGATCCATGAGGGAGGGGAGCTAGGCTACTCCCTGGCCCACGCCTACGGCGCCGCCTTCGACAACCCCGACCTCCTGGTCCTCTGCGTGATAGGAGACGGGGAGGCGGAGACCGGCCCCCTGGCCACCAGCTGGCACTCCAACAAGTTCCTCAACCCGCGCCGGGACGGGGCCGTGCTCCCCATCCTCCACCTCAACGGGTACAAGATCGCCTCTCCCACGGTCCTGGCCCGGGTGCCCCGCTCCGAGCTGGCGGAGTTTCTCCGTGGCAGCGGGCACCGTCCCATCTTCGTGGAGGGCAATGAGCCAGCGGCCATGCACCAGCTGATGGCGGCTGCCATGGACGAGGCCATTCGGGAGATCAGAGGGATCCAAGCACGGGCTCGGGAAGGGGGCGACCTGGCCCGGCCGCTCTGGCCCGCCCTGGTTCTGGTCTCGCCCAAGGGCTGGACCGGCCCCAAGGAGGTGGACGGCCTGCCGGTGGAGGGTACCTTCAGGGCCCACCAGGTGCCGATCCCGGAGGCCAGGACCGACCCAGAGCACCGCCTGCAGCTGGAGCGGTGGATGCGCTCCTACCGCCCTGAGGAGCTCTTCGACGAGGCGGGCCGGCTGGCCGCGGACATCGGGCAGCTCGCCCCGGAGGGCGACCTTCGGATGAGCGCCAACCCGGTGACCAACGCCGGGGGCGCTCCCCGGGACCTGCGTCTCCCGGACTTCCGCAAGTACGCCGTTGAGGTGGAGCATCGGGGCAGTGACCTCGCGGAGCCGACGCGCGTCCTGGGAGCCTTCCTGCGCGACGTGATCACCGACAACCCCGATTCCTTCCGCCTCTTCGGCCCCGACGAGACCAACTCCAACCGGCTGGGGGCGGTGTTTGAGGTCACCGACAGGGCCTTCGAGGGCGAGCTGCGGGCGGGCGACGACCACCTGAAGCCGGAGGGTCGGGTCATGGAGGTGCTCTCAGAACACCTCTGCCAGGGCTGGCTGGAGGGTTATGTCCTCACCGGCCGCCACGGCCTCTTCAACTGCTACGAGGCTTTCACCCACATCGTGGACTCGATGTTCAACCAGCACGCCAAATGGCTCAAGGTGACCCGCGACCTCCCCTGGCGCCGGCCCCTCCCCTCCCTGAACTACCTCCTCAGCTCACACGTCTGGCGCCAGGACCACAATGGCTTCTCCCACCAGGATCCCGGCTTCATCGACCATGTGGTCAACAAGAAGGCGGAGATCATCCGGGTCTACCTTCCTCCGGACGCCAACTGCCTGCTCTCGGTGATGGACCACTGCCTGCGCAGCCGCCACTACGTCAACGTCACCGTGGTCGGAAAGCAGCCTGCCCCCAGCTGGCTGACCATGGAGGAGGCGGTCCTCCACTGCACCCGGGGGATCGGAATCTTCGAGTGGGCCAGCACCGACAGCGGGTCCGAACCCGACGTGGTCCTGGGCTGCTGCGGGGACGTGCCCACCCTGGAGACTCTGGCCGCAGCTGACCTCCTTCGGCGGCACCTGCCCGAACTGCGGGTGCGGGTGGTCAACGTGGTGGACCTGATGCGGCTCCAGCCGGTCTCCGAGCACCCCCACGGGCTGACAGATGCCGAGTTCGGGGCCCTCTTCACCGAGGACAGGCCGGTGGTCTTCGCCTATCACGGCTACCCGGGTCTGATCCACCGCCTCACCTATCGCCGTCCGAACCATCCCAACATCCACGTCCGGGGCTACAAGGAGGAGGGCACCACCACCACCCCCTTCGACATGGTGATGCTCAACGACCTCGACCGCTTCCACTTGGTCATGGATGTGATCGACCGGGTGCCGCACCTGGGGGCTAGGGCCGGGCACCTGCGCCAGGAGATGGAGGACATGCGGCTGGCCTGCCGCGCCTACACCAGGGAGCATGGCGAGGACCACCCCACCGTCCGGGACTGGGTCTGGGCCGGCTGAGGCGGGTGGAGCGCACCATCCTGGTGGTGAACTCGGGATCCACCAGCCTGAAGCTGACCCGAGTGGGCCAAGACGGCACCCGCTTCCCGATTAGCCCCGGAGGACGGTCGGCCTCCCAGCTCGAGGAACGGCTCCGCCGGGCGGGACCGGTGGACGCGGTGGCCCACCGGGTGGTACACGGAGGCGTGGTCCACCGGGGGCCGGAGCGGATCACGCCCCGGCTTCTCTCCGAGCTTTCCCGGCTGGCCCCCCTGGCCCCGCTTCACCAGCCGCGGGCCCTGGCCGCCGCGCGCGCCGCCCTCGGGGCGCTTCCCGGCCTCCCTCAGGTCGCGTGCTTCGACACCGCCTTCCACCGCACGCTGCCCCCGGCGGCGGCCACCTACGCCGTCCCCGGGAGCTGGCGCCGCCGGGGGGCGGTCCGATACGGCTTCCACGGGCTGGCGCACCAGTACCTCGCTCGCCGGGCGGCCCAGATGCTTGGTCGGCCTCTCACAGAGCTCAGCCTGGTCACCTGCCAGCTGGGAGGCGGGGCATCCCTCGCGGCGGTCGAGCTGGGCCAGTCGGTGGACACCACCATGGGCTTCACCCCCCTGGAGGGGCTGCCGATGGCCAGCCGGTCCGGCAGCGTCGACCCAGGCCTTATCACCTGGGCGCAGCGCCGGCTCGGGCTTAGCGGGCAGGAGGTCGAGGCACAATTGGAGCACGCGTCCGGGCTCAAGGGTCTGAGCGGGACCCCGGACATGCGCCGGGTTTTGGCGCTAGCACAAGCTGGGGACAGCCGGGCGGAGCTGGCCCTCGAGGTCTACCTGCACCAGCTGGCCCGGGGCATCGCCGCCATGACCGCCTCGCTCTCGGGCCTGGACGCGGTCGTGTTCGGGGGCGGGGTCGGGTTCGGCTCGCCGGCGGTGCGCGCAGGGGCGGCTCAGCGGCTCGGGGTCCTGGGGCTCCAGGTCGACCAGGCGAGGAACCGGGACATGTCCGGGGATCGCAGGGTGGAGGCGGCGGGTTCGAGGTGCCCGGTCCTGACCCTGGAGACCCGGGAGGAGCTGGAGATGGCCCGGCAGACCCGCGAGCTGCTGGGCTGGGACGCCTAGGGCAGCCGGTCCAGGAAGGCCGAGATGGCTGCCGCCACCTCGCGGGGCCGCTGCACCGGGAGATCGTGGATGCCACGAACAAAGACCGCCTCGCTCGGCGCGGTGAGGCGGGCGCGGGCTCCCTCGACCGCGGCGCGCTTGGCCTCTGCCAGGCCATCGTCGTTGACCGCCATGACGAAGAGCACCGGGCACGACACCCGTCCCAGGAGCTCCCCCTGGTCCAGCTGGTACAGCGCTTGGGCGATCTCCATGTGCCGGCGGAGATCCAGGCGCGGCGTCAGTCCATTCGGCCCCTCCGCGAAGTTGCCCAGAACGATCCGGGTGGCCTCCTCCTCGCCCAACTCCTCCCCCAGCCCGGAGCGCTCCACCATCGACCGCACCCGAGCCTCGGTGAGCCCTGAGAGCTGCGGAGGTCGCATCCTGGCTTCCGCCTCCTCCCAGTTCGAGCCGAATACCCGGCGGACGTCCAGCACGCCGCCGTCAACGCAGACCACCGCACTCACCGAACTCGCTGAGGCCGCCAGCTCCAGGGCCACGCTGGCCCCCCAGCTGTGCCCTACGGCCACCGGCCGCTGCAGCCCCAGCTGGCGCAGGAGCGTCTCCAGGTCGGAGACCACGTCGGCGAACCCGTATCCACGCTCGGGTCGGTCACTCAACCCATGGCCGCGCAGGTCCACCGCCACTACCCGATGCCGGGGAGCCAGCAGTTCTCCCAGCGGATCCCACCAGAGGGCGTTGCTGGCCAGGCCGTGAAGGCAAAGCAGCTCGGGCGGGCCACCGGGGCGCTCGCGGACATTGAGGCTGACCCTGCCGGCCGGGATCCGGCGTTCGCCGGGCGCTGGCACCCCGGTCAGACCGCGTCGGACACCGAGGACATGAAGAACCGCTCCACTCTAAGTGGTGGCACCTCCACGAAGGTCAGATCCCCGATCTCCCGTGAGAGCGCCAGCTCCGCCCGGCCTACCTCCACCGTCCGGCTCAGGACCCCAACCGGGCTCTCGTTGAACCGGAAGTTGTTGACCGCCCCCACCACCTTGCCCTTCTCCACCAGGAAGACCCCATCCCGGGTCAGGCCCGTGAGCAGAAGGGTGGCGGGGTCCACGTCCCGGATATACCAGAGCGAGGTGACCAGCAGGGCCCGCTCGGTGCCGGCGATCATCTCCTCCAGGGTGGCGCCGGCCCCGGCAAGGCGCAGGTTCTCGGGGTCGGGGCGGACGGGGTGGCCGTGGTCTCTGGCCCAGCGACGCGGGCAGACGAGCTCCCGCTGGACACCCCCTTCGATCCAGGTGGCCTGGGGAGCGGGAAGGCCGTTGTCGAAGACCGAGCCGTACTCGCTGGATCCCAGCACCCGGACGAAGTCGGGGACCCGCATACCCGGCGCCTTGGGGTCGGAGGTGAGCGTGATGGAGGAGGCGTACATCGCCTCCCCGACCCGGGAGCCGGACTTGGAGGCGAACACGGTGCGCTCCTCATCCGCACCCCTGGCGTGCATCTCCCAGGCCAGCCGCACCACCATGTCGGCAACCGCCGAGGGCTCCAAGATCACCTGGTAGTGGCCGGGCTCCAGGCTGAGCTGGCGCTGGGTCCAGGCGAGGCGCTCCCGGCAGCCCCGATACATCGCCCCTACGTCGATCCCTTCCAGACCCTCCGCCATGCGTCCGCACCAGGCGCTGCGCTTCAGGTCAGAGGACTTGAGGGTGAGTGAGACGGATGCGAAGCGGGAGGCCGCCGCCAGCCGCACCCCGGTCCGGGACCCCAGGGCCTCGTGGGAGGTGGCGCCATGAACGTAGCCGTACAGCACCTCACCGCGACTCCGACTCTCCTCTATCGCCCGCCGCATCGGCTCCACCACCCCACCCAGGTCCCACCCCGAGTCCACCTCCACGGGCTCGGGCGCGGCGGCCTCCTCGGGCGAGAGCAGCGGCATGGCGTCAGGGGCCGGTGGGTTGGTACGCGCCGCCTCCCGGGCCGCCCTGGCCAGGGCCAGGAGCCCGGCACGGCCCTGGACGTCCGCCGTCTCCACCCCCACCGCGTCGCCCTCCACCGCCACCAGCCCGCAAGAAGTCGAGGTCTCGATCCCGTTGGTGGTGACGGTGTTGTTGGCCAGCCGGAAATTCTGGGAGACGGTGGAGCTGACCAGGGCCACCGCCACCTCCCCCTCGCCGATCGCCGCCTCGACAACCTCCTCCGGAGACATCACCGGCCCTCCCTGCGGGTGTTGAGGACGTTCACCTGGCGGAAGATCGCCGGGGGGCAGCCATGAGAGACCGGTGCCACCTGCTCGGGCTGACCCTTCCCGCAGTTCATGGCACCCTCGAGCACCCAGGAAGACGGCCCCCCCACCGCCTCCAGCCGCCCCCAGAAGTCCGGGGTCTTGGATTGGTAGGCGACATCGCGGAGCTGGCCGGCCAGCTGCCCGCGATGGATGCGGTAGAAGCGCTGTCCGGTGAACTGGAAGTTGTAACGCTGCTGGTCTATGGACCAGGACTTGTCGCCGACCACGTAGATGCCCTCCCCCACCCCGGAGATGAGCTCCTCCAGGGAGGTGTCGTGCTGGGGGTCGGGCTGAAGGGACACGTTGGGCATCCGCTGCAGCGGCAGGTGGGCCCAGCTGTCCGCGAAGGCGCAGCCGTTGGACCGGCCGTCACCGAAGCGGAGGGCCATCTGCCGGTTCAGCTGGTAGCCCACCAGCACCCCCCCGCGGATGATGTCCCACCTCTGGGCCTCGACCCCTTCGTCGTCGAAGGCGACCGTGGCCAGGCCAAAGGGCTCCTGCCGGTCACCGGTGATGTGCATGGCCTCCGACCCGTATTTCAGGCTACCCACCAGGTCAGGGGTGGCGAACGTGGTTCCGGCGAAGTTGGCCTCGTAGCCCAGGGCCCGGTCCAGCTCAGTCCCGTGGGCCACGGACTCGTGGATCGTGAGCCAGAGGTTGGAGGGGTCCAGCACCAGGTCGTGAGGCCCGACGGCCACCGACGGCGCGGCCAGCTTCTCGGCCAGCCACTCCACCAGCTGCGGCGCCTCGTCGGCGAAGTGGTGCTGCTCCACGTACTCCCACCCCCGGGCCACCGGCCGGGCCGTGGAGCGCATGGTCTCCATGAGGCCGGATCCCTGCTCGTCGATGAGCCCCACCTCGAGCACCGGATGCACCCGAACCCGCTGCTGCACCGTGCGCGTGCCCTCGGTGCTGACGAATAGCCGCTGCTCCTTCACCGATAGGCAGTAGGCCTCGGCGAACCGCGCGCCCGCCAGCAGGCCCGCTCGTGACCACTCCAGAAGCTGACCCACCTTGGCGTCGGCGGCCAGCCCGAAAGGGTCGACCTCGACCTGGGCCACCCAGCTGGCGCGATGCACCGGCTCGGGGGCCAGGCGGACCCGCTCGTCCAGCAGTGGACGGAGCTGCCTGGCAACGGCGGCGGCATCCTGCACGGCGCGGGCCACGCTCTCCGGGCTGAGATCGCTGGAGGCAGCGAAACCCAGGGAGCCGTCCACCACCAGCCGGATCCCGAACCCCAGCGGCTCGGAGTCCGTGAGCGAGATGAGGTCCCGGTCGCGGACGTGGATACCCTCCACCCGGTCCCGGTGAACTCGCAGGTCGCCGTATTCGATTTGCGGCACCGCCGCCATGGCCTCCAGGGCGGCCGACTCCAGGTCGGCCAGTGGCAGGGCGAGAAAGTCAGGATCGAGATCGGTCATGGGTCCTCCCAGACACAGGGCGCGCAGCAGGGCTCCGGGGGACGAACCTCTCCCCCCCGGAGTCCCGGCTCGACTGGATTGAAGTCTACTCAGGCCGGCAGGCCGCGCCGGAGCCGGCGGGCGCCGGCGAGGAGAAGGCCGCCCATGGCGGCCAGGAGCAGCCCGATGAGCGCCGGCAGAGCGAGGTCAGCTCCAGAGTTGGGCGTGGTGGTGCTGGCCCCCAGGACCCCTCCGGATCCACCGCCACCCGGATTCGTGCCCTGGGTGCCGCCCGCACTGGAGACGGTCACCGGCTCTCCGCACTGATAGGCAATGGCCGTGTTGAGGCTGTCACCGGAGAAGCTGACGTCCCAGTAATAGGTCCCCGCGGTGGTGACCTGGAAGGAAGCCGAGGTGGCCGTGGCGGTGTAGGTGGAGCCCTGCGGGGCCAGGGTGGCAGGCGCCGTACCGAGGTTGGCCACCACCTGGGCTGCAGTGGGCGCGGTTCCGGCAGCGGGGCAGCTGTTCACCAGCTGGAAACTCACGGTGTCGCTCGTGGGCAGGCTGCCCGAGACCTCCTTCAGCCCGGAGACGGTGGCCAGATCGTGGATCGAGGTCCCGGGGGCGCCTGAGGCGGGAGTGGGCGTGGTGGTCAGGGTGGGGGTACTCGGCTGGGTCGGCGCTGGGGCCTGGAAGTACCACAGGTGGTTGGCCAGCGGGCCGGAGATGTCGGTGTCACGCACCAGGAGGTAGGCGGCATAGGTCTGGCCCGGGACCAGCTCGTGTCCCAGGTATGTGGCCACGTTGAAGTCCAGGACCGCGTACTCGTGATCGCCGCAGCTGGAGTTGGGCTGGCTGTCATTGGGCATCCAGGCGGTGGGGTTGGTGGTGTAGCTCTCGAAGTAGATGGAGGTGGGCACACCCCCCGGGATGAGAGGGGTGGAGAAGTCCGGAGATCCACCGGACACCGGGTACACCTGAGCGTAGGGCAGGCCGGGCCCTGAGTTGGTCTGCCCGGCGAGGTCGGTGACCGTGCCTGAGGGCAGCGAGCTGAGCCCCTGGGTGGCCGCGTCATAGGCGCCCGGGGACCCGTCCGGGCTGGCGCCCGTGGTGCTGTTGTTGACCTGCTCATAGAGCTGGGTTTCATCACCGTAGCCGGCCGCGAAGACGCCGGCGGTCACCGGGCTGCTGGAGGACCCCGTCACCGGGCCCGACCCGGAGATCCCCAGCCAGCCGCTGGGCAGCGAGCTTGGGGTGCTGGCCACCTCGGAATCACCGAAGAAGCTGCTGGCGGCGATGGGGTCGGGGGTGAAGCTGGACGTCGTGGTGATGGTGTTGCTCTGACCGTTCACCGTGCAGCTGAACGTGGTGATCCCATCCGCGCGTACCGCTGCTGGTGCCAATGTGAGCAGGAGGACAGCGGTGATGCCGCCCAGCCCCAGGGAGCAAAGTCCGCGCCATGCCGACATGTCTCAGTCCTCCTCAGTGAGCCGCTGGGTGGGAGCGGAGGCGGAGTTGGCCCAGCCAGGAGTGACCCGGCACGTTGGGGACCCAAGTGGGGCCCCTGTCGGCATCAAGCCCATGGCAGAATCTGGCACTCCATCCCACCCGCCGGCTCTGGCCCGCACCAAGCCAGACTCCCTCGCCCGCAGGGCATGCTGACTCTAGCAACTCTGGCGGGCGAGCGGGGAACCGCCGGCCCCTTGGACGGGGCCGGCGGTCCTCCGGGCCGTCAGACGGAGGCGCGCCTCCGCAGTCGCAGGCCCATGCTGAGCACGAAGCCACCGAGCAGCAGGAAGAGACTGGCCAGGATACCGGGGATGAGCAGTCCCGCCCCGGTGGTCGGGGTCGAGCCGGTGCTCGCCCCGAGAACCCCGGCAGCCGAAGTGAGGGTGACGGGCTCACCGCAGACCGTGGCGCTCGGGTTGTTGGGATCCTCAGCCGGGGTGAAGGTCACGCCCCAGTAGTAGGTCTGGGCCACGCTCGGCTTGGCCCCTCCAGGGGACTGGACGGTCCAGACCCCGTTGTTGGGGGACCCCAGGCTCACACTGCCGAGGTCCTGGACGAGCGCCCCTGCCGAGCAGCTGCTGTCGCTGTAGAGCGAGAAGTCCACCTGGTCCGAGCTCACCGGGTCGAACAGGCCGCTGATGGTGGCGGTGTCGGTGAGGGTGGTGCCCACGGCTCCGCCGGGGCTGGGGGTGGTGGTGATCGTGGGGGTTGTCGGGCCCAGGACCACCGGCTCTCCGCACTGGTTGGAGATGGGCGCGTTGTAGGCGTCCCCGCTGAAGCTCACGTTCCAGTAGTAGGTACCGGCCGAAGCCGGTACCGGCAGGGAGGCCGGGTTGGCCGCTGCCGTACCCACGTATCCGGCCCCCTGGGCGGTGATGGTGACTGGGAATGACCCCAGGTCGAACAGCACCGTGCCCGCCACCGGAGGGGTGTTGGGCGTGGCCGGGCAGCTGGAGACCACCTGGAACGAGACTGTGTCGGTGGTCGGGATCTGGGCCGGGTTCTCAGCCAGCCGCGAGATGGTGGCGGTGTCGGAGATCGGCCTTCCCACGGCGGCGGTCGCCGGGGTGATGGAGACTCGCGCCACCACGCTCGCCTTGCTCGGGTCGATCTCGGTCACCTCGCCGCTCGGCTGCCCGGCCAACACCAGGTCGCTGCTCGCGAGGAACTGGATCCCGTCCGCGCCCTGGGGGTGCTGGCTACCGCCTGGGGCTGGCCCACTGCGAGCACACCCCCTTGATGTTCGTCGCTCGCCTTCTGGACGTCGCACCCGGTCTGGCGGGGGGACCCCTGCGACCCTAGATTGAGGATTCGGGTGAAGTAGATGGTCCCGTTGGTGGGCACGCTGGTGATCGAGGCGCCAACCTCGACCGCTCTCACCAGGGCCATCCCCACCAGCCCCACCGCCCCGGTCATCACCATTAAGGTTCCCATCCGGGCGACGAGGTACCGCGCCCAGCCGGATCCAGGTGGCCTCCTGGCCGAGTTGGACTAACCACCTGCCTGCCAGAGCCGGCCGGTCAGCCGAAGGCCGACGGGAGGCCCAGGCGGATACGCCGCCCTCGGCGCCCGCCGGAAGAGACGAAGGGCGCGGGGCCCGAGCGGCCCCGCGCCCTCCAGAACCCAACTGGGCCCAAGTCAGGCGGCGCGCCTCCTGCGGAGGCGGGTGCCGAATGCCACCATCATCGCCCCCAGGAGGGCGAGCAACGTGGCGATAGCTCCCGGGACGGCGAGGTCAGCCCCGGTCCCAGGAGTTGTCGTGCTGGCTCCGAGAACCCCGCCGCTCGAGCTCACGGTTATGGTCTCGCTGCCCACCTGGCAGGGAGAGGTGTAGGGGTTGTTGTTGCTGTCACCCGCGTAGGTCGCCACCCAGTAGTAGCTGCCCTGCTGGGCCGGGGTCCAGGTGGTGGAGAAGCTGGCGGTGGAACCAGCCGCGGTCGTGGTGATCGGCCCGCTGCCGGTCAGGACCATGTCGGTGCAGGCGGCGTTCGAGTAGAGGGTGAAGTCGACACTGCCCGTCGGCGGCACCATGGCCTGCTGGAAGGTGGCTGTGTCCCCCACCGTCGTTGACTTGCCGGCGACGGCAGTCTGGGGGGTGGCTTGGGTGGTGATGGTGGGCGACTCGGCGGTGACCTTGACCGTCTCACTGCCCACCTGGCAGGGAGAGGTGTAGGCGTTGTTGTTGCTGTCCCCCGTGTAGGAGGCCACCCAGTAGTAGCTGCCGGTCTGGGTGAAGGTCCAGGAGGTGGAGAAGCTGGCGGTCGAGCCGGCCTCCGAGGTCATGATCGGCCCGCTGCCACTCACCACCGCGGTCTGGCAGCTGGCGCCTGAATAGAGGGTGAAGGTGACGCTACCGGTGGGGGCTACTGCCGCGTTCTGGAAGGTCGCCGTATCCCCGATGGTCACCGGCTGGCCGACGACCACGCTCTGCGGGCTGGCCATCGTGGTGATCGTCGGCGACTCCGCGGTCACCTTGATCGTCTCACTGCTCACCTGGCAGGGAGAGGCGTAGCCGTTGTTGTTGCTGTCCCCCGCGTAGGAGGCCACCCAGTAGTAGCTGCCGGTCTGGCTGAAGGTCCAGGAGGTCGAGAAGCTGGCCATCGAGCCGGCCTCCGAGGTCACGATCGGCCCACTGCCGCTCACGACCGCGGTCTGGCAGCTGGCGCCCGAGTAGAGGGTGAAGGTGACGCTTCCGGTGGGGGCAACGGCCGCGTTCTGGAAGGTCGCCACGTCCCCGATGGTCACCGGCTGGCCGACGACCACGCTCTGCGGGCTGGCCATCGTGGTGATCGTCGGCGACTCCGCGGTCACCTTGATCGTCTCACTGCTCACCTGGCAGGGAGAGGTGTAGCCGTTGTTGTTGCTGTCCCCCGCGTAGGAGGCCACCCAGTAGTAGCTGCCGGTCTGGCTGAAGGTCCAGGAGGTCGAGAAGCTGGCCATCGAGCCGGCCTCCGAGGTCACGATCGGCCCACTGCCGCTCACGACCGCGGTCTGGCAGCTGGCGCCCGAGTAGAGGGTGAAGGTGACGCTTCCGGTGGGGGCAACGGCCGCGTTCTGGAAGGTCGCCACGTCCCCGATGGTCACCGGCTGGCCGACGACCACGCTCTGCGGGCTGGCCATCGTGGTGATGGTCGGCGACTCCGCGGTCACGGTGACCGTCTCACTGCTCACCTGGCAGAGCGAGGTGTAACTGTTGTTGTTGCTGTCCCCCGCGTAGGAGGCCACCCAGTAGTAGCTGCCGGTCTGGGTGAACGTCCAGGAGGTCGAGAAGCTGGCGGTCGAGCCGGCCCCCGAGGTCACGATCGGCCCAGTGCCGCTCACGACCGCGGTCTGGCAGCTGGCGTCCGAGTAGAGGGTGAAGGTGACGCTACCGGTGGGGGCTACTGCCGCGTTCTGGAAGGTCGCCGTATCCCCGATGGTCACCGGCTGGCCGACGACCACGCTCTGCGGGCTGGCTATCGTGGTGATCGTCGGCGACTCCGCGGTCACCTTGATCGTCTCACTGCTCACCTGGCAGGGAGAGGTGTAGCCGTTGTTGTTGTTGTCCCCGGCGTAGGACGCCACCCAGTAGTAGCTCCCGATCTTGTTGAAAGTCCAGGAGGTGGAGAAGCTTGCCGTGGAGGCGCCGCCAGAGCTTGAGATCGGCCCGCTGCCGCTCAGGACCGCGGTCTGGCAGCTGGCGTCCGAGTAGAGGGTGAACGTCACCTTGCCGGTGGGGGCCACCGCCGCGTTGTGGAAGGTCGCCGTGTCCCCGATGGTCACCGGCTGGCCGACGACCGCGCTCTGCGGGCTGGCCATGGTGGTGATGGTCGGCGATTCGGCCGAGACCTGGACCACCTCACTGGTGCACTTGCTGAAGACGGTGATGTTGTCCTTGGTGTCGTAGTAGCGGGCGATCCAGTAATAGGTTCCCGCCGCCATCACCTGGTAGGACCCTGGGGATGCCTGGGTGGACGACACCGTGGTGGTCGCACTGGGTGGATTGCTCGAGTTAGGGCTTGTCTTATTGGCCTGATAGACCCCCGACTCGAACACGTAGCCGCTCGGCAGGGCCGCGTTGGAGCCGCCCACGCTCTGGGGGCACGTGAGGGGCTGGTTCCCCTCGTAGAGAGCGAACTGGTAGTCGCTCGCAGGAAGGAACCTGAAGCCCTTGACGGTGACCGTCTGGGCGTCACTCACGTACTGGCCCACCACCGCCTTGGCGCTCTGGGAGCCCGGGTTGGACGGGGTAGGAGCGGCCGAACTGGTGTAAGTCGTGGTAGAGATCGAGAAGTCACCAACGCTCCAGGCGAGCACCGTTGCCGCAGATAGCGCTCCGGCCATCCCGACCAGGGACACCACGGCCACGGCAGCGGCGGCCCGGGCGGGGCCTCCCCATCGCGTCCAGCGTCTAACTCCCACAGGTCACCTCCTCGCTCTTGCAGGCGCCGGCTTCTCCCCACCGCCGGTGCGCCATCTCCTTCCTGTCACCGACGATAGACCCTCCGCGACACTTCTTCAGGCCCCAGATACAACTGTTCAAGGCCTTGTCACCGGGTCGTCACCGATTCTTCAACTTAGTGGTGGGGAGTTGACCGGGCCTGCGAGTTGGGCCCTGGCCGTGGGGGAGCCCGAGCTCCGGTTCGCCGAGCCACTCTCCTGGCGGGCGAGGCGGGGGCAGCCTCGGTTGCTACGATGCCGAGGTGAATTCCGAGGCCCCAACGGCCGTCACCACCGCCCGCCTGGAGAATGGGCTGGAGGTGGTGATGAGCCCCGAGCGGTCGTCGCCCACCGTGGGCGTGGGGGTCTTCTATCGGGTGGGCTTCCGACTGGAGCCCGAGGGGCGCACCGGCTTCGCCCATCTGTTCGAGCACCTCATGTTCCAGGGCACGCCGAAGGTGCCCAAGCCACATTTCGGGAATCTCATCAACTCCGCCGGCGGCCTGCTCAACGGCTTCACCCGCCACGACTACACGGCCTACTTCGAGATCCTGCCCACCTCCGCCCTGAAGATGGCCCTCTTCCTGGAGGCGGACCGGATGAGCCAGCTGGACATCAACGCCGGAACCCTTCGCAACCAGCTCCAGGTGGTCGAGGAGGAGGTCCGGGTCAACGTGCTGAACCAGCCCTACGGTGGGTTCTCCTGGCTCTGGCTGGCCCAGCACGCCTTCTCCCGCTTCCCCAACAACCACAACTTCTACGGGGAATTTGCGGACCTGGAGGCGGCCTCGGTCGAGGATGCCGTGGAGTTCTACCGGAGCTGGTACGGGCCCGGCAACGCCTCCCTGGTGTTGGTGGGTGATTTCGACCCGGACACGGCCGTCGGGCTGGTGGAGCGTCATTTCGGCAGCGTGGCGGCTCGCCCCGATCCCCCTCAGCCAGACCTGGGGGAGCCGCTGCCGGGCCGCCGCCGCGAGCACCGGCACCTGGATCCCCTCGCCCCCACAGCTCAGGTGGCCGTGGGCTATCCCACGGCTCCCTTCGGATCAGAAGACCATTTGCCCCTGGCACTGGCGGCGCGGATCCTCACCGACGGCCGGGCCTCCTGGCTGCAGCGCACCCTGGTCCGTGAGAGAGAGCTGCTGCTCCATGTGGCGGGGGGACCGCTCTACCCCATCGGCGACTCCTTCGAATTCCGCGGTCCCGCCCTGTTCACCATCGAGGCCACCCCCAGGGAGGGGGTGCCCACCGAGGAGGCGGTTCTGGCCCTGGATCAGGAGCTGGACCGCCTCGCCGCCGAGGGGCCAACCGAGGACGAGCTGCGCCGGGCACTCCGGCGTGAGCTGGCGCGCCACCACGCCACCACCGACAGCCGGCTGGGCCGGCTGACCACGCTGGGGGTCATGGCGGCCGTCCACCGCCAGGCTGAGCTGGTCGACCAGCTTCCCCAGCGCTTCGCGGAGGTGACCCCGGCTCGGGTGGCGGAGGCGGCCGACCGCTGGCTCCGCCCGGAGCGCTCCACGGTCCTGCACTGGTTGCCCGGTGCCGGGGGCGAGGGGAGATGACTGGCGGCGTGCCCAGCGAGGAGGTCCCCCAGCCCGGGGCTGTGCCCAACCTCCACCTCGGCCGGGTGCGCCGGTCGGAGCTGGCCAACGGTCCCGAGGTGATGGTGGTTCCCCGGCCCACAGTGCCCAGGGTTGAGCTCCGCGTGTCGGTGCCCGCCGGTGCCGCCGCCGGTGACAGCGCCGCGGCGGCCGAGCTGCTGCGCATGGGCATCCCCCTGGGAACGCGGGAGCTTGATCAGGAGCAGCTGGCGGAACAGCTGCAGGACCTGGGTGGGACCCTTCAGGTCCACCAGGACCTCGATCGCCTGACGATCTCCGCCGCGGCGCTCTCCGAGGCTGAGTCCGAGCTCTACCACCTGGTGGCTTCACTGGTGGAGGCGCCGGACTTCCCGCGCGACGACCTGGCGATCGAGAAGGCCAAGCTGGTGGAGGGGCTCCGGAGCGCGCGAGCCACCCCCCACTTCCCGGCTCACGAAGCACTGGGCGAGCTGGTCTACGGGCGGCACCCATACGGCCGCCGGGAGCCCACCGAGGGGGAGGTGGCGCGGACGGGGCGGCGAGCTTTGCAGGAGCTGCACCGAAGAACCTTCTCCCCAGCTATGGCTCAGATCACCGTGGTCGGGGACGTCGATCCCCGCTCGACCATGCGGCGGCTACGCACCGCCTTCTCCGGTTGGGAGGGGCCGCGGAAAGGATGGAAGGCCCCGCGGGTGCGCGCCATGACTCGCCAGGACCTCCTCTACCTGGAGCGCCCCGGTTCGGTACAGACCGTGCTGGTCGCCGCCTCCAGCGGGCCCACCATGGGTGAGCCCGGCCACATCGCCTTCAGCCTGGCCACCGCGGTGCTGGGCGGCGGATTCACCTCCCGGATGATGGCCAACCTGCGGGAGGACAAGGGGTACACCTACAGCCCCCACGCCCGGGTGGAGTCCCACGGCCGGGACGGGCTGGCCAGCGCGTCCATGGAGGTCCGCACCGAGGTCACCGCAGCCGCCCTCGCCGAGCTCCGGCACGAGCTGGCCCGGCTGGCCACGGTGCCGGTGCCCGAGGACGAGCTGGCCACCACCAGGAGCTACCTGGAGGGAGCCCGGCTGGTGACCCTCCAGACCCAGGCCGGGCTGGCCTCGGCGCTGGCCCAGGTCCGGGGGCTGGGCCAGGACCACCGCTACCTGGAGCGGTACCAGGCCGAGCTGGAGCGCTGTTCAGCCGAGGATGTGATGGTGGCAGCCCGCAGGTATCTGGCCCCCACCAGGATGACCACCGTCCTGGTGGGAGACGAGTCCGCCCTTCCCGGCCTGGAAGCCCTGGCGCCGGTGCGCCGCCGCCGCCCCCGCGGCTGACGCGTCAGGCGCGGAGGCGGCCACGCGCCAGCAGGCCCACGCCCAGGACCAGGAGCAGCGCTGAGCCCACACCGAGAAGGGTGAGATCCAGGCCTCCGGAGGCCGGCACCCCCGACGTCCCCAGGACCACCGCCGACGCCGCGGCGCCGGCCAGCACTATCGCGCCCGTGCGTAGAGCCCGCGCCCCCACCGCGGACAGCTCCCACTTCCCTCTGCGGGCGAGGTCGGCGGCCAGAAACGCCAGCTCGCTTGCCAGCAGGATGGAGAGTCCCAGAGGGACGGCCGCCAGCGCCGGTCCCTCATCCCAGAGGGTGAGGGCCACCGGCCCGCCGAGGAGGATGGGAGCGCAGGCGACCAGCCCGGGGGCGCGGCCCAGGCCACCAGCCAGCAGCGCCAGGATGCCAAAGGCGGATATCGGCAGCAGCCAGGCCAGCGGCAAGCCCCCACCTCGGGCCACCACGTACCAGAGGGATGGCGCACCCAGGGCGGCGGCCGCGGCCGCGGCGATCAGCGCAGCACGGGCCGGGCGGATCGCCGGTACTCCCTGGCCGCGGCCAGGACCACCTCCAGAGGACGGTCGGGCGGCCACTCCACCACGGACACCCCCTGGCGCTGCAGACGGTGCCGCCGCGCCTCCCGCTGGGCCCGCCAGACACGAAGGGCAAGGGGGTCGGCATGGCGCAGCGGGGCCCCCACCAGCCTCTCGGGGGCGATCTCCAGCACCAGGAGGTCGAAGCCCCGGTGGTGGAGGTCGGCGAGCGCTCCCAGGCTGCGGGGGTCCAGTAGTGGGGTGAGCGCCACCACCATGGCCGCCGGGGGCAGGACCCGGGGTGGGAGCACATCCAGGTCCCGCCACGCGTATGAGGTGACCACGTCGGTGTCCAGGAGCGCCTCCACCACCCGGTACAGGTGCCGCGGGCCCAGGCCGGGGTCGAGCCAGCGAACCAGCCCGCCGAAGCCCACGACGCCCACGCGGTCGCGGTGGCGGAGATGGCCCTCGGCGAGAGCGGACCCGGCCCGGACCGCCAGGCTGAGGACGGTGTCGCGACCCTCCCCCACCTCGGTGAAGCTGTCCACAAAGAGGATCACGTCCGAGTTGCGTTCCAGGTGCAGCCGGTTGACGTGCGGGACCCCGGTCCGGGCAGTGACCCGCCAGTTGATCCGACGCACCAGGTCGCCGGGGAGGAACGGGCGGACGTCGGAGAACTCGATTCCGTCCCCGGACTGGCGGGCTATCCGGTTGCCGAAGAAGACCTGGGTGCGGCGGGGCGGGACCAGCTGGCGGAGCCTGGACCAGGCCGGGTAGACCCGGAGCGGGAGGGGCTGGCCGAGGGAGGCCTCGTAGGTGAAGAGCCCCAGGGCGTCCTGCGCCCGGGCCCGGGCCGGTCCCAGGCGGTACGCACCCCAGCGCCCACAGTGGAAGCGCAGCTCGGCCTGCCGGTCGCCCCGGACCCGCAGCCGAAGGGGTCCCGTGGACGCCGTGATCCCCGAGGGGACGGGCAGCTCCAGCTCCAGCCAGGGAACGTCGGCGTTCCGAAACTGGGCGAGGCACACAACCTCCTGCCCCTCGGCGGAGCGGGAAGGCTCCAGGGCCACTTCCGCGGTGAGCCGGGGCCGCCGGACCAGAGCCGCCCCGACCGCCAGCCAGACAGCAAAGGGAGCGGCCAGCGCCACCACCGCCGGGCTGGCCAGGGCGACTCCCATCAGCACCAGGGCGGCGCTGGCGGCGCCGTACCCCAGGAGCCGGGGGTGAGCCCTTAGGACCACTAACCGGGTGCGGCGGTGAAGCGCGGGTGGATGGTGGCCGGGGTGGGCACCTGGCGGAGGCACTCCTCGACGACGTCCTCCGGGCGGACCCGCTGAACCCAGAGGTCCGGGCGGAGCATCAGCCGGTGGCTGAGGGCCGGGGCGGCCACCGCCTTGACGTCGTCCGGGGTCACGTAGTCCCGCCCCGAGAGGGCGGCCCTGGCCCTCGAGAGTTTGAAGAGCGCCAAGGAGCCCCGGGGGCTCGCCCCCACCTGGACTCCGGGGTGCTGCCGGGTGGCGTTGACCAGGTCGACCATGTAGAACTCGAGGTCCGACTCGACGTGCACCTGCTCCAGCTCCGCCTGCATGGCCAGCAGCCCCTCCCGGTCCACCGCCACCTCCACCTCGGCCTCGTCGTGGTGGCGCCGGCGCCGCTGCGACAGCATCAGCTGCTCGGCGTCGCGGTCCGGGTAGCCCACCGAGATGCGCATCAGAAACCGGTCCAGCTGGGCCTCGGGAAGGGGGTAGGTGCCCTCGTACTCGATGGGGTTCTGGGTGGCCAGCACCAGGAAGGGGTGGGGCAGCGGCCGGGTGTCCCCCTCGATGGTCACCTGGCGTTCCTGCATCGCCTCCAGGAGGGCCGCCTGGGTCTTGGGGGTGGAGCGGTTGATCTCGTCGCCCAGGATCAGGTTGGCGAAGATCGGCCCGGGCCGGATCTCGAACTCCCCGCTGCGCTGGTTGAAGATCGAGGATCCGGTGATGTCCGAGGGCATCAGGTCGGGGGTGAACTGGATCCTGGAGAAGCTGAGCTCGCAGGCGCGGGCGAAGGAGCGGGCGATGAGGGTCTTGGCCAGACCCGGGAAGTCCTCCAGGAGGACGTGGCCATCTGCCAGGATCCCCAGCATCACCAGCTCCAGGACAGAGCGCTTCCCCACCACCGCCCGCTCCACCTGATCCAGCACGGCCTCGGAGCGCCGGCGCAGCTCCTCCAGCCCGCTCACCGGCGCAGCCCCTCGAGGTCGGCCATAAGCCTCTCCAGCACGGTCCGCCCGGGGCCGGGCTGCCGCGTCCCGTACACCGTCTGTCTGGGGCTGAGGAGCAGGTCGGCGACCAGCTGCCCGCCCCGGGCCCTGGCGGCCTCCGGCTGCCGCTCGGGGCTGATGCCCATGGCCAGGAGGCGGTCCTCGGCGATCTCGTACAGGAGCGGTCGCAGCACCCGCTCGAAGTCGGCCCGGCTCGAGGCTCCGGACCGGACCGCGTCCTGGACCGTCACAAGATCCGCCGGGAGAGCCGCAAGGGAACTGCTTCGCCTTGGCCGGACCTGAGCCGGCGACCTGGCGAGCCCGGCCAGCCAGCCCACCAAAAGGGTCGCCCCGAGGCCACCCAGGAAGATCAGGAGCCAGCGCCAGGCCAGGTCACCGAAATGGGCTGGCCCGATGGCCAGCGCCGCGGAGAGGCCGGTGGCCGCCACGGCCAGCACCGCCGCCCAGGCGCGGGCCGCCCTCATCGCCGGCCAGTCCCGCCGCCCATCATGGCGGGAGTATACGGGGGCCCAATCCTAACCCCGGGGCCGAGCGGAGTTCGTCTCGCAGTTGGGCCAGGGCGGTTTCCGCGTCGCTGCGGTCCGCGGGCCGGACCTCGTGCTGGGAGTACCGCGCCAGCTCGAAGAGGTCGGTCAGCCGGCGCAGGGAGCGGGGGCTGGCCCGCAGGCCGCGCAGGGCCCGCTCCAGGTACTCCAGGTGGGTCTCGAACTGCTGTCGGGGCAGGCCGCGCTGCGCCAGCGTCCGTTCCATGCGGGCATACGAGAGAAGCACCGCCCGCCGCGGATCCGAGGTGGACTCCAGCTCCTCCAGCCCCGCGTCCAGCGCTCCCGCCAGCTCCTCCGGTAGGTCGGCCGCCGGGGCGGTGCCGGCGTCGCGGGCCCTCCAGCCGCTGCTCCGCCGCCTCTGCCGGATCACCAGGGCGATCACGACAAGGCCCAAGATCAGCCCGATCAGCGCCCCCAGGAGGAGGGTGTCCGCCACCGGGACCGTGCCTCCGGGGTGGGAGCCAGGCAGCTTCTGGGCCGTTGGCCCGCCGCCCGTGACTCCCACCCGGGGGCGGGCCCTCCGCTGCAGGGTGAGGGCAAGCACCAGCCACTGAGCCAGTACCAAGGAGACGGCCAGCAGCACCAGGCGCGCCTTCATACCCCGGCTGAGCCTCGCCACCGGTGGCCCCGGCCGCCCGACCTCCCGAAAGCGCCGCCACGGGATGAGGAACAAGGTGAGGACGATGGCGAGGTCGATGGCGGCGAAGAAGATGGTCAAGACCGCGACGCCCACCGCCCCCACAGCCGCGGTCTCCACTCCCGAGGCCCGGGCGGGGTGGGCGGCCAGCAGGGGACGGGAGAAGTTGGCGTGGGTTGCCATTGCCGCCAGGACCAGCAGGGTGAGAGCGCAGATCGCGGCCAGCGCAGCCACCAATCGCTCGGGGCGGCGGATTCCGGGATCCTCCTGCGGCTGCGCACTCAAGGGCAGGTCGCCTCCACGGGGGCACGGTACCACCGGAAGGCACCGGCGCTACCCGGAGGAGCGCACGGTCAGCACCGACTGGGCATGCCGGTCCCTGCAGGCGGGAAGCTGGATGGGGGCATTGCTGTCCAGGAGGAGCGCCCCCGAGGTGAGCTGGAGCACGACCTGCACCGCCGACCGGGACCCGCACCAGTTGGTCCAGCGCCAGGTGAGAGAGGGCGTTTGGGTGGTGGGGTTGAGTTTGCCGGAGAGCAGGTGGGGCTCGAGGTTGCCGCCCACCGCCAGCGGATGAAGTGTCCCCACGGAGTACAGCCCGAGGCGCACCTCAGCCGAGAGCTGACATGGCTTGGTGCCCTTGCCGCTGACCTCTCCACTCGGATAGACGGTGTACTCAAAGCCGCTCCCGCCCTGCCGGCCGGAGGCGGAGCCCCAGCCCACATCGGCCGAGGGGCAACCCCCGAGCATGACGGGCGGGGTGGGGAGCACCCCCGGGCTGCGCGCCACCTCTAGTTCCGCCTTCCAGCGCACCCCCCGGGCCGCCGACACGTACAGCCGCTGTGGCGTGGGCGCGGTCGCGGCGATCCGGGAGCCTCCTCCCAGGGCCCGGCAGGAGTGGCGCCCGGGGCTGGCCGGGACGGCCATCACCGGCGCAGCACTTCCCACCTGGACAGCGACCAGCCAGCCGGCCGGCACGGCACCGTAACGCCGGGGGAGCCGGAAGGGGATGACTTTGGCCTGGCAGGTGTTGCTGAGGAAGACCCCGTATTCGTATCCGGCGGGAACCGTCCCGAGGTAGGTGCGGCCGGCCCCACCTGACCTGGAGCCCACCAGCTGATACCCGAAGTCTGGGATGAACCCGCCACTGGCCCTGCCGACAGCGGGACTCTGGCCGGCCAGCCGCGGCAGGCTGACGGTCACCACCACCACGGCCGCCACCACCGCGAAGACCAGGACCCGCTGGACGACCCGCCGGGTGCGGGGTCGGGCCCGGGACTGCAGGGCGGCCCTGAGGTCTGTTGGGGGTTCCCGGTACTCGTCCAGGAATGCTTTCCGGATCCGGGTCTCCAGGGGCTCTCTCATGGCTCATCCTCACCCATCCGGGAGCGCAGCGCGGCGACCGCCCGGTAGACACGCGATCGGGCCGCTGGTTCTGAGACGCCCAGCACCCTGGCCACCTCCTCCATCGGCAGGTCCAGGTAGTAGAAGAGGGCGAGAGCGGTGCGCTGGCCGTCCCCGAGGCGGCTCAGGGCCCTACCGAGGTCGTGGCTCTGGAGCACCCGCCCGATCCCGTCCCCAGCGCTGAGGTCGTCGTGCAACCCCGTCCAGCGCCAGAACCGAAGGCGCATCTGGGAGCGGCTGGCATTCCGCACTATGGTGAGGAACCAGGGTCGGAGGTCCGCTCGCTCGCCACGGAAGCGAGGTATGGCCCGCAGCACGTTGAGACAGGAGTCCTGGACCGCGTCCTGGGCCGCCTCCGGGCGCCTTAGGATGGCCAGCGCCAGGCGGTAGGCCGGATCCAGGAGTGGCTCCAGAAGTCGGGACACCGCCTCCCGGTCACCGGCCCGGGCGGCCTCCAGGTCGTCCAGAGCCGGTCCCTCCATCACCCAGTCCACACCATAGAGGACGCGGCAGGTCGCTCATTTATCGCGCCGCCGCACGACCCTGGTCTGAAGAGTCCGGCCCTC
The DNA here is from genome assembly GCA_021827985.1 of bacterium. Lineage (GTDB taxonomy): Bacteria > Chloroflexota > Dormibacteria > Aeolococcales > Bog-877 > JAJYXT01. The sequence continues at coordinate 47,645 of JAKATL010000005.1, forward strand.
GTGACCGGATCAGCTCAAAATCGTGGCCCGCACAGGGACTGGCCGGCGCACCAGGCTTGCTAGGATGGCCGCGCGTTGAGGCCCCGTGGTGGCCCTCGGGGGCCGATTGAGTCCGCGATCCACGACGTGGCTTTGTGGCTGGGACCGTGGCGCGTGCAAGGTCCTACGGCGAACCTCCTGGGCGTCTCCCTCATGGCCTCCGTGGGGTGGGATCTCATCGTCGTGCTCGGTGGGCAAACGGCCCTCCTGGGCCCGACGGAGCTGGGCGTGGTTGTCGCAGTCGCCTCGTACCCGATGCTCGCGAGCGGCGTGGCCTGGGCATGCCTACGCCAAGGGGAGGCCGCGGGGGCCAGATCCTGGGCAGCCTTTTCCCTGATCGCGGCCCGCCCCGTGCTGGCTTTATCACTGGTGCTTCTGGCCAGTCAGGTGCCCGGCGACATCAGCCCTCGAGCCCCGGTCTACCAGGACGTCACGCCTTCGGTGATCTGCGCCGCGCGCGATCTCCTACACGGGTCAGACCCCTACAGGACCCCGGAAGTGAGATGCCTTAGTTCCCTCAATCTGTCAATTGCCTTGGCGACTCCGCTCCAGGCCGGACCATTCAGAGACCTGGCTACGTACCCGACATTGAAGCAAGCGAGAGCCGTCGCGCGGTCGTCCATAGAGCAGCGATTCGCGACAGCTGCCTTCCCCGTGTTCGGCTACCCACCGCTCAGCTTCCTGTGGATGCTGCCGGTCGCCATGGGAAGCCGGGGCAACTGGGCCCTCTGGACTCTCGTCTGGGCCGCCGCCTGGCTGGTCCTCGCAGGCCGCCTGGCGGGTCGCTGGTGGCCAGGTTTGACCCTGATCTTCTTACTGCAGTGGGGTGTCGGCGGCGTCCTAGGCGACGCCGCCCAAGGCAACGCGGAGTTCTTCGCCATAGCGCTGCTCGCCTTGGCGGCCCTAACGCTCGCCTCCCCTCGCCGGTCGGCCGTAGCGCTGGGGTTGGCGGTGGCCACGAGCCAGATCGCCTGGCTCGTGGTCCCCGGCTATCTGGTCCTGAGTCGCCACTCACGTGATAGGTGGCGACGATTGCTTTGGCTGGGAGGCACGGTGCTCGTTGCCACCGTTCCCTGGATGATCGCCTACCCGGCGGGACCCCTTGCCATTCTGAAACTCATCATGCAGCCCACCTATGCCAAGGGGATCGGCGTCGTCGCCCTGAGTGCCGTCGTCCCTCTGCTCCCCCTGCTTCCCAAGCCTGTGTACTTCGCCGCCACTGGCGCGGTCGAACTCGTCCTCCTCACCCTCGGGGCTCGGATGGAACGGTGGGCCATCCTGGCTGTGGTTCTGGCGCCCGCTGCCCTGTGGTTCAGCTGGAGGAGTGAGCTCAAGTTTCTGGGGCTGCTCCCCCTGCTGGCTGGCGCCGCAGCCGTGGGCGTCGAACGTCGCGGGGTGAGGGCTGACCGGCCTGGGGGCGACCGCTCGAGGTGGCGTGCGGCCGCACCTGCCGGGGCGCTGTTGAAGAGGGTTGCCGGGTGGTGGTGAGACTGACCGCTTCCGGCAAGGCCGATGTTGCCTCGTGGCGCCGCCTGCTTCCCACCGGTCAGCGGCTTTCTCGGGGAGATTTCTCACCATGGCGGACAACCGCTCCGCCCACCTGGCGCCAGGCGGTGACGGCCGCGGCCGCCAGCACCAGCGGGGTCGCCTTGATCGGAAGGTCGAGGTGCGGGCTCAGGTCCAAGAGGGCGGCGAGGTTCAGCACGAGCATCCAAAGCGCCAGCCCGGTGAGGGGGCGGCCCTGAGTGCGCAGCGCCAGACCGGACCAGACCGCGGCGGGAGCGAGGAGCATCAGCCCCTGAGTGAGGTCATGGGGAGCGATGAGAAGGGAAAGGCACAGCGACGAGGTGAGGGCCCACCACCAATCAGCCTCTGATCGCGGCGGCCGGTGCGCCCAGGCCAGGGACTGGAGGGCCAGGCCAAGGGGAATCGCCAGCAGCCCGAGCGTGGAGGCCAGGGAGCCCGGCCCCAGGAGCCGCCAGAAGAATCCCAAGGCGGTCACGTCGTTGGTGGGCGGGAAGCGCTGAGCCAGGGTGTACGTCTCCAGGTGGACCGCCTGGCGGACTCCGGCTACCCCGAGGTCGAAAAACGTCCCGACACCAAGCAAGAACAGAGCCAAGACAAACACCTGGACACGGCGGTCGCGCCATCGGGACAGGGCCGGGACGACGAGGCCCAGGAAGAGGTCGGGCTTGAGAGCGAGGAACAGCGCGGAGGTCGCGGCCCTCGGCGCCCACCGCTGCGCCCCGGCCACGGTCGCCGCGGACATCGCGAGGGCCGCGCCGAGCGGCCAGAGCAGGTCGAACTGCCCCTGCCCGAGGGCGATGTAGGTCGGGTAGCCGGCCAGGGCACCGAGTGCCAGGAGCCAGATGCCCGGGACGTCGGGGCGCTGGCGGACGATCCACCAGAGGCCGCCCGCGCACCCGGCCAGCGCCACCGCATCCCAGCACCAGAAGGCGTCGCGGAGCGATAGGTAGCTGAACGGCAGGATGACCCAGGCCGCGATCGGTGGGTTCACGAAGGGGATCGTGAGCGTGCCCCCCCGGCCCTTCACCGCCGCCTCAAGCGCGTACTGGGTGCTGAGCGAGTAGAGGTCCCGGGTGAGGGGGAAGCCGAAGTGCACCAGCCCCCGGGCGGCGAAGTAGAAGGCACTGAAGTCGTTCGGCCACTGCTGCTGCCAACCCGTGGCCACCGCGGTGACCCAGGCCAGGAGCAGCAGGAGGAGGAGCAACGCGGCCTCGCGGGACCGGCGGGGGGTCCACGCTGCGGACCTTTGCTTCACCAGTGACCCTGGTGTGATCGGGCTGGCCTACGGGTGCGGCGGTGAAAGAGCCCTGAGCCCAGCATCGCCCTCACGCTCCAGGCACGGTCCAGCCGCGGGTCCGGGAGCCACGCTGGCGGGGTGGGCGAAGCAGGTATCGAACCTGCGACCTCCTCGTTGTAAGCGAGGCGCTCTACCACTGAGCTATTCGCCCGGGGGTCCCAGGCTAGCGCACCGGTCCACTCGGCGGGCGACCGGAGTCGGCACGGTCCAGTTCGACCGGGTGCAAGAGGTACACGTCCTGCACCACCAAGACCTTCTCCAGCAGCGAAGTGGGCGAGTCCCGGGGCAGGACCGGCACCCCCAGCGCCTGGAGGCGGACCCGAAGCCTGGGGGGTACCGTCTCCTCTCCTTTCAGATTGAGCTCCTCTAGGAGTTCCAGTGCCGAGTCCAGCTCGGCCAGTCGATTACGCCTACCGTCCCGGGCGGCTCGGGATTCCTCCTCCGGGCTCACGGCAGCTGTCCGTCGCCCGGTTGGCAACCCCGCCACGGTCCATGGCCGGTACGCATCCCTGCACAGGAGCGAGGTACGACGGCGGTCACTTCGCTCTGCCCGGTCCCAGTCTCAGGCCGGAGCCGTCAGCTCCCTGGGAGCCGGCACTTCCAGGGCTGAGGGCTCGGTCCACTCGGAACGGAGGCCCAGGGCGTTGGCCACGAAGGGAGCCACCAGCTCCGCCAGCGCCCGGGGAGTGCAGTCACCCTTCGCCCCCTCCTCCTTGAGCGAGCTGGCAGTCCTGCCCTCGATGCCACAGGGCACGATCCGGCCGAAGGCGGTGAGGTCGGTGGTGCCGTTCAAGGCGAATCCGTGGTAGGTGACCTTGCGCGCACTGAGCCGGACTCCGATGGCCGCCAGCTTACCGGAGCGCACCCAGACCCCAGTGTACGGTGGGTCGCGGAAGGCCTCCACCCCGAGGAGCTGGCAGCTGTCGATCAGTGCCCCCTCGAGCCGGCGCAGGTACTCCATGACGTCCAGCCCCAGCTCCTCCAGGTTGACGATCGGATATCCCACCAGCTGGCCGGGCCCGTGGTAGGTCACCGAGCCCCCCCGGTCTACCTCGAAATACTCGGCGCCGGCTCTCCTCAGCCCCTCCTCCCCCACCAGGAGGTGCTCCGGGCTGCCGCCCTTGCCCATGGTGTACACGGGCGGATGCTCGAGGAGGAGCAGGACGTCATGGGTGAGCTCGCCACTGGCGCGGCTGGCCGCCAGCCGGCGCTGCCACTCCCAGGTGGGTTCGTATGGGAGGGTGCCACACCAGGCCACCTGCAGCGGGGGCCGCCAGATCCCGGCCATCCCGGCTAGCTCGCGGCCTTCGCCTGGGCCTGCTCGTGGGCGTGGTACGAGCTTCGCACCAGAGGTCCCGACTCCACGTGGTCGAACCCCAGGCTCATGCCGTACTCCCGGAGCTCCAGGAACTCCTCGGGCCGCCAGAAGCGGTCGCAGCGGATGTGCTTCAGGGAGGGCCGGAGGTACTGGCCGATGGTGACCAGCCGCACCCGGTGGTCCCGCAGGTCGCGCAGGACCTCCTTGACCTCCTCCATCGACTCCCCCAGCCCGACCATGAGGCCGGACTTCACCCGCGCCTCGGACGCCAGCTCCGCCGCCGCCATGAGTACGCCAAGCGACCTCTGGTAGGCGGACTTGGGCCGGACCCTGGGGAACAGCCGGGGGACTGTCTCGATGTTGTGGTTGAAGACCTCCGGCCCCGCCTCCAGCACCGTCCGGATGCTCTCCCGGCTGCCCTGGAAGTCCGGGGTCAGAACCTCGACGGCGCAACCGGGGCTGAGCTCCTTCACCTGCCTGATGGTGGCGGCGAAGATGCCCGCACCCCCGTCGGGGAGGTCGTCCCGGTCCACCGAGGTGATCACCGCATGGGTGATGCCCATCTCCCGGACCGCCTCGGCCACCCGGCGGGGCTCGTCAGTGTCCAACCCCACGGGCCGGCCGGAACGGACGGCACAGAAGGCGCAGGCGCGGGTGCAGATGTCGCCCAGGATGATGAAGGTGGCGGTGCCGTAGCTCCAGCACTCCCCGAGGTTGGGACAGCGCGCCTCTTCGCAGACCGTGTGCAGCCGCTGGCCGCGCATGAGGCGATCCAGCTGGGTGTAGCGGCCGCCCACCGGCATCCTGACGGTGAGCCAGGAGGGGCGCCGGTCCACCCCCTCCGGCAACAGCTGCTGCCACATGGGGCGGCCGTCCCCCACCGGGCCCCGGCCCGGGATCACGTTGGGCCGGCGGTCGGGAATCAACGGCAGGGGGACGCGGGGCGGGCCGGGGCTGTCAGCCACCTCAACATCCTACCCGCTGGAGCCAGAGCTCCCCGTTAATACAGGGGGGTCTCCGGCCCCACCGACTCCAGCCAGCTCTTGACTGCCCCCAGCAGGCGGGCCGCCGCCGAGCCGTCATTGATCCGGTGGTCGAAGCTCAAGGTGAGGTTCATCATCGGACGGATGGCGATAGCGTCCCCGACCACCACCGGCCGGAACACCACGGCGTCCATCACCAGGATCCCGGCCTGAGGCTGGTTGATGATGGCCTGGGAGAGCACCGTCCCCAGCGCTCCGGCGTTATTCAGGGTGAAGGTACCACCTTCCACGTCCTCGAGGCGGGCCGTCCCCGCCCTGGCCCGGGCGATCAGCTCCGCGGCGGCCCGGGCCAGACCGGCGACGCTGTACCGGTCCGCGTTCTTCACCACGGGGACGATCAGCCCGTCGGGGACGCTCACCGCCAGACCCAGGTTCACATCCCGGTGCACCACGATCGCCTCTTCCTCGAAGCTGGCGTTCATCGTCGGCACCGCACGGAGGGCCAGGCAGGTCGCCTGCATGGCGAAGGGCAGGTAGCTCAGCTCCACCCCGGTGGTGGCCCGGAACTGGTCGCGCTGAGCGTCCCGGGCGCGCCGAACGCCGCTCATGTCCACCTCCACCATGGTCCAGGCGTGGGGCGAAGTGTGCCGGCTGCGCACCATGTGCTCAGCGATCGACCGGCGCATGGGGCTGAGGGTGATCCGCTCCCCCGGCGCGGCCACGGCCGGAGACGGGGCCCGGGAGGGCGTGGGCGCGGCGGGGGCGGCTGCCGCTGGCGTCCCCTCCAGGTAGAGGAGGACGTCACGCTTGGTGATCCGCCCCTCAAACCCGGTGCCCCTGACCTTGGAGAGGTCGACCCCCCTCTCGTCCGCCAGCTGGCGCACCGCCGGGCTGATGAACCCAATCCCGGTCGGCGCCGGCGCGCTCTCCGTCGAAGTTCGAGTTCCAGCCGCGACCACCTCAGGCGGCGCCCCGGTCGCCGGGTTCTCCTCCGAGGCCACTGCTGGCACCGAGGGAGACACCTCCGGGATGGGCCCGGCTTCGTCGGTCAGCGGCGCCGGCCCCTCATCGGGGGAATCGAGGGTGCAGATCGGCTGGCCCACGGAGAGCCGCTCCCCCTCCGGCGCCAGGATCTCGACCACCGTCCCCGCCGCCGGGGACGGCACCTCGGCGGTCACCTTGTCGGTCACCACCTCCACCAGAGAGTCAAACTTCTCCACCTGCTGGCCAGGCTGCACCAGCCAGGACCCGATGGTCCCCTCGGTGACCGACTCCCCCAGCTGTGGCATCGTGACCGTGATCGCCATGGGCAAAATTCCTTCTTCGGCTCAGTAGGCGGCCAGCTGCCGGAGCTTGGCCTCGATCTTCTCCGGGCCTAGGCAGTAGACCTCGGCCAGCGGCTCGGCGAAGGGGATGGCCGGGACCTCAGGGCCCCCGAGGCGCATCACCGGCGCGTCCAGCTGCTGGAAGCACTCCTCGGCGACGATGGCGGCCACCTCGGCTCCCACGCCGACCGCGAGGTTGGCCTCGTGGCAGACCAGCACCTTGCCGGTCTTGCGGGCGGTGGCGATGATCGCCTCCCGGTCCAGGGGGCGGACCGTGCGGAGGTCCAGCACCTCCACGTCAATCCCGTCTTGGCCCAGCCGCTCGGCGGCGGCCAGCGCCTCATGCACGGTGGCACCGTAGGTGATGCAGCTCAGGTCGTCGCCCGCGCGGGCGATGCGGCTCTTCCCAATCGGCACCAGGTGCTCCCCTTCGGGAACCTCCTCGCGGAGCGAGCGGTATAGGGCCTTGTGCTCGAAGAAGCAGACCGGATCGGGGTCCCGGATGGCCGAGAGCAGTAGGCCCTTGGCGTCCGCGGGCGTCGAGGGAATCACCACCTTGAGACCGGGGACGTGGGCGAACAGCGCCTCCAGGCTCTGGGAGTGGTACAGGGCACCGTGGACATGGACCCCTCCCCCGCAGGGAGCGCGGATCACCATGGGGCAGCTCCAGTCGCCGTTGGAACGGTAGCGGATCTTGGCGGCCTCGTTGATGATCTGGTCCATGGCGGGTGGGATGAAGTCCAGGAACTGGATCTCGGCCACCGGGCGGAGCCCGGCCAGGGCGCACCCGATCGAGACCCCCACAATGGCGGCCTCCGCCAGGGGAGTGTCGATCACGCGCTCCTCTCCGAACTCCGAGAACAGCCCCGCGGTGGCGCCGAACACCCCCCCCTTGGCCCCCACGTCCTCTCCCATGACCAGGACCCGATCATCTCGGCGCATCTCCTCCTCGAGGGCGCCCCGGATCGCCTCCACATAGGTGATCTGAGCCACCGTCAGCCCTCCTGGTACACGTGCCTGAGAGCGGTGGCGGGATCCGGAGGGGCCGCGGCGTCCGCCTCCGCCTGGGCCGCCTCGATCACCCGCTGGCAGTCCTTGCGGATGGTGTCGGCGTCCCCCTCGGCCAGCACGCCGACCCCTTCCAACTGGCGGCGGAACCGCTCCAGTGGGTCGTGCTCCCGCATCTGGGCCAGGTCGTCCGGAGAGCGGTACCGACGCTGGTCGTCGTCGCTGCTGTGGGACTGGAGGCGCATGCACACGGCCTCCAGGAGGGTCGGCCCATCCCCCCGCCGGGCCCGCTCCACCGCCTCCCGCGCAGCAGCGAAGACCGCGAGGCAGTCGCCCCCGTCCACCGTGGCCGAGGGCATCCCGTACCCGGGGCCGCGGTCGGCGACATGGGCCACGGCCATCTGCCGCGACTGGGGGACGCTGATGGCGTATGAGTTGTTCTCGACGAGGAAGATGACCGGCAGCCGGTGGACGGCCGCCCAGTTGAGCCCCTCGTGCCAGTCCCCCTCGCTGGTCCCCCCCTCCCCCACCGAGGTGACCACCACCTTGTCCTCGCCCCGGTACTTGAAGGCGGTGGCCACCCCCACTGCGTGCAGGATCTGGGTGGCCACCGGGCTCCCGGTAGTGACGATGTTGTGGGCGCGGCTGCCGTAGTGCCCGGGCATCTGCCGGGCGCCACTGTTGGGATCCTGGGCCCGACCCAGCGAGGCCATGAGGTGGTCTCTGGGCTCCATTCCCATCACCATGACGAGGGTCAGGTCGCGGTAATAGGGGACCAGCCAGTCGTACCCTCGGCGGAGGGCGTATCCCACCCCGACCTGGGCGGCCTCGTGCCCCTGTCCGGAGATGGCGAACGGGGCCCGGCCCTGGCGGTTGAGCACCAGAATCCGATCATCCAGCAGCCGCCCCAGCACCATGTCGCGGTACATGGAGCGGAGCTGGTCCTGGGTCAGGTCAGCTGCGATCGCGGGCGCCGACTCGGATACCGCCATGGCCTTAGCGCCTCCTGTGGAGCCTTGTCCCCGGCGCCATCCTAGCGCGCCGATCCTCCCCGGCACCGTTCCTACACGCTCAGCGGAACTGAGTTCCGCCTTGGGGGCGGCCCCGAACGGTCGTGAGCCACCTGGTCGCCCCGAGGCATCCGCTCGGCCGGTTGGGTCCTCTGCCGCGGGTGCGGCTGCCCTCTGGCCTTGTGGGATCGGAGTTCCCTGGTCCGCTGCCCGGACAGGCCGGTTGGTTGCCCAGCCGGCACGGGCCACAAGGCGGAGTTGGCAGCTCTCCGTTCCCGATCCACTGGTCGGGTTCGGTCACACCTTTCCCGTCGCCGTGCTCGCTGTCCGAGCCCGCGTCTGCCGATGACGAGCGCTGCCGCGTGGTGGCCGCTCGCCGCCGGCGAGATCTTCTCCAAGGTGCCGAGCCAGTGCTCGGCACCCCAACGGCTGGTGTAGGCCGGGTCTACGGCCACCACCGCCAGCCCGGTGTTGGTCGACATCTGCACCAGGCGGTCACGGAACCTGGCAGTGGGGATGCCCGCCACCAGCCGCCGGAAGCTTTGGGCGCGCCTGCCGCGTGACGGCCGCCGTCCGTGACGTTCCCGGCCCTGCTCGCGGGCGTCACAAAAGTCGAGGTCTTCAATGACCAGCGCCCGGCAGTCGTGGTCCTTGGCCGTCTGGATCAGCTGCGAGAGCGCCCGTCGCAGATGCCCGTCGCGGGTGGACGCCGCAAGACCGTCGAGCGCGAGGCGGACGGTGACCGGAGCGCGCAGCGGGTTGCCCGAGGGGTCGACGACCACGGCGGCCAGATGGCCGGCGTTCACGTCGACGGCCAGCACCCGGTGCCCTTGGAGTTCGCCAAGGGTCGGTACTTGCCCCTTGCCGCACTTCCAAGAAGCGTCCAGGTACCAGCGGTCCCTCCCAGGGTCGAAGCTGATGTCGTAGCGGACCGCCCCCGAGGCCGCCTGGGCTGCCACATCCTCACCCCGGTAGGAGAAGGCGACCGGGCAGCTGAGCCGGTAGCGGCCGTGGGGCCGGTTGGCCAGGTGGACGAGCGAAGCAGGGAGCTTCACCACGAGGAAGTTCTCGTCGGGGTGGAAGCGGATGGTCTCGTTGCCGAGCGCCTTGTCGGCCTCGCCGTCGGCGCAAATGAACAGCCGCTTAGCCTCCCACTGCTCGTGCCATTGCTGTTGGGTGCGACCGGCCGCTTCGAGGTTGTGGCGGGACTTGGCTAGGCGCCGACCTCCTCGACAGATAGAGACCCGACCCTCTGCGAGGCGGCGCTCGACCTCGACGAGGCGCGCCTCGAGCACCTGGAGCCGGCGCTGCTTCTCCCACCGTTCGGCTTGCGTCCCATACCCGCGAGCACCACCGCAGCGGCCGCCAGCGGGGACGGTCAGCCGCTGGTCGATCCGGCGCAGCCGGGCGCGCAGGCTGCGCTGGGTGGTGTCAAGGTTGCGCCAGGCGAGCTGAAAGGCGTCCTCGGAGGTACGGGTGATAGCCCCAGCCCACCGAGACGAGCTGGCGGCGGTGAGCGCACGCTTGCGGTCCCGCCGCGATGCCGCCTGGCCCGTCGCGTCGAGCCGACCCTCCCGGCAGCGCACGGCGAGGTCGCTGCCGGCGAGCGACCCCAGGTGCTCTCCGAGCGCACGGAGGACCTGCTCGTCGGCCTCGTCCACCCGCAGGCGGGTGCGCACCCGGGCGCCCCCCGGCGGGGCCACCACCGACGGGGCGGCGAAGGGGCGCAGATGGCGGCTCACGCCCCCATCGCCTTCGTTCCCCGTGCCAGTGCCATCGGCCCCACGTCGTGCTCGGCGCAGCGCAGCGCCTCCTCTGCGCGGTGGCGGGCAGACCGACACCCGTAGCGGTGGGCGCAGAATCTGGTCACCGCCTCGTTCATGTCGCCTACCAAGTCGTCGTCCACCTCACCCTCGTCCAAGACCACCAGCCGACGCCCGTGGGCGGACAGCGCAGCTTCGACCAGCTCTGAGTTCAGGCGGGCCAAGCGGTCCCGGTGCTCAACCACGACGACGGTTACCTTCCGGGTCGGCGAGCAGCCGGCGCAGCTTGGGGCGCGAGCCGTTCATCCCCGAGCCGACCTCGGCCTCGACCCGGCCACCGGCTGGCCGGTGGCTGCCGCCCACCCCGAGAGCCGCGCCACCTGGCGATCGAGGTCCCCTCTCCGGTCGTGGGAAGACACCCGGGCGTAGAGCCCGACGGCGGAGGCAGTCGGTTCCAGCGCGGCATCGCGAGCGACCAAGATCGTGCGTTGGTTCACCCGGACTGCGGGCACGGGGAACGTACCGGCGCGGAACCAGTTGTAGGCGGTCCGGGGGTGGATCCCCTGTCGGCGTGCCCACTCAGTCAGGTTCACCTCGTCAGGGTATCCGCCGCACATGCGTACATCTTGTATCACTGCCTACTCCGGCAGCAGTTCAACATGCCGCGCCTCCTTCCTCAGGTGGCCAGCGATCGCCGGATGCCCACCAGGCTTCCAAACGAGCCCAGGACCGCCCCTCCCAGAATCAGCCCCAGCGAGATCAGCACAGCCAGCCTCACCCCCACGCCAAGCGCCAGCGACCCCCCGGAGCCGAAGGCCACGCCCACCCCCAGAAGGACACCCGAGGCAAGCAGGGCGGAGATCACCCCCAGGATCATGCCCTCCAGGATGAACGGCCAACGCACGAACCAGTCGGTGGCGCCCACCAGCTTCATGATCTCGATCTCCTGGCGGCGGACGAAGGCCGCGGTGCGGACCGAGATGGTGATGATCACCAGCGCCACCGCGCCCACCACCGCCACCAGGATCGCGCCCCCCAGCTGGGCGGCGAGGATGTAGTGCTCCACCCGGGGGATGACGTCCTTGTTGTAGTCGGTCTGGTGCGGACCGGGGAAGAGGAGGTCCGAGGTCGACACCTGATTGTTGATGGCGGTGACCGCGGCGATGTTCTTCAGGTGGAGGTTGATGCTGGCCGGCAGCGGGTTGCCGCCGCCACTGGTCTCCAGGATGTGCAGGGCTCCGCCCAGCCCGAGCGTGGAGGAGGCCTGGGCGGCGGCCTGGTCCTTGTTCTCGAAGCTGGCCGCCTGGACGCTTGGTTCGCTGGCCAGGGAATGCTCCAGGTTGAGGGCCGAGGCGTAGGAGATGTGATCGGCCATGAACACCTTCAGGACGCTCGCCTGAGACTCCTCCTGCTGGAGGACCTTGTCCAGGGCGAACACCACCCCCACCGCGGCCCCGGCCCCCAGGAGGGTCAGGGTCACGGTGAGTAGGGAGGCGAAGGCAATCCCCCGGTTGCGAACGATGTTCTGGAGCGCCACCCGGACGACGAACCGGAGAGCGGGGATGGGGTTCAAAGGTTGGCCTCCCCTTCCTTGAGGTACTGGCCCTCCTGCTCGTCGCGGATCAGGCCGCCCCCCTCCATGGCCAGCACCCGGCGCCGGCAGAGATCCACCACCTCGCGGTTGTGGGTGGCCATGACCACCGTGGCGCCCCGGTGGTTGATCTGCAGCAGGAGCTGGACAATACCCCAGCCGGCGTCGGGGTCCAGGTTTCCCGTGGGCTCATCCGCCAGGAAGATCCTCGGGCGGTGAACCAGCGCCCGGGCGATCGCCACCCGCTGCTGCTCCCCCCCCGAGAGCTCGGTGGGAAAGGTGTTGAGCTTGTCCTCCAGCCCCACGATGTAGAGCGCCTCTCCCACCTTCTCCTTCAGGTGGCTGCGGCCAGGGTCGGTGACCTGGATGGCGAAGGCCACGTTCTGGGCCACAGTGAGGTTGGGCAGCAGCTTGAAGTCCTGGAAGACGATCCCCATCTTGCGGCGCAGCCGGGGCAGGTGACGCCGGCGGAGGCGGGCCAGGTCCTGGCCCTCCACCAGCACGTGTCCCTTGGTGGCGGTCTCCTCACGGATGAGAAGTCGGATGATGGTCGACTTCCCGGCCCCGCTGGCCCCCACCACGAACACGAAGTCCCGGGGCGGGATGGTGAAGGAGACGTCCCGGATGGCGGCGGCCCCGTTGGGATAGGTCTTGCTGACGTTCTGAAAGACGATGATGGGCGGCTCGTGGCGGGCCGGCCGGGTGGTCTCCGCGACCTGGGACCTCGGCGGTGCGGGGCTGGTGGAGATCGACATCTTGGGGTGCTGTGGTCCTCGTGCCAGCTCGGCTGGCGCTCGACGGGCGGACCCCCAAACGAGGGAGATTGATGTAGCCCTGAGCCGTTCTTGCTTTGGGCGAGTATAGCCCGCTGGTGTTGAGGATGCCCTGGGGACTCGCCGCTGCAGTTTGGGTCAGGAGTCCTGGCCCCGCTCCCGGCGCTCCGCCTCCTGGCGCAGGTAGGCCTCGATGAAGGGGTCCAGTTGCCCCTCTTCGAGGACAGCCTGGACGTTGCCGACCTCGTGCCCGGTGCGGAGATCCTTGACCAGAGTGTAGGGCTGGAGGACGTAGGAACGGATCTGGTTCCCCCACTCAGGGGAGATCAGGTCGCCCTTGAGGTCCGCCAGATGCTCCGCCCTCTGAGCCCGCTGATAGTCGGCCAAGCGGGAGCGGAGCACGCGCCAGGCGGTGGCTCGGTTCTGCTGCTGGGAGCGCTCGTTCTGGCAGGTGACCACGATGCCGGTCGGCAAGTGGGTGATCCGGACCGCCGAGGAGGTCTTGTTGACGTGCTGGCCGCCGGCACCTGAGCTCCGGTAGACGTCGACCCGCACGTCCTTCTCATCGATCTCCACCTCCACGTCGTCCGGGATCTCGGGGTACACCTCCACCAAGGCGAAGGCGGTGTGGCGGCGGTGCTGGGAGTCGAAGGGGGAGATCCGCACCAGCCGGTGGACGCCCTTCTCGGCCCTGAGAAGGCCGTATGCGTGGGGTCCGCTGAATCGAATGGTGGCGCTCTTGATCCCGGCCTCCTCGCCCTCGGACTGATCGAGCGGCTCGGCCTTGAGCCGCCTCCCCTCCGCCCAACGGAGGTACATGCGAAGGAGCATCTCCGCCCAGTCCTGGGCGTCTGTGCCACCGGCCCCGGCATGTACGCTCAGGAGGGCAGGGTAGTCCGAATACGGATCCTGGAAGAGCAGTTCCAGCTCGCGCTGGTCCAGCTCCCGGCCCAAGGCCACCAGTTCCTGCTGGAGCTGAGCAACCATGTCCGCATCACCATCGGCCAGCGACGCCAGCTCGGCGGCGTCTCCAGCGCGGGCCTCCAAGCGACCCAAATCCACAAGCTCCCCCCGCAGCCGACTGAGCTCCTGGGCGCGCTGCTGAGCCGATCCCGGGTCGTCCCAGCTGCCGTCCCGACCGAGCTCCTGCTCTAGGAGCTGAGCACGGGCCTCCTTGCCTGCGAAGTCAAAGGTGCTCCTTGAGCTGTCGGGCGCGGCGTTGTAGGCCCAATGCCTCGCCGACCAGCTCGCTCATGACTCCACTCTACCAGGGGCTCCGGAAAGGACCGTGCCCGAATCCTTGCGACCCTGTAACCGGATCGCAGCCCGCACCCCTGCGACACTCGGCATACTTGCCGCGTGCGAGTCCCAAGTGAATGTCAACCTCGCACCGCAGCATGGCGCGGCTAGGCGGCGACGCCGACGGCGGCCGGCTCGCCGGTGGGCGTGGCCCGGGGCATCGCCGCCCCAAGGATCGTCCTTACTGATGCCGCTGCGACTCCGCTCCCAGCCTGGCCACGGTGCAGACGACCTCAGCACCAACCTGGGCACCCGGGCGTGGCAGGGGATATTTGCCACAGCACTTTGGGTGATCTTGACAGTGTGCGTCTGGCCCATTGCGCTGCCACTCTGGCTCGCCATCTGGTACCCGCTACCCGTCCTGCTCCTCGCCGCGGACGCCCTGGGGCCGACCCCGATCTTCGTCCGTTTGGGGCTGCGGCCGACCTGGCGGCCATTCTTACTCGTGGAAGCCCTGATCGTGACCATGGCCGTGCTAGCCGGCATCTCAGCCGTCACCAGCCCAATCCCGCGCAGCGACCAGCCCCTGACGTTGACTTGTGCCGCTAGAGATCTGTTGCACGGGCACGACCCATACGCCACCTTCGAGCCCCAGTGCCTCAAGGCACTGGACTACCGCGGCGTCAGCTTGACCCCGATCCGTTCGGGCCCGTTTGCGCGAAGCGTAGCCGGCCCCTCGCCTTCGGCGCTTGCCACCGTGGCACAGCGAGAGGAATCTCGCGGTACCCATGCGGGCTTTCCCGCTTTCGGGTATCCCCCTGAGGCCATCTTGACGCTTCTCCCAGTTGCGTACGATGGCTGGACCGCGGTCGCCCTTTGGGTTGCGCTGGTTTGTGCTCTCCTGCTGCTGATCATATATGTGCCGCGGCCACGAGCGCCCACATCCGTTATCGTATGGCAGCTCGCCGCTTTAGCCTTAGTCTGGTTTCCCTTCGGATGGAACCCCGAACTCGTCGGCTACCTACTTATCGGGGTATCTTTTGCCCTCATCCACCTGCGTCGGGCCAGCTCCGTGGCCCTCGGGCTCGCAGTGCTCACCACACCGATGGCTTGGATAGCGGCCCCAATTCATCTCGCGATCTCTTGGAGAGATCCGCACCATAGGAGGCGATACGCGGTGTTTCTCCTGACGTTGGCTGTCGGGGCACTCCCCTGGTGGGTTTGGGACCGCGACCTGCCGCTCCAGCTGTGGCGCTTCATTACCCTGCCGGAGTTCCCAACAGGGGCTGCGCTAGGAATACTCTTCCCAGGTCAGTCGACCCTAAAGCCGATGCTGCTTCTAGCGTTCCTGCTGGCTATTGCCACCTGCACGTATGTCGCCGTCAAGCTGCCCCAGTGGGGATGGGCCATGGCCGCCCTCGTCTGGGGAGCCTTTCTAGTAAGCTGGCGTGCCCCACTTTACTACTACGATGCGGCGTTTTGGCTTTCACCTGCGGTCCTCATGGGATGGACCCGCTTTCAACGCCTCCCTTCCACACCGCTCGCCGGCGCTGGTCCCGGCGGATACGGAGCGGCAGACTTACAAGCCTGGACACATGGTCCGGATTGAGGTGGCCCGCAGCGGATGGGCCGGGACGCGGCGTTCGGTGCTGAAACACCCGGCGGTGCGAACACCGTTATTGGCCCCAGCCAAGAGCCACCCCTTCTCTGCCGGCATGCCTCTGGGCACCCTGCCGCGTCTGTGGCTTCGAGATTGCCAGAAGTGCTTCTGCGCACGGCATCTCCGTGGCGCAGCCCACCCTGCATGGTATCCCGATGTTCGCCAACGAAAGCCCGGCACTCCACGCTCAACTGCACAGCCACAGAGAGCACCAGGACTGGCCCAGCACTCAATCGGCTCTGGGACTACCGTCTGTTCCTGCAACATCGGCGATTCGCCACGCTTTCGACGGCCCCAGCGGGGGCGTCGGTTGCGGAGCCACGTTGGTGAGCTTTAGCAGTCCGGAGCAACGCTCCCGGTTGGGTTGGCAAACGGTCTTGGCCCCTTTGATCGTGGTCTTCCTGTCGCTCGCGGTCTTGGTCGCGACTCTCTCGACCTACGTTCCGCTCCTTTCGTTACCGCTCCGCTCCACCACGGCGAGAGCCTCTTTTTCTACTGCCCTGAGTGAGCGGCGCTGCCTCGCCCTCATGTTGCGCAGGACACTACCTCGCGCGGCCGTCGTGTACTTCGGCCCTCAGTCTGCCGGCGCTGCGCAGATGCTTCTCGAGCTCGGGTACGGTTGGGTCCGGCCCACGCCGACCGCTGACGGCGCTGACTGGCTGGCGACCTTAGTGCCATCACCTCGCAGCGGCACCTGCGCTGGTTTGGCCCTCCTGGTCACCCACCGCCCGTGAGCCCCGAGGTCATCGCGTCCCTGGTAGCTATTTGGGTCGTCATGCTGCTCCCAGCCGCAACACTAGTCGGAACAGACATAGGAAGTATGCTAGCCGCGGCTCTGCTCGGCGCAGTGCTCGTCTCATGGGCCGCAGAAGCAGAGCTCTTCATAGGCGGCTCCTTCCAGCTCTGGCTGGTGGTTCTCGCATTATGCGCCAACGCCCTGGCTCTTGCGGCATGGCTGACGCGTAGGCACCCAAGCCTTACGGGGTGCCAGTCCGCTGTAGTCTCCCGGCCTGTCCGGAGACAAACATTTCGCTTGCACGCGTGGGCACGCTGGTCTAGCATCGGCCCGCTGACTTCCTATGCGCTGCCATTGTTAGTGGCTACGACGTTGCCCATCCTACTCTTAGGTGCCAAGTACGTGACTCATGATGCTAATGCGATTTGGATCTTGCACGCTCGTTGGATTCTAGCCGGGCACCAAGCGTACCTATCCAGCCTCCACAATCCCGCCTACTCATTTTCCAATCCATCCTATCCTCCGCTCATCTCTGCCGTCATGGCACTGCCAGGTGTCGTGTCTCCGGGGCCTACTGCGCTCGACGCAGTGTCCGTAGTCGCCATGCTTAATGGTGTTGCCTTGGGGTTGGTTGCCCTCGCCCTTCTTAAGCTGGCTAGCTCCACCTCCGCAGTGCAATCTTCCGCCAGCTTGCTGTCCGTAACTGTTGTATTGTTCGGCTTCGGAGCCGACGGCATCTACTCCGCTGGCGGCGACGCGGATCTCTTTTGGGCAGCATGTGCCGTTGCAGGGGTTCTGTTCGGGCTCGTGCTGCCACAGAGTCGGAATCACCTTGCTATTGCGTTGGTGTGCTTTCTGGCCGCCAGTCTATCGAAGTCCGAAGCGAGTGTTGCGGCCACCGCGACAGTCGCGCTAGTCGCATGGCGCTACGCGACGCTCCGCCCGCAGGGCCGCTTTGGCCACGGCAGGTCCAGGCTGGCTGAACTGGCTCGCGCGTCAGTCAGCAGGAAACACTTCCGTCAGCACTTGCCGATTTGCGCCCTCTGGATTCCCGCAGTGCTTGGCATGAGCGGCCTTGGGTGGCTATTCGCGATGCACGCGTTGGGAGTACCAAACCGGTTTTTTGAGCCTCCACTTTCTGGCCAAAGTTTGAGCTACCGAGTTGCCACTGCCTCGGTCGCTCTGGTACCGTATCTTCCGTTAGTCGCTGCGGCCGCTGCATCCGATCTGTTCGCAACGCTGCGTTGGCGCAGTTGGCGTGCTCAAGTTGGGCTCGGATCGCCTCTGCTGCTGTGGATCGTGGTGGCATTGTACATGGTCGGCCTGCTCACCACATATGCAATTGGAAGTTTGCCGATCGTCGGTTGGCTCGGGAGTTCGCTCTCGCGGGCCATGATCTTCGTTCAGTTGGCCGTGGCAAGTGAGATAGCCGCTTCCAGCATCCTGGTCGGCAGACTCCTGCGGGGAGGAGAAGAGGAAAGGACCGGTGGTGTTAAAGGCTCGGGGATCCGCTCGACGCGGCAATAGGGTTTCATCGAAGTGCAGGGAGGGTCTTTGGAACTTTGATACTCCTATAGCTCGCCAAGCGCCTTGTACCACGGGTTCGAAACCTGGGAGCCCAGAGAATCTTCTCCCTTCTTCGTTCGGTCGTGTGCCAGTGCAAGGTGGCAAGATGTTTGACGAGCAGCGACGGCGTGCCTGACGTCTCCACCAGTGCCGATACGTGGTGCGATTGGCAGAACGCATCGAGTTCGGCTGCGAAGTTCGCCCCTGGACTAGATGCTCCGTACAACTGGCTAACAATGGGCAAATTGGCAAACTCCTTGGGTACGAAGCTGAGGTAGCCGCCGGCCATCTTAAAGTACATCAGGTCGGCGGCTTGCCAGATCATCGATTGGCCGTACTCGCCATAGGGAAGTATCACCAGGGTTATGCCGCGGGGAAACTCCCTCTGGACGCTCCCTGCGGTAAGCAGCGCCGGAGTCTCAACCCTGGTCGCACGCAGCGGCGCAGGCCACCACGCCAAGACTAGGATGCCTGCGACCAGTGTGGGGACTATCCGGCGAGCCCGGACCAGATGGCACAATAGCAATGTTGCCACGACGGCGACGATCAGGTCAAAGTACATTGACAGGCGCACGGGCAGAATGTCCCTGAAGAGCGGGAGCTTGGCAAAGATCACCCACGGAAGATGTCCGGTGACCCTGCCTCCGATGTGAAGCCGAGGCCCCAATTCGCACGCCAGGCATCCCGAGGCCATCAGCGCGGCTAACTGCGACCACCTGTCTCGGAGGCCGCGCCAAGTCCACCATCCGAGAACCACTAGCAGTGGGAGTCCGACGTATGCCCCATTTTCCGCGAGGTTGCCGGTAAAGTGGCCAGTGATGGGAACGGCAGCCATGCCTCCGAACTCCGTGATGGGGGTCGGAACCAGAAAATTGAGCAGGTCAGCAGAGTAAGTCAGAGGGGAGTTCAGAGCGGCTGGCACTGCTGCCAATCCGGTGACCAGATAGTAGAGGAAGGGGACGGTCAGGGCCAGGGACCCACCATAGGCCAGCAGGCCTGGGCGGACGAGTGACGCGAGAACGCGACGATCCGCCGGCATCAGCGCCCAGATCAGTACCAGGGTCGCGGCGGCCATGAGAGTGAAGGTGGCGTAAACCTCGGTGGAGACACCGAGCAGGAAAGCCAATGCGAGCGCGGAGAGGGCAGCGTAGCTGCCCTCTCCGATCTTCTGGCGCCAACGCAGCACCGCTAGCCACGCCAGCAGGGGCACCGCATAGATGAAAGTCAGATGCATGTGTCCGAGCAACTGGCCAGACTCGTAGGGGCCGAAGCCGAAGAGCCAGCCGCCTACCAAGGCCGGCCCGGTCCGGTGAGCGAGCTCGCGGCACAGCCCGAAGGAAGCTAGGGCAGCGAAGATTGGACTCGCCATGATTGCGACGTTGTAGGCGACCACCGGGCCCGCCACCGCGGTGACCGGCCAGAACAGCAATGCCACCGACGGTACAGAGGTGTCCCAGGTGAGGTTGAAGCCCTGGGGTGCCCACACGGCGTGGGTAATGAATGGGTTCAACCCATGAGTCAGAGCATATGGCCACCAAGCCATTGCCCAGATGAAGAGGCTTGGGTCAGACCCGATCCCCAGGAAGTGGGAGTCCGAGAACGGATCCACGTTCCGCGGCAGGAGCAACCAGAGTGAAATCACGTAAAGCAGGAGCGCCACGCCGAAGCTTGCGGCCGGATGTCCCAGGCGATGCGCCATCCGACGGGCGTACGCCTCACTTTTTCGCACCCAGGTATGATGCGCTCCAACCATGTGTGGCGCGCTCATCGTGCCTGGATCCTCCAGATGGTCACAGGCATCACCGGAAGCATAATGGGGGCCACTGGGCCTTCTGGCCCCAACGCGCCCGATGCACCCTGCGACTGCTCGGCGAACCACAGGGGACTCGTGGTCCGGTCCCCTCGCGCCAATTGACGTCAGCACCTCCTTCCCCGATCGAGGACCCCGGTCCTGAGTGAACGCGCAGTAGATCGCGAAGGCGAGATCCGGCCAGCCGGAGACGCGACCTGCGGAGCCCGGCCATGTTGAGGGTCAACGACCCGCGAGGTAGTCACAGTCGAGTAACGACGCTCACGGCGAGTCACGCGGGCCCAACAGCGTGCGACAATGAGGGAATCCGCCGGCCAGTTACGGTTAGAGTCCCTTGGAAAGACATGATGCCAACTAGTCGGACCTCCTATACGGTGGTGGTGCTGCCAGCCTACCAAGCAGAGCGTACTCTCAGCGCCACCGTCGCGGAGTTGCCCCCAGGAGCCGCCGACCACATCCTCTTGGTCGACGATGCGTCTCGGGACGCGACGGTCGCGGTGGCGCGCAGTCTCGGCCTGGACGTCAGGACTCGTACGCGGAACGGTGGCTATGGCGCCAACCAGAAGACTTGCTACCAGGAAGCGCTCCGGCTAGGCGCGACCGTCGTAGTTCTGCTTCACCCGGACTATCAGTACGATCCCAAGTCTGTGCCGACATTGGTTGCCCCGATTCTGGCCGGGCAAGCGGACATGACCTTCGGGTCCCGGTTCGCGAGCGGTGCCGACCCCAGGCTCGGCGGTATGCCCAACTACAGGTACTTCGGTAACCGACTGACCACTTTCGTGGAAAACCGGCTTCTAGGCACCAACTTCAGCGAAATGCACAGTGGCATGCGGGCCTACACCCGCCAGGTGCTAGAAACCCTCCCGCTGGAGGCCTATTCCGACGACTTCCTCTTTGACACGCAATTGCTGGTCGGAGCCCACAAGCGCGGCTTCCGCATTCGGGAAGTTGCGATCCCCACCCGGTACACTCCTGAGTCGTCATCCATTGGCATCCGCAGGTCGGTGACCTACGTCGTCCTTAGCGTCCGTGAGTGCTGGCTTGCGCGTCGGTCACCATAGTCGGAGCCGAGGCGGGAACCCTTCGCCTCCATGCCCGCTCTGCCACGACGGAGCGGCTAACCAGAGTCTGCTCTTTGAGGCTAGCAGCCCTCCTCGCGGTAGCCGGCAGAGAGGTGACCGCTTCGCTTGCACTAGCAGCTTGGTGGGCACTCACGCAGAGATCTATTGGTGCGAGAGGTGCCAAGTCGGGTACTCCCCACCGCCACCAATGGATTGGCTGTGTCACGAGTACGAAGTCGTAGTCGATCCGACATACCTCGACGAAGAACGGCACCGGCTGCGAAATGCCGACTGGGTTCTTTCTCGCGTGGAAAGGCACCGCGCCCCCGGGGAGCTGTACGAGGTAGGTGCGTCGGTCGGCATCTTGCTGCAGGCGGCGCGCGCTCGGGGCTGGAGCGTGGGCGGCATTGAGCCCAGCGCCTGGGCCGTGGAAACCGCCCGCCAGCGCTATGGATTGAATCTCAGACAGGGCACGATCGAGTCGGACCCGGGACCCGCGAGGCCGGTGGACTGCGTTGCCATGTCGGACGTCTTGGAGCACCTGGTCGACCCTCAGGGAGCGGTCACAAAGGCCGCCGCCTGGCTTGCGCCCGGAGGCATCCTGGCGATCGTAACCGTGAATATGGCAGCGCTCGCGGCGCGGGCCCTTCGCAGCCACTGGCCAGGCTTCATGGACATGCACCTTACCTACTTCACCCCGCGCGCCCTCCGCTCCATGCTAAGGACTGCCGGACTCGATCCAATCGAGCTAAGGTCTGCTCAAAGGTGCCTTACGGCCGGTTACGTCGCTGGTCGGTTGCAGGGGGCTGGAGGTGCCGCCGACCTGGCCGCACTGCTCCTCGCTCTGCCCGCAGTGCGGGATTGCAGGCTCACTATCCGCAGCCGCGATCTGGTACTGGTCATGGGAAGAAGGGCTGCAATCGTGCCGGCCGTACGGTGAGGGGCAGCGACCTCGAGGGTTGGCCTAGGCGACGCCCCTCAGATATTGGATCCTCAGATTCGCTTCCATCTCATGCGCTCACGGAGCGCCAGATCCGAACGGGACAGATGGCGGTCCCGATTCCCCTGTGGCAGGTGCTGGCGCTTGCATCTTTGGAATTAGTGGCGTTAGGTAGCGCCTGGCGACAGGGCACCTTCTCGAATGCTGCCCTGCTAGCCGTCGCATTCGGGCTGCTGGCCGGAGGGGGCGCCGTCATCGCCCGCCGCCGACCCACTGTTTCTGGGGTGTCCGCCTGGATCTGGCCGCTTGCGGTCGAAGGTTTGGCCCTCATGAACCTGGCCCCGGGCCTAGATCCCGGTTCATCGCCCACCCAAGCCGCACTCACCGTTGTCCTCTCCTGTGTTACGGTCACGCTCTGCCTTTGTCCCTGGCCCAACCGCGCAGTCCTTCTGGCCATGATCGGCGCCGGGACCGACCTTGCGCTTGCCGCTAGTCGGATGGTCTGGGGCCAAGCAGGGATCGATGTTTTCTGGTTCACTCAACGCTCGACGGAGCGCCTACTTCATGGCCTGAATCCATACGCAATGGCGTACCCAACTACCACCCCGGGACTACTCTCCGCCCACTTCCCGTACGGCCCGGCTCTGCTCTTGCTCGCAGCCCCGTTTAGGCTGCTGGGCGACATCCGTCTCGCCAATGCCGCAGCCATGATGCTACTCATCGCCTGCATCGGAAACTTGGCTCGGCGCCACGTCGGCGACGCCGCGGCGGGACGCTACCTGGCGCTGGCCATCGCGATGCCGTTCGCTCCGTTCATGATTGTTCAGGCTTGGCCGGAGGTGTACCCCGTGGCGGCGGTCGCGCTCTGGCTGGTTCTCCGCCCGCGCCATCCACGGTGGGCGGTGCTGGCGTTGGGGACAGGCCTCTGTACCGTACCGACCGCTCTGCCGCTGCTCGTTTTCCCCTGGCTCTGGTGGCGCGATGCGCGGCGGGGGATCACCCTGGCGGTCCTGGTCGCAGTCTTGATCTGCGTTCCCTTCGCCCTCTGGGCGGGAATCGGAAAGTTCATCGCTGACACCGTCCTTCTTCAACTCCGACTCGCGCCGCGAACGGATGCGCTGTCCATTAACGGGCTGCTTGCTCACCTTGGACGTCCCCTGCTGCCCGGCTGGGCCGGCATCTCCGTGTCGGCGGTCTGTCTTGCCGCCTTCGCTCTCTGGGGCACGCGAAAGTGGGACGCTGCCTTGCTGATGGGCGCGGTTCTCACCTTGCTCGCTTTCGTGACGGCGAAGTGGGCCTTCTTTGACTACTACTTCATCGTCGCGGTGGGGATCGTGCTGGCCCTGGCCGTTGCTGATCCCGGGCCCGGATGGGCGACTCCTCGGACCGCCGTGGGCGACCACGCGGAGGCAGTGGGCACGGCCCTGCCTCAATAGCGCGGCCAGGTGTTAGACGCCGCCAGGCCCCGCGGCGGTAGTCCCGGCAGTAGGTCGAGGGTCAGCTCAGACGGCCTCTTCACATGCACCCAGGTCAGATGGATGCTCCGTGGCACCTCTTGTACTTCCGCCCGGAGCCACAGGGGCACAAAGAGTTGCGGCTGGCCGGAACGGGAACGGGACCTACTGACGCCGGGTTTGGTTCTCCGCTCCCCACGGTCGTGGTGGGGGCGCCGGCAGCGAGAGCGGGGGCGAGCGACTGCGTAGTCTCCGACGATTGGACAGCAGCTGCCGACTGTTGCGCAACCTCGGAGACCGCCGGCCCGGGCTCGGCATGCACCGCCACCCCGGCCAGAGGATCCGGTGCGGGCTGGAGCTGGATCTGAGAGTGGAAGACGTAGCGCACGATCTCCTGCTTCAGAGACTCCTGGAAAGACTGGAAGGCGGAGAACGCTTCTGACTTGAACTCCACCAGCGGGTCTCGCTGGCCCATTGACTGCCACCGGATGTCGTCCTTGAGGTGCTCCAGGGTGGTCAGGTAGTCCGCCCAGCGCTCGTCGATGAGGCTCAGCATCAGCTGCACCTCCACCTGCCGCACCAGCTCGTCGCCGAACTCCCGCTCGCGCTCGGCGTAGATGCGCTGGGCTTCCTGGATGACGGTCTCAGCAACCTCCTGGGCTGAATTCCCCAGCTGCTCCAGGTCGACCTCCTCCGCGGACGGGAACGGGAAGAGGTAGCGCAGGCGATCCCAGAGGGCCTCCAGCTCCCAGCCGTCCTTGTGGCCCCCCTGGCAATGGAGGGTGACCAGATCCCGGACCACGTCCTCCAGCCACTCCATGACGTTGGCGCGGGTGTCGATCCCCTCCAGGATCCGGTCGCGCTCGGAGTAGACGATCGCCCGCTGGGTGTTGACCACGTCATCGAACTCGACCACGTAGCGGCGGTTGTCGAAGTTGAAACCTTCGACCCGGGACTGCGCGGACTCGATCTGGCGGCTGACCATCTTGGATTCGATGGGCGTCTCGTCCGTGAGCCCCAGGTGGGCCATGAGCCCCTGCATCCTCTCCCCGCCGAAGACCCGCATGAGGTCATCCTCGAAGGAGAGGAAGAAGCGGGTCTCGCCCGGGTCCCCCTGGCGACCGGACCGGCCCCTGAGCTGGTTGTCGATCCGCCGCGACTCATGGCGCTCGGTCCCGATGATGTAGAGGCCGCCGAGGTCCGATACCCCCTCTCCTAGGACGATGTCCGTCCCTCTCCCGGCCATGTTGGTGGCGATCGTGACGGCTCCCCGCTGCCCGGCGGCGGCCACGATCTCCGCCTCCCGCTCGTGGAGCTTGGCGTTCAGGACCTCGTGGGGGATACCCCGCTTGTCCAGCAGCCGGGACAGCCTCTCGCTTTTCTCGATACTCACCGTGCCCACCAGCACCGGCTGCCCGGTCTGGTGCCGCTCCTCGATTTCCTGGGCGATGGCCTTGAACTTGGCCTCCTCGCTGCGGTAGATGAGGTCCGGTTGATCGATGCGGATCATCGGCCGGTTGGTGGGAATCGGCACCACCTCCAGCTTGTAAATCTTGTGGAACTCCTCCGCCTCGGTGAGAGCGGTACCGGTCATCCCGGCCAGGACCTCGAAGGTCCGGAAGTAGTTCTGGAAGGTCACGGTTGCCAGGGTCCGCTGCTCCTGCTGGACCCGGAGCCCCTCCTTGGCCTCGATTGCCTGGTGCAGCCCATCCGACCACCGCCGGCCGGGCATGGTCCGCCCGGTGAACTCATCCACGATCACTACCTCGCCATTCGTCACGATGTAGTCCCGATCCTTGAGGTAGAGGGCGTGGGCCTTGATGGCCTGGTTGATCTGGTGAGCCTCCTCCACATGCTCGATGGCGTAGATGTCGGAGATCCCGGTCATTCGCTCGATCTTGTCGACGCCCTCCTCGGTGAGGCTCCCGGACTTGGTCTTCTCGTCGATGGTGTAGTCGACTTCGGGATTTAGCCGCCGGATCAAGGAGGCGTACTGGTAGTACTTCTCGGTGGACTCCTCCCCCAGCCCCGAGATGATCAGCGGGGTGCGCGCCTCATCGATGAGGATCGAGTCCACCTCGTCGACGATGGCGTAGTAGCGGTCGCGCTGCACCTTCTGCTCCAGGCTGCGGGCCAGGTTGTCGCGCAGATAGTCGAACCCCAGCTCGTTGTTGGTGGCATAGACCACGTCCGCGGCGTAGGCCTCCTGCCGGCTCACCGGGCGCAGGTGGCGCAGCCGCTCATCCTGGTGGGCCTCGTCGGTGAACTCTGGGTCATAGAGGAACGACTGCTCGGGGATGATCGCCCCGACCGAAAGCCCCAGAAGATGGAACATGGGGGCGTTCCAGCCCGCGTCCCGTCGGGCCAGGAAGTCGTTCACCGTGACCAGGTAGCAACCCCGTCCCGTGAGGGAGTTCAGGTAGAGCGGAAGGGCGGCCACCAGGGTCTTGCCCTCTCCGGTCTTCATCTCGGCGATCTTGCCCTCGTGGAGAACCATGCCGCCCACCAGCTGGACGTCGAACGGCCGCATACCCAGCGCCCGCTCCGCCGCCTCCCGGGCCAGGGCGAAGGCTTCGGGCAGGAGGTCATCCAGGGTCTCCCCCTTCTGCAACCTCTCCTTGAACTCCTGGGTGCGCTCCGTAAAGGCTGTGCTTGGTAGCTCCTTGAGCTCCTCACCCAAGAGCCCGATGCGCTCGGATGTGGCCAGGTGGTGGCGCACCTCCCGCCGGGTGGGGTCGTAGATCCTGGTGAAGACGCTCATCTCCGCCGATTATCCCCCACCATCTTCTAGCGGCCCCATCCCACTCGCTCGGCATCGTCTGGTCGACACCTCTCGGAAGGACTGGGACCGGCCTGGCTCCCTGGCGCCCGCCTCCAGGGCGACCTCCGGTAGGCAACCGCCACCAGCGCCGCCACGGCCAGGGATGCCACCGAGAGCCGGCCGATCATCTCGGCCGGATTCACCAACAGAAAGAACTCGGGAAGGACGACCACGCAGGCGAGCATGCCCAGAACGTCCCACTCCCCGACGGCCATGAAGTCCGCCCCCACGACCAGCGCCAGCAGCGGGAGGAGCACCAGCAGGTCGTTGCTGTGACTGTAGGGCGCCACCAGAACCCACGTCCCCACGATGAGGCTGGCGAGCCAGGCGGGATTCAGATCCGTGTCGGCGCCACCCTGTTCCTCGAGCTTGGGACGGGTCCAGATCAGCCGCACAATCGAGGCCAACCCGACAGCGACTATGAGGAGAGTCGCAGGGTCCCTGGGGGACGGGGTGAGCCCCCACGACGCGGGCGCAAACCTCAGGAGGCCAGGCAGCCCAGCCAGATCCGGCTGAATCGATGCGATCGACGTCGAGAAATGGCCGAGGCTCGCCCACCACTGGGCCAAGAGACTCGGGTGAAGCACGGCGGGTCCGGCCAGCAACACCACGCCGGCCCCCATGGCGCCAAGCACATACCGCCTCGCCCGGCCACGGGCCAAAGCCGGCCACAGGAGCGCCACGGGGAGGACCCACATCACCTGCGGCTTGACAAGCGCCGCCACCATCGCCAAGGCACCCGCCCAGCCGTACCGTCCCTTGCAGGAGGTCAGGATGCTGGCGCTCTCCAGGCCGAGCAGCCAACCATCCACCTGGCCGGTGAGCAGTCCCCGCCAGAGCACCTCCCAGATGGCTACCGAGGCCGTCAGGAGCCAGGGCCGACGCCATCCCAGGGCTCGGGCCAGGATCCAGGCGCTCCCCAGAGCGACCGTTCCACTCAGAGCCACCCATAGGTGGAGGGCGATCGAGAAGGGGAGGCGGGTGAAGGGTGAGAGCGCGAAGGCGACCCAGGGGAGGTACTCGAAGGCCTGATTGAGCTCAATACCCCTCAGGTCCTGGTAGGGGCTGCGGCCAGCGGTGAGGGCGGCGGCGGCGTGGTAGAGGACGGCGAAGGCGGTCGCGCGTACGGAGAGGACCAGCCCCAGGTAAATGAACGTCGTCGCCAGGCTGACGCCCACCATGGTCGCGGCGGCGAGTACCACGAGCCATTGCCGGCGGCGCCACACCAGCGCATCATACGGTCACCAAATTGCGCTGGCGAAGACCTGGAAGCCGTTGAGGAGTTCTAGCGGCTGACCAGCCAGTGCCGTTGTCTTCCCACCTGAGGCCACCAAGTCCGACAGTGGGCGACGCCAAAGCCCGAATGCGTCGCCTGCGGATGGGAGCCTGCCTGCCGAACTCGGCCCCCTGCAAGGGGCGCCCCCAACACATATCTGTGCCACTGGCGAGTTGGCCCGTGGCTAAGCGGATATGCTCCCCCGGTGCGGCTCCGATTTCCTGCCAGTCGAGTCGGGGCCTGGGCCATAGCCATGGGCCTGGCCAGCCTGGTGTTCGAACTCGGGTTCCGCGCATATGCCCTCACCCCGTCGGACTTTCAGACGTTCCTCGCCGCCTCCCATCGGCTCATGGCCGGCCTCCCACTGTACGGAGGGAGGTTCGTCAGCCCACCCGAGCTGGCCGTCATCCTCGCGCCGCTCGCCGTGGTGCCAGTGCCGGTCGCCTACGCCATCTTCGTGGCGGCAAGCATCGGGATATTGGCCTGGGGAACCGGGTGGTATGCCAGAGAGCTGGGACTGAATGGCTGGTGGACCGTAGTAGCCGTGGTGCTGAGCCCCCAGGGCTGGTGGGGCCTCATGCTGGGCCAGCCCGACGCCCTCCTGGTCGGCCTGCTGCTGCTGGCAGTGGTCGCTGTCCGGCATCAGCGATGGACGGCGGCGGGGGCAATCGGGCCCTGGCTGCTTCTCAAACCGGACCTCACCTGGCCGGTAGTCCCCTTGCTGATCGCTGCCGCCTGGAGAGATGTCGGAGCCAGGCGGCAAGTGGTGACGGGGTTGGCGCTCGGGGGCAGCACCTTCCTGCTCATGGCCGGCTGGCTGCTACCGACCTGGGTGGTCGGACTCGCCCACTTCGGCGGCCGGTCCCAGTTCCAGGGCCTGCTCAGCGGCCTGCCCGACCTCCTCGGAGGGGAGTTGCGCGCCGCCCCCGCCCATCAGATCCTGGCCTCGCCCCTGACCTGGGCGATCGTTGGGGCCGGACTGGTGGCCATGGTTGCAGCCGCCCTGCTCGCCGGGCGGCGAGCAACCAGCACGTCACAGCGCATGGAGTGGATGATTCTCGTTCCGCTGGCGGTCTGGATCGCCACCTCCCCCTACCTCCATGCCGAGGATGCCCTGTTCGCCGTCCCCCTGGCACTGCGGCTGGCGGACTCGGGCAACAGCTGGTCTCGCCTGCCACTGCTCTTGATCCTGCTCCCGTGGGTCGTCTTCCCGACCTGGGGCGCCCTCTCGGCCATCTTTGCGCTGGGCCTGGCCGGTGCTGGTGTCGCGCTCATGGTTCGAGAAACGGGTCCGGGGCGAGAGCCGGTGCCGGTGGATTCAGTGGCCGCTACCTAGGCCGTCACCCTCGTCCCATCGGATTGAGGGAGCCGCCCGGGAGTCAGCCGTGTGCTTGCGCCTGGGTCACCGGCGAGGCGTAGGCCGGGCCCGTGCCCGCCCCGCCCACCTCCATCCAACAGGTGCGGCAGCCTTCAACCACGACGACAAGAGCGGCCACCGGGGTGAGTGATACAGGGAGGAGGTGGATGGGGTCCAGGACAGGGAGGTAGGCGATCAGCAGCAGCGCCAGGGCAGCTCCAAACCCGGTGAGGCGCTGGTCCTCCCGGAGTCCCCAGAGGAGGGCAGCCAGAGCGCCGAACACTCCCAGCGCCACCGGCCAGGGAACCAGACCAGCAGGCCAGGTAAGCAGTATCAGAAGCACCACACCCATGGCCAGCCACAGGCCGGACCCATGAAGTCGCCGCACGTCCCGCCCCAGGACCAGCGCCAGGAGCGGCAGTAGGAGGAGGTCATCGTTGCTGTGCGCGTACGGCGTTGCCGCCAGCCAGATCGCCACGGGCACCGAGACCGCCCAGGAGATCCGTCCCACCTCGGTGACCCCATCCCAGGCAGAGGAGGCCAACAGCCACCAGCCGAAGATGACCATTCCCAGAAGGGCGAGTGCGATCACCGCCAGCGTTCCCGGGGTGAGGAGGTGCCCGGTGAACCCCCAAGCGGGAGGAGCGGCCTGCTGGAGAGATGGGAGTCCGGATAGATCTGGCTGAGTGGTACCGATCCCCGTGGAGAAGCGCGCCAGGGCATGTCCCCAAGGTGCCAGCAGTGCCACGCCGGCGAGGAGCGCCGCCATGGAGGCGGTGGCGAATCCGGTGGCGAACCAAAGGACCCGGTGCCGGTCGGGCCAGAGCGCGAGGGCCAGGAAGATCGGGGCAGGCCAGAGGAGATCTGGCTTGAGCCAGAGGACCCCCAGCACCAGTCCCGAGGCGAGGGGCCGGTGATGCCAGGCCAGCAGCATCGCCCCCCCGACCGCTGCCAGGAGCACGGCGTCGAACTGTCCGTAGAGGAAACCCTGGAAGCTGATCCAGGAGACGAGGGCTGCTGCAGCGGTCAGGCGATCGTGGGACCACCCCAGGTCGCGCAGGAGGAACACCGTGACCACACCGGCGGCGGCGGCACCCAAAGCGGTGAGCACCACGAATGCCGCCCAGAAGGGCAGGCTGGTCAGCGGCACCAGGGCCACCGCGGTGATGGGCAGGTAGGCAAAGTAGTTGAGCGCCGGCTGCTGGTATGGATACGGGTCGGCCCGCTGCAGGAAGTGGAGCAGGACTTGAGGCGAGTACGGGTTCTGGCCGGCCGCTATGGCCTTGGCCGCGCCGTAGAGGACCCGGAAGTCTGAGGCCAGCCCATACGGGTGGGGGGGAAGCACACGGGTGAGGGCTAGGACCACCATCCCCACCGACACCCCGATCACCAGAGCCAGAACCAGCATCCGCGGCCTCCGGCTCCGGCTCTCCAAGAGCTCGTCAAGGCTGGGCGCCATCCCCCCGCTCACCGGGCGCTCACTCCAAGGCGAGCGCTTCGGTCGGATCCATGCGCGCCAGCTGCCGGGCGGGGAGCGCCGCGGCCAGGGCCAGCGCCGCCACCACCGCCACCAGAACCGCCAGCACCGCGGCCAGGGAGACGCTGAAGGGGAGCGGCAGGTCGGGAGTTGAGGCCGCGGCGACCTCGGGGTAGACCAGTCCAACTCCGGCCCCAACCCCGAGAGCAGCCCCCAGCAGCGCCGTGGCGGCTGCCTGCCCGATCACAGCCCGGCCGAGCGCCGCCCGTCCCAACCCCAGCACTCGGAGCAGCGCCAGCTCCCTGGTCGCCTCCCGGGTGTCCAGGACCACAGTGTCCACGGCAGCCAGCACGGCAATCACCACTCCGACCAGCGCCACCGCTGAGAGCAGGGCGATGTCGTTCTGGATGCCCCGGTCCACCCCCTGGCGCACTGCGGCCACCGTCTCCGGCTGCATGCCGTAGCGGAAGGCCGCGAGGCGCACCGCCGCGGCCGCCCCGGGCCCACTGGCCCGCAGCTGGATGAGATTGAAGCCGTCCGCCCCAGAGCCGAAGTCCCTCATGGCCGCGCCCTGGGAGATGACCACGCTCTCGACCCCGGCCGGCCCCGGGAGGGTGTGGGCCACCACCCCCGCCACCCGGAACGTCCCCCTCCCGCCCGACGCCACCAGGTCCAACCGGGAGCCGGGGCGGGCGTGGAGGGCCTGGGCAAGCTGCAGCGGGATGATCACCTCTGGCCCGCGCTCAGCCAGGCGCAGCGCCTGGGTCCGCTGTCCCTCCACGAACTGCAACGCCCCGCTGGCGGCATAGGCGGGCAGGCTGGTGGCTGCCAGCGTCACCGCAATATGGCCGGCGCGAGCGGGAAGGAACCGGATGGGAGCGACCTCTGAGACCTTGGGGTGGCCACTCGCCCCGCGCACCGCCGCCAACAGCTGGGTCTCCACCTGCGGGCTCTGGACCACTGGGCCGACCACCAGGTAATTCCCCACGAAGAGGCGGCCCACCCAGAGGTTCCCGGAGAGCAGCGCCGACGAGGTGATCCCCGCCAGGCTGGCGGCGGTCGCCATCGATACGAAGAGGCTTCCCAGCGCCAGGGAGGTCCGGCCGGGCCGGGTCCGGGCCCGAGTGGCGACCGCCGCCGCCGGCGCCAGCAGCAGCCCCCCCACCAGGGAGGCCAGGATGCCCACGAGGCGCGGACCCTGCCAGCCCAGGAGGCAGAGCACGGCAGCATAGGTTAAGGCCGCCCCCAACGCCACCCCCCAGCTGCCTCCCGCCGAGAAAGCCACGGCGGCTCCCAGTGCTGCCAGGAGCCCCACCAGGGGCCAGGCGCGCGCCCAGGTGCGGCCACCGCGACGGGAGCGCGGACGCACCGCCTCCAGAGGCCGGGTCGTGGCCGCCTCGACCGCCGGCACCAGTGAGGCCCCCAGCGCCAGAGCCAGCGTCAGGAGCACGCTGCCGAAAGTCCACTCCCACTGGAAGTGGATGCCGACATCTGGAGAGGAGCTGGTGGCGCCGGAGATCGCCACCAGCACCGCGGCCAGGGCGTATCCGGCCGCCGCGCCCAGGACCCCACCGAGGAGCCCCACAGCCAGGGCCTCACGGATGAAGCTGCGGAAGACCAGGGTTCGGCTGGCCCCCGCCAGCCGCGCCAGCCCAATCTCCCGGCGGCGCTCCAGGACCACGGACGAGAGGGTGGCGCCGACCAGGGCCACCGCCAGAAGCAGGCTGAGGGCGGTCACCGCGTCCAGGACCGGGGCCAGCTCGGAGACCGGGTCCTGGCCAGCGAGCCTGGCCGCGCTCACCGTGAAGTCCTGGTGCAGGGCCGAGGGCAGCTCCCGGTCGAGGTCCCTCAGGGTGGCCCCGGGGCGGAGCCGGACGGCGATCTCCTGAACCGCGAGCCCCGAGGCGAAGAGGCGGAGCGCCGTGGCCGAAGACACATAGACAGCGTCGCCGGTGAAGGGAGCCCCCGGGCCGGAGTCGGGTACCA
This sequence comes from bacterium, assembly GCA_021827985.1. Taxonomy (GTDB): domain Bacteria; phylum Chloroflexota; class Dormibacteria; order Aeolococcales; family Bog-877; genus JAJYXT01. The sequence goes on from JAKATL010000005.1 coordinate 79,665, forward strand.
CACCCACGACCCGGAAGGTCCCCACCCCCTTGGATTCGGTGAGGCCGATCGCCCCTCCGACCCCGACCGCCCCGGACGCCCCCTGGCCGGTGGACGCGGAGAACCCCGGGCTCAGCGACTGGCTGACCGCGACCACCATCCCGGCACCCGGCCGCCTCCCTCGCAGCAGCGGAAGTGGCCGAAGCGCCACGCCCTGCGGATAAACCAGCACCAGGATCACCTGCTGGAAGCCCCCGCCGGGCAGCCTTGCCAGGTCCGCCTTGCTAGTCAGCAGACTGACATCCGAGATGGCTGGGAGTCTTTGGACACCAGCCACCTCGGTAGCGGAGAAGCCCGGCCGGCTGAAGGGCGCTATGTCGTACTGGGCGCGACCCGCCGCCAGCTGCGCCGCTCGCTCCGCCTGGGCGTGAAGAGCGCCAGCTGCCAGCTGGGTACCGAGCACCGATGCCCCGCCCAAGGCGAGGGCCGCAACCGCCAGCAGCAGCCTCGCCAGCGCCGCGCGCCGCCAGAGAAGGGGGATCACGGCCCGGTCCCCCTAGAGACCATGGGCCGAGAGGCGCTCCAGCAGGGGGGCGGTGTCGTGCACGCTGCGACGGCCCAGCTCCACGGTCTCGCGGATCTCCCCATCCACCATGATCGCCACCCGCTCGGCGTAGGCGGCGGTGCGCACGTCGTGGGTCACCATGACGATGGTGCGCTGGTCCTGACGCGAGAGCCGCAGCAGCAGCTCCAGGACGGCGCGCCCACCGTGGTAGTCCAGGGTGCCGGTGGGCTCGTCCGCCAGCACCACCGCGGGATCGGCCACCAGGGCGCGGGCCACGGCCACCCGCTGCTGCTCGCCCCCCGCTATCTCCTCCGGGCGGTGGCCCTGAAGCCCCCGCAGCCCCAGGAGGTTCATGACCTCCTCGGCCCGCTTGCGGGCGTCCCGGTCGCGCCCCAGCCCGCGCAGCGGCCAGACGCGCTCGCGCTCCAGGCGGTAGGGGAGCATCACGTTCTCGGCGGCGGTGAGGCTGGGGAGAAGGTTGAAGAACTGGAAGACGAAGCCGATCTGGTTGCGCCGGAAGGCGGCCAGCTCCCGGTCGCTGAGCTCGTACAGGTCCTGCCCCTGGATCCGCACCCGCCCCGAGGTGGGCTGGCTCAGCCCCCCCAGCATGTGCAGCAGGGTGGACTTGCCACAGCCGCTCGGACCCATCACCGCGAAGAACTCACCGCGGTGGACCTGGAGCGAGATCCCCCGCACCACCTCCCGGGGCGACCTGCTGATGGCGTACGACTTGTGAAGGTCCTGGGCGTCCAGGACAGGCGGCTGGGCCGCCTCCACCTCACTCATCCAGATAGCCGCTGATCACCTGCTCGATGGTATTGGAGAGGAAGCCCCCCTGGGCCCTCGGGTAGCGCGCCTCCACCCCCCGCCGGGGTGGCTTCGGCTTGGGCGTGGGTTTGGGGGTGGGGGTGGGGGTGGGCGTCGGTGTTGGCGTGGGCGTTGAATGGCTGCCGCCCCCACCTCCGCCCGAGCTGGGGGGTGGAGCCGGCGGTGGCGGTGGGGGTGGTGCGGAGGCGGCAATCAGGGCGAACTCCTCAGCGAACATGTACACGTCGCTCCAGGGACCGCCCCCGCTGCCCGGATAGTTCCACTGGGCGGTGGTGTACCAGGACCCCACCCCCAGGATGTTGTAGTCACCGAGGATGTTGGCCCGGTGGTCGGGGGAGGCCATGAAGGCGCTGTTGATGGCCACCGCGGGGCTGGCGTCCCCGGAGTTCCAGCCGACGTTCTCCCCCGCCGACCGCCAGGCGATCCCATCGGCCGACATGATCGGCCACACGTATCCGCCGTCGGCGCTGCAGCCGGGGATCTGGTGGGAGAAGTAATCCCGGTTGAGCATGTCCGCTGCCCGGCCATAGATCGGGGAGACGCTGCAGCCGTAGTAGGGCCTCGCCTCACCGATCCCGTCCAGAGTGGAGTTGTTGGCCAGCGCTCCCAGCCCGTTGCTGGTGCGGTCCTGGTTGACCAGGGAGAACAGCTCACCGTCCAGTCCGGTGGCCGACCCGGTCTGGGCCAGAGCCGGGCTGAGACCCGGTCCCAGCAGGAGGAGGGCTAGGGCGCCTCCCAGGGCCGCCAGGAGCAGGCGGCCCTGGGTCAGGGGACGGGCGGTTCTAGCCAAGCCGCCGCTGCAGTGGACCGGCGGGCGGGGTGGGCAGCCTGACCGCCGCCACCTGGTCGCCGCGGCGGTCGGGGAAGAGGCGGGAGATCTCGGGAGGCAGGGGCAGCCCCATGTCGAACAGGCGGTCGAGGATCTGGGGCCGGACGCCGGTCAGCTCCAGGGTGGTCTTGAGGTTGCCCTGGTTGTCAGCCCCCTCGGCTTTCATCAGGAAGATGTCCTGCATGCTGATGGTCTCGCCCTCCATCCCCACCACCTCGCTGATGGCGGTGATTCGGCGGCTCCCGTCCCGGAGCCGGTTGAGCTGGACCACGATGTTGATGGCCGAGGCGATCTGCTGGCGGATGGCCTTGCTGGGGAGCTCGATCCCTCCCATGAGGACCTGGGTCTCGAGCCGGGAGAGGCTGTCGCGGGGGGAGTTGGCGTGGACGGTGGTCATGGAGCCGTCATGGCCGGTGTTCATGGCCTGGAGCATGTCCAGCGCCTCGCCACCACGCACCTCACCCACCACGATCCGGTCCGGACGCATGCGCAGGGCGTTGATCACCAGGTCGCGGATGGCGATCCGGCCCTCGCCCCGGACGTCCGGGGGGCGGGACTCCAGCCGGCAGACGTGCTCCTGGTGGAGCTGGAGCTCGGCGGCGTCCTCCACCGTGACGATGCGCTCGTCCGGCGGGATGAACCCGGAGCAGATGTTGAGCAGGGTGGTCTTCCCGGCTCCGGTGCCACCCGAGATGAGGATGTTGGCTCGGGCTAGGACGCTGGCCTGGAGGAAGGAGGCCGCCGCCTCGGTGATGGTCCCGAAGTGGATCAGGTCGGTGATCCGGAGCCGCTCCTTGGCGAACTTGCGGATGGTGAGTATGGGCCCGTCGATGGCCACCGGAGGGACCACGGCGTTGACCCGGGAGCCGTCCAGCAGGCGGGCGTCGCAGAGGGGCTGGCGGGTGTCGATCCGCCGCCCCACCGCGGAGACGATGAGGTCGATGACCTTGAGGAGGTGCTCCTGGTCCTTGAAGCGGACGTCGGTCAGCAGGATCCGGCCGTGGGACTCCACGTACACCATGTCAGGGCCCACCACCATGATCTCGGTGAGGTTGTCGTCCTCGACCAGGACCCGGAGGGGGCCGAGGGCCTGGAGGTATCCCTCCTGGTCCGACGTGGCTTCGGCTTGTGACATCACCATGGGGTTACTCCAAAGTCAGCTGGGGTTGGGGGGAGAGCCCGGGCGCCGGGCGCAGGAGAAGCCTGGCGGGTGGCGAGAAGCCCATCCGCTCCAGTGTGCCGGGGGCCAGTTCCAGGGTGGAGCGGGCGCCCCGCACCGGGACGAGGGTAACCGAGAAGGGACGCAGCGACCAGGGCCGCATCCGGGACACCGCGCGCACCACCTCCCCCTCGGCGTCGAGGAAGAGGAGGTCGATGGCGGTGCGCATGAAGAACATGTGGATGCTCCGGCAGGGAACCAGCCAGATACCCTCGCCGGCCGGCACCACCCTTCTGCCCATGAGGCCGAAGAAGCGGCGCACGAGCCCTCTGGCCACCCTCACCCGGGTGGCCAGGGGGCGGCCGTCGGGAAGGAGCACCTCCACGAAGTCCGCCTGCTCCGGCAGCGCCCCCCGCTCAGCCGACATGGAAGAGCAGGTGGACCGCCGGCGGCCCCAGGAGGATCACGAACAGCGTCGGGAAGATGCATCCCACCATGGGGAAGAGCATCTTGAGGCTGGCCTGCTGGGCCTTGGCCTCGGCGCGCTGCCGACGGCGGCGGCGCAGCTCGTCCGCCTGGATGCGCAGCACCCGGGCAATCCCCACCCCGAGCTGGTCGGACTGGACCAGCGCCTGTATGAAGGCGTTCAGCTCGGGAACCCCCGAGCGCTTGCCCATCTCCTCCATCGCCTCCTGCCGGGGTCGGCCCAGGCGTATCTCGTTGAGCACGAAGGCGAACTCCCGGGAGAGGGCGTTGTCGAACTTCTCCACCACCCGGTTGAGGGCGGCGTCGAAGCCCAGCCCGGCCTCCACGCTGATGGTGAGCAGGTCCAGGCTGTTGGGCAGCGCCAGGGTGATCTCCTTCTGGCGGGCCGAGACGGTGCGCTTCAGGAGGTACTGGGGTGCGATGTAGCCGAAGACCGCTCCGAAGAGCAGCCCCAGCCACCAGGTGAGGTTGAGCAGCACCGCCAGCCCGACGCAGGCCAGGCCGAGGACCACCGCCAGCACCACCTGGATGGCCATCAGGCTAGCCGCGTTGATCCCCAGGGGGCGCCCCGCCAGGTCGATCATGATCTGCATCTTCTGGGCCCGGTCGCCGGGCTGGAGCGCCGCCAGCCGCTTCCCAATGCGGTCGAAGAACGGCCGCAGCACCCGCTCGCTGAAGGGACGGGAGAGTTCGATCTGGGCCAGGGTCTGATTGGCCTCCGGGGCCTCGTACACGGCCAGCCGGGCGTCCAAGAGGTCGACAGGAGCGGCGTTGCGCGAGGTCACCCCCACGACCACTAAGAAGACGGCGACCGCCGCCAGGACCCCGACCAGGATGGCGTCAATCGACATGGCTCAGACCTCGATGTTGGCGATGCGCTGCATGATGTAGTAGGCGACGGCGATGGAGCAGGCGCAGACGATGAGGATGTATGGCCCCGGTCCCTTGAAGGTGAGCAGGGGCGCGATGTACTGCGGGTTGATCGCCTGAAGGACCAGCGCCAGGCCGATCGGCAGCCCGGTGATGATGTAGCTGGAGGCCCTCGCCTGGGCGGTCAGGGTTCGGATCTCGCCCTTGATCCGGATCCGCTCCCGGATGGTGAAGGCGATGTTGTCGAGGATCTCGGCGAGGTTCCCGCCGACCACCCGCTGGATCTGGACCGCGGTCACCACCAGGTCCAGGTCCTCGGAGCGGATCCGGGTGACCATGTGGCTCAGCGCCTCGTCGGTGTTGACCCCCAGCTGGATCTCCCGGTTGGCGCGGGAGAACTCCTCGGCCACCGGAGGGTTGGCCGATCGGGCCACGCTGGCCATCGCCTGCGGGAAGCTGTATCCGGCCTTCAGGGCGTTACTGAGCAGAACCAGGACGTCACCCAGCTGGTCGTTGAAGCGGCGCGAGCGCCGGCGCTCGCGGAAGCGCAGGACCAAAGGCGGGATGACAACCCCCACCACCGCCAGGATGGCGGCGAAGATGAGATTGCGGTAGACCGCCAGCCCGATCAGGGCCAGGAGCACCACCGTGCCCACCCGGATCAGGTACCACTCCGCGGGGCGGAGCTTGAGATCGGCCCGTCCCAGCGCCTCGGAGATCGCCGCCGAGCGACCGCGCTGGCTGGCCAGCAGCTGGGCCCCGGTGCGGCCGCCGCCCCGGAGACGGCCGAGGAGGCGGGTGATCGGCCCCTGGGGCTCGCCATCCGCCTCCTCGGGGACGCTGATCACCAAACCCGCCCCCGCCTCGGCGAACCGGCGGACGCGCTCATCCAGGTCGGCCTCACGGCTCCTGGTGCGGGCCAGGCCCACCGCGGCGATGGCGGCGAAGACCGCCAGCGCCCCCAGGGCGTCGAAGAGGATGGGCAGGGCGCTCATGCGGCGCTGTCCGTGGCGGAGGGCTGGGCATCGTGAAAGATCGCGGGATCCACGGGCTCACCCATGGCCTTGAGGTCAGCCAGCGACTTGGGCTCGGCAACGGCATGGAAGCTGCCGATCACCCGGCCGTCGTCGTCGAGCCCCTCCTGCTGGTACACGAAGATGTCCTGGAGCATGACCTTCTCCCCGTCGAAGCCCTGGACCTCGGAGATGGCCACCACCCGCCGACTGCCGTCCCGCAGCCTCGCCTGCTGGACGATGATGTTGATCGCCGCGGCGATCTGCTCGCGGATGGCCCGCGAGGGAAGGTCGGCGCCGGCCATGAGCACCATGGTCTCGAGCCGGGAGAGGGTGTCCTGGGGGCTGTTGGAGTGCACGGTAGTGAGCGATCCGTCGTGGCCGGTGTTCATCGCCTGGAGCATGTCCAGCGCCTCACCGCCCCGGCACTCCCCCACCACGATCCGGTCAGGGCGCATCCTAAGGGAGTTGATCACCAGCTCCCGGATGCCGATCCGGCCCCGGCCCTCGATGTTGGCCGGGCGGGACTCCAAGGTGACGACATGGTCCTGGTGGAGCTGCAGCTCGGCGGAGTCCTCGATGGTCACGATCCGCTCGTCGTCCGGGATCCAGGCGGAGAGCACGTTCAGGGTGGTGGTCTTGCCTGAACCGGTTCCCCCGGCCACCACCAGGTTCTGGCGGCCCCGGACGCAGGCCCGAAGGAAGGTGGCCATCTCCTGGGTCATGGTCCCGAACTCCACGAGGTTGTCGATCGTGAAGGGATCCTTGCTGAAGCGCCGGATGGTGAGGGTGGGGCCCTTGAGGGCCAGGGGGGGGATGATCACGTTCACCCGCGAGCCGTCGCGGAGGCGGGCGTCCACCATGGGAGAGCTCTCGTCCACCCTCCGGCCCACCGAGCTGACGATCCGGTCGATGATCTGCATGAGGTGGTCGTTGGAGTCGAAGTGGGCCGGGTAGCGGTGGATCCGTCCCTGGCGCTCCACGTAGATCTGGTCGGGGCCGTTGACCATGATCTCGGTGATGTCGGGGTTCTTGAGCAGCAGCTCCAGCGGCCCCAGGCCCAGGATGTCGTTGACGATCTGCTCCACCAGCCGCTGCCGGTCGTTGCGGGTGATGGAGATGCTCAGCTCTTCCAGAACGGCCCCGGTTAGCTCACCGATCTTGGCGACCAGGGTGTCCCGGGGGGCCTTGGAGACGTCCGAGTACTCCTCGAGGAGTGCCTGGGTCACCTGGGACTTGATCACGGAGTACTGGGGGTGGGTGGCGTGGCGCTGCTCCTGCTGGCGCACGCTCTCCGCCCGCTCGCGCCAGCCGGGACCTGCCGCCGGGGGAGCCGCCTTGGCAGCAGCCGCCGGGGTCGCTGCCTGACGCTGAGCTTCATGCTTCTCAGCAGCCTCAGTGACCGCTCCGGCCAGCCGGGAGCCCTGGGACGCGGGCGGAGAGGGGGCGGCGGCCGGAACTCCGGTCTCGGCCTCCGTCTCGCCCTGATTGCGAACCCGTTCAAGCAGTGACATCTGGGGCTTGCTCCTCGGCTACTCTAACGCCGCAGACTGAACCGGTGGCCGGCCTGGGGCTTGGACTCCAGCTTGATCTCTGACGATGGCTCGGCCGCCGGATCCAGGCTCCGGGCCAGAGCCTTGAAGAGTGAGGTGATCTCGGCTTCCGGGTTGCCCACCACGACGGGCACCGCCCGGTGGATGGAACCACCCACCAGCCGCGGCTCAGAGGGCAGCTGCACCCGGACCGGGAACTTCAGGTTGCGCTCGATGCTGGGGGAGTCGTAGACGGCGTGGGCGTCGTGCCCATTGATCACCACCACGATCCGTTCGCGCTCCACCCGGAGCGACTCCAGGGTCTTCAGCATGAGGCGGGTGTCCTTTATGGCCGGGATGGTGAGCTGGCCGACGACCACGATCCGGTCGGCGGCGTCGACAACTTCCAGGGCAGCTTCCGACAGCTGGCTGGCCGTGTCGACCACGACCCAGTCAAACTCTCGTCGCAATATGTCGACGATGGAGCGGACGTGCTCGGCCCGCACCAGGTCCCCGTACTCCGGGCTGAAGGGGCCGAGCAGCACCCGCAGCCCCAGCGGGCCGTCCGCCAGCACGTCGTCCACGAACTCCCAGTCGGGCTGGGAATCGCCGTCCACCAGCTCGGTGATGGTCTTGGCGTGGTCCAGGTTGAGCATGACACCGACGTCCCCGAACTGCAGGTCCAGGTCGACCAGGCACACCCTGGTGGACGTCTCGGCCCGGAGCGCCAGCGCCAGGTTGACGGCCACCACGCTCTTGCCGCTTCCGCCCTTGCCGCTCAGCACGGTCACCAGCCTGCCCCGGGAGGGCGGCTGCTCGCCCTCGGCCCCGGCCGCAGCCTTGGGGAGGTAGGCGCCCTTCTTGGCCTCCAGCTCGTAGACCCGGCGGATGCTGGCCACCAGCTCATCCCCGGTGAACGGCTTGATGAGGAACTCCCGGGCCCCGGACTGCATCGCCCGGCGCAGGTAGTCGCGCTCCCCCTGGACCGACATGATCACCACCGGGCACTGGGGCAGCTCCACCGCCAGCTGCTCGGTGGCGGCGATCCCGTCCATGCCCGGCATGTTGACGTCCATCAACACCACGTGGGGCTGGAGCCGGCGGGTCACCTCGAGCCCCTGCTTGCCGTCCGCGGCATCCCCGACCACCTCGATGTCCTCCTCGAAGGAGAGGAGCTTCTTGAGGTTCTCCCGGGTGGAAGGGATGTCGTCCACCACCACCACCCGGATCATGCCGGGACCCCGAGCTTGAGGCGACCCACCGGACTTCCTTCCCTTGACCCTCCGCTCAACCGATGTTGAGGCCGAAGAGGTTCTGCAGCATCTGCGGGCTGCCCTGGCTCACCGAGCTGTTGGAGGCCGACCCGGCCGCGGTGGCGCCGCAGTAGAGCACGGCCTGGTCCGACTGCACCAGGTTCTGGGCCTGGATCAGCGCGAACTGGTCCTGGGCCAGGGTGGCGGCGTCGGCCAGCACCAGCTGCTTGGCGGTCGTCTCGTTGGCACTGCCGGAGGGCAGCGACTGCAGGGTGGTGTTGTCCTTGTTGTACTGCTTCTGGGCCTCGGAGTAGGTCTTGCTGGCCGCGGCCACGGACTGCTGAGCCTGCTGCAGGTCCTCCTGGATGATGGGGTTCACCGAGCTCCCCGGGGTGCAGGCCTGGTTGTAGTTGTCTGCGGGGGAGATGGTGGTGGGAATGTAGCCGTGGCCGTAGTCGGCGGCTGAGCGCAGCGCCACTGTGTAGATGGCCCCGTCCTTCTCCAGCTCCTCGATCCCCAGCGCCTGGCTGCGGGTCACCTGGAGGACCACCAGCCCACCGCCAGCGGACGAGGCCGCCTGACCGGTGGTGGAGGGGCTGCCGATGCCGAGGACCAGCAGGTCCTGGTAGGTGAAGCCCACGTTGCCGTTCGAGCCGGTGGAGATGAAGTCGATCCGGTCACCCGCCTGGAGGTAGCCCGCCACCGCCTGCTGTGAGGTGAGCGGTATGGCGATGGCCACGTCCCCGGGTGGGAGGTTCAGGCTGCCGAACGACGGCGTCTGGGTCACCTTGTTGGGCGACACCAGGGTGCCCGTGATCACCGTGTTGGCGGCGATCGGAACCACCGCGTAGTAGTCCAGGGTGGTCGAGGTGGTGGCCGGCTGGCTCACCGAGAGACCGTTGCTTTCGGAGCAGGCGGCACCCACCAGCGTCTGACAGGAGGTGTAGGCGTTGGCCGGGAGCAGCCCCTTGATCCGGGTCAGCTCCAGCATCCCCGGGGTGATGAGCGTCCCGCTGGGGATGGACACCCTCGCCACCACCACCAGGCTCCCGTTGGCCGGGATGACCGGCTTGGGGGGAGTGGCGCTGGCGCGGGTGAAGTAGTACGCGAGCCCGAAGGCCGCGATAGCGCAGATCAGCCCGACGGCGATCCAGACCTGATTGACCCGTCCTTTCAAATCGGTCGACACCGTGGATAACCTCCGAGTTAAGACGCCGGCGGGGCCGGCTGGGGGAAGTGGGCGCGCGGCGGCCCGGCCGCCGCGCGCCCCTGGGACCTAGGGGTTACTGAAGCCCGTTCTGGATGTTGTTGAAGACGTCGCTGACCCGGTGACCGACGATGGCCAGGACAACGATCACGACGATGGCGATGAGTACCAGAATCAGGGCGTATTCGACCATACCCTGCCCCTCTTCCTCCGAGTCACGGCTGGCCAGCGCCTCAGTGAGGCGGTTGCGCAGCCGCAGATACCAAGAACTCAGCATACCTTTCCGATTCCTCCAGTTCCGATCTCCCTTCCGGGGCTTAATCACCCCGGGCCTAGCTATGGCAGGGCGCAGTATAGAGTGGTATCCACTGCCAGCCGTGTCACCACCCGGTAACGGTGCCGTGAACCGCGGTTGCTTCGGAGTCCGGCTCAGCCGGCCCGGCCCTGGATCAGCTGCTGCAGGGCCCGCAGGTAGGTCGCGCCGTAGTTCACACTGGGCTGGAGGTAGGTGTTCTCCTCGTACTCGTTCCAGCTGATCCCGAACCACGCCTGGGGGTGGCTCTGGGAGTTGACGCTCCACACCTTGTCCAGCGTCTGGAGCCCGTCCCGGGGCACGCACGAGCCGCCCACCAGCTGCTTGTCATAGCCGGCGATGAAGGGGGAGAACCAGCTCTTGCCGTTGCTGTGCACCTCAGCTCCCAGGGTCTGGATGTCGGTAGCCGCGTTGGAGTTGGTCCAGGGGTTCTCGGACGACCAGTAGTAGGAGGTGGCGTCGAGGTAGGGGGCATCCCGCGCCCAGCTGCCGGCCGTCTCGTCGCCGATGAGGTACTCCCTCCCCCCCTCCGCGTTCCAGATGGCGGCAACGGTGGTCACCGGGTACTTGCGGCTGTCCATGATCATCACCATCGGGCGCGCACTGAACGAGTTGCGGAAGGCGGGGTTGTCACCGTAGGTGCGGTAGAAGTAGGAGAGGTCGGCGACGATCGCCGCCGCCGGACGGTGGTAATTCCCGAACGCTGACATCGCCAGGGCGAGGTGGAAGGGGTGCTGGGGATGGGCGGCGTCATAGGTGTCCACCGCCCGCACCAGAAGCTGAAGGCGCAGGTTGTACCCTGAGGAGCGGGTCGTCTGGCTCGGGCTGCCGGTGCCCTGCCAGCTGGCCAGGAAGCCCGTGACCCCCGCCGCCGCTGCCTGCTCGATCTGGGGCAGGTAGACCGGACCCTGGTTCTGGTTGTACAGGCCGACTTGAGGCACGTCCACGATGGTCGCCCCGGAGTACCTGGCCACCGGGTTGCAGCCCACTGGGTTGGTCGTGCCCGGGGAGACGGGCGGGCTGGCCGTGTACGGGTAGTTCGGACCCAGTTTGGACTGCCAGTGACCGGGGGTCCACCAGAGGTAGTAGTAGAGGTACACCTGCGGCGTCGAACCCGTCGGAGTGGGGGCCGGCGTCGTACTCGCCGGGCTCGGGGCGGGTCGCCCCTTCCTGGGGGGCGAGCTCCGCGCTCCCGCCTCTCTCAGGGCCACCAGCGTCCCGACCGCCAGCACCGACACGGCGAGCAGCGCCACGGCGGTCACGACCAGCCGGAGCCGCATCACCGCGCGTCCGACGCCGACCGCCTTCCCAGTGCGGCCCGGCGCCTGCCGCTTAACCTCGCGTTAGTGTTCCCATAGCACCCCCTTATCCGGCGAGCGAGCAGACTGATCTCATGAGGCCTGGGGTCCAAAGGAAGCCGAGGGGTCGCCGACCTTGCAGTTTTCAGTTGGGGCGGTGACGAACCCATCACGTGATCGTCGCCCCTCCGTGGCCCCAAAGCGGCCGCTGAGGGCGCACCCTGGTGCCGTCGCGGGATCCAGTCCCCCAGATGACTGCCCCCGCGCGAGATTCCGCCTGCAGTAGGAGGGCGACAGTGAAGCTTCGCAGACACTGGATGAACCTGACGGGAACGGCTGTGTGCCCGCGCTGCGGCGGCGCGGCGCCCGATGGCTTGGTGCTCGACTCAAGTGGCTCGGCCGCCTGCCTCACCTGCTCGATCCTGAAGGTCATGGGGCACCAGGAGATGAGCCTCACCCCGACGTCCAGCCGCCGCCGGGGCCTTGCTCCCGTGGGGGGCGGCCTCTCCCACTGACCCGCGCCTTCGGGCCGGTCACTGCCACCAGCCCACCACGTCCACCACCAGGTCGGCGGATCCCTGGGGGATGTAGAAGTCCAGGGCACCGTCCGAGCCCAGGGTGGCCGTCACACCCACCGCCACCGTCTCGCCCGGGGACCAGTTGAGGTTGGAGGAAAGCGGCAGCGGGGCGAGGTCGGGGAACACGGTGAGGAACCCGGGCGCAGTGGTGTCGGTGATGGTCACGTTGAGGACCACTGAGGTAGCGCTCGACGGTATCCCCCCCACTCCGGCCACCAGGAGGCGCAGCGGCGAGCCTCCGTGAAGGGTCTGCCCAGTGCAGGCATCCTGAAGCTGGGAGATGGCGGTGGACCGGGTGTCGCAGATCCGGTAGGGAACCATGGGTGTGAAGTACACGGCATCGGCCGGAGGCGGCAAGGCGGAAAGGTAGTAGCCGGACACGTCCACCACCACGTCGGCACTCCCAGCGTTGTTGTAGATCTCCAGCTGCCCCAGGGTCGCCCCCGAGGTCGGGACCGCCACCACCACGTTGTTGGCCACCGTCTGCCCCGCCTGCCAGTTGAGGTTGGAGGCGATCGGCTGGGGGGCGGTGGCCGGCCAGACGCTTAGGAACGACGGCTGGGTGGTGTTGGTGGCAGTGACCGTCAGGTTGACCGCCACCGCTCCCGCGGGCGGCAGCGGGCCACCGGGTGAGGGTGCGGTGCCCGCCGCGGTGACGGTCAGGGTGGAGTTCGGGCCCAGCGTCCGCCCACTGCACTGGTTGAGTGGCTGGAATCCCGCCCTGGTGTCACAGATCCGGTAAGGGGTGACGGGGACGTAGACCGCCCCCGAGGTGTCGGTGGAGTCCATCCAGCCCTCCACGTCGATGACCACGTCGGCCTGCCCCTGGTCGTTGTACACGCTCACCGCTCCGGTCGGCCCCAGGTCCACGGTGACCAGGTTGGCCACGGTCTGACCGGCCTGCCAGTTGAGGCTGGAGGAGAGCGGGGGTGACCCGCCAGCCGGCCAGACTGTGAGGTAGCTGGGTGCGGTGGTGTCGGTCGCGGTCACGTTGAGGACCGCCGCGGTGGCTCCGGCCGGAACGCCGCCCGAGGTGGCGCCGCTCGGATTGGTGCCGGCGATCTGGACGGTGAGGCTGCTCCCGGCGCCGAGGGTCTGGCCCTCACACTGCGTCAGGTTCACCCCACTGAGCTGGGATGGGTTGCCGGCCCGGGTGTCGCACACCCGGTACGGGGTGACCGGGTCGTAGGTGGCCGGCGCGGGTGCCCCCGGGACCACCGGGGCGGAGATTGGTGAGGGAGGACTCGTCCCCTGGGAGTTGGTCGCCACCACGGAGAAGGTGTACGAGGTCCCGTTGACGAGCCCGGTCAGGGTGTACTGCGGGTACACCGAGTGGATGTCGATGGGCGGCTGGGGCACTCCGTTGGCGTACGGGGTGACCACGTAATCGGTGGTCGCCGAGACGTCCTGGTTGGAAGGCATCGCCCAGCTGAGGCTGACCGCGGAGGGCTCGGCGACCCCCACCGGCTGGCCCGGCGGCTGGGGCACCTGGGCCCCGAAGGTGTAGGTCTGGACGTCGAAGGACTGGCCCTCGGCGTTGATCGGGGTGACCGTGACCTGGTCCCCCGCCACCGTCACCTTGAGGAAGTTGAACACCTGGGCCTCGCTGGTGGGCACCGGCACTGAGGTTGCCACCCCCTGGCTGACCCCACAGCTGGAGCCCACCCCGGGGAGGGTGGTCGGATCCCAGCCCAGGGCGTACAGGGAGTTGATCCCCTGCACGTTGGCGCTGCAGCTGACCGCCGAGGGGATCCCCCCTCCCCCACCGGTCACGTAGCTGATCAGCTGGCCCGGGCCGGTGGGGTCGATGCGCTGGTAGGTGTGGGCGTGGGCGTTGAAGGCGATGTAGACCCCATTGTCGGAGAGCAGAGCCTCCAGGCTGCTCTGGGCGGGGTTGGGGTTCGCGGAGCTGTTCTGGAGGTAGGTGTCAGACGGCTGGCCGGAGTTGTCCGAGCGCAGCGGGTAGAAGAAGACTGCCATCTTGATGCCCCCGGGATGGGCCGCCAGGTCCTGCTTCAGCCAGGCGTACTCCGCCGAGTTCTGCTGCCACCTTTGCAGGTAGTCCATCTGGTACGGTCCGCCGGGTGCGGTGCCGGCGTTGCCGTAGGGCCAGGCCGCCTGGAGCACGTAGAGGCGGACGTTGCCCGACTGCACGGCGTACCAGTCGGTGGGATAGGTCGCCTGAAGGCTGCCCATGGTGGGCGGGTAGGTGACCGGGGCGGAGACGCCACCGCTGGCGGCAGCGGTCTGGGATTCGGGCCAGATGCGCAGGGGGTCCTCGGTGACCATGCCGTGGTCTCCGGCGGTGTAGTAGACCGGGATCCCTCCGGTCTGCGGCCAGTAGGAGGGACCGAAGAAGTTGCTCACCTCGGGGTCCGCCGAGTTGGCCCCCTGGAGCAGGTCCCCGTAACGGTTGTTGGTGTCAGAGGGATAGGCGACGTCCCCGGCCAGGACCACAAACCTGGCGCCCGACTGGCCGATCAGCTTGTCGATCGCCGCCTGGTAGGGGTTAGTGAAGTTGGGGTAGGGGGTGGTGGCGTTGGCCAGGTTCTCACCGGTGTCGCCCATGACGTCGAAGGTGAGGGGAGCTGTCGACGAGTTGTTGGGGGGGTCGAGGGTGGTGAAGGTCTGGTCCGGGTTGGAACCCAGGAGGTCGACGGGGGTCTTGTAGATCCCGACGTAGGTGTATCCGAAGGGGCGGTAGCAGTAGGTGGTGCCGGGGGCGAGCCCGGTCAGCACGACTGTCGACTGGTATTCGGTGCGGGTTACCGTTCCGGTGTTCACCTTGAACTCCAGTCCGGTCACCGTCGGCAGCGTGTTCTGGGACGGCACGGATAAAGGAAGGGAATCGGGCACTTTGGCCTGGTACCGGCCACAGGCCCCCTCGGGTCCCCATTGCAGGTAGCCGAGGAGGTTGGGGGTACCGGCCACCGCGGGCATCGTGGCCCAGGTGATATCGACCGAGCTGTCGGTCAGGTCGGAGGCGTAGGGGGCGCGGGTGAGCATCGGGTTGTAGTTCCCGAAGGGGGTGACCGGCACCGGACCTCCCTGGGCGGAAACCGGCGGCAGCAAGGAGACCGCGGCGGCGACCCCGGCCAGAACGGTAAGCCCGGCCAGCGACGCCCACCTCACCCGGGCAAGACCCGGCCGGCGGGCGCCCCGGGCGCTTCCGCCGCTCACAGAGACGTCGCCCCCCGCGCCCGCAGGTCGCCGGCGAACATCCAGGCCACGAGCCGACTCCGGCCCGGCCCCAGGGCCAGTAACCCGCCGGCGATGAGGACCAGAAGCAGGAAGCCGCCGGCCAGGTCCAGGACGGTGAGCAGCGGAACCGGCACCACCGTCGGACCCGAGACCCGGAAGTCGAGGCCCGGCCCGAAGCCGCCCCCCTTCACCTTGAGGGAGTAGCGCCCGCGCGGGAGGGTGAGGGTGAGGGGCCCGCGAGCGGGCAGGTGCAGCAGGCGGGAGGTGGAGCCCTGTCCGTGGAGCAGCACCGTCGCCGCCACCTGGGATCCCAGCACCGTGTTGCGGCTCAAAAGGCTCACCGGATAGACGTCCAGGCCCACCTTCCACACCCCGCCGGGGCCGGGGGAGAAGCGGTCCTTCCCCTGGTTGGCGACGTTGACCCCCAGGTAGTCGGCGGTCACCACGGTGTAGGTGTCGGCTCCGACCGTCAGCTGGCCCGTGGGGGAGCGCCGCGGCGCGGGGGTGGCCAGCCAGGCCTGTCCGGTGCTCCCCACGGCGACCTTGGTCCCGTCGGGGCCGGTCAGGGTCACCCCCTGCACCTGGGAGGGCGGGATGGGGACACCGGCCGCGGTGGTGAACTTGATGGGGGTCAGGTAGGAGACCTGGAGCGCGATCTGGGTGTAGGCATGGGAGCGGTCGGACATCACCCGGGTGGTGGCGGTGTCGCCGTTGGACCAGGAGACGAAGGAAACCCGGACGTTGGAGCTGGGGTTCTGCACCTCCGCCACCAGGGTCACCCGACCGCCCGTGGGCAGAGGCTCGTTGATGAATCCGTCGGAGTTGGGGCTCACCGGGGCTGCCCCGTCAATGCTGACGGCGATCGAGTGGGGGACGTAGGGCACCACGCGGATGCTGAGCGGCGCCGCCACCACGGTGATGGTCTGCGAGGCGGTGGCGGACTCGATCGGCCCCCCTCCCTTGTAGGTGGCCAGCAGGGTCCAGGTGCCCACCGGCAGCGCCTTGCGCAAGGTGGTGGCGCCATGGCCGACGGAGTTGGTCTTGGTGGCCCCGAGGTAGATCCCGGCGGCGTAGAAACGCACCAGGTGGTCACGTACCGGCACCCCGGAGGAGGTGACCACCACGGAGACCGCGATGGGGGCTCCGCTGGTCACCTTGACCGGTGCGGTCAGCTGGATGTTAACAGGGATGTAGGGGGCGATCTTGTGGACCGTGGCCGCCAGGGCCCCCGCACCCCCCACCTCGAAGGCCGCCGCCATCCCGGCGGCCAGGGCCAGCGCCAGGAGCGGAGCTCGCCCTTTTCGGCCAGCCAGTCCATGCATCACGCTCTCCTCCGCAACAGGGGGGCCGCCCCGGCCCCCCGTCCCCACACCGCATATACCACCAGAATCAGAATCAGGAGCCCGGGGATCGTGTAGGCAATGAACACCTGAACCACCGACCCGTGAGAGGCGACCGACGCCGGCAGGGTCCCCATCGGTATCGGGGAGGCGGCTCTGGCCGCCCCCTGCAGGTCGAAGGCGCCCACAAGGCTGCCGGAGCTGGCCTCCCGGCTGGTGAGGGCTGGCAACCCATACACCGCCTGGATGAACTGGAGGATCGACCCGAAATCGGTGGTCTGGGAGAAGATCGTCCCCGGGCGAACGAAGGGCGACACGATGAGAAGGGGCACCCGGAAGCCGTCGCTGACCCCGCCCACCGTCGGCGGGACAACCCCGTCGTACCAGCCGCCCCAGTCGGACCAGGTCAGCAGGATGGCCGAGGAGCCCCAGTACCGGCTGCGCATGATGGCGTTGATCAGGCCCACCGTGGCCACCTGCCCATCGGCGAGGTTGCCCGGGGCGCGCTCGGTTGCCCCCGGCTGCACCACGTAGCTCACCGCCGGAAGGTGGCCCCGGACCAGGTCCGAGTAGAGGCCGGTCAGGTCCTGGACCCGGGACAGGTCAGTGGGGTTGCCCGCGATGTTGGCGAGCCCGAGCACCGGGACCTGAGGCACCAGGCTGGACTGCCGTCCCTGGGCCAGGTGGGTGCGGTACTGGGCCACGAAGTATCCCCAGGAGACACCCTTGGAGTCCAGCTGGTTGAAGATGGTGGGCACGTTGGGCAGGGCCGCGCCGACGGCGGCCGGAGCCCAGGTCTGGCCCGCGACCAGGTACTGGTGGTTGGGGATGCTGCCCCCGAGCTCCGAGGAGAAGAACTCGTCCACCAGCGCGAACCGGTGCGCCAGCGCCCAGTAGTACGGGATCTCCTGGGCGTTGTAGTACCCCAGTGCCAGCTGCCCCGCCCCCGGCAGGCTCTGCTGGACAGCGGCGAAGCCGTTCATCTGCCCGGAGTTGAGCGCTGCCACCGCCGCCCGCGTCGAGTTG
This sequence comes from bacterium, assembly GCA_021827985.1. GTDB lineage: Bacteria > Chloroflexota > Dormibacteria > Aeolococcales > Bog-877 > JAJYXT01. The sequence goes on from JAKATL010000005.1 coordinate 97,142, forward strand.
TCCAGCGGCGAGGTTCGCACCTCCGTCAGGTGGTGGGCTGCCACCCTGCCGGCCGCAGGGTTGGAGAGGCTGGCCGGGACCGCGGTGTTCCGCCCCAGCCCCACCACGCCGGGATAGGTCCCGAAGTAGTTGTCGAAGGAGTGCCCCTCCTGGACGATCACGAAGATGTGCTTGATCCTGGCCAGACCGGACGCCGCGAGCGGGCGCGAGGGCGCACCTGTCGAGGCCAGGGCCGGGGTGGCGAGGACCCAGGGCAGCGCCAGCAGCAGGGCCAGAGTGCGCGCCGCTGCCCTCATGGCTCCACCTCGTAGATGAGCACCTCGGCGTCATGGCGCGCCGGAGGGGTTCCCGGCTTGTCGTACTGGTAGACGAGGATTCCGTTGAACTTCTTGGCCAGGGCCAGGATTCGCTCGGCGAAGTGGGAGCTGCGCTCCGCGGAATAGGCGTCGTAGACCAGGTACTGGACGGCCCCGCTGCGGATCAGGAGGTCGGCGTTGGTGACGGGAGCGTAGGCCGGGTTGCGATGTAGGGGGTTGGGGCTGACGCTGAGGGCCAGGGCCCGGTCCAGGCTGTAGAACTGGAGCACATTGGCGAAGGTAGGTCCGATGGTGAGGAACACCGACCCCGGCAGCAGGTGGTGGCGGACCCAGACGGCGGTCGGCCGTCCGGCCTCCAGCCCGCCCGACCCGGCCAGCGCCTTCACCGTGACCGGCGTCGGCTGGCCGCTGTCGGTGCCCACCAGGGCCGCCAGTCCCGTGGCCGCGGTGGGGGCTGGGTTGAAAACCGGGAGAAAGGCGGAGACCGCCCCCAGGGCGACGAGAGCCGTCACCGTGATGCCCACCGCCCGTCCCGCGGCCGCCGATCGCCAGATCCGGGTCACGGCGGACAGCGCCAGGGTCCCGCAGGTGCGGGCGCCGAAGGCAGCCAGCGCCATGATCGGAGCGGTGGCCGGGATCAGGTACTCGTATCCCTTGGTGGGCCAGATCTCCAGCAGGCCCACGATGACCAGGCTGGTGAGCAGGAGCAGGATCTCCGGTGAGGTGCGCTTCCAGAGGGTGGCCAGGGTGCCAACCCCGGCGAGCGCCACGATCCCCCAACCCATCGTCTGGAAGATCCCGGCGTAGAAGAGCAGGGAGTGGTTGGCCGGACGGAGGATCTGCCAGACGAGGTAGTCCACCCCGGTGCTGGCCTTGCCGGCACTGAGCTCCGCCAGGGGGTAGATGATCACCAGGATCAGGTAGATCGCCCCCGCGACCAGCAGGTCCCGATAGCGGCGCAGGACATAGGGGGCGAGGATGAGAAAGAGGAAGACCGGGGGGATGAGCAAGATCGCCGTCTCCTTGGAGAGGAAGGCGAGCCCGGCGGCCAGCGCCGCCGCCCACAGGTACAGAGGGCGGGAGCGCTTGATGTACAGGCAGAGGAGAAAGAGGCTGGTGGCCACGAAGAACGCCTCCGGGCCGTCCAGCAGCATCTCGCGCGCGACTGACACCGGGTACGGCGAGAAGGCCACGAAGAGCATCGCCGCCAGGGCGGCGATGCGCCCCCAGATGGTCCAGGCCAGCATCCCGGTCATGAGCACCAGCAGCACCCCGAAGGCGACGCACACCTCCCTGGCGCCGGAGCCGGTGACTCCGGTGAAGCGGTAGACGACCGACACGATCAGCTGGATCAGGAGGGGGTGGGCCCGGAAGATCCCGAAGAGCTGGCTGTAGGCCTTGAACCCCGCCAGGCCCGCCGCCTGCCCGGCGTAGACGGCCTCGTCCGAATTCAGCCCGTACTGGTTCAGGTCATGCAGCCGGACCAGGGTGGCCCCAAGCAAAATCGCGGCCGTGGCCACCAGGGTGGCCACGAGCCAAGGGTCCAGACGGCCCGACCAAGGGCCGCCCGGCCGCTGCGCCTCGGTGTGCGGGGGGCCGTCCACCGGCGACAGGGCGCCTACGGCTGAGCCTCTTCCGGAACCGGCAGCCGTCTGGAGGGTGCCCGGGGGCCATCCAGGTGCCCATTTGCAGGACCAGCGAGATCTTCGGGGGCCACTGCCGCGCGCACCAGGCTGGGCCAGCTGAAGTCCGCCACCCGCAGCCGCACCACCTCGATCGACGAGAGCGCTTCCGTGAGCACCCGGCGCTCGGCATCCTGGACCGCCGCGAAGTCCAGGCCGCCGACGATCAGTTGGGGGGCCATGGTCTTGAAGGGGGGAAACTCGTAGGCGTCGGCGGTGTTGCTGAGCAGCTGCTCCACCGCCTCGTCACGTCCCACGCCCTCCGCCAGGGCTGGAGACCCCCGCTCGATGAGGAACAGCCGCCGCACCTGAACGGTCTGGCCCATCTCCGCCGGGACCAGCTGCCGGACCATGTACTTGGGGGGCGGGATCACCGCCTGCACCAGGCTGTTCATCGCCATGATCGGCAGCGGCCTCTCCCCCAGCCACTTCCCGACCGAGCGCCCGCTCCGGGAGTGCAACCGGCTCTGCACCGAGAGGGCAGCCCGACGATGCGCCGGGAGCGGACTGGCCGCCACCGCCTTCAGGGTGTGGGCGCTGATGGTGAGCGGCTTGGGGAAGCGGCTCGCCGTCCCGTCCGGGCCGATGATGGTCATGTCGTCGGAGAGGAAGGTCCCCCGGCACTCTCGGAGCAGTCTCAGGATGGTCGCGGTCTTCCCGGTGTCGGTTTTGGCGGACAGCATGATCCCCTGTCCGAAGAGCGAGACGCAGCCGGCATGCAGAAGCATCCGCCCCCGCCCGGCGATGACGAAGCGAAGAAGTGGCTCGACGATGTTGGTGTAGAGGACGTGGGGGGAGTGGGCCAGCAGCGGAGTGGCCAGGATCCGGACCGGGGGCCCCAGCTCGACGTCGAAGTTGGCGGTGACCGCTCCCAGCCTCTCCCGGTAGACATAGGTCGGGAGGCCGTGCTGCGCCGGCGTTCCGGAGATCAGCGCGCGACGCTCGATCACCAGGTCCGGCTGATCGACCTCCGCGACGCGAAACAGCTCGAGCTCGGGGAGCCGGACCGCGGAGCGGATTCGCGCCAGTCCGTCGATGTCGTAGCTGAGCCCGCGGGCTCCTCCAGAGTCGGTCACATCACCCTCCTGTTCAGACGGTTGAATGGGAGCGCGCGGGGCGCTTCCAGATCCAACCGTCAGCGACCACGAAGCGGAGCAACAGGAAGACGATGACGGCGATGAAGTTGCTCACCAGATAGTTGATGCCCAGGCCGCTGGTCAGCCCGAAGAGGAGGGGCAGGCGCAGCGCCAGGGAGGACGTGTTGAGCGCGTCGAAGACGAGGAACCGGACGGGGAGAGCTCGGGCGCCGGGGTCGAGAGCAGCCTGACGGAAGACCCAGAGCTCATTGATTATGAAGGTGGTGACGGTGGAGCCCTGGCTGGAGATCACGGCCGCCAGGAGGTAGTTCCAGTTGGCCAGCGACACCAGCCCGGCAAGGATGGCTTGGTTGACCGCCAGCCCGGCCAGACCGACCAGGCCGAACTGCAGCCCACGTACCAGCCTTCCATCCCCCCACCCTCGGACGCGGGCCGCCCGGGACGGAGTCACGTAGGACGCCCGGGCGCGGGTCGAAGCCCGCAGCGGCCTGACCTCCGCCTCCGGAGCCGGCGGCCGGGCCATGGCCGCGATCCAGGTCAGCGCCTGGGGGAGCTCCTCTGCTTTCAAGGCGCCTCCACCGCCGCGTCACCGCTGCCAACGGACTGGTCGGCTGCCGCTTCCGCGCCGGCCTCGATCCGGTTGCACCAGGCGACACAGGCGTGCAGGTCACGCTCGGAGAAGGGGCTGCGCCCGGTCCGGGCCACGGCCGCGATCCGCACCACCCTCCTGGTGCCCGCCAGCTGCGGGATCAGGATCACGCTGTAGCTGCCCACGTTGATGCGGGCCTGGCGCCGGCTGGAGGGCAGCTCGGTGAGCACCACCGGCCGCCCGCTGCGGGCCACGTGGCTGACCACCTCGGCGGTGACCAGCTGCTCCACGCGAGCCGGCGCGGCGGCGGGGCGGGCGGCGTCGATCCACCAGGCGAAGTCGGCGGAGAGGCGGCGCGCCAAGGACTGCAGCGAGAGCTCGTCAGCCAGGGTCACCACCGGGACCGCGCGGGAGGACCGCCGCCGCAGGTAGGTGACCAGGACCGAGCCCAGCAGCTGGGCCGCCAGGAGCGCCAGGATGGCCAGCAGCACGGTGGCCAGGTGGGCTTTGACGGTGAGAATGGCGAAGCCACCCAGGCCTCCGGCCACGGCTATCAGCCCTGCCACCCAAAGGAGACGCTGCGCTCCCATCCCCATGCGCCAGAAGGCGCTGCGGAAGGTGAGGAGGCCGTAAATCGCCACGCTCACCAGGAGGCTGGTGGCCACCGCCCCCAGCCAGGGAAAAGGTGGGCTCAGGGGCAGGTCGGTGAGCAGGGCCACCACCGACACGAAGACCACCATTCCCGCGCCCGCCGACACGGCCACCTTGCCCAGGAGCGCCGCCAGCGGCACGTAGACGACCAGCGAGATGACGTGCTTGCCGAAGAGGATCCCCTGGGAGAGGGTGGCCTTGCTCTCACCGGCGTAACGGGGAGCGAAGACGAAGGGGACGTCCTTCACCCGAATACCTGGCAGGCACACCAGGAGCTCGAGGAGGATCTTGAAGCCCACCGGGCGGAACTCCAGCCCGGCGATGCTGCGCTGGCGCACGCAGAAGAAGCCGCTCAGCGGGTCGGTGGTGCGGCGCGCCTCGGAGAAGACCGTCCGGGCCACCCAGGACACGCTCTTGCTGACTGCGGTCCGGAAGCGGCCAGAGAGGCCGGCGGCGCTCCCGCCGGGAGCGTACCGGGACGCGACCGCCAGGTCCGCCCCCGCCCTGACAGCCTGCAGAAGCTCGGGGATGACCTCCGGGGGGTGCTGCAGGTCCGCGTCCATCACACAGATCGCCTCCCCCCGGGCCAGGCTGAGGCCGCTGGAAACGGCCGCCCCCAGCCCGCGGGGTTCGTGGGCGTCCCTCTCGACCACCACCCAGCTGGGGTCGGCGGCGGCGATCTGCCGCAGCGCGGGCCGGGTGATCTCGTCCGTGCTGTCGTCGAGGATCAGGACCTCCGCCACCAGCCCCGACAGCGCCTCGGCCAGCCTCCGGTGCAACTCGGGGAGCGCATCGGCCTCGTTGCGGGTCGGCACCACCACGCTGAGTTCGATCGGTCCGTCCGTCAAGGCGCGAACCTCCACTCTGGGGTCCCGGACCCGGGAACGGTGCCGGTGAATGCACGGATCACCATGGTGTCGACGCGGGCCTCCCTACCCATCGCCAAATCGGGGATACGTACCCCCCCCCGGCCCTGGGCGAGCCTCGCTCACCTGGCCGGCCTCCTCCCTCCAGCTCAGGCTCGCAAGTCTGCCACCGATACCAGGTGGTGTCAACTCTTCTGACGGCGTTGTTACTCACTTGCACGTTCGCCGGGGATCACGAAGTGGGGCCGTTACCGGAGCGGTTCCCAGCAGCCCCCGGGCGACACCTCCGGCGATCGGCTGCGCGCCTCCAGAAGGTGACGGAGGTCGAAGGTACGGTCAGTCGACCGGCAGGGTGACCCGGACCTCGGTCCCTCGCCCCACCTGGGATAGGACCTCGAGCTGGCCGTGCTCCAGGTCGGCGCGTTCGCGCATGGAGATGATCCCGAAGTGGGGCTCCCGGGCCAGCTTCTGCTCCACGGCCGCCAGGTCGAAGCCCTCACCATCGTCCTTCACCACGGCGCTCACCCGATTGGGCTGGAGGTTGATCAGCACCTCCAGCGTCCTGGCGTGGGCGTGCTTGCGAACGTTGACCAGCGCCTCCTTGACGATCCTGAACAGCGCACCCTCCGTCTCAGGAGGTAGCCGGCGCTCGGCCCCGATCACCGAGAGCCGGGCCTCCATCCCCTCCCGGTCCTTGTACTCGGCCACCAGCCGGCGCAGGGTCGGGATCACCCCCAGGTCATCCAGGGTCATGGGGCGGAGGTCGAAGATGAGGTCGCGGGTCTCCTCCAGGACTCCCCTCACCAGATCCTTGAAGGTCTGGATCTCCGCCTTGGCCCGCTCCGGCTCCCGATCGACCAGCCGCTCCAGGATCTCCGCCCGAAGCACGAGGTTGGAGAGGGACTGCGCCGGCCCGTCGTGCATGTCACGGGCGATCCGCATCCGCTCCTCCTCGACGATCTGAAAGACCTGGCGGGAGGCGGAGCGGTAGCGGGCGAGCCCCTCCTCCAGCGTCCCGTCGGTGGCCGGGCGATCGCCCAGCTGATCAAGGGCCGCGCGCACCAGGAGGTGCCAGCGGCGGAGCTCCTTGGCCCGGGACCGGCACAGGAGGAGCCTGGCCCTCGCCAGGGCGGCCTCCTGCTGCAGCGCGTGGCAGCGGGTGATCGCCGCCTCGACCTCGGCGGCGGCGTAACGCACATGGTCCCGGAGGACGTGGCGGCGCACGATCTCCGCGTCCTCGATCCGCTCCTCGGTCTGGTCCAGGCCGGCGAGCAGGCGCATCACCTCCTCGTCGAGGGCGAGGAGCGACTCCTCCACCTGGGAGGTCTCCTGCAGAAGCGTCTGCTGGAGCTCTGCGAGCGCCCGGCTCGATTGGGGAGAGGGGGCCGTGGCCACGGGGTAAGCGTACCGGTCCGAGCTGAGAGTGGCGCCGTTACCTCGCTGCCGCGAGTTGGCAACGGCCACCGGAGCTGAAACCGCCCTCCCTAAACTTCGGCCATGACCACCCGGCGCCGCCCTTGAACGCCCGCCGCCTGACCATCCCGACCTTCGTGGCGCTGACCGGCCTCATGTCGGGGATGCTGGCCTCGCGCCCTCAGGTCACCGACCCCGACTTCTGGTGGCACCTGCGCAACGGCCAGACCCTGCTGCGCACCGGGCAGCTGATCGCCACCAACCCCTATGCCTTCATCTCCGCCGACCACCATTGGGTGATGCAGGAGTGGCTGAGCGAGGTATGGATGGCGGCCGCGGTCGCCGCCGGCGGGCGCCCGGCGGTGGTGGCGGGCTACTGGCTCATCACTCTGCTCATGTGGGTGGCGGTCTGGATGCGATCCCGGCTGCTGGCGCCGGTGAGCGGCCTCACCGTGGGGGTCGGGCTGCTGTTCGCGGCCCTCACCGCCTACCCCATCCTCGGCCCCCGGCCCCAGATGGCCACCTACTGCCTTCTGGCCTTCACCCTCCTGCTGGCCGAGCTGCAGCTGCGCCGGGGCGGCTTGGCAGCCTTCCTGCTGGGGCCGCTCTTTTTGCTCTGGACCGATCTCGAGGCCGGCTTCATCATCGGCCTGATCTTCCTGGCCACGATCCTGGTGGCGGAGGGGGCCGCCGCCCTGTACGGTCGCCGATCCCCGGAGGAGGCCGGGCGGGTCTGGCGCCTGGCCGGGGGAAGCGCCCTCGCGCTGGGGGCGTGCCTGATCAATCCCAATGGGGCGGCGATCATCCCCTATCCCTTCCAGACCCAGTTCAGCTCCGCCCAGCAGGCGCTGATAGTGGAGTGGCAGAGCCCGGACTTCCACAACCCCCTCCTCATCCCCCTGCTTTTCTTCATCCTCTCGCTGCTCTACCTGGTGGTCCGCCACGGCCGTCTCCCCCTGCGCGACCTGGCGGTCCTGGGGCTGGCCCTGCTGGTCACCCTTCAGTCGGTGCGCAACCTGGTCATCCTGGTGGTGGTCGGCGCTCCCTGGTGGATCGTCCTGGCCGACCAGCTGCGGCAGCGGCTGGCTCGGCGCTGGCGGCTCCGGCTGCGCCCGACCCAGCCGCGCCTGGCGGCGCTCCTGGAGATGGTCTTCCTCCTGGGGCTCTTCCTGGCGCTGCTCGGGCAGGCGGCCGTGGAGTCCACCCCGGCGCTGGCCTCCAGCACCTACCGCGGGACCTTCCCGGTCTGCGCCGCGGCCTGGCTCAAGCCGGGCCCCTCGGGGATCAGGATCTTCAATGTCTACGGTGATGGGGGCTTTCTAGCCTACGAGCTGCCCCAGGACAAGGTGTACATCTTCGGCGACGCGGCGCTCATGGGCTCGCGGGCCCTGCTGCGCTACGCCTCCATCGTGGATCTGGCGCCGGGGTGGTTGCAGCGGCTGGACTCCAGCCCCAGCCAGCTGGTCCTGTACCAGCGGGGCCAGCCCTTCACGGACGCCCTGCAGCGTGAGCGGGGGTGGAGAGTGGTGTACCGGGACCCCCTGTTCGAGGCCCTGGTGCGCAGCGGTTCCCCGCTCCGGAGGGAGCTTCCCCCTCAGCCCACGGCGGCGAGCTGGCAGCGGGTGGGTCTTCCCTCCTGCTCCTGAGAGATCTCAGCCGCCCGGCTGCAGCCAGACGGCTGCCCCGTCCACCATCTCCGGCGACCGGCGGAGGATCGCCCGGAGCTCCGCTTCCTGCGCCGCGAACTGACCTGAGGGCATGAGGACCAGCGCCCTTATTCCGAGCTGGCGGAGCTGGAGCCGGATGGCCGCGGACGAGACCCCAACCGGTCGGGCGTCGCCCGAGCTGAGAGCGGTCGCCAGGTTCGCCAGCGGCGAGGGGCTGAGGTTGTCGGTGAGCACCCCTTCCGGTCCGGGCCGGAGGAGATAGCCGAATGGCTGGGAGTAGCGGAAGCCCGCCTCGGCCTGCCAGTACATCGCCAGCCCGTGGTTGTCCCTGGTGGTGATGGGGATGGTCAGCACCGAGGCTCCGGCGGGCAGCGCCGTGAAGGCGGTCGAGCTGAGGACCCGGGGCGTGTACATCGGGAACCCGGCCAAGCCGGCCAGAAGCCCGGAGCTGGGTAGGAGGGGGAGGACGGCCACCCCCAGGATGAGCGCCCGGGTCCAGACCGAAAACCGCTCCATCACCCGGTCCCAGCCAGCGGCCAGCAGGCAGGCAACACCGGCCACCACGAAAACCGTGAGCCGGCTGGGGACAGCCTTGCCCAGAAGGGGCAGATGCTCGAACAGGAGCCAGGGAAGCGGGATTCCGGTCACGACCCCGGCCACGTGAAGGTGGCCACCCAGGGAGAGGATCCCGGCCACCACGGCCAGCCCCGCTCCCAGGCGGGCCAGGGGTACAGCCCGCAGCCGCCAGGCGGCCAGGCCCGCCAGCACGAGAAGGGGAAGCCCGAGGTAGGCATCGGTCTCCAGCAGCTCCCCGGTGTACCGCAGGCTGAGGGTCCCAGCCCACCCGATGCCCATCAGCTGGGCATACCCGGGCACCACCCACTCCAGCAGGTCCACCACGTTGGCGGTGGGTGAGACTACGGTGGGCCGGCTGAGTGGCACCCCGGAGGTGAGCTGGGTGATGATCGGGTAGGCCATTAGGGCTCCGAACACCGCCACTGCGACGGCCGCCACCGGCCAGAGCCGGCGCAGGGGCGGGAGGCCCCGCCTGAGGATTCCGCGGGAGTTCAGAACCAGGAGCAGCAGCCCCATCAGGAGGGTGGTGGCGAGCAGCTCCTTGCTCACCCAGTACTGGAGGACGGCCCACAGGCCCAGTGCCCCCCCCCACCGGACGGCGTGCCGCCCGTCCCGAGTGGCCCGCCAGGCGTGCCCACCCACCCACCAGCCCAGGGGAAGCGTCGCCGTCGAAACCCAGGTGAGATGGCCGGCGGCAAGCTCAGAGAGGGCGAAGGGGCTGAAGCCGAAGAGCAGACCTCCCATCCAGGCCGAGCTGGCGTGGTGGACGTGGGGCCGAAGCTGCCAGGCCATGGTGGTCGCGGCCGCCGCCACCATCAGGACGAAGACCAGATCCATCGCCGCCGCCGCCGGGAGCAGGCGGAAGAGCGGCCAGGCCAGAAATGCCAGCACCAGGTCGGCGTTGTTCCAGAGCAGGCTCACGGTGCTGGGGTGGGTGGCGATGGAGGTCTGGAACGGGTTCAGCCCATGCGAGATGGCGTAGGGGAACCAGTTGAGGAACCAGAGGTGCATCGCCGAGTCGGCGCCGTAGCCCAGGAGCCGGGGCTGGCTCCCGAGCCACAGGGGCAGGGTGAGGAGCAGAGCTGCCAGGAGGTAGCTGATGGGCATCGCCAGCTGCCAGCGCAGTCGAGTAGCGGCGATGGAGCGCAGTCCAGATCGTCTGGCTGGAGGGTGGGCGGCCAGGTCGGGGAGGATCGCAGAGCCTCCTGGGAGGGTGGATGCGGAATGGCAGCCTGGAGAGTCTAGGATGCCGGGGCTTCCCCCCCGGTGACGGCGCCGTCGCGGTTCCCAGAGGGGAGTGTCAGCGGGAGGGTGAGAGCTGCTCCGGCGGGCGCATCCGCCAGGCGGTGGTGAGGAGCATCAACAGGATGTCGAGGTGAACGAAGGTGCACCAGAGGCAGATGGCCTTGAGCTCCACCAGCTCCACGAAGACCAGGTAGAAGACCGACAGGAGCCCGAGGCAGGCCCAGGCGAAGTGAGCCCGGCGCAGTTCAAAGCGCCCGGGACGGAGCAGCTGTGCCACCGCCAGCGCCAGGGCGACCAGGAAGAACGCCAGCCCGGGCACGGTGATGGGGATGGAGGTGCCCGGCACCACCGAGAACTGGCTGGTCACCACCTTGTCGCAGTTGACTATCCCGTTGGAGACGCAGACCGGAGCCACCTTGGCGTAGTGGACCACCGTGAGGTAGCTGGCATCCCCGATCCCCAGGAGCGCCAGGGCCGTGAGCCAGACGGCTCCACCCCGCCCCGGCGCGGGCTCCTCCGACCTCTCCTCCCTGGGGGCGCCGGCGCCCGCCGGAGGCACGACCCGGCGACGGGCCCTGGTGCTGCTCAGAGGCCCGCCTCCAGCTGCCGCACCAGGGCGCGGTCACAGACCGACCCCGGGTGGTTGCCGGTGATGGAGCAGATGGCTGCAATGTCGTAGTTGACCCCGCCGAGGATCATCTTGGCCGGGGTGGAGCCCGTCTTGGCCAGCAGGCTGGCGATCTGCTGCCAGTCATAACCCTCCAGACCAGGAGGTCCCGGCGAGGTGCTCTCCGAGCCCACCTGGGCGATCTTGCCGCCGAAGTCCACGAAGGGGAACCCGCTCTGGCCGACCTGGGTGAACACGGTCGCCTCCTGGGCCGTGAGGGTCTGGAAGGGCGCGTACCCGTTGCTGGAGTTCTTGTCGGGAACGTTGCTGTACAGCTCCCGGGCCACGAAGGTCAGGTAGGGGCTGCTGTAGGTGACCCCGTGGGCGAAGGTGAAGGTGGCGATGTTGGTGCCCGCGGTGTCGGTGGCTGAGCCGCGGATGATCTTCAGGTTGTGGAAGGTGCCGAACTCGCTGAGAGCCCCGATCAGAGACCAGCGCTGCAGCGCGCAGTAGGGGCAGTACTCCGCCCCCACGTACAGGACCTCGGGCTTCCCCTGGCTAGTGAGGGTGGTCGGGGATGGCACTGCGGCCGGCGGGAAGTTGATGTCCCCCTTGCCCACCTTGTTGAGGTTGGCGGTGGGAATGTGGGTGACTGCGCTGACCACCTGGGACGGCGCGGGAAGGACCTGGGTATCCTGGGCGGTGTTGGGCGCGGAGAGGTCGGCAACCAGGATCACCACCACGAAGACCGCCACCACCGCCCCGATGGCGGCGAACAGCCCCCAGGGCCGGCGGCTGCCACTCTTCTGCCGGCGGTATTGGGGGCTGCGGGCCGAACTCCTACCGTTGCCACCCCCGGCGGCGCCCCGAGCCTGCCGGCGCTCCGCCATCGACTTCTTGGACATCTGTACCTCCGGCGCCAACCCGACCGGCCGCCAGGATACGGGCCAGACCTTAGAGCCCGCTCGGAGGAGGGGTCAGGACCACAACCAGCGGATCACGATACCGGGTCCGCCACCCCTCGGCATGGAGGAAAGCCACGCCCGGGTTCGAGGGCGGCAGGACGGCCAGCCGCACCCTGGCCGAGGAGAGCAGCGCCAGGGTCCCCGCTTTCAGCTGGGAGAGCCGGTAGCAGGCCGCCATCCGTGACTCCCCCGCGGCCATCTGGTCGGTGACGCACAGCAGGTGGCGGCCCGAGGGGAGGTCCCAGGCCAGGTAGTCGCCCAGCTCTGGGGTGGAGTACCAAACGCCGCCCGCGCTCCGGAGGTAGGCCACGGCCGCGGGGGGCGGCACAGGCGCGCCGGCTCGGCTGCCGAGGCGGACCGCGGAGGCTGCCAGGCCGGCGGCGGCGAGGAGCGGCAGGACAAGCGCCAGGGCGGCGGCCCGGGATGCCTTCCCCCGGCCGATCCGCAGCGGAGCCACCTCGAGCAGGAGGGGTACCTGGATGCCGATCACGGCCACCAGGAGAGGAAGGTAGAAGGACCAGAGCAGCGAGGCCGCAGCGGCCAGAAGGCCGACCAGGGCGTCGCCTGCGCGCAGACGGCGGCCCGCCAAGAGGTATGCCCCCAGCAGCAGGAGGGCGGCCAGCTCCACCACCCGCATCGACCAGGGGTGGAAGTTGGGGCTGGACCAGAGGGCGAGCAGCGGGTGCTCTCCGCCCTGTCCCAGGCTCAGCGGCAGTGCGGAGTAGATGCCCGGCCCCAGCGGGCCGACCATGACCGCGACCGCGGCGGCCGGGGCCAGCAGCCAGGGAAGCCGGACCCTGGGCGGCTCCGGCCCCAACCTGTCGGCAGCGGCGATGAGCAGAAGGGCCGGCGGCACCAGCACCGCGGCCGACTCCAGATTGGCCCAGAGCAGGCACAGCCCGACCAGGGCGGCCGGGGCCCAGCGCCTTCCGCGCCTGAACTCCGCGAGGAGCAGCAGGGCCATGGCCCCGAGAAGCGCGAGCCAGTAGGTGGACGTGGTGGCCGGCAGCTGGCTGAGCGCCGCCAGCGCCAGGCCGCCGCCCAGCAGGAGGGCCAGGGGATGGGCACCGGCCCGCCATCCGGAGACGGCCAGCACTATTCCGAAGGCCGAGCCCAGCAGGACCGTGAGCCAGACCAGGCCGGCTGCGCCGGCCAGATGGTGCAGGCCCAGTGAGAGCAGCGCCGCCAGCCAGGAGCGGAGATCGAGAGAGCCCGACGGCGCCGCCATGAAGGAGGATCCAGCCCGCCGCAGGACCTCCTGACCGATGGCCAGCTGCAGGTAGTCCGGTGCGGCGGGCTGGCGCCAGCCCGCGGCGGCCCCGCCCAGGGTGAGAGCCGCCGCGGCTGCCAGCCTCCAACTTCGGGAGCCGCAGCCGGCGAGCCACAGGAGGGCCCGGCGCTGGGCCGACACCACCAGGGGATGGGGCGCCGGGAGGCGGTCGGTCAAGGGTGGGAGGGGACCGTGGCCAGCCTCTTACGGCAGCTGCGGAGACGGCGCAGCTCCAGCAGCATCCGGCCGCCGTCCCGAAGGGAGCTCACCCGCGTGCCCTCGGAGTTGCGCCAGCGGACCCCAACCTCGGCCACCCGGATCCCTCGGACCCGGGCCCGTAGCAGGACCTCGGCGTCGAAGCCGAAGCCCAGGCAGTCCAGCTCGGAGAAGCAGGTGAGCGCCGCATCGGCGGTGAACAGCTTGAAGCCGCATTGGGTGTCGTGCAGCCCGGGGAGGGCGGCCAGGCGCAGCAGCCGGTTGTAGGTCTTGCCCATGAGCTCGCGGTGGGCAGGCTGGTGGACCTCGACAAGAGAGCCGGGAACCGCCCTTGATCCGATGGCGATCCCCGCGCCCCCCTCCAGCTCCGCCTCCAGCTTGGATAGCTCGGTGATCGGGGTGGAGAGGTCGGCGTCGGTGAAGAGCCGCCGCCGGCCCACCGCCCGGAGCATCCCATCCCGCACCGCCGCCCCCTTTCCCTGGTTGCTGGGAAGCCGGAGCAGCCTCAGCTCGGGCCAGCCCGCCGAAGCAGCGGTCACCAGGCCGGCCGTGCCATCGACACTCCCGTCATCCACCACCAGGAGCTCATACCCGCCGGCCAGGCCCTCGAGGTGGCGGCGCAGCTCGACGAGGGACGCCGGGAGCCGATCCTCCTCGTTGTAGGCGGGGACCACGACCGAGAGCCGCACGGCCGAGCTGATCACCCCCGGCCCTCCCGCAGAACCCGCCAAAAGAAGACCGATCCGCGCGCCATCCGGGCGAGCCGCCAGGGCTGGCGCGCGAGCCGCCAGCTCCATTCCAGGCCGGCGCGCCTCAGCGGCGCGGGGGCCCGGCGGACCCGCCCGGAGAGGTAGTCGAGGGATCCTCCCACCCCGATCCCCACGCGGCAACCGCTCTCCACGAGGTGGCGGCCCAGCCACAGGTCCTGCCTGGGCACCCCCAGCGCCACCGCCACCAAACTCGCCCCAGAGGCCCGGACTCGGTCCGCGGCCTCCTCGAACTCGTCGGGTCGTGGGCTGAACGCACCGGCCAGCTCCAGGCCCGGGGCCAGCTGGCGAAGCCGCGCGTAGGCGGCCTCGGCAACCCCCTCGCGACCGCCGAGCAGGAAGACCGATCGCCCCATCTGGGCACAGAGGCCGCACAGGTCGACCAGGAAGTCGGCTCCCGGGATGCGCTCAGGGAGGCGGCTGCCCATCCGCCTGGCCGCCCAGGAGATACCGGAGCCGTCCGCCAGCACCAGGCCCGCCCGCCGGATGGTCTCCGCCAGCACGGGCGCCCGGCTCGCCCAGACCACCATCTCCGGATTGAGCGTCACCACCTGCAGCGGCTCCTCCAGCCCGAGGATCGCCTTCCGGCAGCGCGCCAGGGCGGCCTCGCGGGTGGTGAGGTCCACCGGGACTCCGAGCAGCGACAGGCGAGGGGTGACCGGAGCCACTCCCGCCGCAGGGGCCTGGGGCACGCCTGCAGTTTAGGCCGGGGCGGGCCCGCTCACGGCCGCGGTTCCGCGACCGTTACAGCGCCGCAGCCGGCTGTTTCAGTCCCGCTCCCGGCGCCGCTGCAGCTGGGCCGCGGCCACCCTGGCCTGGGCCACCTCGAGGAGTTGGGCGGCGGCCAGGCCCTCGGGATCCCTGCTGGCCCGGTCCTGGGCGGCTTTGAGATCCTCCTCGGCCGCCTCCAGGCCAAGGGCCGAGGAGAGCTGGCCCCGCTCAGCGGCCACGGTCACCAGGTCGGGCAGGACCTCCAGGAAGCCGCCCTCGAGGAAGACGTACCGCTCACCCTCCCCCTGCCTCACCATCACCTCACCGGGCTTGAGCCAGGTGAGCAGGGGCGCGTGCTGGGGGAGGACCCCGAGGTCACCGTCGGCGCCGCGGAAGGTGAGGAAGTCGGCCTCACCCTCGAGTAGCGGCTGGTCCGAGGCCAGAACGCGCACCCGTATCGCCATCAGGCCACCTGCTCCTCGCGCCCCAGGTTCAGCCGGCGGCCGTTCTCGATCGCCTCGTCGATGGTGCCGACCATCCGGAAGGCCTGCTCGGGCAGCTCGTCCAGCGACCCGGAGAGGATCTCCTTGAAGCCGCGGACGGTCTCCCGGAGGGGCACGTACTTTCCCGGGGTGCCGGTGAACTGCTCGGCCACGAAGAAGGGCTGGCCCAGGAACTGCTGCACCCGCCGGGCCCGCTGCACCGTCTGCTTGTCCTCGTCGGAGAGCTCCTCCATCCCCAGGATGGCGATGATGTCCTGGAGGTCCTGATAGCGCTGCAGCACCCGCTGCACCCCGAGCGCCACCTCGTGGTGCTCCTTGCCCACGGTCCGCGGCTCCAGGATGCGGCTGAAGGAGTCCAGCGGGTTGACCGCCGGGTAGATCCCCAGCTCGGCGATGCGCCGGTCGAGGGAAACGGTGGCCCCCAGGTGGGCAAAGGTGGTCTGGATGGCCGGGTCGGTGAAGTCGTCGGCGGGAACGTACACCGCCTGCACCGAGGTGATCGAGCCGCGGTTGGTGGAGGTGATGCGTTCCTGCAGGTCGCCCATCTCCGATGCCAACGTGGGCTGGTACCCCACCGCCGAGGGCATCCGGCCCAGGAGGGCGGATACCTCGGAGCCCGCCAGCATGTAGCGGAAGACGTTGTCGATGAAGAGGAGCACGTCCGCTCCCTCCTCGTCCCGGAACTCCTCGGCCATGGTGAGCCCGGTGAGAGCGATCCGAGCGCGGGCCCCCGGGGGCTCGTTCATCTGCCCGAAGACCAGGGCGGTCTGGCCGATGACCCCCGATTCGTGCATCTCGCCGAAGAGCTGGTTGCCCTCCCGGGTCCGCTCCCCCACCCCGGCGAAGACCGAGTAGCCGCTGTGCTCCTTGGCGATGTTGCGGATGAGCTCCATCACGATGACGGTCTTGCCCACCCCGGCACCCCCGAAGAGCCCGATCTTGGAGCCCTTGGCGAAGGTGCAGATGAGGTCCAGGACCTTGATCCCGGTCTCCAGGATCTCGGTGGAGACTGCCTGCTCGGCGACCGTGGGCGGCTCCCGGTGGATGGGCAGTCGCTTGGCGGCCTCCAGGGGCGGGCCCCCATCGATGGGCTCCCCCACCACATTGAACATCCGCCCCAGCACCTGCTTGCCCACCGGCACGGTGATCGGGGAGCCGGTGGCGATCACCGGCTCGCCCCGGCGCAGGCCGTCGGTGGACTGCATGGCGATGCACCGGGCGACGTCGTTGCCCAGGTGCTGCTGAACCTCCAGGACCAGGGGAGGACCGTCCCGCTCCACCAGGAGGGCATCCAGGATGTGGGGCAGCTCCGATGCCTCGAAGGCCACGTCCACCACCGCCCCGATCACCTGAAGCACCTCACCGCGCTCCAGCCGCTTCGCCTGCACCTCGCTCATCAGCACCTCCTCAGCGCCGGGCCGCCTGCAGGGCCTCGGCGCCGCCGATAATCTCCATGAGTTCCCGGGTGATCCCCGCCTGGCGCACCTTGTTGGCGGTGAGTGAGAGCTCCCGGATCACATCTCCCGCCGCCGACGAGGCGTTGCGCATCGCCACCATCTGGGCGCTGTAGAAGCTGGCCTGCAGCTCCCGCACCGCGTGCAGCACCTCCGACTCCACATAGGCGGGCATGAGGCGCTCGAGCACCGCCCGGGCGTCCGGCTCGTATATGTAGTCGCCTTCGGTGTGAGGGCCTTCCGCCTCGCTTCGGGGCGGGACTGGCACCAGCACCTTCACCGTGGGCACCTGGCTCAGCAGGTTGCGGAAGCGAGGGTAGGCCAGCACCACCTCCCGCGCCCCCCCCTCCAGAAAGGCCGAGACCGCCGCCTCCACCGAGGGCCGGAGCTCCTCCGGGCCGACCTGGTCGGAGATCCCCACCCGGTGGTGCAATATTTGGAGCTGCACCCGGCGGGAGAACTCCAGCCCCTTCCGCCCCAGTGCCACCACCTGGTAGCGGGGCCCGAAGTTCCGCAGCATGTAGGAGTGGGCCGCCCTCAGAGTGTTGACGTTGAGGGACCCCGCCAGCCCCCGGTCCGAGGTCACCAGGATGAGGACCCCCGGCCCCTCCTCGCGGGGAAGCAGGAACGGATGGCGGTACTCCTTGCCGATCTTGGCCACGTCCGCCACCATCTCCTCCATGGCCGCGGCGTACGGGCGCCCCGCGGCCACCCGGGCCTGGGCGCGGCGCATCTTGGCGGCGGCCACCATCTGCATGGCGCGGGTGATCTGCTCGATGTTGCGGATGGCCCGGATGTGCCGCCGGATGTCCCGGAGAGTGGCCAATCAGCCCTCCTTGGCGCCGGCCGCCGCGGCCACCGGCCCCGCGTCGAAGCCCTGGTTGAACTCCTCCAGGGCGGCCCGGAGTTTGGCCTCCAGCTCGTCGTCCAGCGCCAGCTTGGTCTCCAGCTCCGACTCCAGGTCCGAGTGGGCCTGGCCGATCCAGCGGCGGAACTGGGACTCCCACTCCGCGACCCGCTCGACCGGGACCTGGTCCAGGTAGCCGTTGGTCCCGGCGAAGATCACCATCACCTGGTGGGAGACCGGCGCCGGCTGGTACTGGTCCTGCTTCAGCAGCTCGGTGAGCCGCTGGCCCCGCTCCAGCTGCTCCCGGGTGGAGCGGTCGAGGTCGGAGGAGAACTGGGAGAAGGCCGCCAGGGCCCGGTACTGGGCCAGCTCCAGACGGAGCCCTCCCGCCACCTTCTTGAGCGCCTTGGTCATGGCGTCGCCTCCCACCCGGCTCACCGAAAGCCCCACCGAGATGGCGGGGCGGGTGCCGGCGTAGAAGAGGTCACCCTCCAGGTAGATCTGCCCGTCGGTGATGGAGATCACGTTGGTGGGGATGTAGGCGGAGACGTCGTTGGCCTGGGTCTCGATGATGGGGAGCGCGGTGAGGGAGCCCCCCCGGCGGTTGTCACTGAGCCGCGCGGCCCGCTCCAGCAGGCGGGAGTGCAGGTAGAAAACATCGCCGGGGTAGGCCTCCCGGCCCGGCGGCCGCCGCAGCGCCAGGGAGATCTCCCGGTAGGCCCAGGCGTGCTTGCTCAAATCGTCGTAGACCACGAGGGCGTCCTCCCCCCGCTCCATGAACCACTCCCCCATGGTGCAGCCGGTGTAGGGGGCGAGGTAGAGCAGCGGCGCCGGCTCGCCGGCGGTGGCGGAGACGATGATGGTGT
>JAKATL010000042.1 GCA_021827985.1 bacterium
CTGCGCCAAGAAAGCGGTCGCTGAACTCACCCGCGACTAACCCCCGCACCCCCGCCAGACTCCACCACGGCCGCATCACCACACACTTCCGCCGCTACAGCTCCATTTAGCGCCGCCGCTAACACCCCCAGAGGTGAGAGGCATGAGCGCACTCCCATCGGTCCCGTAGTAGCCGTTACCGGAGGCGCCGGCCGAGCCATACTGAGCGGCTCCTCCGAAGTCAGTTCCTCCGGTGTTGCCGAATTCCCAAACGCAGGCTGGGCCGCGGTGCGAGACCTGGCTCCAGTAGGGGTAGAAGCTCCCCGGGCCGGGGGGCGGGACGGTGCAGCCCTGCCCAGTGCTGACGTTGCACCGGTAATCGGAGGCGGGGTTGTCGGTCTCGAACTCCACCTGGCTGTACCCCTGCGACTTCTGGCCGAAGCTGGGGGGCTGGATCACCATGGTGGAGGGGAAGCTGGTGGGGCTGGTCCCGGTGGGCCAGTCCGGCCAGTAAGGTGTGCCGTCGTAGTCCAGGTCGCCGCCGTCGTTGAAGTTGTCGCAGCCGGTGACCAGGTTGGGAGCCGTCGTCTCTCCTCCTGAGCCCCCCTGGCCGTGCGTGTCGCCCACGTAGAAGCAGGGCCCATCCCCCTTAGCGGTCTCGATCGCCGTCTTTGTGCCGGGCGCGAAGGTGCCGTCCGGGCTGGTGGTGGACTCGTAGGCGCCGTGGCAGACGTTGTACTCGCTGGTTCCGCGTACCGGGTTACTCAGAGACGTGCAGGGGGTGAAGTGACCGATCTCGAAGGTGGTGCTGATGTCGGTCGTCAGGGCCGCCCAGGGCACGAAGTTCCCAGCCGCAGCGGAGCTGTACTCCGGCTGGAAGTTGAACGGCGTGCCGGCGCAGGTCTGGTAGTTGGTGTTCTGGAAGCCGTTGCTCGAATCCGCCACCATGTACCCGCTGTGGCCCGTCGTGTCGTCCGTGACTATGGCCTCCAGCGCCTTCAGTCGCGGGTTGTCGAATATGTGGGTCGTGACCGTATCACCGGGGGAGAAGAACAGGGTCTGGGAGTTGGGGGTGAAGGTCAGGAGGTTGGCGTTCTGGGGGCTGGGGGGCCCGGTGGGCACGCCGTTCTTCTGGATGAAAGCGAAGTTGACCGGCTCCGTGCAGGCGGGGTTGCAATAGTTGAAATTATTCGTGCACTCCAGACTGTCGATGGTGAGCGCCGCGCACCATCCTCCGTTCCCGTCCGTGAGGGGGGTGGTGCTGCCTGGGATGTTGCAGCTGATGCTGTTCACGAAGGGGGCGAATCCGGGTGGGTAGAACTGCAGTTCCATGAATGCGCTTCCACCGCCCGGATAGGTGGTGGAGGGGGCATTGGAGTCACTGTTGGGCTTGCACGGGGTCTGCGGGTAGGAGTTCGGGTCGCAGATGGCCATCGAGAACCAGGGCGCCACCGAGAGCTCGAAGAAGTGGGTCACGGCGCTGCCCGGCGAGCCGACGGTTGGGGCCGTGCTCGGGTCCACGGGCAGCGTCTGGGTCCAGGTGACGTTGTCCCCCGACCCAGGGGCGCTGGATACGAACCGCAGGTTGGGCTCGTCGTGGCCCACGTAGTAGCCGTTGTCGAAAAAGCGTGATCCGTTGGCGCCGTGAGGGTCAGTGCAGGGGAGCGTGACTTTGATCGTCTTCTGCACCGTGCTGTACCCGTTGCAGTCCAACTCGCCCTGGGCGGGCGCCTTAACCCATCCCCCCCCGGCGACCACAGCAGGAGCTGCGCTCAACTGGGCTGCGGCAACCACGGCCACACCCCCAAGGATGGCTCCCAGCCGGGCCAGGAGCCGGAGCCGGCGACCCACGATGTGCATGGTGTTTCCCTCCACGAGCAAGCTGATGGCTCCGGTGGCGCCCCCTAGCCTGCACCAGCGGGGGGCGGCCGGCTGACGGATCGACCCGATTGCGTACCGTTTACGCCTGCCCCTGCGTCCTCCTGACGGGGAGCGGTCCGTGGCCGACCGGAACGCTCGCCCGTGGTGGTGGCCGCAAGTGTAGCCGGAAGAGGAACACGGCGCAACCTACCGCCGATGCTGAGCCCGGTAGGCGGGATCTGCTCGACGGTGTTGTCCTCCAGGGCAGTGCAGACAGCCAGGTCCGGACCGGGGTGCGGGAGACGCGGCCATACGACGGGGTGGGCAGAGGGAGTCCGGAACGAGGTCGGTCACGGACACGGAATGGTGGTGACCGTTTCGCCTAGGTGGCTCCTCTCTCGTCACTGGCTGGTCTCCAGCTGGGGACACCCAAGCCGGAGGCCTCGCTCACGCTGACTTGGCCGACAACCTGGGTTACCCGATCCGATCGCCGGGGGCCGAGCGGAGTCAGAATCTCGTGGATTTCCGGAGCCACGTGCGGGCCAGGTAGAGGGTTGCCTCGATGAGTTCCTACTGGCCCGAGTCGGCTTTGGGCCATTTCAGCAGCCCACCAACTGCGGCTCTCGTGTTAAGCCAGGCTTCGTGCGAGGTGGATAGCCGACGTGATGGCCCTGCCGGTCCAGCTTGCCCTAAGTGTGGTGCTGAGGCCTTTCAGGTGGGGCAAGCGGGGCGGAGAGCAGCGGCTCATCCTCGATGAAACGTCGCCGGGATATCACCCTGGGCTCTCGCTCCGGCCGAGCATCTCGTCGAGCTCGGGGTCGGGTCCAAACGCCCTGACTTCCTGCGGCCACGGCACGCGACTGCAATCTTCCTGGCCCAATCGAGCGCTTCCTCGTGGTCGGGAACATCGACGATCATCGCTCCCCCGATTGCCTCCGGGTGCGGGCCATCGGTCACGGTTCCATCGAGGCCCACGATGCTCGCTCTCCGGTTAGCAAGCCCTCCGCTGATCACGTAGACGCCGGCGCTCAGAGCCTCCTCGACCACGCCGTGCGCTGCCGCCGCCACAGAGGGCATGTCCTCTTCGGGAATGTGGTCCATTGCTTTCGCGTTGAAGGAGATCAGGTACCTCGTCACCTCAAAAGCCCCCTCACCCATCCGGCCCACCGCGTGCCAAGGGTGCCCTAGCGGAAGCTGCTCGTCCGGCTCGGATTCCGACCAATCCGGATGCACGGCGGGTCCAAGGCCGACTCACTTTAAAGTCCCGTGGGTCCTAATCAACTGCACCGCTGCGGTCTCCAACCCTCAAGGCAAGACTGAGGTTCATCCTCTGAATCGTGATGTGCTGCGGCCGACTTCGTCACGGTGTCGCGCACAAGCAGTGGTATCCCGAGAATCGGCGTGGCCTGACTCCCTGGGTACCTGCCGCGGCCCTGGGGCCAAGCACAGGGAGCTGCGAAAGCAAGGTCCCCGGGTGCGAGCGAACGGGGACCGCTGATGAGCGGCGTACGGGGCGCCTGAGTTCTTTCTGGAGTCACGCCCGCCACCTGTCTTGGGCTACTCACCTGCACTGGGCCTACGGCCAGCCACGAGATACATCAGCTGTCCGCCACTCGACCAGAACGACTCGCCCTGAATCGCGGCAAGTTCGGCTCGCGCTGCCCAGGCCCTGCTCGCCCAGGCTTCTTCGAACACCGCCTCGCTGCCGCCTCCGGCGAGAAAGTACCGACGAGCGTCCTCCCTGCTCCAGGGACAGCGCTCCTCCGCGGCCGCACCCGCGACGGCTTCGATCAGGGCACTCTGCTCCGGGGAGGAGTAGGGCGGCCACAGCGGGGAGGACTTATCCGAGAGGTAGCACCCCACGAGCTGGAGACCCACCTCTGCGAAGTAGCCCGGCAGGAGGTCACCAACGGAGTTGTCGCCCTCCCCGAGCTTGATCTTCCCGGCTTCACAAGTGGCGTGGAAGCGGATCAATGATGCCAGTGCTTCCGGGTCGTCCTGGTACGAGACGCTCGAGCGAACGAGCTGACCCGCCAGGTTGTTCGGCTCTGCCACGAGCACCGTTCCGCCTGGACGAACAACCCGGCACATCTCGCGCAGGACCTCCGCGACCTGGGGCACGTGGATCAGGACTGTCTGGCACGTGACGAGGTCAAAGCGTGCGTCCGGGTAGGGGAGCCGCTCGGCCCTTCCCTGGTGGACGGAGGTCGCAACGGGCGGCCGGCGATCGGCATCGACTAGGCGCGCCTGCCTCACCCATGAGCCTTCAGCGTCAATGCCCGTCACCTCCGAGACCGCTGGGAGAACCCGGGTGAGCACCCGAGACCAGTGCCCCAACCCGCACCCCACGTCCAAGACAGACCGCGTCCCGGCAAGGGCAAGGCGCTCAACGATCAAGCCAAGGAAGTCCTCGTTCCACCAGAAGTCGCGCTGGGTACCGAAGAAGGGCGCCGAGTGGCCAGATGCGCTATCCGTGGTCATTGTGGAGCCTCACTCGCTGTGGACAGTCTCTGCGGCGCGGAGGATGACGCCCCGGCGCCGGACGAGTCGCGGCACGCAGGTGGCGGCCGCGAGAACTTCATGTCGGGCGTCGCCGTCTCGCGCGGTATGGGGCTGGCGGGAAGGGGGCCAAGTTTGCCCGGCAACGAGGCAAAACCCATTCTAACTTTCGCCAAACCGCGGCAGGCGCAGCAGCCGACATAGTCAGAGCGTGGCGCCCGCCGCAATTCTGGTGCTGGGGCGGTAGCTGGCGTCGGTATCCCCCAGGAGGGACCGCGCTCGAGCCGTCCCAGGCCGGCATCGTCGCGTAGCTTCTCCACCCAGTAGCTGGCAACTTCCTCCGAGACGCCAGCGGCACCGTCAGGGTGGCCAGGGCGGGACCAAGGGGAACCGTGTCGCTGTAGTGGTCGGGGAGACAGGACTCGAACCTGCGACCCCCAGTCCCCCAGACTGGTGCGCTAACCATCTGCGCCACTCCCCGCCGAACTCGGTGAGCATAACAAAACACCTATAATCGCCCCCGGACACCAAAGCTGAGGAGGGCCGGCAATGCCCTGGATGCGGCGCTGCGCCAACTGCGGGCGGGAGTTCCCGATCTACCGGCTGGCCGCGGTGCTCCTGGACGGGGAGATCAGTTCGCTCTGCTCCGGCTGCATGCAGTCCGAGCATGACCGGATCCAGATCCCCTACGCCCCCCAGGCTCCGGGGGCAGCCCAGACCAGCACCTCCAGGACTTCGTGGTAGGGGGACCCCGGGAACCGTTCCGAGATCGGCTGGCTGCCTCCCCATCCCGGCTGTGTATCGGCATCGACCCGGAGCCGGCCTCCCTGCCCCCTCACCTCGGGGACGGTATGGGGGCTGTCCGTCGCTTTTGCCTCGAGCTGATCGAGGCCACGGCCGACCAGGCGGCCGCCTTCAAGCCCAATGCGGCCTTCTTCGAGCAGATGGGGCACGAGGGCTGGGAACTCCTCGAGGAAGTCGTTCAAGTCGCGGGCCGGAGAGCACTGGTGGTGGTCGATGCCAAGCGGGGCGACATCGGCAGCACCGCCACCGCCTATGCCCGCGCCATCTTCGACGAGCTGGGAGCGGATGCCTGCACCGTGAATCCCTATATGGGCAGGGACGCGCTGAGACCCTTTCTGGACCGCCCTGAACGCCTTGCGTTCGTGCTCTGTCGGACCAGTAATCCCGGAGCCGCGGACTTTCAGGACCTGCCGGTTGGAGGGGCCGGAGCTCCCTTGTACATCCAGGTGGCGAGGTCCGTGGCGGCGTGGGACAAGGAACCGCCCGGCGGGACTGCGGGGCTGGTGGTGGGGGCAACCTGGCCGAGGGAGCTGGGCCAGGTCCGGGCGGAGGCGCCCGGCCTTCCTCTGCTCATCCCCGGGGTGGGCGCCCAGGGGGGCGATCTGGAGGCCTGCGTGGAGGAACTTGCCGGCGCCGCCGGCTCCTACCTCATCTCGGTGTCCCGGGGGGTGGCGGGGGCATCCCGCGGCCCGGACTTCGCCGAGGCGGCCTCCCGAGCGGCCGTCTCGCTGCGCCAGCGGGTCACAACGGCCGCGCAGCCATTCGAGTAGGTTATGCACATGCGGGCCCCGTTCACCTTCGCAGTGTTGGTGGTGGCTGCGGTGCTCGCCGGCTGTGGAACCAGCACTCCGCGTCCGGCGGCCACTCCCCGCCCGTCGCCGAGCCCGAGTGCGTCACCACCGCCCACTTCGCTGACCGTCATCGCTCCTGACGGAGTGAACTTCCGGACGGATCCGAGCACCACGGCTCAGGTCATACAGGTGGTTGCCCAGGGGGTCACGTTGCCCATCGTCTCCGAGACCTCCGCGGCAGGAGGCTGGTGGGAGGTCAGGGGGAACACCGCTACCGGCTGGGTGACCTCGAATCCGCAGGACACCTCAACCGCCTCCTTCCAGATGTACCAGTCGGGTGGTAGCGCCAACTGGTCGGTCCTCTACCCATCTGGCTGGCAGTTTGCCCAGCTATCGACGGGGGCGATCTCCTTCAACGGTCCGGGTGGCGAGTCGATCTCGGTTACCGCGGGGGCCAGCACCGCCCAGCTCCCACCCGCCGCCCCCTCGGGCACCCCCACGTCCGGCGTTTCCGCGGTCGTTGTCTATGGCGTGACCACCTCGCTGGTCACCTTCGCAGCAACCAGCGGCTACCTGGGGGCCGTGGCCTTCCAGGCCTCTCCGGGGCTGGCCTTTCTGATCGTGGCCAAGGGTGCTGCGGCGACCACGGGAGCGGACTTCCAGCTGTTCCTGGACACCTTCAAGTTCCCGCTGCCGGGGGCAGGCGCTACTCCGTAGGGGGAAGCGAGGGCTCGAGCCGGCGCGCCAGCTCCCGGTAGGCGGCCCGGCGCGACTGGTCCACCACCTTGGTGTACCCCTGCATGGTGTTCAGGTTGGCGTGCCCCAGCACCTCCTGCACCAGCCGGACGTTGCCGGTGATGGTCAGCAGCTCGGTGGCCGTGGTGTGCCGAAGGACGTGGGGTGAGCGCAGCCCCTCGACCCCCAGCTCCCGGCGCAGGCGCCGGATGAGGTGGCGCGCGCCGGCGGCGGTGAGGCGCCGACCCCCACGGGCCTTGGAACGTCGGTCGTAATTGAGGAAGAGCGCGGTCTCCCGATCGTGGCGTGCCTGCAGGTAACTGGAGACGGCGTCCAGGGCTGCCGGGGTGAGCTCGACCATGCGCTCCTTGGAGCCCTTTCCCCGCACCACCAGCCGACCCTCGGGGTTGATGTCGCTGCGGTCGAGTGCCAGGGCCTCGGAGATGCGGCAGCCGGAGCTGACCAGGAAGTGAACCAGGGCGCGGTCGCGCAGCTGCTCCTCCTCCGCCACTGGAAGGGACGCCAGGAGGCGCCGCGTGTCGGCGGTGCTGAGGGGCTTGGGGAGCGGAGCCGACACCTTGGGGATGTCGATGTGCGCAGCCAGGTCCTGGTCGGTCCACCCCTCCCGCTCACAGTGGTGCAGAAAGCTGCGCAGTGCCTGGAGGCGGCGGGCCCGGGAGCTCAGTGCCAACCCGCTCTCGCCCAGATGTCGTTGGTAGGCCCTAACCAGGTCGCGGTCGAGCTCTGAGACCAGCTCCGGCCGCCGGTTCAATGCCGACCAGAACTCAATGGCCCGCTGCAGGTCCAGGCCGTAGGCTCGTAGGGTCTGCGGGCTCCTGGCCCTGTCCACTGCCAGGTAGGTGAGGTATTCGTCAGCTGCCTGGGCGATCCGCATATCCAGGGGAGGCTGAAGTCTGGCCCGGGTCGGGGGTGGGCGGCCCACCAGTCGGCTGGCCGCAGGGCGGATGGTGGTGATGGTGATGGCAGCCGTCGCTGTTCACCGGGCAGTGGCAGCCAGGCGGGCCACCGCCGTCGTGGTCATCACCACCTGGGCAGTGGCAGCCAGGCGGGCCACCGCCGTCGTGGTCATCACCACCTGGGCAGGGGCATCCCGGTGGGCCCTGATCCTGGCTCCCGCACCCAGGCGATGGGGTGGGGGAGGGCGGGGGCGTTGCGGTGGGTGGCGGGGAGGGAGAACTCGGGGTGGTTGGAGTTGGCGTGGCCGGTGGTTTGGCGGTCGGTTTGGTGCTGGACACCGTAACCGGTGCCAGCGTCGTCGGAGCCGATGGGGACGCGGTGGGAGTCGGGGTGGGCACACCGCTGGGGGTGGGAACGGATTGGGGAGTGGGTACCGGCAGCACCCGGGGGCTGGACGCGGGAGGCGGGGCGGTCCCCAGCGACGGCGCGGGCCCGAGCGCGGGAGGTGACGCGGCGATCGTAGCCGTCAGTAGGACGGCGGCCGAGGCTGATCCGATTGACGCCATGGCCGTCGCCGCCGCCAGCGTGGGAAGCGTGACCGCCGCCGCCCAGACCCGGGACCACGCCGAACGCAGGCCGCCAGATGGGGCGGGACCCGGCGGTGCCGACAGTGGGGCCACGGCGCCGAGAAAGAGGGCAGCCGTCTGGGGGACCCGGATCGCCAGCCAGGCAGCCAGGTCAGTCGGCGTCGCGAAGTCCAGAGCGGTGCGCGCGGATAGGTCGAGGAGCACCTGCTGGGCCACCAGTCCCGCCAGCACCACATCCCCAACCGCGGCCTGCGCCCGATCGCGAAGCAGGGGACGAAGGACCTCGAGATCACCGGAGCCGAGCCGGGCGAACGCGGCCTTGACCTCGTCACCTACACCGAAGTCATCGGCGAGCATCAGCTCCTCCCCGGCGGGCAGACGAACACCGCCCCGGCCCGACCCCGACGAGCGTACCCTGTGGGGCCCGCCTCCGCGCCCCTAAATCTGATTTGCGACACCGATTCGGGCCGCGACCCAGTCGATGGCGTGGGTGAGTCGGGCGGCGTCCTCCGGTTCGATCGCGGGAAACATCCCAATGCGTAGCTGGTTTCGCCCCAGTTTGCGGTAGCCATCGATGTCCACGATCCCGTTCCGCCTCAGCACCTTGGAAACCTCGCCGGCCGGAACCTCAGGGGCGAGGTCGACGGTGGCCACCACCTGGCTGCGCTGGTCCGGATTCGGAACGAAGGGGGTAGCGTAGGGGGCTCGGTCGGCCCACCCGTACACGATGCTTGCCGTCTGACGGCAGCGCGCGGTCGCCCACCGCAACCCGCCCTGCTCAAGAATCCACTCCAGCTGCTGGACGAAGAGAAAGAGCGTGGCCACGGCCGGAGTGTTGTAGGTCTGGTCCTGGCGTGAGTTCTGAAGTGCCAGGCTCAAATCCAGGGAGCTCGGAATCCAGCGCGAGGCACTCTTGAGACGGGCAGCCCGCTCGATCGCCGCGGGGGAGAGGAGGGCCACCCAGAGCCCGCCATCGGCGGCGAAGCACTTTTGAGGCGAGAAGTAGTAGGCATCGAAGGAGCTCGCGTCCAGCGGCAGCCCTCCCGCAGCCGAGGTGCCGTCGACCAGAACCAATTGCCCGGGCAGCCCGATACGGGCGACTTCGCTCTGGACGCCGGTGGATGTTTCGTTGTGGGTGAGGCAGTAGGCATCCACGTCCACGTTGACGTGGGGCCGCGGGCAGGTACCCGCCGCGCCCTCGATCACCTCAGGGGCCGCCAGGTGCGGAGCGCTCTGCACGATCTGGGCGAACTTGGACGAGAACTCCCCGAAGGCCAAGTGTTGGCTACGGCGCTCAATCAGGCAGAGAGCTGCCAAGTCCCAGAAGAGGCTTGCACCACCGTTCCCCAGGGCGACCTCGTATCCGTCCGGCAGGGAGAAGAGCTCCGTGAGTCCGGAGCGGAGGCGAGCCACCAGCTGCTTCACCGGGGGCTGCCGGTGGCTGGTGCCGAGCAGGTGCGGTGCGACCTCTGCCAGTCTGTCGACGGCTGTAGCCGGTACCTTAGAGGGGCCACACCCGAAACGCCCGTCTTCAGGCAGCAGATCCTGTGGTATCCGCAGGTCAGCACCACTATCGGTGGCCATCAGGAGGAAGTCTAGTGCCCTCAGGGGAAGCGGATCACCAGGCGATCTCCCGGAGGGTGGCCGCGATCTCCGAGTCGGCCACCCTGGCCCTCGACCGGAGGGTCAAGGAGCTTCGAGCTGCCGGGAACGACGTGATCTCATTCGCTGCCGGGGAACCTGACTTCAACACCCCCCAAGTGGTGGTGGAGGCGGCGGCGCGCGCCTGCCGCGACCCGCGGCTGCATCACTACACTCCGGCAGCGGGCCTGCCTGAGCTGCGAGAGGCCGTGGCGTCGCTGACCGGGAGACGCGACGGGTTGCAGGTAGTGGCGGAGCAGGTCCTCATCACCAACGGCACTAAGCAGGCCGTGGCCCACGCCTTCACCCTTCTCCTTGATCCGGGGGACGAGGTGCTGGTTCCGACCCCGTACTGGGTGAGCTTCCCCGAGGCGATCGCCCTGGCGGGGGGCCGGCCGGTGCCAGTTCCCACCACTGAGGCCACCGGCTTCCGCGTGAGACCTGAGGACCTGGACCGATACCTCACCCCCAGAACCAAGGCTCTCCTGTTCGTCTCCCCGTCCAATCCCACGGGGTCGGTGTACGGGAAGGAGGAGATGCGGGCCATCGGCCGTTGGGCCGTGGGGCGGGGGTTGTGGGTGGTGTGCGACGAGATCTACGACCACTTCACCTATGACAGCGCGGAATTCAACTCCCTCCCGGTGGTGGTGCCCGAACTCCAGCCTCGGGCCCTTCGACTCAACGGAGTGGCCAAGGCCTACGCGATGACCGGGTGGCGCGTGGGTTGGTTGGTTGGTCCCCGGGCCACGGTCGAGGCGGCCGCCAATCTGCAGTCCCACGTCTGCGGCAATATCAGCAACATCTCCCAGCGGGCGGCCCTGGCCGCCCTGGAGCAGGCGGCTCCGGCGGTGCTGGAGATGCGGGCCGCCTTCGCTCGTCGGCGCATGGCCATGCTGGAGTACATGGACCGGGTGCCGGGGTTCGAGTGCCCGGCGCCGGGGGGTGCCTTCTACCTGTTTCCCTCGGTCCGGGGCGCGCTGGGAAGAGAGATCGGCGGCCAGAAGGTGGAGACCTCTGCGGAGCTGGCGGCTGTCCTACTCGAGCAGGCCCGGATCGCCGTGGTGCCTGGGGAGGCCTTCGGCGCCCCGGGACATGTGCGGTTCTCCTACGCGCTGGCGGACCAGGACCTGGCGGAGGGTATGGCCAGACTCCTGCGGCTCCTGGGCTGACGCCCACGATGGCGCGGGAGCGATCTGGGCTCCCACTCTGGCTGCCACTGGTACGGATCGCCCTCGGCCTGCTCCTCCTGGCCGACGCCGCCCTGGAGTACCAACCGGGCACCTATCAGGTCTTCGACGGGATCCTGTACTCCAACGCCTCGGTCAGCCCCGAGCCGCTGCGCGCGCTCCTTCTGTTCGCGGCGGAGGTGGCCTCCCACAACCCCGCGGTCGCCAACGGGCTGCTGGCGGGGGTGGAGACCCTCATGGGACTGGCGATCACCGTGGGCAGTTTCGCCGAGCCCGCCCTGGTGGCAGCGGTCCCCATTTTTCTTCTGATCTGGGTGTTCGGTCAGGGGCTGGGACTGCCCTTCGCCGGCGGGACCACCGACCTCAACTCAGGACCCGTCTACACCCTGCTGGCCCTGGTCCTCTGGCGCACCGGAAGCTGGCGTCGGCTCAGCCTCTGGACCTGGAGCCACAAAGTGCCGGGCAGGTCAGCTCGGCGGCGCGCCGAGGTGGTGGCTGCGGGATTGGTGGTGGTGGCCATGTCCGCCGTCACGACCCTCAGCATCGAACAGCAGCTCCGGTCCCCAGGCGTGGCCGGCCCACCCGCAGTGGGCGGTGCGGTGTTGGTCTTCGATGGCGTGCGCAACCAGGACCTGCTCTTCGGGGGATGCAACCTGCTCACCTGCTCTGATTCCACCTGGCTCTGGGACGGGAGGGGTTGGACCCGGAGCGGAAGCCCATCCGCCCCCCCGCCATCGGGGTATTCCGGTGGGGCCTACGACGCCAGCTCTAACCGATTGGTGATCGTGGGTGGAGCAGGCTCCCAGGGCCTCGGACCGGCGCGCCGATCCACTTGGGGCTGGGACGGCGGATGGCGGAGCCTCCCGCCGGGCGCCCTGACGGGGCGTCGCTTTCCGGCCGTCGCCTACGACCCGCGCACCGGACAGCTCTTGCTCTTCGGGGGCGACACCGCGGAGGGCCACGCCCTGGGCGACACCTTCCTGTGGTCCGGAGCGGGTTGGCGCCGGCTGAGGCTGGCCGCCTCTCCCGCGCCGCGCACTGCCGCGACCCTGGCCTACGACCCAGAGCTCGGCGAGCTGATCCTCTACGGAGGCTCCAACGGTAGTAGTCGGCTCCGGGACACCTGGGCCTGGACCGGGGTGCGCTGGGACGAGATTTCACCCTCCTCCGCTCCTGGACCTCTGGCGTACTCCGCCATGGCCACCGATCCCGCCCTGGGGACCGTGGTGCTCTACACCGGGGCCGGGGCCACGCACCGGACCTGGGCACTCGAAGGCACCACGTGGGTGCCGGTGGGATCCCCAGGTGGACCCCCGGTGTACTCCTTCGAAGCGATGGCGGCGGCTCCTTCGGGGCGGGGCGTCCTCCTCTTTGGCGGCGGCACCAGCTCCGGATCGGGGTTCAGCGCGGCTACCTGGCTCTTCTCAGGGGGGCGATGGGAAAAGGTGGCTGGCTGAACTGCGCAGCACAGGTCCCCACTGCGGTTAGCTCTGCCCTGCCGTGAACTCGGCCAGCTGCTGCGGCAGGCAGTTGCCCCCGCTGAGGATGCATACCGTGCCAACTCCAGGCGGGATCTCTGCATGCCCTCGCAGGAGGGCGGCCACGGCCAGTGCACCCGTGGGCTCCACCACTAGCTTGAGGCGGGTGAACAGCCAGTAGGCAGCCTCAGCCAGCTCCTCCTCGCTGACCGTCAGGACTCCCCCGGCATGGGCCCGGATCACCTCCCAGCAACGCTGGCCCAGGTGCAGAGTGCGAGCCCCATCCGCCGCGGTCTGCGGCACCTCATCCAGGGTCACCAGTTCGCCGGAGTAGAAGGACCTGGCACCATCGTCGGCGGTCTCCGGCTCGACCCCAAAGACGGGAACTCCCGGGAGCCGGCTAGCTGCTCCGAGGCAGAGCCCCGCCAGGAGCCCGCCGCCCCCCAGGGGGGCGAGGATGGCCTGGGGCCGGGCACCGACCTCGGCCAGCTGCTCCGCCAGCTCCACCGCCACGGTGGACTGGCCGGCCATTACCAGGGGATCGTTGTGGGGGTGGATCAACCGCAGCCCATCTCTGGCCGCGATATCGGCGGCCACCTGCTCACGATTTTGCCCGGTCACGCCATCGCTGACCACCCGGGCACCGTACGCGCGGACCGCGGTGACCTTCACCGGGGAGCTGTTGTCGGGCATGACCACCGTCGCCGAAAGACCAAGTTCGCCAGCCGCCATGGCCACCGCTTGGCCGTGATTGCCTGAGGAGACGGCCAGGACGCCGCGCCTGTCTCCGGCCTCCAGCCCGGCCATCACAGCGTTGAAGGCCCCTCTAGCCTTGAATGATCCCGAGCGCTGCAGGCTCTCGGCCTTGAGCCAGACGGGGCGCCTGACCCTCTCGTCCAGCAGCCGGGAGCGGAACAGGGGGGTCCGGTGGACCCTCTGTTCCAGTCGGCGGCGTGCAGCTTCAAGGTCGTCCGGCGCGAGCGGCCAGGGTGCGAGGTCCACGAGGGGAGCATAGTCAGCTTCCTCTCCTGACGACGGGCAGACGCCGCTCCGCCTACGTACGCTAGGAGGAGGGCGGGGAGTCGGAGGCAGTTGGACCGGGGAGGAGCGCGCAGCCCATGAGCCTGGAGGGCGGCGGCCGGCAGCGCGGGCGCCGTCGGCTGGGAACGTGGATCGCCGGCGCGGTGGGCCTCGCTGGTGTGGCCGCTCTGATCTTGGTGATCGACCCCAGCAAGTTGGGCAGCTCGCTGGAGCATTTCGACCTGGCTCTGGTCCCGGCCATAGTCGCCTGCTCGGTGACCTACTACACCCTTCAGGGGGTGCGCTGGCAGTTCCTTCTGCGGGACGTCGGCGTGCGCCTCGGCTGGGGCGAGACCCTGTCCATCAACCTCGCCGGTCAGGTCACGACGCTGCTTCCGCTGGGGGAGCTGACTCGGGTGGTGCTGGCCGCCCGCCAGGCCCGGGCCCCTTTCAGCGACGTCCTGGCCACGGTGACGGTCCAGGAGTTGATCTATGGCCTGCTCCTGGTGGTGGTCGCCGTGCCGGGGCTATTCGAGTTCCACGTCAATCCGGCGATCCCGGTCGTCGCGGTGGTGGTTGCGGGATTGGCCCTGGCCGTGCTCACCGTGCCTCCGCTGTTCCACCTCCTCCACGCACTCGGGGAGCGGGTCCTGGGAATTCGCCGGCTCCTGGATCCCCTGGACGAGCTGCACGCCGAGACCGTGGAGCTGCTCCACCGGCCCGACACCCTGGGCTGGTCCTTCATCGGGCTGGCCCAGGTGGTGGCGATGAGCACGGCGTTTTGGCTCGTGCTCAGCGCCCTCGCCCCCGGACGGCTCAGCTGGCCGGAGGCGGCGTCGGTGTACGCGGTCGCCAGCATCGGCGGGGCGATCAGCCTGATCCCGGGAGGGCTCGGGGCCTCCGAGGCGACCTTCGCCGGCATCCTGATCGTCGCCGGGTTGCCTCCGGCCCCCGCCACGGCCGTGGCCCTGATGCAGCGGGTGGCCGACCAGGGTGTGGCCACCGCGGCCGGCCTGGTCGCCTATATGTACGCTCGGCGACGGTACCGGCTGCGGCGGCTCTTCGGCTGACCTGGTGGCGTCGGAGGCGGGGCGCCCCTAGAAGCGGACCGGGCGCGAGAACGCCGACTTGCCGGCGAAGGTTGCCTGGGGACCCAGCTCCTCCTCGATCCGCAGGAGCTGGTTGTACTTCTCAACACGCTCGCCGCGGGAGGGAGCGCCCGACTTCAGGTGGCCCGTGTCTAGCGCCACGGTCAGGTCGGCGATGAAGCTGTCCACGGTCTCACCCGAGCGATGGGAGACGAAGGCGCCCCAGCCGTGGAACTGCGCCAGACGGGTCGCGGCCACGGTCTCGGAGAGGGTGCCGATCTGGTTCAGCTTGATGAGCACGGCATTGGCGACGTCCTCGTCGATCCCCCGCTGGATGAGCGCGGGGTTGGTGCAGAAGAGGTCGTCTCCCACCAGCTCGATGGTCTGCCCGAGCAGCCGGTTCAGGGCCTTCCAACCATCCCAGTCGTCCTCGGCCAAACCATCCTCCAGAAGGCAGATG
Organism: bacterium; assembly: GCA_021827985.1. Taxonomy (GTDB): domain Bacteria; phylum Chloroflexota; class Dormibacteria; order Aeolococcales; family Bog-877; genus JAJYXT01. The sequence goes on from JAKATL010000042.1 coordinate 15,048, forward strand.
GGGTACTCGGCGACCAGCTCGGCGTAGTAGGCGGCCATCTCCTCCGAACTCAGCTCCAGGCCGTCTCGTCGCAGGTGGTAGCGACCGTCTCGGTGGAACTCACTGGACGCCGGGTCCATGGCGATCCCCACATCCACTCCCGGGCGCAGTCCCGCCTTCTCGACGGCAGCCACGATGAGGTCCAGTGGCTCGCGGTTGGACCCTACCCTGGGAGCGAAGCCCCCCTCGTCCCCGACACCCACTGACATCTCCCTGGCCACCAGCTCTGCCTGCAGTGCCCGGTAGATCTCCGACCCCCATCTCAGCGACTCGGCGAAGTCGGGCGCGCCGTAAGGGGCGATCATGAACTCCTGGAAGTCCGCTCCCTGCCAGTGGGCGTGCACCCCCCCGTTGAGGATGTTCATCATCGGGACCGGCAGGCGGTTGGCTCCTACTCCCCCCAGGTACCGGAAGAGCGGAAGGCCGGTCGCTTGGGCCGTGGCTCGGGCACAGGCCAGAGAGACCCCGAGGATGACGTTGGCGCCGATCCGTCCCTTGTTGGGGGTCCCGTCGAGGGCGATGAGGGTCTCATCGATCTGGGCCTGGTGGCTGGCGTCCATCCCCCGGAGCGCCGGGAGGATCGAACCCTGAACTTCGGCGAGGGCCCGTCTGACCCCCTTGCCCCCATAGCGGCCCTGCTCGCCGTCGCGCAGCTCCACGGCCTCCTTACTTCCGGTCGATGCCCCGGAAGGCACCGCGGCCCGGGCGAGGGCCCCGCCTTCCAAGAGGGCCTCCACCTCCACAGTGGGATTGCCGCGCGAGTCGAGGATCTCTCGCGCCGTGAGATCGGCGATGCCAGTGTTCACCTGGGGCCCTCCAGAGCCGGGCGTCGTGGAGCTGGTTCCACGGGATCGCTTCTATGATCCCATCGGCACCATCCGGGCTGCCCCCCGGATTACACCTGGGCGGGCGAGCGCGGTCCCTCGGCTTCAGGCGTCGTAGTCGAGCACGATCACGTCGGTGAGCGGGTGAGCCTGGCAGGTGAGCACGAAGCCGTTCTCCCGATCGCTGGCGTCCAGGGCGTAGGTGTGGTCCATCGCGACCCGACCATCGAGCAGACGTGCCCGGCAGGTGGCACATACGCCGCCCTTGCACGAGAAGGGGGCATCCTCGCGGACGGCTGCCAGCCCATCGACCAGAGCGACGTCGCGGCGGGTGCTGAAGGTAGTCTCGCGCCCGTTCAGGCGCGCCCGAACGGTCACCTCGCCTGGGCGGGCTAGCTCCACCGCCTCGGCGGCGGAGCGGACGGGAGGCTCGTCCTCGACGAAGAACAGCTCCCGCCTCACCTTCGCGAGGGGGATCCCTGCCTCACCCAGGATCTGCTGGGCATTGCCGACCATTCCCAGAGGTCCGCAGAGGTACCAGGTGGAGACGGACTCCGGCCTTCCGATCTCCTCGATCAGGCCTCTGAGCCTGGCGGGGTCGAGCCGCCCATTGCGGGCCGCCACCGTCTGAGGTTCCCGGGAGAAGAGGTGGAACAGCTGCACCCGCGCCGGCCAGCGGTCCTTCAGGTCGGCAAGCTCGTCCAGGAACATGGTCGATCCCACCGAGCGATTCGAGTAAACGACGGTGAACTCGGCGGCCGGGTCGGTGCCCAATGCGGTGGCCACTAGGGAGAGCACCGGGGTTATCCCGGATCCAGCGGCCAGGGCCACCAACCGTCCGAGCGGCTGCCCCTGCGCCAGGGTGAACGAGCCGGCCGGGGGCATCACATCCACCAGGTCGCCAACCCGGAGGTGGTCGTGGATGTGTGTGGAGACCAGGCCCCCGGGCAGCCTTCTCACTCCGACCCTGAGCGGTCCCTCCGGGGCTGGGCTGCAGATGGAGTAGGAGCGGCGCTGCTCTCCTCCTGACAGTTCGAAGCGCAGAGTCAGGTGCTGCCCGGCCCGGAACTGGAAGACCTCCCTCAGGTCCGCGGGAGTCTCGAAGGTGACGGCCACGGCATCCTCCGCCTCCCGCTGGATCTCCGAGACCACCAGCTGGTGGAAGTTGCCCCGGGCCCCACCCCGGGCCAGCTCCATGGGGGCTATCACCGCAGGGCCTTGAAGTGTTCGAAGGGCTCGCCGCATGCCTGGCAGCGCCAGAGCGACTTGCAGGCGGTGGCGCCGAAGTGGCTGAGCTCCCCGGTCCGCAGCGACCCACAGTGTGGGCACTTGAGGGTCAGGGCCACCGGAGCCTTGTCCACGGGTGGGGGAGGGGCTATGTCCATGGCCTCCAGCTTTTCTCGGGCGTGAGGTCCGAGCCGGTCCGTGCTCCAGGCGGGGGACAGCTCAGTGTCCACCTGAACCGCCGGGAATCCCGCCGCCAACAGAGTGCGGCGCACCTCGTCGGCCATGTGGTGGAGGGCGGGGCATCCTGAGTACGTGGGAGTCAGGACCACGCGAACACCGCCCTCCAGGTTCACCTCCACCCGCCGGAGGATTCCTAGATCCCCCAGCGTGAGGAAGGGGAGCTCAGGATCCGGCACTTCGGCGGCCAGCCGCCGGGCCAGCTCCTCACCAGCTGGCATTGGGGTGGGAGCGGTGCAGGTGCTGCATCTCCGCGAGGAGATGGCCGAGGTGCTCGGAGTGTCGCCCCAGGCGGCCCCCGGACTGCCAGGCCGGGAACCCCGGGATCTCAAGGCCCGAGTCCACCATCAGAGACTCAATCGAGTGCCGCCACGGCTCCTCGATCGAGGAGAGTGGCGGCACCGCACCCTGGTCAGCGGCGCGAGACCAGGACTCGGTTGGCTTGAAGAGCTCCTGGGTATAGGGCCAGAGCAGATCCAGCGCCTGGCCCATCCTGCGGTGGCTCTCCTCGGTGCCCCGACCCAGCCGTTGGACCCATAGGCGGGCGTGCTCTACGTGGTACCGCGCCTCCATTACGCCCTTGGCGGCGATGGCAGCAAGCCGCGGCTCCGTCCCGGCGGCCATCCCACGGTACAGAAGCTCCTGGAAGGTGGAGAAGAGCACCTGACGGGTCATGGTCACGGCAAAGTCCCCGTTGGGCTGCTCCAGGAGGAGCAGGTTGCGGAAGTCGCGGTCATCTCGCCAGTAGGCGAGTTGGTCCTCGTCTCTACCGTCGGCCTCGCCGGCCAGGGTCAAGAGGGACCGCGCCTGTCCCAGGAGGTCCAGGGCGAGGTTGGCGAGGGCCATCTCCTCCTCCAGCTCCGGCGCATGAGTGGTCCACTCAGCCAGCCGGTGGGACAGGACTAGGCAGTCGTCACCAAGCCCGAGGGCCACCTCACGAAGGTCGACAACCGAGAGCCCGGCCACCCCTGCGGTCAAAGCTGGAGGTCCTCAGGCACCTTGTAGAAGGTTGGGTGGCGGTAGGCCTTGTCGGAGGGTGGATCAAACAACGGACCTTGATCGTCCGGATCCGAGGCGTGCACCTCGGTGGAGCGGACAACCCAAATGGAGACGCCCTCACCCCTCCGGGTGTAGAGGTCACGCGCGTTCTGCAGAGCCAGTTCCGGATCCGGGGCATGCAGGGACCCGACGTGTTGGTGGGAGAGCCCCCGCCGGCCCCTGAGGAACACCTCCCAGAGCGGCCAGTCCTCCGAGTGGCTCACGCTGCGGAAGTCCGGCTCTGCTGTCGGACCTCCCAGGCTCGGGCCGCCTCGCGAACCCAGGCGCCACCCTCGTCGGCTGCCCGGCGGACCGCGATCCGCTGGGCGTTGCAGGCACCGTGGCCTCCGACCACTTGGCGAAACTCCTCCCAGTCGATGGGACCGAAATCGTAGTGGCCGCGAGCCTCGTTCCAGCGCAACTGCGAGTCGGGCAGATCCAGGCCAAGCGCCCGGGACTGGGGGACTGTCATGTCCACGAAGCGCTGGCGCAGATCGTCGTTGCTGACCCGCTTGATCTTCCAGGCCATCGACTGGGCCGTGTTGGGCGATTCACTGTCCGGTGGCCCAAACATCATCAGTGCCGGCCACCACCAGCGGTTCACCGCATCCTGAGCCATCTCGTGCTGCGCCCTAGTGCCGCGGGACAGCTCAGCCAGCAATTCGAAGCCCTGGCGCTGGTGGAAGGACTCCTCTCGGCAGATCCGTACCATGGCGCGGGCGTACGGCCCGTAGGAGGTCTTGGTGAGGGCGAGCTGATTGGTGATGGCGGCACCATCGACCAGCCAGCCGATCGCTCCCACGTCGGCCCAGGTCAGGGTCGGGTAGTTGAAGATGCTGGAATACTTCTGCCGGCCGGTGATGAGAAGTTCGGTCAGCTCGCCTCTCCCCACTCCCAGGGTCTCGGCAGCTGCGTACAGGTAGAGACCGTGACCGGCCTCGTCCTGGACCTTGGCCAGGAGGATGGCCTTGCGACGCAGCGAGGGGGCACGGGTGATCCAATTGCCCTCGGGCTGCATCCCGATGATCTCCGAGTGGGCGTGCTGGGCGATTTGGCGGACCATGGTGCTCCGATACCGCTCCGGCATCCAGTCGCGGGGCTCCACCGTGCGGTCTGCGTCGATGGCTTCCTGGAAGGCTAGGTCCCGACTCTCGTCGGAGTTGGTGGGGGGCATGGCTGATCCTTTCCCGACCGGTCGTTCGGTGCCCATTTTGGACTGGACCGCAGCCGGTGTCAATTTGCCGTCCCATACTTGGCGACGTGGCTGACCGAGTTCGGAGTGCCGCGATCAAGCGGCCGCGGTATGACCCGGACCGCCTGCTCGAGGTCGCGGTCCAACAGTTCATCCTCCGAGGCTACGAGGCGACCAGCATGGCGCAACTGGGTGAGGCGGCGGGATTGGGCAAGTCCTCGATCTACCACCACTTCCCCAGCAAGGAAGCCATCCTCCATCGGGCTCTCAGCCGAGCCCTTGATGCCCTCTTCGCGGTCCTTGAGGAGGAGCAGGCGCGCCTGGGTCCGCCTCCTGCTCGCTTGGAGCACCTCCTGCGGCGCACCGTCGAGGTGCTGGTCGAGGAATTGCCCTACGTCACCCTCCTGCTTCGAGTGCGCGGGAACTCGAGGACAGAAATCTGGGCGCTGGAGCGGCGGCGCCATTTCGACCGAGCGGTGGCGGAGCTGGTGGCGGCGACTGCCAACGCCGGAGGCCTCCGCCAGGGTCTGGAGCCGGGTCTCGGAGCCCGGCTCCTCCTCGGAATGGTCAACTCCATCAGCGAGTGGTATCGCCCCGGGGGACCTCTTTCCGCGGCCGACCTGGCCCGCATCGCAGCCTCGGTGGGCCTCCACGGGATCTCCGGGGCGGCGCGTGCCGGCGCCGCCGAGGCTACAGGCGCGAAGATCGGCCGATGACCGACTGGGTTCACGTCTGCCGCCACCCCACGGTGGCCGATCGCCTCGGCCAGCTCCGGGCCGAGGCAACCTCCCGTTCTCGCTTCCGCGAGCTGGTTGCCGAAGCTGCTGGCTTCCTCGCCTTCGAGGCGCTGGGTGATCTGGAGACAGGACCGATCACCGTCCGGACCCCAGTGGGGGAGGGACAGTCCCAGGAGATCGTGGAGGCGCCGCTGCTGGTGCCCATCCTGAGGGCTGGTCTCGGTATGGTGCCGGGAGTCCAGTTGGTGGCCCCCACTTGTGACGTCGCGCACCTGGGGTTGAAGCGGGATGAGTCGACTCTGGCCGCTGTCTGCTACCTCGACGGGCTCCCGGCCGATCTGTCCGGCCGGCGGGTGGTGGTCTGCGACCCCATGCTCGCCACCGGCGGCTCGCTCGTCGAGGCGGTTCGTTTCATGGAGAGGAGACGGGCGGCCCGAGTCCAGGTCCTGAGCCTGGTTGCCAGCCGACCGGGGCTGGACCGCTTCCATGCTGAGGCCCCGGAAGTGGAGGTCTGGTGCGCCGCCGTGGACCCCCACCTGGATGAACGTGGCTACATCGTCCCCGGGCTGGGGGATGCCGGAGACCGCCTCTTCGGCCCTCCGGGGGATGGCCTGACGTCTAGGGTCCACTCCTCTCAGCTCGACGTCTGAGCGTCTCCTGAGGTGGGATGGGGTGAGCTGGCGCTACCTGGACAGGCGCCGCCTCTCCGGGTGGCGGTCCTGTCCTACCTCCGCGTCACCCCCTCCAGTACCAGCGAACTCACGGCACGCGCCGCGCCGCCCGGTGCGTAGCGTCCGGATACCAGGTGGGGCCGCATTGCCCCCAACAGACCGAGGATCAACGAAGCGTGAACCTCGGGGTCCAGTTCGGGGCGGAACTGTCCCATTTTCTGCCCGGTGCGCAGGCAGTCGGAGACCAGCTCCATGAGCGGGGACATCCGCTCTGCGACCGCTCTGGCGGTGACGGGGGCGACCGCCAGCGTACCCAGCTGCTCGAGCCCTAGACGATGGTCGCGGCTGGCGAAGTAGTCGGTCAGCTGGGCGATGATGAGGGTCAGCCGGGCTCGCGGGTCGGGCTCCGCGCCGGCCAACAGCTCGACCCGCGAAACGAAACGGTCCACCTGCAGCTCAACCCAGGCCAGCAGTACGTGGTCCAGGTCGGGGAAGTAGTGATATAGGGTTGCTCGCGAGACTCCCGCGCGTTCCGCTAGGGAGGACATGCTGACGTGAGCCAGCCCGTGCTCGCCAATCAGCTCCATGGCCGTGGCGGCGATCCGCTCCCGGTTCCGCGAGCGGTGGCGGGAGAGGGTCGCGTCCCATGCGCCCTCTGCGCCGGGACGGCCAGAATGGCCGGGGGGATCCTGGTTAGACATTGTGGCGCACTATAGACAGTCTGTATACTTTCTGCGAGTCGGTGTAAGTCTGAATCGGTTCGACGGTACGGGAAGTCTCCACATGAATTGGCTCGCCTCACTGGTCACCGGCCGCCGCTCGAAGTGGATCGTAATCGTCGTCTGGCTGCTGGGGGCATCGGCTCTGGTCCCGTTCTCGTCCAAGCTGGCCGCGGTGGAGCAGAACAGCCAGGCTAGCTTTGTCCCCTCCGGCGCCCCGTCGACAGTGGTCTCCGACCTCGAGTCGCGATTTCCTGATCTCAATCGTCTGGCGGCTCTGGTGGTTCTCTACCGGGCCGAGGGTCTCAGCGAAAAGGACCTTGCCTACGCCGACTCGCTGCGGTCGCGGATTGACGGGCTCAGCTTGGTGGGCGCCAGCGGTGTGTCGCCGGTGGCCGTTTCCGCCGGCCGCCGCGGGGCCATTCTCGAGGTGGCGCTCCGGGCCGGAACATCGGCTACCGCCGTTGCCACCGACATCAATCGCCTGAGATCGGCATTGACCGGTCCGCCGCCCGGTGTCTCCACCGGCGTCGGGGGACCGGCCGCCGTTTTGACGGACACGGCCTCCGTCTTCTCCGGGATCGACGGGGTTCTGCTCCTGGCCACGGTTCTCCTGGTGACGGTGCTTCTCCTTCTGACCTATCGCAGCGTCTCTGCGACTCTAAGCGACTCTAAGCGGGGCGTAGCCGAGCGCCCTGGGGCCGAAGTTGCCACGAGGGACGACCGCGGTGGCATGGGCGTTGCGGTGGAAGCCGCGCCCGAGGGACACCCATCTGGGCCGGTGCCCAGGTGAGGCCGGGCAGAGTTGCGCACTGGTGTCCTGGCCGGATGCCGAG
>JAKATL010000043.1 GCA_021827985.1 bacterium
TTCGAGCCTGAGCTCACTCCCATCCAGCGCCGGGTCCTCCGGCTCCTCGGCATGTCACCCGCCCTCTACCGCCGAGCCCAGCCTTGATGTGTCACGATTTCAGCTACCCCACCTGCGGAAAGTCAGTTATGAAGATCACGGTCTGCCCCGAGAGGTATTGCGGGGTGTCGAGCAGCAGGGCACCTCCCGGGCGAGCCAGCTGTCTCCGGCGGAAGTGGCGCAGTCGTGCATGTCCTCGCAGAGATTGGGCGTGACGAAGGTGAACGCAGCGGAGAGATCGGGAGGGGTGCTCAGGGGCATGTCCTGCCCCCGGCAGGCCTGGCGGATCGAGGTGAAATAGGCCGCGGTATTGTGCTTCACGGCGTACTCGCCTGCGCTCTGCCGGTCGCAGTTGGCGGGCATGCTCTCCTCCAAGGAGCGCCAGTTGGTCCCCAGCAGTCCGAAGATGCTCGGCGCCGGCAGCGGGTGCTGGTCCGGACCGCCGTCATCGGTTACCCCCGAGTCGACCCTGAGGTCAGCGCCAGGTAGTTGGGAAGGCTGGGGTGGGCGACCGCCTGATAGCCGGTTGCCAGACCGCAGACCGATGCCAGCCGGTTGATGTAGGGAGCGTCCGGCGAGCCGATCACCTCCGAATAGGCACGGTTCTCCATGATGATGAGGACGACGTGCTGGATGGTCGCCGGGCCCTGGCCGCCGAGCCCGCAGGGCTGGGCGGCGGTGGGGGAAATTCGCGGTGACTGTGTTGGAGAGGCCGGAGGGGAGGGGCTCGGCGAGGCGGCCAAGCTGGAGCGGGAAGAGGAGGTGCGCGGCACAGCCGCCCCGCAGCCAGAGGCCAGGACCGCCAGTGCCGCCGCCGCGGCCTGGACTGACTTCCGGAGCACCGCACGCCGGCGGGTCACCCAGCCGCCTCCGGCGGCCCACCACGGACCCGCATGCCCGGGTTGACGATCGCACCCGTGGTCACCCCGCGATACCGAGTTCGACTCGGCCCTCCTGACCACCCGTGCCTGCCCAGTCCCCATGGCCCCCCGGCCAAGCGCCGCTGGCAACTCCCGCCGCTGTGTCGACCCGGCGGACGTCAAGGGAGCGGTGGGTCAGCCTACCCGGGGGGAAATGGTGAGGTCCCGCCGTGGTCTCCCAGGAGGTGCCCGCGGACTCGTTGAAGGTGAAGCTGCATGGCCCTCTGGGCCAGATCAGCGTCCCTCTCCACCAGGGCGCGGACGATGGTCCGGTGATCGGCTCGGTAGAGAGCGAGGTGGCCCGGGGTGGAGTTCCGGCGCTTGAGGGTCCCCCAGGCCGGATGGAGGCGGGCGGCCGAGACCAGCTCTCCGATGCGGACCAAGAAGCTGTTGTGGGTGGCCAGCACCAGGCTCCGGTGGAGGGCGGCGTCCCACGCCTCCCACTCCATGTAGTCGTCGGCGTCATCGCCACCCGCCAGGCACCGCTCCATCTCGGCGAAGTCAGACCCGTTGGCGGCCACGGCGGCCAGCGGCATCAGGCCCGGCTCCAGGATTGCCCTGACCGCCATGATCTCAATGGGGCTCACGTCGAACTCCGCCTCCTCCGCCGGGTGCTCAGCGGGGATGGCCACGAATGTCCCTCGGCCCACCTGCCGGACGACGCGGCCCTCGGCCTCGAGGCACCCCAGGGCGCGACGGACGGCGGCCCGTCCGGCGCCTGTCGTGGCGGCGAGCTCTCGCTCGGTTGGAAGCTTGTCTCCTGGTTGGAGGCTCGACTCCCGGATGGTGCGCTCCACCAGAGCGGTGACGGCGTCCGGGGAAGTCACGTTGGCAACCATCATCTTGGGGCCGGATGCTAGCACGGCCGTCTCTTCTTCGCGTCCTCTCGCCAGGGTCCAATGTGCGCCTTGACAGGCGGGTGGTCGGCCCCTAGGATACCACTCTCATGACCAATGTCACCAAATGCCGCGTATCCATCCGATTGGTCACATTGGTTCGCCGATGAGGCTGGTGCGCTTCGTCGCTGGGTCGGAGGCGGAGCTGGGGGTGTTCACCCCCGACGCGACGAAGGTGGTGCCGCTGGGTCGAGCTGGGGCCTGGCGGTCGGACTCGGACATGTCCCATCTGATATCCGAATGGTCGCCGGAGCTGCGTGACCGGCTCGGCGAGGCGGCCCAGTCCGGGGACGGCCTGGACCTGGGCGCCGTGAGGTTGCTCGCCCCTCTCGCTCCCCTCCACCGCAACGTCTTCTGCGTGGGCAAGAACTACGCCGAGCACGTGGCCGAGATCGAGCGCAGTGGCTTTGTCAGCGGCAACCAGGGGCCGCCACCCAAGCCGGCGATCTTCACCAAGGCCACCACCGCGGTGATCGGGCCGGGAGACCCGATACCGGCTCACGTGGACCTCACGCGGGCGCTGGACTACGAGGGAGAGCTGGCGGTGGTCATCGGCACCGGAGGGGGCCGGATCTCTGCCCAGTCCGCTATGGACCACGTCTTCGGCTACACGATCCTCAACGACGTCACGGCCCGCGACCTCCAGCGCGACCACCAGCAGTGGTTCATCGGGAAGTCGCTGGACGGGTTCTGCCCCATGGGCCCCGCCATCACCACCCGGGACGAGGTGGACGGGTCCCGGCTGGATGTCCGCTGCTGGGTCAACGGGGAGCTGCGCCAAGACTCCAACACCTCGCAGCTGATCACGAGCATCCCGGCCCTGATCGCCACCATCTCGGCGGGGATCACTCTTCTGCCCGGTGACGTGATCGCGACCGGCACCCCACAGGGGGTGGGCGCCGGCTTCGATCCGCCGCGCTTCCTTGGCCCGGGCGACGAGGTCGCGATCGAGATCGAGGGCCTGGGCCGTCTCGTCAACCGGGTGACCGAGTGAGCAAACACCGCGCTTCCGCTACCGAAAGATGCCCTGGTCTCTCGTTGCTGCAGCCTACCCGGCGGTGCCGTCCCCACCACCGCTCAAGTGCCATTGAGTGGGGGCTTGACGTCCGACGTGCGATTGTGGAGGGTCCAAGTTGCAAGCGCGCAAGTTAATGGTGGCGGTCGCGCTGGCCGCGCTCTCGACCCTAGTGGCGGCCTGCGGGTCGACAGCCAGCTCGGGGAAGAAGGGGTCGCTGGTTGTCGCCGGGGTGATCGCCATCACCGGTACAAGCAGCTTCGAGGGTTCCAACCAGTCCGAGGGGGTACTGCCCGCCCTCTACGAGATCAACCATGCAGGCGGCGTTCTGGGGCACCAGCTGGTCTACAAGGGGGTCGACACCCGCGGCGACCCAGCCGATGCCCTGCCGGCGGTCCAGCAGCTGCTGGCCACCACCAGCAACCTGGTGGCCGTGGCTGGCCCAGGGACGGCGTCGGCCCCGACAATCGTCCCCGTGCTCAACTCGGCCAAGATCCCAATGACTGCGGTCGCCGGCGAGTCGGCCTACGACCAGAGCCACTACCAGTATTTCTGGCGGCTCTTCCCCCCGGACTCCGCCAACGGGACGGCCATGGCGCTCTGGGCCCAGCGCAAGCACTACACCCGGGTGGCCGCGGTCTTCGGCTCCGACGCGGGCTCACAGGGGGACCTTCCCGGGGTGCTGGCCAGCCTGCAGGCGATGCACATCCAGGTGGTGGCCAACATCAGCCTCACCCCTGATCAAAGCTCCTACCAGTCGTCCGTGAGCCAGCTGATCCAGGCCCACCCTGACGTGATCATGACCGAGTCCGACGCCGGCACCGCCGGCACCTTCTTCGGCGAGCTCAAGTCCCTCGGCGGCCTAGTTCCGATCATCGGAACCGAGGCGACCTACACCACCCCCTGGCTGACGGCGGTTCAGAACGCCATCGGGCCGACCGACTTCCACCAGTACTTCACCTCGCTGATCACCGCCCCCTCCAAGCCCACCGCAGCGGTGACCGCCTGGAACGATGCCGTCAAGGGGGCCGCCCACCAGCTGCCGGTCTCGGTGAACTCGGCGGAGAACAACCCCTTCGCCATCACCTACTACGACGGCATCATCACCCTGGCTCTGGCGATGGTGGCGGCCAAGAGCACCACCCCGTCCGTCTACAACAACTACATCCCCAAGGTGGCCGACCCGGGGCCTGGCAAGACGGTGGTGTACAACTTCGCCCAGGGGGTGAAGGCGCTCAACGCCGGCAAGCAGATTGAGTACTTCGGGGCCACTGGGCTCATCGACTTCAACAAGTACCACAACTCCTTCGGCAACCAGGAGGCGGTCACCCTGTCGGCATCAGGCAAGACCGTCTCCCTTGGGCAGGTCTCGGTGGCGGCCATCGAGGCGGTGCCGGTCAAGGGAGTCGCGTAAGGTGCTGGCCCAGTTGCTCGGCTCCGCCGCCGACGGGATCGTGGTGGCCGCGATCCTGGCAGTGGCGGCGATGGGATTCACCCTCCAGTTCAGTCTGACCAACGTCTTAAACCTGAGCTTCGGATCGGTGATGACCATCGGGGCGTTCACCGCCTACCTGGTCAACGTGGCCGGCCTCAGCCCCTGGCTAGGGCTGGCCCTGGGGACCGTAGCCGGTGCCCTGGCCACGGTGCTGCTGGGCCGGGGGGTGCTGCGGCTCTACGCCCGCCGCCGCACTCAGCTGTTCGAGATGATGATGGTGACCCTGGGGATGTCCCTGGTGATCGACTACGGGATCCAGGCCATCTCCCAAAACGCCATCTACGGCTACACCGTGCTGCAGGGCTCGCCGATCCGAATGGGGCCCATCGCCGTCACCCCGATCCAGGTGGGGATCATCGGCATCGCCTTGGTGCTGCTGGTGGCAGTGGAAGCAGCGCTGCATCTGACCAAGCTGGGCAAGGCTCTCCGCGCCACCGCGGTGGAGCCGAGCCTGGCGCGCTCCTGCGGGATCAAGACCAGCCGGGTGGTATTGGTCACCTGGCTGGTCAGCGGCGGCCTCTGCGGCCTCGCCGGGGTCGTATACATAATCAGCACCCAGAGCGTCGACTACACCACGGGAGAGCTCTTCCTCCCGCTGATCATCGCCGCGGCGATCCTGGGTGGGGTCGGCTCGCTCCGAGGCGCCGTGGTGGCCTCACTGGTGATGGGATTGGTGACCGAGATCGTGGCTGGCTTCGGAGGGGCAGCCTACAGCACGGTCGCGGGATTCGCGATCTTGGTGGTGGTGCTCCTGCTCCACCCCGGGGCGGTCTTCGGCGGTGCCGAGGACCGGCAGCTGGTCCTGTGAGCGCGCTGGACATCCTGCTTGGAGGGCGGCTCTGACGTGGGCGCCTGGTCCTTCTACATCACCACCCTTCTGGTCTATTTTGTCGTCGACGCCCTCTCCGCCTTCTCGCTGAACCTCCAGTTCGGGTACGCCGGAGTGGTCAACTTCGGGTTCATCGTGTTCCAGGCGGCAGGCGCCTATGTCGCCGCTGTGGTCACTCTGGGGCCCAGCGGGGGGCAGGCCTCCTTCCAGCAATACATCCTGGGGAGCCACCTTCCCTTCCCCCTGGAACTTTTGGCCGCGACCCTTGCCGGGGCCGTCCTATCGTTGGTGGTCGGGCTTTTCGCCCTGCGCCGGATGCGGCGGGACTACCAGGCCGCCGTCCTTCTGATCGTCTCCCTCATAGCCCTTCAGGTGGTCTCTGCGGATGTGCCGCTCTTCAACGGCTCCAATGGGCTGACTGGGGTCACCTGGCCGTTCGGCCAGCTCTTCGGGGCCACGGCCACGGGATCCCCCTTCCTCTACCTGGGCTACGCGGCGATCATCGGGCTGTTGGTCTGCCTGGGGGTGATCTGGCTTTCACGATCTCCCTGGGGCCGGTCGCTGCGGGCCATGCGAGACCACGAGGACGCCGCCTCGGCAATGGGGCTGAACATCACCTCGCTCCGGCTCCAGGTGTTTGTCCTGGGGGGGGCCATAGCGGGCTTGAGCGGGGGCCTCCTTGTTGAGTACATTGGGGCCTGGTCCCCTGGGGCCTGGGGATACGCTGAGACCTTCGTCATCTTCACCGCCATCTTCGTCGGAGGAGTGGGCAACTACCGGGGAGTGTTGGTAGGGACCCTTCTGGTGCCGATCATCTTCCTGGAGATCCCCCGCTTCCTCCCGGCTGTCGGCTACCCCGGCCTCACCGATTCCCTGGAGTGGGTGGTGGTGGGCCTGGCCTGGATGCTCTGCCTGCTGTTCAGGCCCAGAGGCATCATTCCCGAGCGGCGGCTGAAGGCTTCCCTCCACGGGTCACCGAGGGAACCAGCCCCGGCAGAAGGGAGCGCCTGAGGTGAGCGGCCCCATGGCCCTCGGCGCGGTGGATCCCCAGGTGGTGCCCACTCCGGGGGCGCCGGTCCTGGAGGCCCGCGATGTCGCCGTGGGGTACGGCGGGGTGCGGGCCGTCGACGGCGTGTCTCTGGCGGTGTATCCCGGTGAGGTGGTGGGGATCATCGGTCCCAACGGCGCTGGCAAGTCGTCGTTCCTGGGGGCCCTCGGGGGTCAGGTCAAGCGCAGCCGGGGGCACATCCTGCTGGGATCTCGGGACATCAGCCAGCTGCCGCCCCACGAGCGGGCCCGGCTGGGATTGGTGCGCACCTTCCAGACCACCAGCGAGTTCGCCCGCATGACGGTTTTCGAGAATCTGGTCACGGCTGCGGAGGGCGACTCCGGTGCCTCTCTCAAGGCGGTCATCCTGCACCCCCGGCGCACCCACCTGCGGGAGCAGGAGCTGTCAGAGCGGGCCTTTGGGATCATGGAGCGCTTTGAAATGACTCACACGGCCGACCTGTACGGTCGGGAGCTGAGCGGGGGCCAGCGTCGGCTGGTGGAGATCATGCGCTGTTTGGTCCGCCATCCCCAGGTGCTCCTCCTCGACGAGCCGATGGTGGGGGTGGCCCCCCACCTCACCGGGAAGCTGATCGATGACCTTCGGGGCATCGCCGCCGATGGGCTGGGCATCCTGGTGGTGGAGCATGCCCTGGAGGTCGTCCGGCGGCTCTGCGACCGGGTGGTGGTGATGGCCTTCGGGAAGGTGATCGCTGCCGGCGAGTTCGAGGAGGTGGTGGCGGACCCTCAGGTCCAGGCCGCCTACCTCTCCTGATGCCCTCCTCGCTGGCGCTGGAGTAGGCGCGGAGATGACCGAGCGGGCGACACCCCACCTGGTTGCCACCGGACTCAGCGCGGGCTATAGCCAGGTCCCGGTGGTGCGTGGTGTGAGCCTACAGGTCGGGCTGGGAGAGATCGTCGTGGTGGTCGGGCCAAATGGGGCCGGCAAGAGCACGCTCGTGAAGGCGGTGACCGGGGAGCTGGAGCTGCTCCAGGGCCGAATCAGTCTTGAGAGTCGGGACATCACCGGGCTCGGTGAGGACGACAGGATGGCGCGCGGTATGGGGTACGTGCCGCAGCTTCGCGACGTCTTTCCCACCCTCACCGTGATGGAGAACCTGGAGATGGGTGGTTACCGGCTGGCCAAGCGAGAGGTGCCCCAGCGGGTCGAGGCGGTCCTCGAGACGTTCCCAGCCCTCAAGGGGCTGCGCCGCCGGCTGGCGCGGAGCATGAGCGGCGGAGAGCAGAAGATGCTCGGCATCGCGCGTGCCCTGATGGCCGACCCCAAATTCCTCATCCTCGACGAGCCCACCGCCAACTTGGCCCCCCAGGTGGCGACCCATGTTCTCAAAGACATCGTCGCCCAGCTGGCGCTCTCTGGGCGGGCGGTGCTTCTCATCGAGCAGCGTGTCGCCCTGGCCCTGGAGATTGCCTCCTGGGGATACGTCCTCACCGATGGCCAGCTGCGGCTCGACCGGAGCGCGAAGGACCTGCTGGCCATGAGTGACCTTGGCACCCTCTTCCTCGGTATGTCTGAGGCCGGCGCCACGTCCCTCCATCACCACTAGGCCGGGAGCCGAAGACGTCCGCTGAGGCCTCGCTCGGGGAGGTGACGGGCATTCCGGCCGGATCCGGACTGCTGATCGGCGGAGAGGAGGTGCCCGGCGGCGACCCTCCGCTGGAGCTTCTGAACCCGGCCACCGGGCGGCCGCTGGCAACCGCCGCCTGCGCCAATTCCGGCGATGTCGACCGGGCGGTCGAGTCCGCCGCGGAGAGCTTCGCCAGCGGCAGTTGGTCGCGGCTGGCCCCCTCTGCCCGGGCGCTGACGCTGCAGCGCTTTGCCGACCTCCTGGAGCAGAGACTCGACCGCCTCTACCAGCTGGAGACCGCCAACAACGGCAGGCCGGTCGCGGAGACCAGAGCGCAGCTCTCCCGCCTGCCTGAGTGGTACCGCTACAACGCCGCTCTGCTGCTTGCCGACCGCGGCTTTCTCGCCCCCATGCCCGGGCCCTACCTCAATTACGTGGAGCGCTTCCCCATCGGGGTGGCCGCCACCCTGGCCTCCTTCAACCACCCGCTGATGATCGCCTCCAAGAGCCTGGCCCCGGCCCTGGCGACCGGCAACTCGGTCGTGCTGAAGCCATCGGAGCGCACCCCGCTCACCGCTCTGGAGCTGGGCCGCATTGCCCTGGAGGCGGGGATCCCCCCGGGCGTGCTCAACGTGGTCCCCGGCCGGGGGCCGATCGCCGGGGCGGCGCTGGCCGGGAATGCGAAGGTGGGCAAGGTCACCTTCACCGGGGGCACCCAGGCGGGGCGTGAGGTCGCCGTCTTGGCCGCCTCCCACTTCGCCCGCTGCACCGTGGAGCTCGGGGGCAAGACCCCGGTGCTGGTGTTTGCCGACACCCCTCCCGAGGAGGCCGCCCGGGGAGCGGCGTTCGCCGCCTTCATCGGGACCGGGCAGACCTGCATCGCAGGGGCGCTGTTCCTGGTCCAGCGGCCGGTGTACGGAGCCTTTCTGGAGCAGCTGTCCGCGGCCGCCCGGTCGATCCGGGTGGGCGACCCGGCCGACCCAGCCTGCCAGATGGGGCCCCTCATCTCCGCCGAGGCCCGGGAGAGGGTGCTCGCCCATGTCCGATCTGGTCTCGCCGACGGCGCCCGGCTGGCGGCGGGGGGCGCGCCCCTGGCGCCGCGCGGCTGTGAGGGGGGGTTCTTCATGGAGCCGACGGTTCTGGCCGACTGTGACCCCGGGATGGGGGTGGCGCGAGAGGAGATCTTCGGCCCGGTGGCGGTGGTGGTGCCGTTCTCCACCGAGGAGGAGGCTGTGGCCCTGGCCAACTCCTCGGCCTTCGGGTTGGGGTCGGCCATCTGGACCAGGGACGTGGCCTGCGCCCACCGGGTCGCCGGGCAGCTGCAATTCGGCATGGTGTGGGTGAACGATCACCACCGCCTCGACCCGTCCTCACCGTGGGGCGGGCTGCGGGACAGCGGGGCCGGCCGTGAGGGGGGCTGGGAATCCTTCCACGACTTCACCCACCTGCGGTCGGTGACGGTGCGCACGGCGCGGGAGGCGGTGGACTGGTACGGCGGCGAGACGGGGAGGTTGAACTAGATGGGAAGTGGATTGGCGATCAGCCGGGAGAGCCAGGACGTGCTGGTGGCCCAGCTCGTCCGTCCTCCGGACAACTCCTTCACCAAGGAGATGTGCCAGGAGCTAAGCTCGGTGCTGGCCGCGCCCCCGGAGGGGGCGCGGGTCCTGCGCCTTCGCGGTCAGCCCGGCGTCTTCTGCCGGGGGCGGGACCGGAGCCGGGACGGGCTGGAGGGGGCCCGGGCCACGGTGGCCGCCCTGACCTCGGTCAACCGCAGCCTGATCGAGAGCGGGCTGGTGACCGTGGCCGAGGTGGACGGGGAGGCGGCGGGATTCGGGGTGGGGCTGGCGGCGCTCTGCGACGTCACGGTGGCCTCGGACCGCTCCCGCTTCTGGTTCCCCGAGGTTACCCACGGCCTGGCTCCGGCCCTGGTGCTGAGCTGGCTCCCCCAGGTTGTGGGCAGACGGCAGGCCTTCTGGCTCACGGCGACTGGCGCCCCCCTCGACGCCAGCGCGGCGCGCGCCCTCGGCCTGGTGAACCGGGTCTGCCCTCCCGAGAGGCTGGAGGAGGTGGCGTCGGAGATGGTGGGCAGCCTGCTCAGGCATCCGGCGGCGGTCCACGCGGAGATCAAGCGCGACCTGCGTGACTTCCATGACCCCTCGGGAACGGTTGCCAAGATGGCCGCTGACCGGCTCCTGCTGGGCGCCCTCTCGCAGCCGCCGGCCGAAGAGTAGCCCTCCTCGAGCTGTCCCGGAGGACCTCCCGGCGGCGTGGTTGACGTATACCCCCATGGGTATAATCCGGCTCGGAGGGGTGAGCTGGTGCCGGCTATGGGAAACCGAGGAGGAAGGAGATGGCGCTGATCGATGAGAGGACCAAGGAGGAGGTGGCCCGGCGGCTGCTGCCCCTCAAAGAGCCCGTCTCCCTGACCCTCCGCTATGCCTCGATCGAGAGCTGCCCCACCTGTCCGGAGAGCCGTGAGCTGGTGGAGACGCTGGGTGAGCTGGCACCCGGCAAGCTGACGGTGGAGCTGGTGGAGGCGGACCCCGCCCAGTACCAGCTCCCCCAGATCGAGGTCTCGCGGCCGGGGGAGACGCCCCGGGTGCTGTTCCAGGGTTTGCCCAGCGGCTTTGAGTTCGCCACCCTGATCGATGCCGTGGAGCGGGTCGGCGGAGCCGGGTCCGGTTTCAGCGAGTCGGCCGGCCGCCGGATCGCTGGGTTGGACCACGACGTGGAGGTGACTGTCTTCGTGACCCCCAGCTGCCCCTACTGCCCCTCGGCGGCCAGCCTGGCCAACAGGATGGCGCTGGCCTCGGAGAAGGTCCGCGCCCGGACCGTCGAGGCCAACGAGTTCCCTGAACTCTCCCAGCGCCACGGAGTCCGCGGCGTACCGCACACGGTGGTCAACGGGGGCCGCTCCTTCGTGGGTGCCCTGCCCGAGGAGCACTTCGTGGAGCGGGTGCTGGCCCTGGCGACCCGATCCGAGGTCTCGGCATGAGCATCGGGGAGTACGCGTTCTCGGCCACAGTCCCACTTTCCATCTCGGAGGCAGAGGAGGCGGTGCGGCGGGAGCTGGCGGCCGAGGGATTCGGGGTCCTCACCGAGATCGACGTGCGCACCACCCTACGGCAGAAGCTGGACCTGGAGTTCCGGCCCTACCGCATCCTGGGCGCCTGCAACCCCGCTCTCGCCCACCGGGCGCTCGCGGCGGACCCCGTGGTGGGGGTCCTCCTCCCCTGCAACGTGGTGCTGGAGGAGGAGAGAGCCGGCTCCACCAGGGTCCTCTTCATGGAGCCTCGCGCCGTGATGAGGGGCTCGGGCCCCGAAGTGGAGTCGGTGGCGAGTGAGGCTTCGGAGAAACTCCACCGAGTGGCGGGCAGGTTGCCGGCCGGGGCTGGCTGAGCCGGACAGCGGCCGGGGCTACCCCGCGGACGGCCCAACTCCCCTCAGCGGCCGCCTCATGAGGCCCCCGCGGCCAACGTGCTGGTGGACGTGAGAGTAACCGAGGTTCCCAGAAGTGGCTCGAGCGGGTGGGCGACGTACGTTACCTTGACGGTGTAGGCACTGGGGCTGATCACGCCCCCTTGGACGCAGAGCTCAACCTGGGCATCCTGGCCCGTGGGGACCTGCGTCAGCAGGGTGTTGCCACTAGGGCAGAATGAGTCGTTGCTGGTGCGACAGAGGGGGTTGGGGTTCACCGGCAGGATGTTGGCGGCGTGTTGGGCGGCCTGCTGCACCGAGACGGGCGTGCCGGTGGCACAACCGCCGGACAGGGTGAGGCGCTGGCCGCTGAAGCTGACCACGATCGCCTCGCGGGCGCCCCCCTGCGCCGCGTCGTTGACCGCCGAGGATTGGAAGAAAAGCCAGCCGGCGGCGATCACCCCAAAGAGCAGGGCGAAGAAGATCGGCGCCACCAGGGCGAACTCCACCGCGCTCTGTCCGTGCTCCCGAGGTTTGCCCACCGCTCAGCCCGTGAGGATGGCGCTGGACCCGAGGCCGGGCAGAGGAGCCCCGGTCCCGTCGATCGCCAGCTGGGTGTAGCCCTCGGTCTGGAACATGTCGACCATGGCCAGTCCGTTGATCGTGACATTGCATCCGCTCGGCGTGCCGTATCCGGGTTGGCCGGGACCACAGGTGAAGTTGGTGCCCGCCGAGCCGCCGGCGATCCCATACCCGGCCAGCAGCATCCCGCCAGGTATGAAGGGAACACCGGCCTCTCCGCCCCAGTACTGCTCATTGCTCAGGTTCTGGCCGGACGGGTTGGAGTCGTCGACCAGGACTCCGTCGAGCGTGATCTGGCTGGAGTCCCCCAACCGGTTGTCCAGGCCGATGTTGGCCATGTTGCTGGAGATCTGCCAGAGCAGGAACTGGTTGTAGGGGCCGTCCAGTGGCTTGCTCAGATTGACCGTTCCCTGACCCCCGATGTAGATGGAGTCGTTCAGCCCCTGGCCCGCGCAGGAGACCGGGTACTGAGTGCAGGAAACCTGGCCCGAGGACACCGGGTTGGGGTGGAAGCAGTCCGTCCCGCAGGCGGCGTTGTCGTCGGCGTTGCAGTTGGTCCCGGCCCAGGAGGTGACGGAGTGCGAGGAGCTGCAGCCGTAGTACTGACCTGCTGCATTGTTGCAGACCTCGTCCCCCTGGGAGTTGATGGTGCAGTTCTTGCTCCCGTAGCCGATGTAGGGCTCACCGTCCCCCACGTTGTTGGCGAGGGCGGAGTCGGGGATGGGCGCCGCGGCCACCAGGAGGATGCCGGTCCCGCTCACGGTGTCGCCGGCCCCGGGCTCGATGGCCACCCCCTGGTCAAAGTAGAAGATGCCCGGTTGCGGCGGCACGGCGTTGGTGCCGAGCTCCTGGCTGCAGTTGTCGAATACGGCGTTTCCGGTGATCACCACGGGATTGGGGTACACGCCCGGGTAGTAGGTGGTGACCCCGCCGGACGTGGAGGTGTGTCCGTCGAGTGACGGGTCACCGCATCCGGCGTTGCCGGGGACCGGATCCTGGGGGCTAGCGGGCAGCTGGTTGGTGATCTGTTTCTGGCCGCTGCTGACCCAGCCGTCCACCCAGATGTCCGTGCTGATGGTGGTGGTCGCCCCCGAGAGGTTGTTGGGGGGAGAACACTGGATGTCATAGGACGGAGGGTTGGCAGAGGGGTTGGCGACTGGCCAGCTAGAGGGGACGTTGCCCGAGTTCTTTCCAGCGGCGGCCGACTCGCTGATCCCGCTGAAGCAGCTATCCCAGGGGTTACTGACGGCGGCGGCCGAGTACTCAAGCTGCCCCCAGTCGTACATCACCCCCCCCTGCTTGCCGTCGATGACGTCTCCCTGGCCCCAGGTGGAGCAGTTGAGCGGGGCGCCTGGCGCGAGACAGCCATCGGAGTTGTCATAGATGGTCCCTTCCACCTCGAAGACCCCCTTGCCGGCCATCAGGATGGTGTGCGCCCCGTGCTCGCCGAGCGAGGCGATGCTGGTGGTCGGGCCGTTGCCGGTCCCGGGGTTGAGCGCGGAGGCTCCGGCTGCGGTCCTGAGCCTGGTCACCCCCATGATCTGGGCCACAAAGGGTGGCCACTGGGGTGCGACGTTGAGATGCACGCCGCAGGCCCCGATCGGCGGGGTCGTCGGGTTGCCGGTGCCGGGCTGATATATCGGGACATCGTGTCCCGACACGGTGAGCGGCTGGTTGTGGGCGTTGAGGTAGTAGCCGGACCAACCGTAATTGGGGAAGGTCACCGCCGTTGACGGCGAGTTGGGCGCCACCACCGCGTTGATGTCGGCCACGATGTCCGAGCCCTTGGGCATGGTGCCGGTGTCGGTGCACTGGGGGTACAGCGCCTGGGCAGCCGCCTCCGAGGCGAAGTCCGCCGCGTTCTGAGCCTGGCGGTACTGGAGCAGGCCGAAGCCGCCATCGATGGCCACCCCCACGATCATCACCAGAACCAGCAGGCTGATGGCGAAGAGGATCATCACCTGTCCGGCCTGGGACCGCTGCGGGGTCCTAGTTCCCATTGAGCGATACATGGCATTCACCCGTCGGTGGTGGCCTGGGCGGAGATCGTCCAGGTCGATCCGAACACCGGGAGGAAGCTGTCCACCGACCGCCAGACCGTCACGGTGGCCAGGGTCTGCCCCGGGCCGGAACTGGCTGGGGTGGTCACGGTGACGCACTGGCCGGAGGCGCCCTTCCCGCCGCAGTTGAGGGAGGTGACTCCGAGCTCCCCCTCCACCGCACTGCGTGCGTCTGCCAGCTGCTGGCTGGCTGGGTCCCCCTGCTGGAGGTCACCCTGCACCGCCTGCGCGCCGGCCCGGGCGGCCTGGGTGAGGTCGATGGCCGCCATCAGCATCTGGCCTCCGGTGGCTACTAGCGCCAGAATGGCCACGGCGATCGGGAGGACCAGGGCGAACTCCACCATCGCCTGTCCGCGGCTCCACCCGCGGGACGCCCTAGCCTTATGGGTTACATGCAGCACGTCGAACCGAGGCTAACGCATAGATGGAAGAGCATACCCATCCAATTCTGTGACAACTGTGTGACGGCACGTTGAGCCGCCGCCAGCCGGTGTCCCTTCCCGAGCCGCCCGCCGAAGCCAGGGTGCCGCTGACCCTACTGGAGGTGCTGCGCCGGTCCACGCGCCACCTGGCAGCCAGCGGTTCGGAGACACCCAGGCTCGACTCGGAGCTGATCCTGGCCCACGCGCTCCAGGTGGACAGGATCGGCCTGTACATCCAGTTCGAACGCCCGCTGGCGGAGGAGGAGCTGGCCAAGATCCGGCCTCTGCTGGCCGCCCGGGCCCAGGGGCGTCCTCTGGCCCAGCTGCTGGGGTGGCGCGAGTTCTTCGGCCTGGACTTCGCCGTGAACGAGCGGGTCCTGATCCCGCGCCCGGAGAGCGAGCTTCTCGTGGAGCTGGCGGTCCGCCTCCAGCCGGGGGCCGAGCTGGCGGCGGACCTGGGGACCGGCAGCGGCTGTCTGGGGATTGCCCTCGCCGCCAACCTGCCCCAGCTACGCTGCGATCTGGTGGAGCTGGATCCGGGCGCCGCCGCGGTGGCCAGGCAGAACGTGACCCGCCACAGCCTGGAGGAGAGAGTCCGGGTCCTTGCAGGCAGTTGGGCGGAGCCGCTCGAGGGGCGCGGCCCCTACCAGCTCCTGGTCGCCAATCCCCCCTACGTCACCACCTCGGAGTGGGAGGGGCTGGAGCGAACGGTCAGGGACTTCGAGCCCCGGCTGGCGCTGGACGGCGGCCCGGACGGGCT
Source organism: bacterium (assembly GCA_021827985.1). Lineage (GTDB taxonomy): Bacteria > Chloroflexota > Dormibacteria > Aeolococcales > Bog-877 > JAJYXT01. The sequence continues at coordinate 15,072 of JAKATL010000043.1, forward strand.
CGGCCCCTACCGAGAGCTCCTGCCCCAGCTGCCCGGCATCGCCGCGCCGGGAGCGCTGATCCTTCTCGAGGGGGACCCTAGGCGGCTTTCTGCCCTGGAGCTCCTCGCCCAGGAGGCGCTCAGCGGTGCCGCCACCGCCAGGCACCGGGACCTCGCCGGTCGGGAGCGGGTTCTGGAGATCAGGCTACCTTGAGCAAAGTTCCCCTCTGGCCCGCCCGGGCCGACGGCATCCTGGCCGCGGCCCGGGCACTTCGGGACGGCGGAGTGGTCGCCTTCCCCACCGATACCGTGTTCGGGCTGGCGGCCCGGGCCGACCTCCCGGCCGCCGTCCGGAGGATCTCCGAGCTCAAGGGACGGTCCCCGCGGCAGCCGCTGATCCTGATGGCGGCTGGCCTCGAGGAGCTGGATCCCTTTTGCGAGCTGGGCGCCACGGCCCGGGAGCTGGCCGGCCGCTTCTGGCCAGGCCCCCTCACTCTGATCCTCCCCGCGCGGCCCCCCGGCCTCGCCCTGGGTGCAGAGGGGACCGTCGGGGTGCGGATCCCGAGTCACCAGCTGGCGCTCGAGCTGCTGGCGGTGGCAGGGCCACTGGCCACCACCAGCGCCAACCGCCACGGACGACCTCCGGTACCGGATGCGGCCGCCGCGATCTCGGAGATCCCTGGGCTGGCCGGGGCGCTGAGCGCGCCGGCGGAGGTTCCTCCCGGCTCGGAGCCCTCCTCTATACTCGACCTGACCCGGGAGGCCCCCACCCTGGTGCGGCGCGGCCGGCTGGGGCCACAGGAGCTGGCCCTGCCCGGGCTTGAGGACCTCTCGGGAGCGCGGAGGGACTGAGATGGCGGTGGCCGCGGAACGGCTGGGGGTCCTGGAGGCGGCGGACCCGGAGCTGGCCGCGCTCCTGCAGGGAGAACTGGACCGGCAGGAGCACACCCTGGAGCTGATCCCCTCAGAGAACATCGCCAGCCCGGCGGTCCTGGCGGCGCTCGGCTCCTGGCTGACCAACAAGTACGCCGAGGGGACCCCGGGGCGCCGCTATTACGGCGGCTGCGAGTGGGTTGACCAGATCGAGTCCCTCTGCCAGGAGCGAGCCAAGAGGCTCTTCGCCGCTGAGCATGCCAACGTTCAGCCCCATTGCGGGAGCTCAGCCAACATGGCCGCCTACATGGCCCTCTGCCAGACCGGCGACACCATCCTGGGTATGGACCTCAGCCATGGGGGCCACCTGAGCCACGGCTCCCCGGTGAGCTTCAGCGGGATCCTCTACCACGCCGAGTTCTATGGCGTCAGCGAGGAGACGGAGCGGCTCGACTACGACCTGGTCCTGGCCCGGGCCCGGGAGGTCCGTCCCAAGGTGCTGGTGGCGGGAGCCAGCGCCTATCCCAGGACCTTCGACTTCCCTGCCCTGAGGCGGATCGCCGACGAGGTCGGGGCGGCCCTGCTCGTGGACATGGCCCACTTCGCCGGTTTGGTGGCGGGCGGCGCCCACCCCAGCCCGGTGCCATACGCCGACATCACCACTCTCACCACCCACAAGACGCTGCGCGGGCCCTGGGGAGGGATGATCCTCTGCCCGGAATCCCGGGCCAAGGACGTGGACAAGGCGGTCTTCCCGGGAGTCCAGGGCGGCCCGATGCTGCACGCCATCGCCGGCAAGGCGGTGGCGCTCCACGCCTGGGGCCAGCCGGAGATGCACGACTACGCGCAGCGGGTCGTGGCCAACGCCGCCCGGCTGGCCGAGGGGCTGATGGCGAGGGGGCTGCGGCTGGTGAGCGGGGGGACCGACAACCACCTGATGCTCCTGGACCTCCGGCCCCTCCAGCTCACCGGCCGACGGGTGCAGGAGGCCTTTGATCGGGCCGGGATCACGGTCAACCGCAACTCCATCCCCTTCGACACCGCCTCCAAGTTCAACCCCAGCGGGGTGCGCCTCGGCACCCCTGCGGTGACCACCCGCGGCATGGGTCCGGCGGAGATGGACGAGATCGCCGCCCTGGTGGCGGAGCTGATCTCCGACCTGGACGGTGAGGACACCCTGCGCCGGGTCTCGGCCCGGGCGCGGGCCCTCTGCGAGGCCTTCCCCCTGCCCTACTCCTGAGTCCAGGAGGGCTACTTGCCCACACCCCAGCACCACTTCCTGGTAGCCCTGCCCATCCTCCTGGTGGCGGTGGGCGTGACCGTGGCCACGGTTCCCCTGACCCGCTGGCTCAGCTTCCGCCTGCACGCCGTGGCCCTCCCCGGGGGCCGGAACATCCATCAAAAGCCCACCGGGAGGCTGGGAGGCCTCTCGCTGATGGCCGGCTTCGTGGTGGCCATGGTGATCTTCGGGCGGGGGGTGCAGGACTGGCTCCAGATCGTGGTGGCGGCGGTCGCGGTGGCGGGGCTGCTGGCCGCCGACGACATCCTCCAGCTGCCCTACTGGACCAAGCTCCTGATCCAGATCGTGGTCTCCCTGCTGGTGGCGGCCGTGTTCGGCATCTCCATCACCTACGTCACCCTGCCCCATCTGGACCTCCACCTCCTCTGGGCGGCGGTCCCGGTGACCGTGATCTGGCTGGTGGGGATGCAGAACTCGATCAACCTCCTGGACGGGGTGGACGGGCTGGCCGCCGGCGTGGTGGCCATCGTGGGCGGGGTCCTCTACCTGGCGGCCGTCAACCGCCTCCAGGTGGATCCCTCGCAGGGCGGGGTGATCCTCCTCTCCGCGGCGCTGGTGGGGAGCTGCTTGGGATTCCTGGTCTTCAACTTCGCCCCGGCCCGCATCTTCATGGGAGACTCGGGGAGCCACGTGCTCGGGCTGCTGGTGGGGATCATCACCATCGTGGGGGTGGCCAAGGTGACCGTGGCCCTGGCGCTGTTCATCCCGGTATTGGCCCTGGCGCTGCCCATCGGGGACACCGCCTGGGCCATCTGGCGGCGGCGTCGGGAGGGGGTGGGCTTCGCCCGCGCCGATGCTCGCCACCTTCACCACCAGCTTCTGGCGCTGGGGCTCAGCGCCCGGGAGACGGCGATCACCTTCTACCTGGTCACCGCCATCCTGGGCTGCCTCGGGCTGGCGCTCTTCGGCCACCGTAAGATCCTGGCCGTGGCGTTGGGGTTGCTGGTGGTGGGGCTCGTCCTCCTCGGGCTGCGGATCTGGAGGAGGGGAGGTTTCGCCTTCCAGGATCACCGCGAGCCCGAGCACCGGCTGGAGCCGCCCAGGTGACCGGGCTCCGGCTGGAGATCGAGGGCGGCCGGGCCCTGCGCGGCTCGGTGCGGGTCAGCGGCAGCAAGAACGCCGCCCTGCCGGAGATGGCGGCGGCGCTGCTCTCTGGGGAGCCACTGCTGCTCTCCAACGTGCCCGCGATCGAGGACGTGGACACGATGGTGGGGATCCTGCAGAGCCTGGGGCTGGCGGTGGACCGCCGCCCGGGGCAGCTGGAGGTGTCACCGGCCCGGGCCGGCGACGCGGCGCTCGACCCCAAGCTGGCCTCGCGCATGCGCGCCTCACTCCTCCTCCTGGGGGCACTGCTGGGGAGCCGTGGGGAGGCGCTCCTGCCGCGGCCGGGCGGGGACGACATCGGTGCCCGCAGGATCGAGCAGCACCTCTCGGGTCTCCGGGCCATGGGGGCGGAGATCTCCGAGGACGGGCCCTGGCTGCAGGCCCGGGCGGGTCGGCTGCACGGTGCCCACCTGCTCCTGGACATGCCGACCGTGACTGGTACCGAGAACCTCATGCTGGCTGCCGTGCGGGCGGAGGGGATCACCGTCATCTCCAACGCCGCCCGGGAGCCCCATGTGGCCGATCTGGCCCTCTGCCTGAACTCCATGGGGGCCCGGATCTCGGGGGCGGGAGGGGATCGGATCGTGATCGAGGGGGTGGAGCGCCTCCACCGCGCCCACCACCGGGTCCGCCCCGACTACATCGAGGCGGGGACCTTCGCCATCGCCGCCGCCGCCACCGGGGGGGAGGTCCTCATCGAGGAGGTGGTCTGCGACGACCTGACCCAGCTCTTCCACAAGCTCCGGGCTGCCGGCTGCACCGTGGAGGAGGGGGGCAGCTGGGCCAAGGTCTCCCGCTCAGGACCGCTCTCGGCGGTGGACATGACCACCTGGCCCCATCCCGGATTCGCCACCGACCTGCAGTCGCAGTACGTCGCCCTGATGACCCAGGCCCGGGGGGTGTCCACGGTCTGGGAGTCTCTCTACGAGAACCGCTTCCGGCCGGTGGAGCAGCTGCGCCTCCTGGGGGCCAGGATCGATGTGGAGGGGAGGATCGCCGTGGTCCACGGGGGGCACCCCCTGGTCGGGGCGGAGCTGAGCATCTCCGACATCCGCTCCGGGGCGGCCCTGGTGATCGCCGGGCTGTGTGCCGAGGGAACCACCACCTGCCGGCAGCTGAGACACCTGGACCGGGGATATCAGGAGCTGGAGGCCAAGCTCACCGCCCTGGGTGCCCGGCTGCGCCGGGCGGAGGGCTGAGGTTGGCCGGCCGGCGCTTTGCCGTCGAGCTGGCGCCCGACCGGGTCCTGGTCTGGGTACGGGGGGAGGGGATCATAGTCGACGAGCCCAACCTCCTCCGCTGGGCGGAGTCCGGGGGGCGGCTGCTGGCGTCGGGCGAGGCGGCTCGCCGGGAGGTCCCGGGGACCGAGCTGGTGGAGCCGATGGGGATCTTCGAGCTGCGCCACGCTGAGGCGGCGGCCCAGCTGCTGCGCCAGCTCAGCTCCCGGGCGGTGGGGCGCATAAGCTTCGCCCGGCACGAGCTGGTGCTGGCGGTCTCCGCCCAGCTCTCCACCTCGGCCCGGCGGGTGCTGCTGCAGGCGGCGCTGGACTCCGGGGCCCGGATGGCCCACGTCCTCGACCTGCCGCTGGCACTGGCCTTCGGCGCCGGTCTTCCCGTCACCTCCTGGGACCCCAGCCCCATCCTCTATCTCCTGCCCCAGGGGGCCCAGGCGGCGGTCGTCTGCCACCACGGGATGCTGGCCCACTCCGCGGTGGAGGCGGATATCGCCCCCGGTGCTCCGGATGAGCGGGCGGCCGAGGCTGTGCTGGGCGTCTTCGAGGGGGTGATCGAGGAGGCTCCCCAGACCCACCGCCAGCGGGTCATGAGCCAGCCCCTGCACCTCGCCGGGCGGGGGGTGGACCTGGAGGGCTGGCGGGACCTCCTGGTGAGGCGCACCGGGATGCGCGCCCGGGTGGTCCCGGACCCCGCCCACAGCGCCGTCAAGGGAGCCGAGGTGGCGCTGGAGAGGGTCGAGGGGTCGGGCTCTAGGGCGCTCCTCTACCTGCGCTGAGCTCTGCCAGAAGCAGCGCGCGGTGGGCGGCCACCGACCTCTCCCAGGTGTACCGGCTCGCACGCTGCCTGCCCAGGCCGGCGAGGTGGCGGCGAAGGTCCGGACTGGTGACCAGCTCCCGGATCCCCTCAGCCCAGCGCTGGAGGTCCCGGGACGGAATCAGGATGGCCGCCCCCGCCGCCACCTCGGCGACCGCCCCGGAGTCACCGGCCAACACCGGCGAGCCCAGGGCCATGGCCTCCAGCGCCGGCAAACCGAAGCCCTCGTACAGCGACGGCACCAGCGTCGCCTCCGAGCCCCGGTAGAGGGCGGCGAGCGCCGCGGGCCCGAGGTGCGGGAGCAGCAGGACGCGCCGGCCAACCCCCAGCTCGTCTGCCAGGCGGGCCAGCTCCGAGGCGGCCGGGCCCGCAGCGTTGGCCACCACCAGCGACGGTGCGCCGTCGGTTCCGGGGAAGGCCGCGGCCAGCGCCCTCACCGCCTGCTGGACGTTCTTGCGGGGGTGGTGAGCCCCCACCACCAAGAGGTAGGGCCGGGGGACCCGGAGCCGCTCCAGCTCAGAGGATGTGGCGCCGGGGTCGGCGCTGAGGAGGGCGTCCGAGACTCCGTGGGGGATAACGGTGACCCTGGCCGGGTCGGCCCCGTACAGCTGGCAGAGGTCAGAGCGGGTGGTCTCCGAGGGGGTGATGACCCGGCGGGCGCGGCTCAGGGTGTCGCGGACGAAGTCATCCACCGCGCGGCCAGCGGCCTCCGAATAGGCGGAGCCGGTCATCCGGTGCTCAACCCCATGCACCGTGACCACCGCGGGAGGCAGCCGCCCCGGGGGGAGTCGGTAGGCGGGGACGAAGAGCAGGTCCGGCGGCCGACGCGCCAGCTCCCAGCGCAGCCGGAGGCGGGTCCACCCCCTGCGGATAGGGATGGCCGCGTACTCGCTGCCCTGGGGGAGCCGGGGAGCGCCCGGAGGTGGTTGGCCGGCGTTCAGGTAGAGACGGAGGTCGGCAGGCGGGTCCTTGGCCAGCCCCGAGATGATCTCGCTGGAGTACACGCCGATCCCGGTGGGGGCGGCGGAGAAGGCGCGGCTGGCGTCGATCCCGATCACCACGGGGGAAGTGTAGGTGCGGTCATCGGCGCGGCCGCCAGGCGCCTCCGGCATGGTAAGATCCCGCGGAGTTGTCCTTGGGGGGCGATCCGCAGCGGCCCGGGGGGGTGCCGGGCCCCGGGGCGGCCCTCGCCTTGGTGGGAGTCTTCTCGTTCACGGTCGGAGTCGGGGTCGTGGCCGGGGTGCTGCTGGACCAGCGCTGGCACACGCTTCCGTGGCTGACGCTCACGGGGC